>NZ_JBTWNF010000002.1:0-545643 GCF_054796175.1 Actinomycetospora sp. C-140 | reverse complement strand
CTCCGGGGTGGTCGTCGGCTGCTGAGCTCGTCGGCACCCGGCCCTGTCAGGGCACGGCGGCAACCGACGGACGGTGCTCCTCGGTCGCGGCGGCAGCGCGCGGCGCGGTCGCCGACGTCCGCCCGTCGGCGAACAACACGACCGCCCAGTGCACGACCATGTAGCCCACCGGCAACAGCAGCCCGATGACGGCTTCCGCCGTCGTCTTGTCCGGCCACAGTCCGGGCAGGGTCAAGGGGACCAGCGCGATCGCCACGAGCAACACCCCGGCGGCGCGGGACTCCCGGCGGGCCAGCAGCACGACGACGGCCGGGAACAACAGGATGAGGTAGCCCCGCCACGACACGGGCGCCGCGAGCAGGGAGGCGGCGACGATCGCCCACATCCCCAGCTCGCGGTTCCTGGCCAGCCAGATCGTCACCGCGAGGATGACCAGTCCGAGGAGCGTCGCGGCCGGGACCGCGGCGGGCAGGTCGGCGAGGTGGCCCGTGGAGAAGTTCGGGGTGAACAACCGCCGTGCCTGGTTGGACAAGGACACGTTCTCGAAGTAACCGCCGCCGTTGTCGCGGGCCAGGGCTCGGACCCACCCGACCGTCGCCGAGGGTCCCGCGATGAGCACACCGAACAGCATGGTCGCGACGAACCCTCCGGCCCCGGCCACGGCGTCGCGCCACCGTCGCTGCACGAGAGGCCACGCGAGCAGCGGCAGCATCGACGGCTTGAGCGCCGCCACGACCCCGAGCACCACGGCCGACCACCAGGTCTGCCCGCGCCGCTCGAGCACCCACGCCCCGATCAGGCCGAGCAGCAACGGCACGTACACCTGGCCCTGCCAGAGGACGCTGATGGCCTGGCCCGAGACCAGCAACGACGCCGCTCCGAGCACGGCCACCGCCGGCGGCGCGTCGATCTCCCGGGCGACCCACATCGCCGCCACCACGAGAAGGGCGACCGAGACCACGGTCCACATCCGGTAGGCCACCACCGGGTCGAAGAGGCCGAGAGTGGCGAACACCGGCATCCACGACGGCGGGTTCAGGTTGACCACGTTCGCCACCGGGTCGGGCAGGTAGGGATCTCCGCCGGCACGCCACGCCGCGGCGGAACCGACGAAGCTCAGGAAGTCGCCGTGGTCGGCCATGTCGGTCTGGGCGAGCTGGGCGAGATCGGTGAAGCCGAACCGGGCGTACAGGTAGAGGGCACCGACGGCCACCACCGCGGCCGCGGCATAGAGCGCGACGGCACGGGCCGGCGACGCGATCGCCCACGCCCAACCACCACCACGGACCATGCCCGCTCGCCCCATCGTCAGCTCAGAGCCCTTCCAGGAACGCGACCTGCGCCGCGACGGACGTCGCGAACGCCTCGCCGACGTAGATGTCGAAGTGCCCGCAGTCGAGCTCGAGCACCTCGACCGGTCCGCCCGCCCGCCGTGCCGCGGCACGCACGGCGGCCGGCGGGGCGATCGAGTCGGCCGCCGCGACGACGACCAGCATCGGGCAGCGCACCCGCGCCGCGTCGGCGACCGGGCGGTTGAACGGGATGGCGAGGATCCCGCGTGCCGGCATCTCGTTGCGGAACGTCGGGCCGGTGATGGCGCCGTAGCCGGGCTCGGCGTCGGCCGCGGTGATCGCCGCCGTGGCGCCGGGCGGGCCGACGATGCCCACGAGGTGCGGCGGGGCGCCGACCAGCGACCCGACGGCGTCGCGCACGGCGTGCGCCGACACCTTGAGCAGCTGACCCGGGCCCGCGTAGCGCAGGATCTCGGCGACCGCCGCGAGGCCGTCCATCGCCGCGCCCTGCGAGATCACGCCCGCGATCCGGCTGTCGCGGGCGGCCACGGCGACGACGTGGCCGCCCGAGTAGGAGCTGCCCCAGAGCACGATCCGGTCCGGGTCGACGCCCTCGATCGCGCGGGCCCGGGCGATCGCGGCGTGGTAGTCCTCGCGGTGGCGGCGGTGGTCGACGAGCTGGCGCGGCTCGCCCTCCGAGGCGCCGAAGCCCCGGTAGTCGAACACCACGACCTCCGCGCCGGCGGCGGCGAAGCGCTCGGCGAACGGGAGCAGGCCGCTGTCACGGGTGGCGCCGAAGCCGTGGGCCATCACGACGCACGGGCGCCCGGCGGGGCCGCGCAGGTCGTCGGTCGTCGCCGGGACGTGCCAGGCGGCCAGCCGGACGCCGCGCTGGTCGACGACGATCTCGCTGGGCATCGCGCGGGCTCCGTCCGTCAGCGGATGTCGGACCCATACCACCACGCCGGGCGAGACGTCCGTCCGTCAGGTCTCCGCAGGGAAGAGCGTGTCCTCGCGGTGCGCGGGGTCGCCGTCGACGCGGATGAACCACTCGGTGCCGAACGCGAGCGCGAACCGGTCGTCGGGCAGCGCGAGGAAGAACGAGTCCTCGGCGATCTGGCTGCGGTGCGCGCGCATCGCCTCCCGCTTCGCCCCGAGCCACGGCGTGACGTCCACGCGCGTGGTGAGCACCGCCTCGGGCGAGCCGAACGCCTCGCTGTCCAGGTCGGGCACCTCCTCGCCCGCGGCGCGCGCCATCTCCACCATCCGCCGGAAGTCGTCCCGGTTGGAGGTGGCCTCGTAGACGCGCGGGGTGCCCGCGATCTCCCCGGCCCGCCGTCCCACCCGGTGGACCTGGATGTGGTCGGGATGGCCGTACCCGCCGATGCGGTCGTAGACCGTGAGGACCTCGGCGTCCTCCTCGCGCAGGATGTCCGCGAGGCGCTCGGCGGCCTCCTCGACGTCGGCGGACCAGAACGACCCGGGCGCGCCGTTGGTGTCGGTGTCGACCATGCCGGAGTCGACGTAGCCGAGGAACTCGACCCGTGCCGCGCCGAGCACCTCCGCGGCCGCGTGGGTCTCGCGGACGCGGCGCTCGGCGAGCGTCTCGCCCTCGTCGAGGACGCCGGGCACGATCTCGCCGTGCTCGCCGCGGGTGGCGACCACGAGCACCACGCGGTGTCCGGCCTCCGCCGCGGAGCGCATGACGCCGCCGCAGGTGATGCACTCGTCGTCGGGGTGGGCCTGGAAGGTGACCATCGTCGCCACGGGGTCGAGCCTAGTGAGCGCCCCGCGAGGGCCGCTCAGGCGAGGGCGATCGAGGCGACGAGCACGATCGCCACCAGCAGCAGGACCGCGGCCGTGCCGAGGATCGCGCCCGCCCGCGGCCCGGGCCCGCGCGCGAAGAGCTCCCGGCCCTGGAGACCCTCGGACCGCGCGGCGGCGGCGTGCACCCAGGGCGGCGCGGTCTCCTCCGGCCGGGCCACCCCGCCGCCGGCGGCGCGGGCCGGCACCGAACCGGGCACGAACTGGGTGCGCTCCGGGGGCGGTGGCACGGGCGGTCGTGCCGGACCCGGTGACCACGCTCCGCGGACCGGCACCGCACGCTGCGGCACGACCTGGGTCTCCTCACCACCCGCCGTGCCACCGGGCACGACCTGCGTCCGGTCGGCGACCGGACCGGCCGCGTCCCGGACCACCTGCGTCGTGTCCGGCGACGGCGCGTCCTCGCCGCCGGCGTCCGCCGCCGACCAGCGGAACGGCGGCGGGAAGGGGTCCGCGGGCAGCGGTCGCTCGTCGGTCTGCGCGGCCTCGTCCTCGGCCGGGGGCGGTGGCGGGCGCAGCGCGGGCGCAGTGCCGCCGGACCCGGGCAGTGGCGGCGCGTCGGCCACCGGCGCCGGCACCGGGATGCCGCGGGGCCGCGCCGTCCCGGGAGCGTCGCCGGGCGCGGGCGCGAGTGCGGACGTTGGCTCGGCGTCGGGCTCGTCGTCCGCCGGGTCGGGACGCGCCTCGGGAGGTGTCGCAGGTGTCGGGCCGGCGCCGGGGGTGGTGCGGGTGTGGGTAGCGCCGGTCTCGGGGGCGCCGGTCTCGGGGGCGCCGCCGGCCGCGCCATCGGTGCCCGTGCCACCCGCAGGCGCGCCACCCGTGGCCGCGGTGTCGGCCGACGCGCCACCCGTGGCCGCGCTGTCCGTGCTGGCGGCGGCGGTTTCGCGTGTGGCGGCGTCGCGCGTGGCGTCCGTCGCGGGGCTCGAGGGTGCCGCGGACGTCGCCCCGGCGATCTCGTCCGCGCCGGACGCTTCCCCGACGGCGCTCGCGGCGTCGGCGCCGACCGGGCTCGCGGTCCCGGCCAGGCTCGCGGCGATGCCGAGATCGCCGGCCGGGGCTCCGCCGGACCCGGGGGTGTCCGCCCGGACCGTGCTCCCCGACACGGGCGCGTCGTCAGGGACGCCGCCAACACCCGGCGCCTCGGAGGCGCGCCCGGCCGCGGCGTCGTCCGTCGTCCGGGGCGGTGGGCGGTCCCCGCCTCCCGAGGCCGGCGCGCCGGCCGCGGCGTCGGGCTCCTCGCCGACCGCAGCGTCCACCGGTGCCGGCCCGTCGCCGGCGCCCGCGGTCGCCGGGTACGGGTCGTCACCGGCGGGCCCACGGGTCGGGACGTCGCCGCGCTGCTCGCGCGGCATCGCTTCTCGCGACGTGGACGGGATCCCGGCCGACGCGCCCGCCGCCGCCGACGTGGGGTCGTCGACCGATGGCGCGGGCCGGTCCGGGCGTTCCCCCGCATCGGTCGCTTCTCCACCGTCCCGGCCGGGTGGTCGGCCGGCGGGGACGCTCCCGGACCGCGGGTCGGCGGCACGCAGCACGCCGGTGTCGACGGGGCCCGTGCCGCCGACGACGGGTCCCGGCTCCGGCGCCCGGGGCGTCCCGGACGGCGCGGTGCGGCGATCGCCGCGCGGAGCACCGGGTGCTGCCGGAGGCGGCGGCGCCCCCGGTCGGGTCGGAGCGGACGGCGGGCCTCCCGGCGATCCCGGCCGGCGCGGCGGGCTCGACGCGGCGTAGGGGCCGGCCGGAGCACCACGCGGAGGTGCCGGCGGTCGCGCGCCTCCGGGCGGGGGGCCGGCGCCCGGCGGGGTCGGACCGGCGGGCGGGCGGGGGTGGCCCGGGTCCCGGGGCACGGACGGCGGTGGGCGGCCCGTCGACGTCGCCGGACCGGACGGACCGTCGGACCCCGTCCCGACGCCGGTCTCGAACCCGCTGTCGAAACCCAGCTCGCGCTCCGCGGCGTCGAGCTCGCTGTCGTCGAGGTCGTCCCGAGGGGGTGGCGGGGGCGGCGGCAGCCGCGTGGCGAGGATCTCGTCGCGGCGGCGCCGGTAGGACTCCGCGTCGACACGCCCGGTGGCCAGGTCCTCGTCGAGCCGGCGCAGCTGCTCGGGGACGCCCATGACACCTTCCTCCGCGGCCCTCGCCGACGCCGGACGGATGCCGTCCGACCTGGGCAGAATTCGCACGGTAACGCACCGAGACGCTCGGTGAGTGATCGTCGCCGTCGACCGCCCACCGGGTGCCGTCCGCTGATCTCCGTGAAATCCGGTGAACACCCGGGCGTCCGATCACGAAGGTGGCGGCGACGGTCGTGCGCGACCGATCGAGCAGGACGGCCGAGCGGTCGAGACGTGCGGCCGCGGACGAGAGGACGACACACGTGTCACCGAGCTCCCGCACCACCTCCGCCTCCGCGGCGACCCGTCGGGCCGTACCGCGCCCGGCGGAGGGCATCTGGCCGGGCCTGCAGGACCCGGGGGAGAACCGGCTCCGCATGACGGTGGCCCGCGGCCTGGTCCGCGCGGCGGTCCGGCGCATCCCGCTGCACCTCGTGTGGCCCGACGGGACGGTCGAGGGCGACCCCGCGGGACCGGGCCTGCGTCTCATCCGTCCCGAGGCCTTCTTCACCCGCCTGGGCCGCCACGGCCTGATCGGCTTCGGCGAGGGCTGGATGGTCGGCGACTGGGACTCCGACGACCTCGTGGGCGTCCTGCGGACCCTCACCGACCACGTCGAGGTGCTCGTCCCCCGCCCGCTGCGCAACCTGCGCCGCCTCTACGACCGCGGCCAGCCCCGCGAGGAGGTGGCGGCCGACGCCGCGGCGTCACAGGAGAACGTGCACCGCCACTACGACCTGTCGAACGACCTGTTCGGCCTCTTCCTCGACGAGTCGATGATGTACTCGGCGGCCTGGTTCGACCCCGCCCGGCCGGACGAGCCGCTGGTCGACGCCCAGCACCGCAAGATCGACGGCATCCTCGACCTCGCCGGCGTGCGCTCCGGCCAGCACGTCCTCGAGATCGGCACGGGCTGGGGCGAGGCGGCCATCCGCGCCGCGCGCCGCGGCGCCCGCGTCACGACGCTGACCCTCTCGGTGGAGCAGGCCGAGCTGGCCCGGGCCCGCGCCGAGAGCGCGGGCGTCTCGGACCGGATCACCATCGACGTCCGGGACTACCGCGAGGCGGTCGGCGAGTACGACGCCGTGGTCAGCATCGAGATGATCGAGGCGGTCGGCGAGCGGTTCTGGCCCGAGTACTTCCGCGCCGTCGACCGCCTGCTGGCCCCGGGGGGGCGGTTCGGGCTGCAGTCGATCACGATGCCGCACCACCGGCTCCAGGCGACGAAGTCGTCGTACACCTGGATCCACAAGTACATCTTCCCGGGCGGTCTCATCCCGAGCCTCGAGGCGATCGACCAGACGCTGGCGCGCCACACGACCCTCGAGGTCGTCGACCGCCGCTCGATCGGCCTCGACTACGCCGAGACCCTCCGGCGGTGGCGGGACACCTTCCTCTCCCACGAGGCCGAGGTGCGCGCCCTCGGGTTCGACGAGACCTTCGTGCGCATGTGGGACTTCTACCTCGCCTACTCCGAGGCCGGGTTCGCCTCGCAGTACCTGGACGACCTCCAGCTGGGCATCACCCGCCGGTGAGGGGCGAGCGGTGGCCCTGAGCACAAACGGTCAGGGCTGACGGCAGCGGCCACGGGGTCGGCGATAGCCTCCGCGAGGCTCTCCCATCCCCGTGCCGCAGAGGAGCCTCTCAGAGACATGGACACCACCGACGTCGCCGCGATCGTCACCGGCGGGGCCTCCGGCCTCGGCGGCGCCACCGTCCGCCGGCTCGCCGACGACGGCGCCCGGGTGATCGCCATCGACCTCCCGAAGGCCGTCGACGGTGCCGAGGAGCTCAAGAACGTCGAGTACGTCGGCGCCGACGTCACCGACGGCGACCAGGTCGCCGCGGCCGTCGAGGCCGCGACGTCGACCGGCCTGCCCCTGCGCGTGGTGGTCAACTGCGCGGGCATCGGCACCGCCGGCCGCGTGCTGTCGAAGAAGGGCCCCCACGACCTCGGTGTGTTCAACCAGGTCATCGGCGTCAACCTCATCGGCACCTTCAACGTCATGCGTCTCGCGTCCGAGGCCGTCGCGGCCACCGAACCGCTCGCCGACGGCACGCGCGGCGTCGTGGTGAACACCGCCTCGGTCGCGGCGTTCGAGGGCCAGATCGGCCAGATCGCCTACTCGGCCTCGAAGGGCGGTGTCGTCGGCATGACGGTGCCCGCCGCGCGCGACCTCGCCCAGTACGGCATCCGCGTCATGACCATCGCCCCGGGCATCATCGACACCCCGATGCTCGCCGGGGTCGAGGAGTCCTTCCGCGAGCAGCTGGCCGAGGGCATCCCGTTCCCCAAGCGTCTCGGGCGCCCGGACGAGTACGCGCAGCTCGTCGCCCAGATCATCGAGCACGACTACCTCAACGGCGAGGTCATCCGCTTCGACGGCGGCCTGCGCATGCAGCCCCGGTAGCCACCGCCGGTCACGCCGTGAGGTCCGCGAGGTGCGGCACCTCGAGGACACGGTCGGACGTCAGCCACGTGCGCAGCGTCCACGTGGCCCGCACGTCGTCGGCGTTGTAGACGAGCAGGCGCTCGCGCTGCGCCGGGTCGGCCTCGCCGCCGTCGAGCCCGACCGCGTCGCGGTACCAGCGCATGGAGTTCTCGCCGCCCGCCTCGGGGTCGTGCCAGGCGAAACCCGCCGACGGCGCGACCCGCTTGAGGCCCTTGCCGTGCGGGCAGAGGAACGCCTCGCTGACCACGGGGAAGAGGTCGATCCAGACGTCGGAGGCGATGAACTCCTCCACCTCTTCCGCCGGCGGCACTCCCGGCATCCCCCCGAACCGTTCGGCCGAGGCGCGCAACCAGCGGTTCTCCGCCTGCTCGTTGTAGCAGTAGGCCCGCAGCACGAGCCCGCGCGCGGCGCACCGCGCACGGACGTCGGCGAGCCACGTCCAGAACTCGCCGAACGAGCGGCCCTCGTCGCGGGTGGGCAACGGATCCCACGTCGCGAAGGCGCGGTAGCCCTGCTCGAGGCCGATGTCGGCCCCGGTGAGCAGGACGCCCCACAGGTACGCGCCGTCCTCGCCGAGGCTCTCCATGTCGACGTCCAGCTCGACGTCGCCGCGCGCGACCGTGGGACGCGCGACCCGGCGGACCAGCGGCACGTCACCGCGCCAGGCCCGGGCGAGCGCCACCGCCTCGACCAGGTCCGGGCCCTCGGGAGCGGCCGACGTGTCCGCGGCCTCGGGGTCGTCGGGCGGGGGCCCCGGGAGCCCGACCGCCGGGTCGAGGGCCGCGAGCTCGCGCACCGTCGTGATGCCGCGGCCCCGCAGCTGCAGCGCGGCATCGCCCCGGACGACGAGGCTGACGTCGTCGGTACCGCGCAGGGCGGCCTCGCACGTCGGCCACCACGGGCACCGGCGGCACTCGGTGATCCGGGAGGGCTCCGCGAGCGCCGGTGCCCGGCGCCGGGCCGCCTCCGCCACGGCGAGGCGGTCGGCATGCCGGCGGTCGTAGGTCTCGAGGGCGCTGCGCCCGCCCGACCCCCCGGAGGCCGCGAGGTCGATCCACACCACGACGTCGGTGTCGAGGCCGACCACCCCGCCCCACACCGGCTCGTCCGTGCGCTCCGGCGGGGCCAGCCCGGCGGCGCGCAGCATGCGGTGCAGGTGGGCCAGGCGCAGGACGTCGCGCGTGACGGTGCGGACCCGGCGCGACTCGTCGGGCCGCGCCGCGGCGGGGTGGGGCTGCGCGAGCGGGGAGGTCAGCGCGCCCTCGCCGGGGTCGGTGACACGGTGGCGCACCACGATGAGGGGCCACCACCCCGACGTCGGATCGCCGGGCTCGGCCCGCACGAGCGCCTCTGCGCCGCCGCGCCTGCCCTCGGCCGCGGGCAGCTCGGCCGCGCCGACGACGTCGGCCCGCAGGTCCGGATCCGCGAGCACCGCGCGCGTCGCGGCCGCCCGCGCCCGGGAGCCGGACGTCGGCGGCACCGACACCCAGCGCGACCCGAGGAGCTCCGCCCACCGCGCGGCGAGCGTCGCCCGGTGGGCCGCGGCGTCGGCGCGGCGCATCGCGACGCCGGGGTCGGCGTCCTCGTCGGTCGGCACGCTGCCCGGCGGGAGGTCCTCGGGCGGGACGTGCTCGAGGTGGACCCGGCGCCGGCACCGCGTGGTGGCCGCGGCGTCGAGCAGGACCGGGCGCGGCACGGCGGACGAGGCGGGGACGCACCCGTCGTCGGCCTCGCGCTCGGTCGTCGTGCTCATGGTCCGAGCTTCCCACGCCACCCCGACACGCCCGATCGAGGACGTCCACCCCGGCTCCGCCCGTGATCACCGACTGGTGGGGTGTGGCGCCCGGGCGAGGAGGGCACTCGGCGGCCGACGGGGCGCCGGAGGCCCAGCGCACCGACGCGCCGGGCCGGTCCGCGGCCCGACGCACGGCGGCGCCCGCCACTAGGGTGCGGGCGTTCGCCCGCGCGCGACGCGGGCACGAGGATCGGGAGGGTCCATGGGACTGCTGCGGCGCGGGCGGACCGCGACGGCCGCGGACGAGCTCGAGGTGGCCGACGACGTGTTCGTCGTGAGCCCGAAGGCCGCCGACCTCGCCGTCGCCGCCCAGAAGGAGCGCGGGCGGGCGGCCCGTGCGGAGCGCCTGCTCGCCGAGACCCAGGAGGCCTCGATCCTCGGGGACAAGAAGGCCCTCAAGGCCGCGAAGAAGCGTCGCAAGGCCGAGGAGAAGGCCGCGAAGGACGAGAGCACCGACCTCGAGGGCACGGCCGCGGACCCGCTCACCGGCGCGAAGATCAAGCGCTACATCGGGATCGCCCGGATCGTCGTCCCCGTCGTCGCCCCGATCGTCTACCAGGCGGTCGGCGAGGCGCGGGACCGCTGGGACGCCCACCGGGCACGCCAGCTCGGCGTCGCGCCCGACGAGCTCGCCGACTTCACCGGGCGCGGGGCGGCCCTCTACGCCCGCATCCACAACCTCGCGACCTCGGCGAACGACCTGCGCACCCGTTACGGCAGCGGCCAGGAGGCGCGGGCGACCGACATCCGGTCGTTCGTCGACGACGCCGAGCAGCGCCTCGCCGACATGGAGTCCGCGGTGCGCGCGGCCGAGCAGATGCCCTCGAGCCGGCGGCGCAGCGCCCACCTCGCGGTGTCCGGCGAGCTCGACCGCGTCGAGACCCGGCTGCTCGCGCTGTGGGGCGTCGGCGAGCCGTCGCGCGCCGCGCTCGGGACCCGGAACCCGTCGACACCATCCTGAGTCGACCGGGCGCCCGCTCCCGTTGATCCGAACGGGCTACGTTGCCTCGATGTCCACATCACGATCTTAATACGCCCATCATGTGACTCCCCGTGACAGCTGCGCGCCTTCGGACGTGTCGCGGGTCACTGTCACGGCCTGGAGCTGCTCGAAGTCGGTTGTGGACGTCCTGAGCGGGCACGGCCCACTACCGAGTGCGGCCGAGGCTCCGGGTAAACGTCCCTCGAATGTCGGACCAACGGGGTGACAACGCCCCGCTCTGCCGCCTACTGTCCCCGCAGCCGTTGTCGCAGGGACAACGGTCGTTGCCCCTGACGCCCCGCTCAGCGGGTCGCCCCGGGGCCGGCGGAGGCGCGGAGGGGAGGGCGGGTCGTGAGTCCTCGTGCGCGCACCGGAGGCTCGGACGCGCCGGCCCAGCGCACCCCGGCGGCCGCGATCGCGGCCACCGAGCCGTCCGCCACCGCCCCGGCGCCCCGCGGCCGCCGTCCCCGCGACGAGGCCGGTGGCCCGGTCCACCGCGCGCTCGACGTCCTCGACCTCCTGGGCACACCGGGCGGCCCGTCCGCCCTGGGCGTCGTGGAGATCGCCCGCCAGCTGGGGCGTGACAAGTCGCAGGTCTCGCGCCTGCTGAAGCTGCTGGCCGACGCCGGGTACGTCGACCGCGAGCCGGGCTCCCTGCGCTACCGCATCGGCACCCGGCTGTTCGCGATCGGCGCGACGGCGGTCGACCGCCGTCTGCGCGACGAGGCCGACGCCGCCGTCGCCCGCGAGGCCGCGCTGCTCGGCGAGCGGGTCGACGTCGGCATCCGCAGCGGCGGCAGCGTCATGACGATCAGCACGGCCGCGCCGGACAGCGAGCTGCGCGCGGCGGGGTGGGTGGGGCGCACGGTGCCGTTGTCGTGCACCGCCACCGGTCGGTCGCTCCTGTTCGATCTCGACACCGCGGCGATCGCGCGCATCATCGTGCCGGAGGGCCTCGGTCCCGCCGGCCCCGCGGCGCCGCGGTCCCTCGACGAGCTGGTCGCGCGCGTCTCCGACGAACGCCGCCGCGGCTGGTCGCTCGCCCGCCACGAGACCGACCGCGGCCTGCTCTCCCTCGGCGCCCCCGTGCGCGACAGCAGCGGCACCGTGGTCGCCGCGCTCGGGGTGAGCGGCCCCGAGTCCCGCGTCGACCCGGTCCTCGACGAGGTCCGCGCCGCGGTGCTGCGCGCGGCCTCCGACCTCTCGCGCGCCCTGGGGGCGGGTGTCACCACCTCCGCCGGGCACACCGCCGCCCGCGCCGGACCACCCGCCACGAGCAGCGACGCCGTGTCCTCCCTGTCCACCCCCCCTGCTCCCGAGAGAGGAGCGTCGTGAACTTCCTGGACTATCTCGCCACCAACTCCCAGCAGATCGTCTTCCTGACCCAGGCGCACTTCCTGGTCGTGCTCATCGCCGTCGGCATCGGTTCGCTGATCAGCGTCGCGCTGGGCCTGGCGGTGTCCACCGGCGAGCCCGACCCGCGCCGCTACTCGCTCGACTGGTTCGCCACCGGCATCCGGGAGGGCGGGCTGGTCTTCACGGCGGCGCTGCTGACCGTCCCCTCGCTGGCGCTGTTCGCGCTCTTCCTGCCGATCACGGGGCTCGGGGTCACCACCGCGATCATCGTGCTGATCATCTACACGCTCTACACGGTGCTGCGGAACACCGTGGCCGGCCTGACCACGGTCGACCGCGCCGTCCTCGAGTCCGCCCGTGGCCTCGGCTACGGCCGCGTGCGGCGCCTCCTGACCATCCAGCTCCCGCTGGCGTGGCCGGTCATCCTCAACGGCATCCGCGTCACCACGCTGATCTCCATCTCGATCGCCGTGGTCGGCGCCGTCGTCCAGGGGCCCGGCCTCGGCATCCTGCTCCTCAACGGGATCTCCCGCATCGGCGCGGCGAACTCCTTCTACCAGGTCCTCGCGGGCACCCTGCTGTGCCTCGTCGTCGCCGCCGTCTTCGAGATCTTCTTCGCCATCGTCCAGCGCCTGACCATTCCCAGGGGGATCCGTGTCTGAGAGCACAGACCAGCCCGTCGTCGAGACGCCCCAGGGCGCCGGCAAGTCCGACATGATCGTCCTCGAGGGCGTCGAGAAGATCTATCCGGGCAGCGAGGTGCCCGCGGTCAGCCAGCTCGACATGGCCATCCCGCAGGGCGAGATCGTCATGCTCATCGGCCCCTCGGGCTGCGGCAAGACGACCACCCTGAAGATGATCAACCGGCTGATCGAGCCGACGTCGGGGCGGATCCTGCTCGACGGCAAGGACGTCACCCACGTCAACGGCGACCAGCTGCGCCGCGAGATCGGCTACGTCATCCAGCAGGGCGGCCTGTTCCCGCACTTCTCCATCGCCGACAACATCGGCGTCGTCCCGAAGATGCTGGGCTGGGACAAGAAGCGGATCGCCGAGCGCGCCGACGAGCTGCTCCACCTCGTCGGCCTCGAGCCCGCGACGTTCCGCAGCCGCTACCCGCGCCAGCTCTCCGGTGGTCAGCAGCAGCGCGTGGGCGTCGCCAGGGCGCTCGCCGCGGACCCGCCGGTCATGCTCATGGACGAGCCCTTCGGCGCGATCGACCCGATCACCCGCGACCGTCTCCAGGACGAGTTCCTCGAGATCCAGCGCACGGTCGGCAAGACGATCGCCTTCGTCACCCACGACCTCCAGGAGGCCGTGAAGCTCGGTGACCGGATCGCGGTGTTCTCCACCGGCCGCCTGGCCCAGTACGACGACCCGGACACGGTCCTCACCCGTCCCGCCAACGACTTCGTCTCCGACTTCGTCGGCGGCGGCGCCGCGGTCCGGCGCCTGTCCCTCCTCGAGCTCGCGCGTCTGGAGCTGCACCCGATCGAGACCGACGAGAAGGCCGTCGGCAACAGCAACGGCAGCCCGGTCGCCGAGGTCGACGCGTCCGGCAAGCCGGTGTCGTGGCGCCACCTGCCGGGTGCCGACGCCGCGGGCGTCGCGCTCGTGACGGTCCCGATCTCGGGCACCGTGTACGACGCCGTGGACGTCATGCTCGACGGCTCCGCCTCCCTCGTCGCGGTCGTCGACGAAGAGGGCCGCGCCCAGGGTGTCCTGCACTGGAACGACCTCGTCAGCGGACTGCGCACCCGGGAGCGTGACGCGTGAGCACGGCCACCTCGGAGACCGTCGACCTCCAGGCCGAAGAGTCGGTCGAGGAGGCCGAAGGGGGACAGGGCCGGATCACCTCGCTCTGGAGCCAGCACTACGACCTGGTGATCCTGCCCGCGATCATCATCCTGCTGCTGGTGGCGCTGTTCCTCTACGTCGGCACCCGCAACCTGGACACCATCGAGCAGCGCGTGCTCGCGCCCGACAACGTCGGGGGGCTGCTCTGGCAGCAGATCCTCCTGGCGGCGACGTCGACGGTGCTGGTGCTGGTGATCGCGGTGCCGCTGGGCATCGTGCTGAGCCGCCGCGGCGCCCGCCGGGCCCAGGGCCCGGTGCTCGCGGTGGGCGGCTTCGCCCAGGCGCTGCCCCCGTTCGGCGTGCTGCTGCTCATGGCGTTCTGGCTCGACTTCGGCTTCTGGACGGCCATCGTCGGTCTCACCATCGCCGCCCTGCTGCCGGTGCTCCGCAACACGGTCGTCGGGCTCCAGCAGGTCGACCAGTCGCTGATCGAGGCAGCCCGGGGCATGGGGATGACGTCGCGTCAGACCCTGTTCCGGGTCGAGATCCCGCTGGCGGTGCCGGTCATCGTCGCCGGTCTGCGCGTGGCGCTGGTGCTCAACGTCGGCACGGCGACCCTGGCGAGCTACATCGGTGCGGGCGGGCTCGGTGAGCTCGTGCAGCAGGCCCTGCGCCTCAACCGCATCAACGTCCTGCTCGTGGCCGGCGGCATCATCGCCGCGCTCGCCCTGCTCATCGACTGGCTCGCCGGCGTCGCCGAGCGCGTCGTCGTGTCCCGCGCCGGCTAGGCCGGCCCTGGTTTTCGTCTCGGCCGTCCGCCCCGCCAGCGAGGCCCGGCCAACCCCGGAGGAAAAGGAGAACAACGTGCGGTGGACATTCCGCGGCGGCCGCTCCGGCCGTCGCACCGGCTGGCGGGCGGGCGCGGTGACGCTCGCCGCCACGGCCCTCCTGGCCGCGGGCTGTGGCGGCCTCTCGGGCAGCGGCCAGCCGCAGGCCCAGGGCGGCAGCCTCGCGGCCAGTGGCATCAACCTGCAGGGGCAGACCTACACGGTCGGCGGCAAGGAGTTCGACGAGCAGCTCGTCCTCTGCAACATGACCATCGCCGCCCTCCAGTCGGTGGGCGCGACGGCCAACAACCGCTGCAACATCACCGGTACCGCGTCGACCCGCGCCGCCCTCGTCGGCGGGCAGATCGACATGTACTGGGAGTACACCGGCACCGGCTGGATCACGCACCTCAAGCAGGCCAGCCCGATCCCGGACTCGCAGCAGCAGTACATCGCGGTCCGTGACGCCGACCTGGCGCAGAACCAGATCGTCTGGCTCCCGCCGTCGCCGTTCAACAACACCTACGGCCTCGCGGTGACCCAGGCGTTCGCGCAGCAGAACAATCTGCGCACGCTCACCGACTGGGCGAACTTCACCAACAGCGGCAACCCCGCCGCGACGCTCTGCGTCGAGGCGGAGTTCGCCGGCCGCGACGACGGCCTCGCCGGGCTGTTCCGGACCTACGGCGTCAACCCGGCGCCCACCGGACCGCCGAAGCTGAACACCCTCGACACGGGCGCCATCTACCAGGCCACCGCCAACGGCAACCCGTGCAACTTCGGTGAGGTCTTCACCACCGACGGCCGCATCCCCGGCCTGAACCTGGTGACGCTGCAGGACGACAAGAACTACTTCCCGAAGTACAACGCGTCGCCGACCATCCGCAAGGAGGTCTTCGACCGGAACCCGAGCGTCCAGCGGGTCTTCGACGCGATCACCCCGCGTCTGACCGACCAGGTCATGCTCGACCTGAACGGCCAGGTCTCCTCGCAGGGGCAGGACCCCCAGCAGGTGGCCACGCGCTGGCTGCAGCAGCAGGGGTTCATCGGCGGCCAGTGAGCCGGTGATGAGTCACTGACCGCGTGACGACGGCGGCCGGTCGCGGATCCCCCGGGATCCCGGCCGGCCGTCGTCGTCGTGCCACCTCGATCGTCCACAACCGTTCCGACCGTTCCGACCGCGGAGGCCCTGCCCGTGCGACGACTGCGGCGCTCCCTGGTCCTGACCGCCCTCCTCGTCACCGTCCTCCTCGCGACCGCCGCCGGCTGCGCGGAGGCCCAGCGGCTGACCCCGCCGGGCAGCCTCGCGCGCGAGCTGGACCTCACCGGGCAGACGCTGACCGTCGGCGGCAAGGAGTTCGCCGAGCAGCTCCTGCTCTGCAAGATGACGATCGCCCTGCTCCAGTCGACCGGGGCGACCGTGGTCGACCGCTGCGACACCAAGGGCTCGGCCAACGTCCGCGCCGCGCTGGCCACCGGCCAGATCGACATGTACTGGGAGTACACCGGCACGGCCTGGCGGACGTACCTGTCCCAGGAGTCGACGATCGCCGATCCGACGGCGCTCTACGACGCCGTGAAGGAGGCCGACGCCGGCAACCGGATCACCTGGCTCGACCCGACGCCGTTCAACAACACGTACGCCCTCGGCGTGCGCACCGACACCGCGCAGCGCCTGCGGGTCCGCACCATTTCGGACTTCGCCGCCCTGGTGCGCTCGGGCTCACCGGAGGCGACCCTCTGCGTCGACCAGGAGTTCACCGGGCGCGAGGACGGCCTGCAGGGTCTGCTCGCGACCTACGGGATCACCCTCGGGGACCAGGCTCTCGACACCCGGGAGATCGAGGAGATCTATCCCGCCATCGCCGCGGCGAACCCGTGCACCTTCGGCGAGGTGTTCGCCACCGACGGGCGGCTCAACCCGCTGCGGCTGTCCACCCTCGTCGACGACCGCGGCTACTTCCTGCCCTACAACGCGGCGCTGACCGTGCGCACCGACGTCATGGAACGCGCGCCGCGGCTGGCCCTGCTCGGCCGGATGCTCGCCCCGACCCTGACCGAGCAGGTGATGCGCGGGCTCAACGAGCGCGTCTCGGCCGGCGGCCGGAGCGCGGACGAGGTGGCGCGCGGGTTCCTGCGCGAGCAGGGTCTGATCGGTTAGGTGGTCGCCGCCCCGACGGCCTGGGCCGGGGGCACCGTGCCCCCGATGAGGTCGAGCACTTCGCCCGCCGAGGTCGGGGCGTCGAGCAGGGCGAGGAGGACCGCCGCGACGTCGTCGCGCGTCACCTCGCCGTAGCCGACCGGCGGTGAGCCCCCGGCCGGGCCGAGCCGGACCAGTCCGGTGCCCGCGTCGTCGGTGAGTCGCCCGGGGCGCAGGATCGTGAGGTCGAGGTCGCCGCGTGCCCGCAGGGCGTCCTCGGCGGCCTTCTTCGCCCGCAGGTAGTGGGCCCAGACCGAGTCGTCGTCCTCCGGCGCGGGCGGGGCGTCGATGTTCATGGCCGACACGAGCAGGTAGCGCCGGACCCCGGCGGCCGCGGCGGCGTCGGCGAGCAGCAGGGCGGCGTCGCGGTCCACGGTGCCCTTGCGCTCGGCGGTGCTGCCGGGACCCGCGCCGGCGGCGAACACCACCGCGTCCGCCCCGGTCAGGTGCTGGGCCAGGTCACCGGAGCCGATCTCCTCGAGATCGGCCAGTACCGGCTCCGCGCCCGCCCCCCGGACGTCGTCGGCGTGGTCCGGGTTGCGGATCAGCGCCACCGAGGCGTCCCCCCGCGCGGCCGCCTGCCGCTCGAGCCGCAGCGCGATCTTGCCGTGTCCACCGGCGATGACGAGGCGCATGCGGCCGACCGTACGCGTGCGCGAGGCCGTGCCCGATTAGTCCGTTTCGGCGGCGGGTGGAAACCGTGGTCTTGCCCACGCGAAGACGATCACGTGTGATGTGGACCGCGTGGCCACCACCACACCCACCACCACGACCGCGCGGGAGGCCGTCGCCGTGTACGAGAAGAACGGTGAGAAGTACTTCGTCGTCGATTCCCACATGCACTACTGGGACGCCTCGCCCGAGAACTGGGTGCCGGGGGCGGAGCAGTACGCCAAGGGCTGGATCGAGTGCTTCCACGCCTACCAGTCGCTGGGCCCGGCCGAGACGCACCAGTCCCTCGAGGAGTTCCAGAAGGTCTCCGAGGACCAGCTGATGCGCGAGGTCTTCGACGAGGGCCACGTCGACGTCGCGATCTTCCAGTCGACCTATCTGCGTGAGTGGTACAAGGACGGCTTCAACACCAGCGAGCGCAACGGCGAGCTGGCGAAGAAGCACCCGGACAAGTTCCGCGTCAACACGCGCTTCGACCCGCGCGACGGCGACGCCGGGATGCGCGAGTTCGAGAAGAACGTCGAGATCTACCAGCCCACCGGCGTGAAGCTGTACACCGCGGAGTGGAACGGCGACTCGCGCGGGTTCAAGCTCTCCGACCCGGAGTGCTACCGCTTCCTCGAGCGGGCCCAGGAGCTGGGCATCAAGAACGTGCACGTCCACAAGGGCCCGACGATCTGGCCGCTGGACAAGGACGCGTTCGACGTCTCCGACGTCGACCACGCGGCCACCGACTTCCAGGGCCTGAACTTCATCGTCGAGCACGTCGGCCTGCCGCGCATCGAGGACTTCTGCTTCATGGCGACGCAGGAGCCCAACGTCTACGCCGGCCTCTCGGTCGTGCTCGGCGGCCTCATGCACGCCCGCCCGCGCTTCTTCGCCAAGGTCATGGGCGAGCTGCTGTTCTGGGTCGGCGAGGACAAGATGACCTTCGGCTCGGACTACAACATCTGGGAGCCGCGCTGGCAGGTCGAGGGCCTCGTCGACTGGGACTTCCCGGAGGGCGCGGAGTACGACGACTACCCGCGGCTCGGCGTCGACGGCAAGAAGAAGATCCTCGGCCTGAACGCGGCCCGGCTCTACGACATCCCGGTGCCTGCGGAGTGCCAGCTGTCCTCGGACACCAGCGCCCCGGCCTCGCCGGACGACGCCGAGCTCGTCGACCGTGAGGTGGCCCAGGCATGACGCTGACCTCCGACGCCTCGCCGGCCACCGTGGCCGGCGGGGTGTGGGAGGCGCTGCGCACCGTCCGCGACCCCGAGCTCGACACCGACGTGGTCTCGCTGGACTTCGTCGGCTCGTGCTCGGTGACCGACGACGGGGTCGCGCACGTCGCGCTGCGCCTGCCCACCTACTTCTGCGCCCCGAACTTCGCGTTCCTCATGGTCGCCGACGCCTGGGACGCCGTCGCGGCCGTGCCGGGCGTCGTCCGGCCCGATGTCGTGCTCGTCGACCACTTCGCCTCCGACGCCATCAACGCCGGCGTCGCCGCCCGGGCCGGCTTCGTGTCGTCCATGGCGGGCACCGAGGTCGGCGAGGCGGTCTCCGAGCTCGACGACCTGCGGCGCACGTTCACCGAGCGCGCGCTCATGGCGGGCACGGACCTCGTCGTCCGTCCGCTCATGGCCGCCGGGGCGACGCCGGAGCAGGTCGCGCGCATGACCCTCGGCGACGCACCGGCGAGCGACGACCTCCGGCGCCTGCGGACGCGCCGGCGCGAGCTCGGGATCCCGTCGGACGACGCGGACCCCCTCGTCGTCGACCCCACCGGCGCCACGGTCGGCGTCGAGGCCCTCCCGCTGCACCTGCGCAAGGCACGCAGCTACCAGGTGGGCGTCGACGCCAACACGAGCATCTGCCGGGGCCAGCTCGCCGCCCGCTACGGCGTCTGACACCCCCGAGCGCGCCCGCCTCTCCCGCCCACGCGGGGGGGCGGGCGCGCGGTGGTGTTTGCAGCGAACGCGCTGTTCGCTGCTTCTATGCGCACAAAGTCCCCGTTCGCTCTCGGCCAGCGGGATGTGCCGGGCGCCGCGGTGCGCAGCGAACGCGCTGTTCGCTGCTTCTATGCGCGCAAAGTCCCCGTTCGCGACGGGGTCAGAGCTCAGTCGCGTGACGCGGGGCGAGCATCGATCTCCGGGCACGGTCGGGCGGCGGCGAGCCGATAGGATCCCCACAGCTCCTCGACGACGGCCGCCTTGTCGGTGAGCAACCGCCGGGGCCGTGTGTGGGCCACGACGAGGGCGTACGCCTGCATACGGGCCCGCCGGCGCAGCGTGCGGTCCCAGTCCTCGAGCAGGAAGTGGTGCTTGTAGGAGTCGATCTCCCACACCATGCCGACGTCGGGGAAGTAGGCATCGGCCTCGGCGATGAAGGTGCCCGACGGGTCGTAGAGCCGCGGGTTCCAGAGCACGGGCGGGAGCCCGCTCTCCTGGTGGAGATCGTGCGCCCACCCCTCGGCGACCGAGCGGACGCCCTCGGCGAGTTCCTCGAGGAGCACCCGCCGAGGAAGCGCGCTCCCTCGCTGCGAGCCAGCGGCCAGCTCGGCGAGCAGGCGAGTGACGGTCGTCCGTTTCCGTTGGACCACTTCGGCGAGGACGGCGCGGACGGCATCCCGACGGTCGAGGCGCCGGACCGTGTCGATGACGGCGCGCTCCAGTGGGGCGAGCGTGAGTCCGCCGACGTCGACCGGCTCCGGGAGGCGCTCCGTGCGCTCGATCTCCACGAACGCCGAGGACGTCCGCTGACGGTCGGGGCCGACGAGCACGAGGATCCGTCCGGTGGGCGTGGGGTTCGTCAGGCCGTATCGGCTCAGCGCCTCGCTGCCGCTGATCACCGAGTCCGCACCCGCGTACAGCAGGGCCGCTGCCGCGCGCTGATCAGCGGTCGGCTCGTCGCGCCCGTCCTTGACCACGCCCCGGAGGACGCGCCGCGCGTGACCCGCCTGCACACGCCGGGCGACCGTCGAGGACGGCAATCCGAGGGCAGTCAGGTCGGCGACCGCCGCGACGCCGAAGAGTCCGACGGAGGCGATGGCGACGGGATCCACCCGGGGACGACGCGGCATGGAGACGAGCGTCGGCCCGCCGGCCTCCGGAGCGGTAGCGAGCACCGTGTGCCCTGTGGACGCGAACGGCCGATGGGGACGGGCATTCGGCCGGTCGCGACAGCTCCGGGTCCTCGCGAACGGGGACTTTGCGCGCATAGAAGCAGCGAACAGCGCGTTCGCTGCAACAGCGTCGCGTCAGCCCCAGACGTCGCGGGCGACGGAGACGACGAGGTCGAGCTTCGCGCGCTGCTGGTCGACGGTGAGGTCGTTGCCCTCGACCGTCGACGAGAACCCGCACTGCGGGGACAGGCAGAGCTGCTCGAGGGGCACGTACTTCGACGCCTCGTCGATGCGGCGCTTGAGCGTGTCCGGGTCCTCGAGCTCGCCGGTCTTCGTCGTCACGAGGCCGAGCACGACCTGCTGGTCGCCGCGCGGGACGAAGCGCAGCGGCGAGAAGTCGCCGGAGCGGGCGTCGTCGTACTCGCAGAAGAAGCCGTCGATCTCCAGGCCACCGAAGACGGTCTCGGCGACGTAGTCGTAGCCGCCCTCGGCCGCCCACGAGGAGCGGTAGTTGCCGCGGCACATGTGGGTCGTGACGCGCAGGTCGGCGGGGCGGTCGCGCAGGACCTCGTTGATGGTGCGGACGTAACGCTCGTGCATGTGGTCGGCGTCCTCGCCGCGTGCCGCCATCGACTCGCGCTGGGCCGGGTCGTTGAGGTACGCCAGCGAGGTGTCGTCGAGCTGGAGGTAGCGCACGCCGGCCTCGTAGAGGCGCGCGACCTCGCTGCGGTAGGCGGCCGCGAGGTCGGCCCAGAACTGGTCGGGGTCCGAGTACGGCGAGCCCTCGTGCACCGGGGCGCCACCGAGGCGGTAGTGCAGCATCGAGGGCGAGGGGATCGTCAGCTTCGGGACGGCGGTGGTCACGGTCGACGCCAGCATCGCGAAGGCGTCGCCGAAGATCGTCTGCGAGATCCCGATCCGCTGGTCGATGACGAGCGACATCGCCGCGAACGTCAGGTCGCCGGACTTGTTTCGGAACGCCACCTCGACCGACGAGTCCTGCGACGAGGTCACGCCGTCGAGCTGGTAGAGGAAGTCCATGTGCCACGACGTGCGGCGCATCTCGCCGTCGGTGGCCGCCTGCAGGCCCGCGTCCTCCTGGAGGGCGACGGCGTCGCGGATGGCGTCGTCCTCGACCTTGCGCAGCTCGTCGGCGCCGATCCGGCCGGCGGCGTGGTCGTCGCGGGCCTGCTTCAGGGCCGGCGGGCGCAGGAGGCTCCCGACGTGGTCGGCACGGAACGGGGCGATGGTCCGGGCACTCATGCAGGCAACGCTATCCGCGACGGGCGGCGCGCGGCTCGTGACTCTCCCACCCACCGGAAACCGGGGCGAGCAGGGCGCCGGCGGCGCGGTCGGCACCGGCGCGCACCGCGCGCTCCAGCCGGTCGCGCCGGTCGGCGATGCTGCCCGGCCCGCCGGCGGGCACGACGGGCACGGCCACCGCGACCGCGCCCACCAGGGTCGGCTCGCCGGACTCGCCCGGGATGCGGACGGGCGCGGCCAGGCAGGCGAGCCGCTCGTGGAACTCGCCGCGGTCGGTGGCCACACCCCGCCGCCGCACGGCCTCCAGCTCGCGGTCGAGGTCGGCGCGGGCGGTGATCGTGCGGTAGGCGAGCGACGGCAGCCCGTCGCGGGACAGGACCGCCGTCCGCGCCCCGTCGGGGCACTCGGCGAGCAGGAGCTTGCCGACCGCGGTGGCGTGCAGCGCGCCGCGCCACGACGAGATGACCGGTACGGGGTGGCTGGCGCAGTCGTCGTGCGCGACGACCACGACGTCCTCGCCACGGAACGCGGTGTAGAGCGTGCCGGCCTCGGCGGCCCGGTGGACCGAGCGCAGGATCCGGCCCAGGCCGCGCGGGACGGCCAGCTGGGCGACCAGCCGGTCCTGCAGCGCGGGGACCTTCGGGCCCAGCCCGAAGCCGCGCGAGGTCTCCAGCCGCACCAGGTAGCCGTCGGACACGAGGCTGTCGAGCAGGTGGTAGGTCGTCGAGAGGTTGTACTCGAGCCGCCGGGCGACGGCCTTGGCGGTGATCCCGTCACCGGCCGCGGCCACCACCTCGAGCACCTGCAGGGCGCGGTGCACCGAGGAGAGCGCGCTCACACCGCCCATGACACCCGAGCGGCGCTCACCCCGCCAATCGGGTGTCCTCCGAGGCCTCGGTCAGGGCCGCGAGCTCGTCGGGGGCGAGGGTCAGCTCGGCCATGGGCAGGATCGTGCCGAGCTGGGACACCGTGCGGGCGGACGCGATCGGCGCGGTGACGGTCGGCTGGGCGGCGAGCCACGCGAGCGCGACCGCCGCGACCGGGACGGCGTGGGCGCCGGCGACCTCGTCGAGCACGCCGAGCACGCGGGCGCCGCGGTCGTCGAGGTACTCGACCGCACCGCCGGCGCGCGCCGAGGCCATCGCGCCGCTGGTGTCCGGGGCCGGATCCCCGGGCCGGTACTTCCCGGTCAGGAACCCCTTGGCCAGCGCGAAGTAGGGCATGACGCCGAGGTCGGCGGACGCGGCCACCTCGGCGAGGTCGTCCTCGTAGACCGCGCGCTCGACGAGGTTGTAGTGCGGCTGCAGGGCGACGGGGCGGGCCAGCCCGTGCCGGTCCGCGAGCTCCAGCGCGCTCGTCAGCCGCGGCGCCGAGTAGTTCGACAGCCCGACGTGGCGGATCTTCCCCGCCCGCACCAGCTCGTCGAACGCCCCCAGCGTGTCCTCGAGCGGCGTGTCGGGGTCGTCGCGGTGGGCGTAGTAGAGGTCGATGTGGTCGGTCTGCAGGCGGCGCAGCGAGTCGTCGCACGCGGCGCGCAGGTTGTCCGGCGCCAGGCCCGGGCGCTCCGGCCACGAGCCGACCTTCGTGGCCACGACGACGTCGTCCCGACCCCGCGAGGACAGCCACGACCCGAGCACCCGCTCGGAGTCGCCGCCGGAGTTCCCCTCGACGCGCCAGGTGTAGGAGTCGGCCGTGTCGACGAAGTTCCCGCCGGCCGCGCGGTAGGCGTCGAGCACCGCGTGGGAGGTCTCCTCGTCGGCGGTCCAGCCGAACACGTTGCCGCCCAGGCAGAGCGGGTGGACCTCGAGATCGGAGCGGGGGATGCGGACGCGGGAGGCCATGGGGTCCACGGTAGGCGCGGCCGGACTATTCTCCGCGCCGACCTCCGCGGGGAGATCGACGACGCTCCCGGCGGGCCCCGGCCCCCGCACGAGGAGAACCTCCGTGATCGCCAACCCGTTCCGCGTCGACCCCTGGACCGTGCACGAGCCGCACGTCGACCTCGACGCCCTGCCGCAGACCGAGTCGCTGTTCGCGCTGGCCAACGGCCACGTCGGGATGCGCGGCAACCTCGACGAGGGGGAGCCGCACGCGATGCCGGGCACCTACCTCAACTCGTTCTTCGAGTCGCGCCCGCTGCCGCACGCCGAGGGCGGCTTCGGCTTCCCGGACGAGGGCCAGACGCTGGTCAACGTCCCGAACGGCAAGCTCATCCGCGTGCTCGTCGACGACGAGCCCCTCGACGTGCGCTACGGCCAGGTCAACGCGCACCACCGCACGCTCGACATGCGCGCCGGGACGCTCACGCGCCACGTCGACTGGGTCTCGCCCAACGGCCAGCGCGTGACGGTGACCTCGGAGCGGCTCGTGTCGTTCTCGCAGCGCGCCGTCGCCGCGATCCGCTACGAGGTCTCGGTGCCCGAGGACGCCGGCTCCGAGGCGCTGCTGGTGATCCAGTCGGAGCTCTTCGCCAACGAGCAGATGCCGGTGATCGAGGGGGATCCGCGCGTCGCCGCCGCGCTGCAGGACGTGCTGGTGCCCGAGCACCACTCGAACTCGAGCCACGGCGCCCGCATGACCCACCAGACCCGGCGCTCGGAGCTGCGGGTCGGCGCGGCGATGGAGCACCAGGTCGAGGGGCCCGACGACGCCAAGGTCACGAGCTCGTGCTCGAACAACGTCGGGCGCACCACGGTGATCACGCGCCTCAAGCCGGGCCAGTCCGTCCAGGTCGTCAAGTACATGGCCTACGGCTGGTCGAGCCAGCGCTCCCAGCCCGCGATCGTCGACCAGGTCGAGGCCGCCCTCGACGCGTCGGTCTACACCGGCTGGGACGGCCTCGTCGCCGCGCAGCGCGAGTACCTCGACGACTTCTGGGCGAAGGCCGACCTCGAGATCGACGGCGACCCGCGGCTGCAGCAGGCGCTGCGGTTCTGCCTGTTCCAGGTGCTGCAGGCCGGCGCCCGCGCCGAGCACCGCGCCATCGGGGCCAAGGGGCTCACCGGCCAGGGCTACGACGGCCACAGCTTCTGGGACGGCGAGACCTTCGTGCTGCCGGTGTTCATGTACACCCAGCCGCGGGCGGCCGCCGACGCGCTGCGCTGGCGGCACAGCACGCTCGACATCGCCACCGCGCACGCCGCGCACCTCGGGCTCGAGGGCGCCGCGTTCGCCTGGCGGACGATCAACGGCGAGGAGTGCTCGGGCTACTGGCCCGCCGGCACCGCCGCGTTCCACGTGAACGCCGACATCGCCGACGCCGTCATGCGCTACGTGGCGGCCACCGACGACAAGGCGTTCGAGCGCGAGGTCGGGGTCGACCTCCTCGTCGCCACGGCGCGGCTGTGGCGCTCGCTGGGCCACCACGACAGCGACAGCGCGTTCCGCATCGACGGCGTCACCGGCCCGGACGAGTACTCGGCCGTCGCCGACAACAACGTCTACACGAACCTCATGGCGCAGAAGAACCTGCGCGGCGCGGCCGACGCCGCCGTGCGCTGGCCCCGCGAGGCCGAGCGGCTGCACGTCTCACCGGAGGAGATCGCGAGCTGGCGCAGCGCCGCGAACGCGATGGTGATCCCCTACGACTCCGCGCTCGGGGTGCACCAGCAGAGCGAGGGCTTCACCCGTCACGCGGTGTGGGACTTCGAGCACACGCCCGAGGAGAACTACCCGCTGCTGCTCAACTACCCGTACTTCGACCTGTACCGCAAGCAGGTCGTCAAGCAGCCGGACCTCGTGCTGGCGATGGTCCAGTGCCCGGACGCGTTCACCCCGCAGCAGAAGTACGACAACTTCGTCTACTACGAGCGGATCACCGTCCGGGACTCGTCGCTCTCCCCCGGCACGCTCGCGGTCATGGCCGCCGAGACCGGCCACATGGACCTCGCCTACGACTACCTCTGCGAGTCCGCCCAGATGGACCTCGCCGACCTCGAGCACAACGTGCGCGACGGGGTGCACCTCGCGGCGATGGGCAGCGCCTGGACCGCGATCGTCATGGGCCTCGGCGGGATGCGCACCCACGACGGGCGGCTGACGTTCGCGCCGCGGCTGCCCGAGGCGCTCTCCGGCGTGCGGTTCCGCATCCAGTGGCGGGGGCGCTCGCTGCACATCGCGGCCGAGGGCGCGTCGGTGACCTACACGCTGGAGAGCGGCGACGAGATCACCCTCGGCCACCACGGTGAGGACTTCAAGCTCGCCGCCGACGAGCCCGTCACCCTCGACGTCCCGCACGCGCCCGCCGTCGGCGAGGTGGAGCAGCCGCCCGGGCGCGCGCCGCTGTTCCGGCGCCACGGGTGACGCTCGCCGGGGTCACCGCGCGCGGCGGGTGACCGGCACGATCCGGTGGCGCCGGTGCTCGGCGCACACCCCCAGCGCCCGCCACGGCACGGGCGGCCCGGCCTGCTGGTAGCGCGAACGGGCCGGGTGCCACAGCCCGTCGGCGCCGCGATCCCAGCGGGCGACCCCGGGGACCTGGCCCAGCACCGTCACCGAGGCGACCTCGGCGGGCTCCGGGTCGGCCGCCACGTCGTAGCCGTCGCCGCCCACCGGCAGCCCGCAGCGGCAGTGGGTGAGGGTCGCGCGGTGGCCGGTCGCGGTGGTGGTCGTCGTCCCGCTCGCCGGTTCGGCGGGCAGGATCCACTGCGCGATCCAGTCCGGGCCGCCGGGCAGCGGTGTCGGGTCCTGGTGGGGCTCGACCGAACGTTCGACAACCACCGACGGCCTCCACGGGTGACGCGCCAGTACCGGGGCCGGGCTCCGCGCCGCTGCGTCGCCCGACGTTACATGTAGGGAGAAGCGTAGTTCACCGCTTCGTGTCGGCGCTGCTGGCTACCCTCGTCCGGACGACCGGCGCCGACCGGCGGCGCCGGTGGCACGGGAGGGACCGGTGGAGGCCGACCGCACCGACCCCAGCGCCCTGCGCTGGCTGATCGGTCACGAGTTGCGCGCCGCACGCGAGGGGGCCGGCCACACGCAGACCGCCGCCGCGCGCGTGCTCGGCTGCACCCACGCGAAGATCAACTACCTGGAGCAGGGCAAGAACCAGCAACGGCCCGACGAGGTCGGCAGGCTCCTGCGCTCCTACGGCGCCGACCCGACCGACGTCGAGCGCCTCGCGTCCCTGGCGTCGGCGGCCGACCGCGGCACCTGGTGGGCGCCCTTCGCCGACGTCGTGCCCGACTGGCTGCGCACGTTCGTCGGGCTCGAGGGCCTCGCCTCGGCGGCCTTCGCCTACGAACCGCTGCTCCTGCACGGCCTGCTGCAGACCCGCGCGTACGCCACCGCGCTGCTCCAGGACGCCCTGCGCGTGCCCGTGATCGACGTCGACCGCGTCGTCGGGCTGCGCCTCGCCCGCCAGCAGCGTCTGCACGACGCGTCACGGCCGCTCCGCTACGAGGCGGTGATCGAGGAGACGATCCTCGACCGCATGGTGGGCGGACGTGCGGTGATGGCGACGCAGCTCGACCACCTGCTCACTCTCTCGGAGCAGAAGAACGTGTCCATCCGGGTGATGCCGCTGGCGGTCGCCGTCCACGACGGGCTCGACGGCGAGTTCACGCTGCTCGATTTCGACGCTGCGCGATCGATCGGTTACGTAGAGTTCCAGGACGGCGCGGTCTACGTCCAGGATCCCGACCGGATTGGCGGATACCGCACGACCGCTGCAAGACTGCGCGGCGCGGCGCTGCCGGAGGACGCCTCCCTCGAGGTGATCCGTGCCCGGCGCGCGACGCTGGGGCCCTGAGCCCTTCAGCCGCGGCGGGGGGCCCGTCTCGCGGCCCGCATCGCTCCCCTGGTGCAGCAAGGAGACGAGCTCATGACGCACGGATGGCGGACCTCCAGCTTCAGCTCCAACGGCGCGAGCTGCGTCGAGGTCCTCGAGGCCGACGGCGCGGCCTACCTGCGCGACACCAAGGAGGACGGCGGCGGCCCCGTCCTGCACCTCGACGGCGACGCGTGGTCAGCGTTCCTCGACGAGGTCGCCCGCGACGTGCCCTCCGCCAACGGCGCGGTCGAGGTGAGCGCGGGCCCGGCCGGCGACCGCGCGGTGCTCGAGACCTCGTCCGGCGCGGTCCTGCACTTCCGCGACGACGAGTGGACCGCCTTCCGCGACGGCGTCGTCGCCGGGGAGTTCGGGCCCGGGGTCTAGCGGCTCAGTTCGTGCCGCCGCCGGTCGTGCCCTGGCGACCGCCGACGAGGCCGCCGCCCCCGGTGCCGTCGGTCGTCCCGCCGTCGGTGCCACCGGCACCGGTCCCGGTGTCGGTCCCTCCACCGGGGTTGGCCGGTGGCACGACGACGGTGGTCGTGGTCGTCGTCGGCCGCACGGTCGTCACCGGCGGGGGCGCCACGGTGGTCGTCGTGGTCGGCTCGGTGGTGCGCCGCGAGCGGGTGGTCGTCTCCTGCTCGGTGGTGGTCGTGCTGCTCGTCGTGAGCACCGGCGCGGGGACGACCGGCGCGGGTGGCGCCGCGTCCTCGCGGTTGGAGAGCAGGAAGTAGCCGCCGACACCGCCGGCGAGCAGCAGCGCCAGCAGCGCGACGACCGCGGCGCGGCGGCCCCGCCGCGGCTTCTGCTCGGGCTCCGGCGGCGGCTCGCCGGCGCCCACCAGGGCGGTCGGGCCGGCGCCGTACGCGCCGGTGGCCCCGTAGGCCGCCGGGGCGTAGCCGCCGGGCGGCGTGCCCATCGCGCGGGTCGGGCCGCTGGTCGCCCCCATCGGCGCGTACGCCGTGGGGCCGGTCGTGCCGCCCATCGCGGTGGTGCGCATCGCGCCGCTGCCGGTGACCGGCGCCGGGGCCAGCACGGTCTGGGCGTCCATCCCGACCTCGCGGCCGAGCATCCGCAGCTCGCCGACCACCTGCTCGGTGGTGGGGCGTTCCGTCGGCTCGTCGAGCGTCATCCCGGCCAGCAGGTTGCCCAGCGCGGGGGGCAGGTCGGGCGGGATCTCCGGCGCGCGGTGCAGGCGGGCGACGGCGGCCTCGAGCGCGTTGCCCGGGTACTCGCGGCGCGCGGTGATGCACTCGAGCAGCACCAGGCCCAGCGCGTAGACGTCGGAGGCCGGGCCCACCTGCTGGCCGCGGACCTGCTCCGGCGACAGGTAGGACGCGGTGCCGATCACCATGCCGGTGGCGGTGATGTTCGTGGCGTCGGCGAGCACGGCGATGCCGAAGTCCGACAGGTGCGGGCGGCCGTCGGTGTCGAGCAGGACGTTGCCGGGCTTGATGTCCCGGTGCACCACGCCGTGGCGGTGCACGTAGGTCAGCGCGTCACCGAGCGCTGCGCCGAGGGCCACGACGTCGCCGAGGGCGAGCGGGCCGCTGCGGATGCGGTCGGCGAGGGACTCCCCCTCGATCAGCTGCATCACGAAGTACGCCCGGTCGCGCTCCTGGCCGACGTCGTAGATCGTGACCAGACCCGGGTGGTTCATCCCGGCGAGCGTCTGGACCTCGCGCTGTCGGCGGGACTCGTCGGCCTCACCGACACCGGCGGGGAAGAGCTTGACGGCGACGTCGCGCCCGAGGAGCTCGTCGCGGGCGCGGAAGACCTCTGCCGCGCCGCCGCGCCCGATGAGGTCGCCGAGGGTGTAGCGACCGCCACCGACCGTCGGCGGCGGGCCCGCCTCCGTCGAACTCACGCCCGCGCGCCTCCTCGATCCGCGTACTCCCGCGGAGTGCCGCTCCGCGGGGTGCCGGGGCCCCGTCCGGCCCCGGCGTGGTCGCCGGGACCCGGGCCCGTCCGTGTCCATCGTGCCTGGCCGCCCGGCGCGACCGACGGCCACCCTGCCGCACGGACCACGGTCCGCGACAGCACCTCCCCGATCACGCACGGGTGTGGACCGCCTCCCGACGCGGGTACGGTGCCGATTCGACCCCTGGTCACGTGGAGGACCCATGAGCCGCGACGACTACGCGCAGCAGGGCAAGCAGTTCGTCAACGACCTGCGCGACACCGTCAGCAAGAAGGTGTCGGACAACGAGGACTCGATCCTCGGCTCGATCGGCAAGGCGGCCCGCTGGGTCGACGAGAAGACCGGCGGCAAGTACTCCGAGCAGATCGGCAAGGCCGAGGCGAAGGTCGGCGAGGGCGTCGGCTGGGTCGGCAAGCAGGGCACCGGCGAGCCGCAGGCCCCGGGCGCGGCCGCGGGCGACCCGACCGCCGGCTCCGACGCCACCACCGGCCCCGTCGGCCCGCCGACCGCGACGCCGCCCAGCGACCGGCCGACGACGCCCACGACGCCCACGACGCCGACCCCGCCCACGGCGCCCCCGACACCGCCGACCACACCGCCGACCACGCCGCCGACCACGCCGCCGACGAGCTCGGGCAGCGGCGACTCCGCGGACTGGCCGCGCCCGCCGCAGTCGTGATGCCCCGGCCCGCGGGACACACCGCGGGGCAGAGCCGGACCGCGACGGTCCGCGGCGCCGCCCGTGGCTGAGCTCGAGAAGGCCCTGCGCACCGAGCCCACCGACGACCCCGGCCGCTTCCACGTCCTGCTCGACGAGCAGTGGTCGATCGGCCCGAAGCTCCACGGCGGGTACCTGCTGGCCGTCACCGCCCGCGCGGCGCGGACGGCGATCGCGGCGGAGCGTCCCGACCACACCTGCCCGCAGGCGGTCACCGGGACGTTCCTGCGGGCGCCCGAGCCCGGCCCGGCGACCCTCGAGGTCACCGTGCTGCGCCTGGGCCGCGGGGTGTCCCAGGTGCGCGTGCTGCTCGACCAGGACGGACCGGCGGTCGAGACGGCGTGCGTGCTGGGCCCGCCCGCCGCACCGTCGGCCGACGACCGGCAGCCCGGACCGCCCGAGCTCACGCCCCGCGAGGACTGCCCGCGCAGCCCGTCGGGCTCCGACGAGGACGGACGCGGCTCCCTCCCGATCATGGACGCGGTGGACACCCGCCTCGACCCGCGCACCGCGGGGTTCCTGCGGGGCAGCCCGTCGGGCGAGGGCCGCATCGCCGGGTGGGCCGCCCTCGACGACGGCGGGCCGTGGACCGCGGACGGCCTGCTGGTCGCGCTCGACATCCTGCCGCCGGCGACCTTCGACATGGGCCTGTCCGGCTGGTCGCCCACGATGTCGCTCTCGGCGCACGTCGTCGCCGACCCGGCGCCCGGCCCGCTGCGCGTCGTGCAGTGGGTCGAGCGCGCAGGCGCCGACCGCATGCACGAGACCTGCCGCGTGTGGGACGCCGACGACCGCCTCGTCGGTCACGCCCACCAGCTGGCCGCGATCAGGAGATAGCGCCTACGCCGTCGTGCCGTCGGCGAGGATCCGCCGGAACCCGGTGTAGGGCACGAGGACCTCGGGCAGCGTCACCGACCCGTCCTCCGCCTGGCACTGCTCAAGGATCGCGGCCATCGTGCGCCCGATCGGCAGGCCCGACCCGTTGAGCGTCGCCACCTGCCCCCGCGTACCCCGCGCGTCCTTGCTGCGGATCCCGGAGCGGCGCGCCTGGAAGGTGCCGCAGTCGGAGCACGACGAGATCTCGCGGAAGGTGTCCTGGCTCGGCAGCCAGACCTCGACGTCGTAGGTGAGCTGGGCGTTGAACCCCATGTCCCCGGCGGCGAGCCGCACGACGCGGTAGGCCAGGCCCAGCTCCTGCAGGCAGGCCTCGGCGTGCCCGAGCATCGTCTCGAGCTCGGCCGGTGAGTCCTCGGCCGCGCACACCCGCACGAGCTCCACCTTGGAGAACTGGTGCAGCCGCAGGATGCCCCGCGTGTCGCGGCCGTAGGAGCCGGCCTCCGAGCGGAAGCACGGGGTCCACGACGTGTACGCCCGCGGCAGGCTCTCGGTCTCGAGGATCTCGTCGGCGTGCAACGCCGTGAGCGGCACCTCGGCGGTCGGGATGAGGTAGAGGTCCCGGTCGCCGGTACCGGTCCGGAAGAGATCCTCCTCGAACTTCGGCAGCTGCCCGGTGCCCGTCATGGTCGGTGCGGTCACGAGGTACGGCACGGAGAACTCGGTGTAGCCGTGGCGCCCGGTGTGCAGCGCGAGGAAGAAGGACGCGATCGCCCGCTCGAGCACGGCGCCCGGGCCGCGGGCGATGCTGAAGCGCGCGCCCGAGAGCTTGGCGGCCCGCCCGAGGTCGAGGATGCCCATGGCCTCGCCGATCTCGACGTGGTCGCGGGGGGCGAAGCCGAGGGCCGGGGGCTCGCCCACGCGGCGGACCTCGACGGCGTCGGCGTCGGAGTCGCCGTCGGGCGCGGCGTCGGACGGCAGGTTCGGGATCGTCAGCAGCAGGTCGCGCAACGCGGTCTCCGCGGCGTCGACCTCCTCCTCCGCCGCGCGGATGCGGTCCTTGAGCTCCCGGGCGCGCTCCTTGAGCGTGTCGACCTCGGCCGGCGCGGCGCCGGACTTCGCCGCCTTCCCGACCTCGGCCGCCGCCCGCTTGGACTCCGCGCGCAGCTCGTCGACCGCCCCGATCGCCGCCGACCGCCGCGACGACATCGCCTCCAGGCCCGCGAGGTCGAGCTCGTAGCCGCGGCGGGCGAGGCGGCGCACCGCGGAGTCACCCAGCTCCAGCAGGAGGCGTGCGTCGTGCATCGTGCCCAGTCCTCTCCCGGGTGGATACGAGAAAGGCCCCGGCCGTGGGTCACGACCGGGGCCCTGCTCGCTGGTGGGCGAGGGGGGAGTTGAACCCCCACATCCTTCCGGATACACGGACCTGAACCGTGCGCGTCTGCCATTCCGCCACTCGCCCGGAGTGATCGGTGGGGAACGCTAGCACGGGCAGATCCCGCCACTCCGAAGGAGGTCGGCGCCCGGGATGCGGCGACCGATACCATCGAACCCGCCGGTTCGGTGTGGCGACACTCCGGAGTGGGCAGCAGAGCCGGGACGGCCGCGCGAGGTGTCGGACGAGGAGGGATCGCGGGTGGGGCGCGCACAGCGCTTCGAGCGCAAGCTCGAGGGACTGGTGGGTGACGCCTTCGCACGCGTGTTCGGTGGCAAGGTCGTCCCGCAGGAGATCGCACAGGGTCTTCGCCGTGAGGCGGAGGACGGCGTGCGAGAGTTGGCAGGTGGGCGCCGCCTGGCGCCCAATCAGTACACGGTGGTGCTCAGTCCCGCAGACCACGAACGCTTGGCCGGCGACGAGGAGACCATCACCCACTCGCTGATCGAGGTCGTGGAGGAGCACCTCACAGAGGGCGGGTGGGAAACATACGGTGAGGTCGTAGTCTCTCTGGAGCGTTCCGACGCGCTGCACACGGGACAGTTCCGCACCAGGTCGTCCGTCGACCCCGACGCGTCGCGGCGACGGGCCGCGAGCCCCCGATCCGCAGGAGAACACGCCATGAGTCAGGCACCCGGCCGCTACCCGGACGACCAGCAGGGTCGCGACGGCTACGGCCAGCAGGACCCCTACGGCCAGCAGGGCTACCCGCAGCAGGGCTACCCGCAGCAGGGATACGGACAGCAGCCCGGGTACGACCAGTACGGCCAGCCGCAGGGTGGCTACCCGCAGCAGGGCGGCTACCCGCAGCAGGGCGGCTACGACCCGTACGCCCAGCAGGACCCGTACGGCCAGCAGGGCTACCCGCAGCAGGGCTACCCGCAGCAGGGTTACGGCCAGCCGGGGTACGACCAGTACGGCCAGCCCCAGGGCTACGGGCAGCAGCAGGGCTACGACCCCTACGGCCAGCAGGGCTACCCGCAGCAGGGTTACGGCCAGCCGGGGTACGACCAGTACGGCCAGCCCCAGGGCTACGGGCAGCAGCAGGGCTACGACCCCTACGGCCAGCAGGGCTACGGCGGCCAGTACGGGCAGGGCGGCTACGACCCGTACGCCCAGCAGGGCGGCTACGACCAGTACGGCCAGCAGGGCTACGGCGGCGTGCAGACCCGCCAGCTCACCGCGTCGCTGACGCTGGACGACGGCTCGAACCGCTCCTACCAGCTGGTCAACGGCTCGAACGTCATCGGCCGCGGGCAGGACGCGCAGTTCCGCCTCGCCGACACCGGCGTCTCCCGCCGTCACCTCGAGATCAACTGGGACGGCCAGCAGGCCACCCTGTCCGACCTCGGGTCGACCAACGGCACCACTGTCAACGGCACCCCCGTGCAGACCTGGCAGCTCGCCGACGGCGACACCATCCGGGTCGGCCACTCCGCGCTGCTGTTCCGGGCGCAGGGCTGAGGCCCGAAGGCCCGTAGGCGTGCCCGAACTCGTCCTCCAGATCACGAGGGCCGGCTTCCTGGCCCTCCTGTGGCTGTTCGTCCTCGCCGCGTTGCGGGTCGTCCGCAGCGACCTCTACGCGGCATCGGGTCTGCGGGCCGCGGCGCCCGGTGGACGACGTCCCTCCCGTGGTGGGGGAACGTCCAAGCCGGCCCGCGGCGGCGGACGCTCGGGCCCGCGGGCCCTGATCGTCACCGCCGGTGCCCTCGCGGGCACGCGCATCGCCCTGGACGGCCGCCCGATCATGATCGGGCGGGCGGACGACTCGACGCTGGTGCTCGACGACGACTACGCGTCGACCCGGCACGCCCGGATCTCCCAGTCGGGCGACGACTGGTACGTCGAGGATCTCGGATCGACCAACGGCACGTACCTCGACCGCAACAAGGTCTCCGGGCCCACCCGGGTCCCGGTGGGCACCCCCATCCGGATCGGCAAGACGGTCATCGAGCTCCGCACATGACTCCCGGGACCCCACGTGAGCGGCGACGGACGCCGACAGGAGATCTCCACCTGTCGCGTGCCGCTCCCATCCGGACCCGGGTGACGATCCCCCATCCCCTTCCGTGCAGGATCGACCCGTGACCCTGGTGCTGCGCTATTCCGCTCGCAGCGACCGGGGCCTGGTACGGCAGAACAACCAGGACTCGGTCTATGCGGGCCCGCGTCTGCTCGCCCTCGCCGACGGCATGGGCGGACACGCCGCCGGCGAGGTGGCCTCGAAGCTCGTCATCGCCGCGCTCGTGCCGCTCGACGACGACGAGCCCGGTGACGACCTCCTGGGCGAGCTCGCCGAGGCCACCGCGCAGGGCAACGACGCGATCACCGAGCTCGTGGCCGAGGAGCCCGACCTCGACGGGATGGGCACCACGCTCACCGCGGTGCTCTTCGCCGGCAGCCGGCTCGGCATGGTCCACGTCGGCGACTCCCGGGCCTACCTGTTCCGCGACGGCGTCCTCACCCAGATCACGCGCGACGACACGTTCGTGCAGTCGCTGATCGACGAGGGCCGCATCACCGAGGACGAGGCCGCGAGCCATCCCCAGCGCTCGCTGCTGCTGCGCGCCCTCACCGGCCACGACGTCGAGCCGGCCCTGACCGTGCGCGAGGCCCGCTCCGGCGACCGCTACCTGCTGTGCTCCGACGGCCTGTCCGGCGTCGTCAGCGCCGAGACCCTCGCCGAGGCGCTCACCATCCCCGACCCGCAGGACTGCTCGGACCGCCTCATCGAGCTCGCGCTCAAGGGCGGCGGCCCGGACAACGTCACCTGCATCGTGGCCGACGTCGTCGACGTCGACTTCGGCGAGCACGACCCGATCTACGGCGGCGCCGCGGGCGACGGCCGCGCCGACCCCCCGCCCGGCGACTCCGCGGCCGCGCGCGCCTCCGCCGCGACGCTGACGCGCAGCGAGCCCGAGTCCCGCCCCACGCCCGCGGCCTCGTCCGACGCCGGGCGCCGCCGTCCGCGGCGTGCCCGCCTGCGCCTGGCCCTCGTCGCGCTCGCCGTGGTCGCGATCGCCGGGATCGCCGTGCTCGCGGCCACCATCTACGTCAGCGGCCAGTACTACGTGGCCGGCGACGACGACACCGTGGTGATCTACCAGGGCGTGCCCGGCACGTTCCTCGGCGTCTCGCTGCAGAGCGTCGCCGAGGACTCCGGCGTCCGCGTCGCGGACCTCACCCCGACCGCCCGCCAGCAGCTCGCCGGCGACGGCATCCGGGTCGAGGACCTCCCGCGCGCCCAGGAGACGGTCAACCGGCTGCGCACCCAGCAGATGCTGCCGGTGTGCGTGCCCGCGGCCGCCCCGGGCACCACGCCCGGCGCGACCCCCGGCACCGTGCCCCCGGCCGGGGCACCCGCGGCGACGGCCGCACCGGGCACGCCCGGTGTCGCGGGCCAGGCCCCCGTCGCCACGCCGACCCCTGAGCAGGTCCCGGGCCGGGACTGCCGGGTCCCCTGATGGCGCGCCCGACCGCTCCCGGCGCCCGGTCCGGCACGCCGGGCAGCCCCGGCTACGAGCGTCCGGCCGACCGCACGGCCCTGCGGCCGGCGGTCGCGGCGGCCGTGTCCACACGCCGGGGCGTGGAGCTCGCCCTCCTCGGCTTCGCGGCCGTGATCACCACGGGTGCGCTCGTGCTCGTCGAGGCCAACCAGGAGCAGGAGCTCACCTGGGCGCTGCTCTACCTCGGCGCGGCCTACATGGCCATCCTCGCGCTCGCGCACCTCGCGGTGCGGAAGTTCGCCCCGTACGCCGACCCGCTCGTGCTGCCCCTCGCGGCGCTGCTCAACGGCATCGGGCTGGTGATGATCCACCGGGTCGACCTCGCCAAGATCGCCCGCGCGGCGAGCCTCGGCAACGAGGAGCCCGCCCAGGAGGCGCTGCGCCAGGTCGGCTGGACGGCGATCGGCATCGTCTTCTTCGTCGGGGTCCTCTGGCTCGTCCCCGACCACCGCACGCTCGCCCGCTACGGCTACACCGCCGGGTTCGTCGGGCTGGTGCTGCTGGCGCTGCCCGCGGTGCTGCCGGCCTCGCTCTCCGAGGTGAACGGCGCCCGCATCTGGATCAAGCTCGGGCCCGCGAGCATCCAGCCCGGCGAGTTCGCGAAGATCCTGTTCGTCGTCTTCTTCGCCTCCTTCCTGGTGGTCAAGCGCGACCTGTTCACCAGCGCGGGCAAGCACTTCCTCGGCATGACCTTCCCCCGGCCGCGCGACCTCGGACCGCTGCTGGTGGCCTGGGGCGTCGCGATGGCGGTCCTGGTCTTCGAGTCCGACCTCGGCACGTCGCTGATGTTCTTCGGGATCGTGCTGGTGATGCTCTACGTCGCCACCGAGCGCATCTCGTGGGTGATCATCGGTCTGACCATCTTCGGGGCCGGCGCCTTCGCGGCGTGGACCTTCGTCGACCGCGTCCAGATCCGCGTCTCGGTGTGGCTCGACCCGTTCGCCGACTATAACGGCCGGGGCTTCCAGGTCAGCCAGGGGATCTTCGGGCTCGCGACCGGCGGCATGGGCGGCACCGGGCTCGGCGCGGGGCGCCCGGAGCTCGTCCCGTTCGCGAGCACCGACTTCATCTTCACCTCGCTCGGCGAGGAGCTCGGGCTCGTCGGGATCGCGGCGCTGCTGCTCATCTACTGCGTGCTCGCCACGCGGGCCATGCGCAGCGCGCTGGCGGTGCGCGACACGTTCGGCAAGCTGCTCGCCGCGGGCCTCGGCTTCGCGATCGCGTGGCAGGTGTTCGTCGTCGTCGGCGGCGTCATCAACCTCATCCCGAACACCGGCATCACGGCGCCGTTCGTGTCCTACGGCGGGTCGTCGCTGGTGGCCAACTACGCCCTGGTCGCGATCGTCCTGCGGGTGTCGAACGCCGCCCGGCAGCCCGCCACGGACCGCAGGCCCGGGGCCGCGCCCGGTGGAGGAGGGCCGCAGGCGCCGCTCGCGCCGCTCGCCGAGGCCAGCACCGAGATGGTGTCCCGCGACCAGGTGCGCACCCCGCCGCACGGGCACGGGCACCAGGAAGCCGGCGCCGGCGGACCCGGCGCCCCCGCCGACCGCTCCCCACGAGGAAGGACCCGAGGAGAGTGAACACCCCGCTGCGACGGGTCTCCCTCGCGGTCATGGTGCTGGTCCTGCTGCTGCTGGGTCAGGCCACCTGGATCCAGGTCGTCAAGGCCGACGAGTACCGCGCGGACCCCCGGAACGCCCGTGTCCTGCTGGACGAGTACGCCCGCCAGCGCGGCCAGATCTCGGCCGGCGGCGAGGTGCTCGCGCAGAGCGTGCAGAGCCCCGACCCCGGCGACCGGCTGCGCTACCTGCGCCAGTACACCGACGGGCCGCTCTACGCGCCCGTCACGGGCTACTACTCCCAGATCTACGGCGCGGGCGGGATGGAACGCGCCATGGACCCGGTGCTCAACGGCACCGACGACCGCCTGTTCGTGCGGCGCATCTCCGACGCCGTCACCGGGCGCGACCCGGCCGGCGGCAACGTCGTCCTGAGCATCGACCCCCGCGTGCAGCGGGCGGCGTACGACGCGATGACCTCGCGGGGCTACCAGGGCTCGGTCGTGGCGATCCGCCCGCAGACCGGCGAGATCCTGGCCATGGTCTCGACGCCCTCGTACGACCCGAACCCGCTGGCCAGCCACTCGGGGACGGTCCAGCAGAACACCTGGAACCAGCTCTCGGAGGACGATCCCCCGACGCTGACCAACCGCGCGACCAGCGAGACCTATCCGCCCGGCTCGACCTTCAAGATCGTGAACACCGCCGCGGCGCTCGAGGCGGGCATGATCCAGCCGAACAGCCCGGTCACCGCCGCGCCGCGGATCACGCTGCCCGACAGCACGACGACGCTGGAGAACTACGACGGCAAGCCGTGCGGGCCCGGGGCCACCGTGCCGTTCGCGACCGCGTTCGCGAAGTCCTGCAACGGGCCGTTCGCCCAGCTCGCCGTGCAGGTCGGCGCCGACCGCCTGCGGGCCATGGCCACCTCGCTCGGCTTCGGGAACCCGGGGCTGACCGTGCCGATGCCGGTCGAGGCGTCGGAGACCGGGCCGATGTCCGACGGCGCGTCGGTCGCCCAGTCCGGCATCGGGCAGCGCGACGTGCGGCTCACCCCGCTGCAGAACGCCATGATCACCGCGACGGTCGCGAACGGGGGCGTGCCGATGACCCCGACCACCGTGTCGCAGATCCAGGGTCAGGATCTCTCGACCGTCGAGTCCACCGAGCCCGACCGCCTGCAGCGGGCCTTCTCGCAGTCGACCGCCGACACGCTCACGCAGCTGATGATCGGGTCGGAGAACAACGGGTCGGGCCAGGGCAGGATCCCCGGCGTGCAGATCGCCTCCAAGACCGGCACGGCCGAGTGGGGCGCCTCGCCGAAGACCAACCCGCCGCACACCTGGTACGACGCCTTCGGGCCGGTGCCGAACCCGCAGATCGCCGTGTCGGTCATCGTCGAGCGCGGCGGCAACCGCGGCGAGGAGGCCACCGGTGGGTCGGTGGCCTCGCCGGTCGGCCGCGCCGTCATCGCCGCCGCCCTGGGGAACAACGGCTGATGGCACCGACGACCGGCTCCCTCATCGGCGACCGCTACCGGCTCGGGCGGCGGATCGCCGTCGGCGGGATGGGCGAGGTCTGGGAGGCCGAGGACTCGCGCCTCGGCCGGACCGTCGCCGTGAAGATCCTGAAGGCGGAGCTCACCGGCGACCCCGAGTTCCTGCACCGCTTCCGCACGGAGGCGCGTACGGCCGGCTCGCTGTCGAACGCCGGCATCACGGCGGTCCACGACTACGGCGAGACCACCACCGAGTGGGCCACCGCCAACGGCACCGTCCAGGTGCCCACGGCGTACCTGGTCATGGAGCTGGTCCGCGGTGAGCCGCTCGCCCAGATCCTGGCCGTGCACGGGCGCCTCGGGGTCGACTACACGCTGGACATCCTCGAGCAGTGCGGCCACGCCCTCGAGGCCGCGCACGAGCGCGGGCTGATCCACCGCGACGTCAAGCCGGGCAACATCCTGGTGACGCCGACGAACCAGGTGAAGATCACCGACTTCGGCATCGCCAAGGCCATCGACGCGGCGCCGGTGACGCGCTCGGGCATGGTCATGGGCACGGCCCACTACATCGCCCCCGAGCAGGCAGGCGGCGGCGACGCCGGCCCCGCCTCCGACGTGTACTCGCTGGGCGTGGTGGGCTACGAGTGCCTCGCGGGGCGCCGCCCGTTCCTGTCCGAGAACGCGGTCACGGTCGCGATGATGCACATCCGCGACCCCCTGCCCCCGCTGCCGAACGACGTCCCGCCCGTGGTGCGCCAGCTCATCGAGGCCACGCTCGCCAAGGACCCGCGCCAGCGCTACGCCACCGGCGGGGAGTTCGCCCAGGCCGTGGCGGCCGTGCGCCGCGGCGACCCGCTGCCGCTGCCCGGCCAGGCCATGGCACCGACGGAGCGCGTCAACCCGGCCACCCGCGTCGCGCCCGCGATGCGGGAGACGTCCCCGCCCCGGGGCGCGGAGCGGCCCGACCGCTGGGCCTCGCGCCCGGAGGAGCCGCGCCGTCGGGGGCCGTGGGGCACGGTCGCGGCGCTGGCGGTGGTCGCGCTGCTGCTGCTCGCCGGCGTGCTGTGGGTGATCAACTCCGCCGAGACCTCCGCGCCGCCGCCGGCGCCGACCACCACCGCGTCGTCCACCACGACGACCCCCAGCCCGACCACGACGCGCAGCTCGCGCACGACCTCGAGCACCGCGTCCGGCAACACGGTCTCGGTGAACCAGGTCGAGTACCTCGGACGGTCCGCGCAGACCGCCGCCGCCGGTCTCCGCCAGCTCGGCCTCGACCCCGAGGTGAAGACGGTGCTGGGCGGCACCCCGAACGACGAATCGGCCTGTCGCGTCCTCTCCGTCTCCCCGAGCGGTGAGGTCCCCCGCGGGGAGACCGTCACCGTGACCTGTCAGGAGTTCTGAGGATGACCACCCCACGACTCCTGTCGGACCGCTACGAGCTCGGGCCCGCCCTCGGCTACGGCGGGATGTCGGAGGTGCACGGCGGCCGCGACGTGCGCCTGGGCCGCGACGTGGCCATCAAGGTGCTGCGCGCCGACCTCGCGCGCGACCCGCAGTTCCAGGTGCGGTTCCGGCGCGAGGCGCAGAACGCCGCGGCCCTCAACCACCCGGCGATCGTCGCGGTCTACGACACCGGCGAGACGCCCACCGACGACGTCCCGCTGCCCTACATCGTCATGGAGTACGTGGCGGGGCGGACGCTGCGCGACATCGTCAAGACCGAGGGCCCGATGGAGCCCTTCCGCGTCTGCGAGGTCCTCGCCGACGTCTGCGCGGCGCTCGACTTCTCCCACCGGCACGGGATCATCCACCGCGACGTCAAGCCCGCGAACGTCATGATCACCCCAGCCGGCGCGGTCAAGGTGATGGACTTCGGCATCGCCCGCGCGCTCTCCGACGCCCAGCCGGCGGTCACCCAGACCGCCGCGGTGATCGGGACCGCGCAGTACCTCTCGCCCGAGCAGGCCCGCGGCGAGTCGGTCGACGCCCGCTCGGACGTCTACTCGACCGGGTGCGTGCTCTTCGAGCTGCTCACCGGCCGCCCGCCCTTCACCGGCGACTCGCCGGTGGCGATCGCCTACCAGCACGTGCGGGAGGATCCGCCGGCTCCGTCGGAGATCAACCCGCGGGTGTCGCCGGACCTCGACGCGATCACGCTCAAGGCGCTGGCCAAGAACCCGTCGAACCGGTACCAGAGCGCCGACGAGATGCGCGAGGACCTCTACCGGGTCCTGTCCGGCGAGCAGCCCGGCGCGCCGATGGTGATGACCGCCGACGAGCGCACCGAGTACATGACCGGGAGCCATCCGGCTGCGTACCCGGCCGCGGCCACCGACGGCTTCGCCGAGGTGGACGAGTTCACGGCGTGGCAGGCCGAGCAGAACGAGGCCCGCCGCAAGCGCTCGCGCCGCCGCACGATCGCGGTCGTCGCGGTGCTCGCGCTGCTCGCCGCGCTCGCCGGCGTGTACTTCCTGTTCTCGCCGTCGGCGAACACCGTGGCCGTGCCGACCGTCGTCGGCCAGCCGCAGGCCGCGGCGCTCCAGTCGATGTCGACCGCCGGGCTGCGCCCGACCGTCGTGCCCGTCGCGTCCACCCCGCAGCAGGTCGGGCAGGTCGTCACCACCAACCCGTCGGAGGGCCTCGAGGTCCCGCCGGGCAGCGTCGTCGAGCTGCGGGTCGGTCGCGGACCCGACCCCGTGCAGGTGCCCGACCTGTCCGGGCAGACCGCGAACGAGGCGCAGGCGACCGTGCAGCGCCTCGGGCTGACCCTCGCCCCGGTGCCCCAGCAGCGCGAGGTCGACGACGCCAACCAGGTCGGCCGCGTGCTGTCCCAGGACCCCGCGGCCGGGGGCTTCATCGCGCCGGGCACGCCGGTGCTGCTGACCATCGGGCGCCAGCGCGAGACGCTGCGCCTGCCCGACGTCGTCGGCCAGGACCGCCAGACCGCCACCACGACCCTCGAGGGCGTCGGGCTGCGCGTCACGGTGTCCGAGGTCGACGGCGGCCAGTCGGCCGGCACCGTCGTCGACACCTCGCCCGGTGCGGGCTCCACCGTCCCGCGCAACTCGTCGGTGACCCTGCAGGTCTCGCGCGGCAACCAACTCTCGGTGCCCTCGGTGGTCGGCCAGACGCCGTCGCAGGCCGCCCAGCAGCTCTCGCAGGCCGGGTTCACCGGATCGATCGCGCAGACCTCGCAGCAGGTCACCGACGCGTCCCAGGTCGGGAAGATCCTCTCGCAGAACCCGAGCGCCGGCAGCCAGGCCGGGCGCAACGACACCATCCAGGTCGTCGTCGGGGCCTTCGGCGGCGGAGGCGGCGGCGACGACGGTGGCGGGCTCTTCGGCGGCGGGTAGGCCCGGTCTCAGGCCCGGTCTCAGGCCGGGGGTGCGGCCGCGAGCGCCAGGGCGCGCAGACCCTCGGTGAGGTCGCGGACGACCGCGTCGTCGACCGGGTGGCCGCAGGCGCCCATCCAGGTCGCGAGCAGGCGGTGGCCGTCCTCGGTGAGCACCGACTCGGGGTGGAACTGCACGCCCTCGAGCGGGAGCTCGCGGTGGCGCATCGCCATGAGCACGCCGTCGTCGGTCCAGCCGGTGGGCTCGAGGACGTCGGGCAGCGTGTCGGGCCGCACCGTCAGCGAGTGGTAACGGGTGGCCGTGAACGGGGTGCGCAGGCCGGCGAGCACCCCGACGCCCTCGTGGTGCACGAGCGAGGTCTTGCCGTGACGCAGCTCCGGCGCCCGCTCCACCACCCCGCCGTGGGCCGCCCCGAGGGCCTGGTGGCCCAGGCACACCCCGAGCATCGGCCGCGCGGCGGCGGCGCAGCGGCGGATCACCTCGAGGCTCGACCCGGCGTCGTCCGGCGTCCCCGGGCCGGGGCTGACCAGCACGCCGTCGACCTCGTCGACGAGGTCGACCACGCCCTCGGCGTCGTTCCGGAGCACGACCGGCTCCGCGCCCAGCTGCGCGAGGTACTGGACGAGGTTGTAGACGAAGCTGTCGTAGTTGTCGACGACCAGGACGCGCATCCCCCGAGCGTACGGCCGGTTGATCGAACCGGTCGACTACGCTGGCGCGGGAGTCGTCCCGCCCGATCGGAGCCGTCGTGCCCAAGTCCAAGGTCCGCCGCAAGCCGGCCTACACGCCGCCGCCGAAGGCCGGTCCCGCCGCCGCGGGGCCGTCCCACCCGGCCTACGTCGGGATCATGCTCGGCGTCGGCCTGCTCGGGCTCGCCTGGCTGGTGGTCAACTACCTCGCCTCCGAGTCGATCCCGTTCATGCAGGACCTCGGCCCGTGGAACTTCCTCATCGGGTTCGGGCTCATCGTGGTGTCCCTGCTAATGACCATGAAGTGGCGCTGAACCACACGCATGTCATTCGTCCACCGCTGTGGACGGACCCTGTGGACGGACGGCGATGACTGACGACGCCGGGGCGGTCACCTGGGCCGCACCCTGGCCCGCGGTGCTGCTCGGCCTGGCCGGCACGGTCGGGTTCGGGGCGTGGGCGCTCGCGGTCGGTGACCCGCCCGGGCGCCTGCTGGTGGGCATCGCCGCGGTCGCGGTCGGCGTCGTGACCGCGGTGGGAGCGTTCGCCCGCCCTCGGCTGCGCGTCGACGACGGGGGGCTCGTGCTGCGGGGGCTGACCGGCACCCGACGCTGGCCGTGGGAGCGCGTCGACGCGGTGCGGGTCGTGCGGATGCGCCGGCTCGGGGTGCCGGCGGCCTATCTCGAGGTCGAGACGCGCGACGGGGACGCACCCGATGACGGGCGTTTGCTGGTGCTCGGGCGCCTCGAGCTCGGCACCGACCCCGTCGAGGTCGCCGAGGCGCTCCAGGAGCACCGGGCCCGCGCGGGCCGGGCCGCGCGGACCCCGGCGTCAGGACAGCGCGAGGACCCGGACCGCGACGAGCACGACCAGGACGACGGCGATCCCGCCGACGGCGAGGAGTCCGGCGGCCGGCCGTGACCGGGCCGGCCCGTGCACCAGCGCGACGGCCACCAGGGCGCCGGTCACCAGCCCGCCGAGGTGCCCGAGCAGCGAGAGGCCGGGGATCGTGAAGCTCAGGACGACGTTGATGCCGATCGTCAGCAGCGCCGGGCCCTGGTCGAGCTGCAGGCGCCGCAGCACCACGAGCAGGGCGCCCATCAGCCCGAACACCGCGCCGGAGGCGCCGGCGACGGGCCGCAGGGGATCGCCGAACAGCACGACCGCGGCCGAGCTGCCGAGCAGCGACACCGCGTAGAGCAGCGAGAACCGCAGCCGGCCGAGGACCAGCTCGAGGTCCCGGCCCAGCACCCACAGCGCGAACATGTTGACCGCGACGTGCAGCGGGCCGATGTGCAGGAAGCCGGCGGTGACGAGGCGCCACCACTGCCCGTCCGCCACGTCGGCGGGCACGAGCCATCCGGCCTGCGCCCACGGTGAGGCGATGTTGTCCCACACGCTGCCCGCGGACAGGGCGGTGAGCGCGAAGACGGCGAGGTTGACGACGACCAGCGTGATCGTGACGACCGGCCGGTCGCCGGGGCGCGCGGCCGCCCGCGGGCGCCGGACCTCGCCGGCAGCCCGGTTCTGCGCGGCGACGCAGTCGACGCAGTGCGCGCCGACCGGCGCCGGGCGCAGGCAGTCGGGACACGCGGGCCGCCCGCACCGGGTGCAGGCGAGAGCGGTGGGGCGCTCGGGGTGCCGGACGCAGGACGCCGCGGCCTCGGGCCCGGCGGCGGTCACGTCGCCCCCCTGGTCGGCGTCAGGAGCCGACCGACACCGACGTGATGACGATGTCCTGGACGGGACGGTCGCCCGGACCGGTGGCGGTCGCGGCGATCGCGTCGACGACGTCGCGGGAAGCCTGGTCAGCCACCTCACCGAAGATCGTGTGCTTGCGGTTGAGCCAGGTCGTGGGCGCGACCGTGATGAAGAACTGCGAGCCGTTGGTGCCCGGCCCGGCGTTCGCCATCGCGAGCAGGTAGGGCCGGTCGAAGCGCAGGTCCGGGTGGAACTCGTCGGCGAACTTGTAGCCGGGGCCGCCGCGGCCGGTGCCCGTCGGGTCACCGGTCTGCAGCATGAAGCCCGCGATCACACGGTGGAAGATGGTGCCGTCGTAGAAGGGTCCACTGCTGCCGCCCTTGGCGTTCGGCTCGCTGTAGGACTGCTCGCCGGTCGCCAGTCCCGTGAAGTTCGCGACGGTCGTGGGCGCCTCGTTCGCGAACAGGACGAGGTTGATGTCCCCGTTCGAGGTGTGCAGCGTGGCGGTCGGGGTGTCGGCGGTGGTCACCCGGCCATCGTGCCACTAGGACCGTGGCGACCTTCGAATGGAGTAGCGGGTGTGACGCCCCGGCGGGTCGGGCACCTGCACCGCAGGGGCCGGGGGCATCATGGCCGCCCCACCGACGAGTGAGGTGAAGTCGTTGAGCAGCAAGACCGTGATCGGGGCCAGGCAGGACCTGGACGATCTGCGCAAGGAGGGCCGTCGCGCCCGGAAGAAGGCGGAGAAGCGCGCGGAGAAGGCCGCCGCGCAGGCCCGCAAGGACCGGGAGAAGGCCCGCAAGGAAGGCGCCAAGAAGCGCGCCGAGGTGCGCAAGGACGTGCGCGCGGCCGCCGATGACGCCCGCAAGCGCGTCCTGGACGCCCGCGCCGAGGCGCGCCAGCGCGCCGAGGAGGCGCAGGCGGAGGCCCGCGCGCGTGCCCAGGAGGCGCGCGCGGAGACCCGCAAGCGCGCCAACAAGGCCGCCAAGGAGGCCCGCAAGCAGGCCAAGGCCTACGCCAAGGACGCCCGCAAGCGCCTCGAGAAGTCGGCCGTGCCGACCTCGAGCAAGGAGTTCCAGGAGCTCGGTGAGACCGTGCGCGGCTCGCTCGAGGAGGGCCTGACCTCGGTGCGCAAGGACCTCGCGGCCCGCATCGAGCCCGAGGAGCCGAAGAAGCGCCGCCGTTGGGGCCTGTGGCTCGTCGTCGCCGCCATCGTCGGTGTCGGCGCCGCCGTCGTGGCCACGCGCCGCGAGCCGGAGCTGCCGCCCCCGCCGCCGCCGGCCCCGCGCCCGAAGCCGGCCACCACGTCCGGCGCCACGTCGACCCCGCCCGTCTCGCCGTCGGCCGCGTCCGGTCAGGAGATCCCGACCCACACCGCGACCGACGCGGTCTCCGGGTCCAGCCCGAACGGCGCGGTCTCGTCCGAGAAGCCGGCCACGGGCGGCAAGGACTAGTCCCGCCCGGCGCACCCCTCGTCGGCACGACCCGTTCCCGGTCCCGCGCGGACCGGGGACGGGTCGTTCGCGCGTCCGGGACCGGTTCCTCACCCACCCACCAGGCGCCGCAGGCGGTCCCCCGCGTCGACGCCCCGGTCCAGCACCGTGTCCTGCGGTCGGCCCCCGACGACCGCGGCGACGTTCGCGGCGCTCGTCGTCCCCGGCGTGAGGTAGGCGTGGTGGCCCCGGGACTCCGCGAGCACCCGCCCGTCGGGCAGGGCCACCTCGCGGGCCGACAGCCCGGTGACCCCCGGCATGCGGTTGGGGTCCGGCCCGAACCAGCCGGTGTCGGCGGTCGGGTCCCCGCCCGCCTCGACGACCCACGCGTGGCCCGGCGGCCGCCCCGGTGACGGCCCGACGCCCGGGCTGCCGAGGTAGACGACGTCGTCGACACCGCCCGCGCCGCCCGGCGCGAGGGCGGCCGCGGTGACCACCGATCCGTACGAGTGCCCGATCGCCGTGACGTGCGCGTCGGGCTCGGCCCCGGGCCGCGCGGCGTCCAGGCCGTCGAGGAACGACGCCAGCCGGTGCCCGCCCTCGACGGCGGGCGCCCGGCCCAGCACCGACCGGTCGGGGTCGGCGACCTCGTCGGCCTGCGGCGCGTCGTAGCCGTACCAGGCCACCGCCGCCGTGGCCGGGCCCGCGGCGTCCGCGAGGGCGTCGAGCTCGTCGAGGCGGGCCGGGAGCTCGTCGACCCCCGTGGTGAAGCCCGGCGTGAACACCGCGACGTCGCGGGCGGTGTCGACGTCGCCCCGCGCCACGGCCGCCCGGACACCCTGGCCCGGGCGGCCGTCCGGATCGATCTCGAGGTCCAGCAGCGCCCGCCCCGGACGGTCGAGCGCCGCGGCCACCGCCCCGAGCCGCGCGAGCCGCTCGCGCACCTCGTGGAGCTGCCAGCCGACCTCCGCGAGCGCCACCGGGTTCCGCGTCCGGGCCAGTCGCTCGCGGGCGGCGGTCTCCTCCCCGCGCGCCTGCTCCTGCGCCGCGGCGAGCACGATCCGGTTGGCACGGTCGCGGACCGGTGCCGGGAGCCCGTCGAGGCCGCCGACGAGGGTGGGGCGCTCCCGCTCGAGCACGGCCCGCGTCGCGGGGTCGAGGCCCGCCCACCACCGGGCGACGGCGGCGGGGTCCGGCCCGGCGCCGCCGTTCAGCACGGTCGGGGGCGGGGTCGGCGGGGTCCGTGTCCCGTGGCCCGCGCCGTCGAGCGCCGTCGCGAGCACCGCGTCCACGGCGGCGGGCGCGACGCCGGCGCCGAGGGCGAGCGCCGCCGACCCGAGGGCGGCGAGCACGCCGTCGACGTCGGCGACCAGCGCCCGGTGCCGGTCGGCCAGCGCGGCGCGGGTCGAGGTCGCCGCCGCGGCGGCCGGGCCGGTCCATCCGGGAACCGGCCCGTCGAGCACCGCGGCAGCGTCGGCGAGGGCCCGCCGGGCGGCGAGGAGCCGGGTCGCCGCGGTGGCCACATCCGTCACCGCGCCGACCCCAGCGCCCTCAGGTCGCCCGCCGCGTCCTCGTCCCCGGTGCGGTAGGCCGCGCCCGCGGCGCCCAGGGCCTCGCCGTGGGCCACGAGGTCGGCACACCACAGCGCGACCGCCGCCTCCCACCGGTCGGCGAGCCCGGCCGCCGCCGGCCCGGCGCGGCCCGCCGGCAGCACCGCCACCTCCCGCACCGCCGCGGCCGGGGCGGTGACCGGTACGGCGAGCGCCGCCGCGGAGCACGCCGCGCCCGCCTCCTGCAGCTCGTCGGGCCGCACGACCGGCCCGTCCTGTTCGTCCACACCGGTTCCGACGCGGCACCCGGCGTCGCGGATCCCGGGGTCCCGGCGGGGTGGGGACGCATCCGGTCGATGGGGACGGCGATCGGCCGTGCGGTATGACGCCGGTCACATCGACGGTGGATCGCGTCGATCGGCGCGAGGGCGTTCGTGGCGGGATCGACCCCGACCGACGAGGAGCACCCGATGATCGAGTACCTGCCCGCACCCCGCACCCTGATCGACGGCCTGGCCATGGTCGAGTCCGGGCGCTGGCACGGCGGCCGCCTGTGGTTCGCGCACTGGGGCGTCGGCGAGGTCGTCGCGGTCGATCCCACCGGCCGCGCCGAGGTGACGGCGACGGGGCCGGCCCGGATGGGCTGGTCGATCGCGTGGCTGCCCGACGGCCGCCTCGTCACCACCGGCGACGCCGTCGTCCGGCACGAGCCCGACGGCACCACCACGACGCTGCGGGCGCGGGGCGCCAACGAGATCGCGGTCGACCCGGTGGGGCACGTCTACGTCGACGGCTTCGACGGCTCGTTCGGTGACGGCGGCTGGCCCGATCCCGGCTGGATCGACCTCCTCGCGCCGGACGGCACCGCCCGCCGGGTCGCCGAGGACATCCACTTCCCCAACGGCATTGTGATCACGCCGGACGGCGCCACGCTCGTCGTCGCGGAGTCGACGGCCGGGCGCCTCACGGCGTTCGACATCGCCGACGACGGCGGCCTCACCGGCCGCCGCGTGTGGGCGGACGGCCTCGGTCCCGACGGCATCGCCATCGACGCCGAGGGCGGGATCTGGACGCAGACCGGGGACACGCGGACCTTCACCGGCGATCCCACCTCGCCCGCGGGCGCGTGCGTCCGGGTGCTCGACGGCGGCGAGATCACCCACCGCGTGGAGACCGACCTGCCGTGCTTCTCCTGCGCCCTCGGCGGGCCCGATGGCCGATCGCTGTTCCTGCTGTGCAACGAGTGGGCGGGCATCGACGAAGCCGTCGCGGTGCAGGCCCGGCGATCGGCGCGCGTGCTCGTGACCGAGGTGCCGCGGTGATGCTGCGGTGATACTGCGGGGGTGCCGACCCCGTCCCCGCGCGAGCTCGAGGCCGCCCGGGACCGCCTGCTCCCCGACGTCCTGCCCGGGCCGGACGATCCGCCCCTGCGGGTGCTGTTCTGCGGGATCAACCCCGGGCTGGTGTCGGCGGCGACCGGGCACCACTTCGCGCGCCCCGGCAACCGGTTCTGGCCCGCGCTGCACGCCTCGGGGTTCACGCCACACCTGCTCGCGCCTGCGGAGCAGGGCGAGCTGCGCCCGCTGGGGCTGGGGCTGACCAACGTGGCCCCGCGGGCCACCGCCCGCGCCGACGAGCTCGACGACGCCGAGCTGGTGGCCGGCGGCGAGCGGTTGCGCACCCTGGTCGCCGCCGTCCGCCCGGCGTGGCTCGCGGTGGTCGGGATCGGCGCCTACCGGGTCGCGTTCGGCGAGCGCCGCGCCGCCGCGGGCCGGCAGGCCCGCACGCTCGGGCCGACCGGCCTGTGGGTGCTCCCGAACCCCAGCGGCCTCAACGCCCACCAGACACCGGCGACGCTCGCGGCGGCGTTCCGGGAGCTGCGCGCGGCGTCCGGATAAGGGCCGCGGTTCCGGGGCACCTGGCCGTCATGAAGGCTGCGCTCTACCGCCGCACCGGCCCGGCCGCCGAGGTGCTCTCCGTCGCCGACATCGACGTCCCGGATCCCGGGCCGGGCGAGGTCCGCGTCCGCATCACCGGCTCGGGGGTGAACCCGACCGACTGGAAGACCCGCGCCGGGCTGACCGGCCGCGACCCGGAGGACTTCCAGGTCCCGCACCAGGACGGGGTCGGCGTCGTCGACGCGGTCGGCGGGGGCGTGGACGCCGTGGCCCCGGGTCAGCGCGTGTGGCTGCAGCTCGCGGCGTTCGGCAACCGGTACGGCACGGCCGCGGAGTACTCCGTGCTGCCCGCCGAGCGCGTCGCACCGCTCCCGCAGGACGCGCCGGACGACCTGGGTGCCTGCCTCGGCGTGCCGGCGGTGACCGCGGCGCACTGCCTGCTGGTGCGGGGTGCCGGCCGCGAGGCACTGCGCGGGGCGACGGTGCTGGTCGCCGGCGGCGCGGGGGCGGTCGGGCACTACGCGATCGAGCTGGCCCGGCACGCCGGCGCCCGGGTCGTGACCACCGTGAGCTCCGAGGAGAAGGCCGAGCTGGCCCGGGCGGCGGGGGCCGACCTCGTCGTCAACTACCGCGAGGACGGGGCGATCGACCGCGTCCGGGAGTTCGCGGGCCAGGTCGACCGCGTCGTCGAGGTCGCCCTGGGCGCGAACCTCGAGCTGGACCTCGCCGTCGCCGGGGCGGGCACCGTCATCGCTGTCTACGCCAACGAGCCGGACGACCCGGTGATCCCGACCCGCCGCTTCATGGTCGCGAACGCGACCATCAGCTACGTGCTGCTCTACGGCGTCCCGTCGTCCGAGCTGGCGGTCGCCACGGCATGGGTGAGCGAGGCCGCGGGCAGCGGCGCCCTCTCCCCGCTGCCGGTCACCCGGTACGGGCTCGACGACGTCGTCGCCGCGCACGAGGCCGTCGAGGACGGGGCGGTGGGGAAGGTCGTCGTCGTCCCTGGCTAGCTGTACTGCTCCCGCGCGGCGAGGAACGCGTCGCGCGGATCGTCGGCCTCGTCGCCCCGCCCGACCGTGGCGAGTCCGACCGCGGCGCCGTGCGCGGCGGCGGCGCCCCGCGGCCACATGCCGGCCTCATAGCGGGCCGTGGCCGTGGCGGGGTCGTCCACGACGGCTGCCGCGAGGTCGGCGGCGTCGAGCATGGCGAGGTTGGCGCCCTGCCCGCCGAACGGCGACATGAGGTGGGCGGCGTCACCGAGCAGCGTCACGCCGGGGTGCGTCGGCCACCGCAGCCCGACCGGCAGGGCGTACAGGCGGCGGGCGACGACCGTGTCGTCGGCGAGCGCCACGACGTCGCGCAGGGCCGGCGCCCAGCCGTCGAACCAGGCGAGCAGCGCGGCGCGCGCCGCCGGCGGGTCGTCGGCCGGGAAGCCGTCGGCCCAGGCCTCGTCGACGCGCAGGGAGACGTAGACGCCGAGGTTGCCGGCCGAGAGCCGCTGGGTGGCGAGGCCGCGGTCGCCGTCGAAGCACATGGTGCTGCCGCGGCCGGCCAGCGCCGCGACGGCCGGGCGGGTGCGGTCGACGTCGGTGTGGAACAGCTCGACGAACGTGACGCCGGTGTAGGACGGGCGGGCGTCGCAGAGCAGCGGACGGACGCGGGACCAGGCCCCGTCGGCGCCGACGACGAGGTCGGCGACGAGGACGTCCGGGCCGTCGGGGCCCTGCAGCCGCAGCTCGTGGGTGCCGTCCGGGCGGGGCCTGACGGTCTCGAGCCGCGTGCCCCAGCGGACGGTCCCGGGGACGAGGGCGTCGAGCAGCAGGCCGCGAAGCTGGCCCCGGTCGATCTCGGGGGTCGCGAAGCCCTCGGCCGGCTCCTCGGCCAGCACGGTGCCGTCGGGGGCGAGGCGCCGCCCGGCCTGGTCCTCGGGTCGGGCCAGGGCCGCCCAGGTGTCGTAGAGGCCGGCGGCGTGCAGCGCGTCCTGCCCGGAGCCGGCGTGGAGATCCAGGGAACGACCCTGGTCGCGGGCGCCGGCGGAGTCCTCCTGCTCGAGGACGGTGACGGTGTCGATCCCGTGCCGCTGCAGCACCCGGGCGAGCGTGAGCCCGCCGGGGCCGCCGCCGACGACGGCGATCCGGGGTGGGGTGAGCATGCCGCGAAGCGTAGGCGTACTCACTACAAAACTGCAATCACTCAATTTTCGGAGGCGTTACGGTGTCGCCGTGGAACAGACGGTGGGCCGCCGCGAGCGCAAGAAGGCCGCGACGCGCCAGGCGCTCGCCGACGCGGCGCTGGAGCTCTTCCTCGCCCGCGGCTACGCCGACGTGACCGTCGCCGAGATCGCCGACGCCGCGGACGTCTCGGTGACGACGCTGTTCAACCACTTCCCGGGCGGCAAGCCGGCGCTCGTCTTCGACGAGGCCGAGGCGCGTCAGGACGCGCTGGTCGCCGCGGTGCGCCACCGGCCGGCGGGCATCGGGCTGGTCGCGGCGCTGCACGCGCACCTGCGGGGCTCGCGCACGCTCTCGCCGCCCGCGGCGCCGGCGGACCGCGAGCGGATGGAGCGCTTCCTCGCCCTGGTGCGCGAGAACCGGCCGCTGGCCGAGGCGCACCGGGCCATGTGGGCGTCGCAGGAGGCCGCGCTGGCCGCCGCGATCGCCGAGGAGCCGGGCACCGACCCGGAGGCGGCCGCGGCGCTCGCGCGTCTCGTGCTCGACGGCTACGTCCACGCCGAGGGGCGCCCGGACCCGGCCGCGTCGTTCGACGTCGTCATGCGCCTGCTGACCCGGGGCTGGGACACGATGTACCTGTGACCTGTTGTTACAGCTACCGGCGGGTTAACCTCTCCGCGTGTCGACGCACTACGACGTCCTCGTCGTCGGATCGGGATTCGGGGGCAGCGTCACGGCGCTGCGGCTCGCGGAGAAGGGCTACCGGGTCGGCGTCCTGGAGGCGGGGCGCCGGTTCACGCCGGCGACCCTGCCGGCGACGTCCTGGGACGTCCGGAACTTCCTGTGGGCACCGAAGCTGGGCTGCTACGGGATCCAGCGCATCCACGTGCTGCGCGACGTCGTGGTGCTCGCCGGCGCGGGCGTCGGCGGCGGGTCGCTGAACTACGCGAACACGCTCTACCGGCCGAAGAGCGACGCGTTCTACCGCGACCCGCAGTGGGCGTCGATGACCGACTGGCGCGACGAGCTCGACCCGTTCTACGACCAGGCGACCCGGATGCTCGGGGTGGTCACCCAGCCGTCGGTGACGCCCTCGGACGTCGTCATGCGCGACGTCGCCCGGGAGTGGGGGCGGGAGGACACCGTCGCGCCGACCCAGGTGGGCGTGTACTTCGGCGCCGGGCCGGGCGTGACGTCGCCGGACCCGTTCTTCGGCGGCGCCGGACCGGAACGCACCGGGTGCCTCCAGTGCGGCGAGTGCATGACCGGCTGCCGTCACGGCGCCAAGAACACCCTCGAGACGAACTACCTCGCGCTCGCCGAGCGCGCCGGGGCCGTGGTGCACCCGGAGACGTCGGTGCGCGCGATCCGGCCGTCGTCGTCCGGCTACGTCGTGGAGACGCGGGCCCTGCGCGGGCGGGGACGCGCGACGTTCACCGCCGAGCAGGTCGTGGTCGCCGCGGGCACGTGGGGCACCCAGACGCTGCTGCACCGGCTGCGCGACACCGGCGTGCTGCCCCGCATCTCCCGGCGGCTCGGCGAGCTCACGCGCACCAACTCCGAAGCGCTGGTCGGCGCCATGGCCCGGCGGGCGCCCGAGCGCGGCGGGCCCCGCGACTTCACCCGCGGGGTCGCGATCACGTCGTCGTGGCACCCGGACGAGGACACGCACATCGAGCCCTGCCGGTACGGCTACGGGTCGAACGCGATGGGCCTGCTGACGACCCTGATGACCGACGGCGACGGGCGGGTGCCGCGCCTGCTCAAGCTCCTCGGCGCGATCGCCCGCCACCCGCGCACGTTCGCGCGCTCGCTGGACAAGCGGCACTGGTCGGAGCGCACGGTGATCGCGCTGGTCATGCAGTCGCTCGACAACTCGATCACCGTGCGGCGGCGCTTCGGGCGCCTCGTCTCCCGCCAGGGCCACGGCACCCCCAACCCGACGTGGATCCCGGCGGCGAACCGGACCACGCGCCGCATGGCCGAGATGATCGACGGTGACCCCGGCGGCACCTGGGGCGAAGCGGTGAACATGCCGATGACCGCGCACTTCATCGGCGGCTGTGCCATCGGCGCCTCCCCGGAGACGGGGGTGATCGACGGCTACCAGCGCCTCTACGGGCACCCCGGCCTGCACGTGGTCGACGGCTCGGCGCTCTCGGCGAACCTCGGCGTGAACCCGTCCCTGACCATCACCGCGCAGGCGGAGCGGGCGATGGCGTTCTGGCCGAACAAGGGCGAGGAGGACCCGCGCCCGCCGCTCGGGTCCGCGTACCGCCGCGTCGCCCCCGTGGCCCCGCACGCCCCCGTGGTCCCCGCCGACGCCCCGGGCGCCCTGCGCGTGGTCGGGCTCGGCACCCCGCCCGTCCCACCCCGCACCCCGGTCGCCGGCGGCTGAGCGGGTGTACGAGCAATGCGGCTTTCCTGGCGTGTGACGCCAGGATCGCCACACCCTCGCTCGCGTGACACGCCGAGACCCGCGCCGGGGATGAGGCACCCGGTGTCTCAGCCTGGCGTCCACGCTGACGCTCAACGTCAGGAAAGCACCCACGATCACCCTGAACGCCTGGGGCGGCTCCGCCGGCAGCCCACGATCGCCGTCTCGGTGACGAGGGCACTCAGAGGTGAGAGCGATCGTCACCCGGATCGCGATCGTGCGGCGGGCACGGCCCTCCCCGCTGCCCGAGCCGGGCCCGTCGGATCGAGCGGGTGGAAATCCTGACGTCCAACGTCAGCGTGGTCCCCACGCTGACACCACCCCGTGCGTCGCCCCCGTGCAGAGACGGCGAGGATCGCGGGCGTGGTCGCCGACGCGCTGCTGTTCTCCAACTCCCGCCCGCCCGGGGCCGCGGTGCCGTTCGCGCACGCCGCCGAGCCGCTGCGTCGCCACCTGGGCGGGCGCACGATGTGGTTCGCGGCCTGGGCGGGCGACGACCTCGACGCCTACACCGGGTTCGTCGCCGAGGCCCTGGAGAACGTCCTGGGGCCGCTCGACGTCCGTGGCCTGCACCGCGAGCCCGACCCGGCCGCGACGATCCGCGATGCCGACCCCGACCGCGAGACGGTGTTCGTCGGCGGCGGCAACACGTTCCGCCTGCGACGGCGCACCGGGGACAACGGTGTGCTCGCAGCCCTCCGCGAACGGACCGACCTGAGATACGCCGGCGCGAGCGCGGGCTCCAACCTGGCCTGCCCGACGATCATGACGACGAACGACATGCCGATCGTCGACCCCGGTGGGTTCGACGCCGTCGGCCGCATCCCCGTGCAGATCAACCCGCACTACCTCGACCCCGACCCGCACTCCACCCACCGGGGCGAGACCCGCGAGCAGCGCATCGAGGAGTTCCACCAGGAGAACGCGGTCGCGGTCGTCGGGCTCCGCGAGGGCGCCTGGCTCCACGCGACGGACGGCGGCGACACCCTCACCCTCGACGGCTACACCGCCCGGCTCTTCCGCCGCGGCCACGAGCCGAGCGAGCTCGCGGCGGGTACCGACCTCACGTGGCTTCTCGCGACACCTACCTCCTGACCGACGTCCGCACCCGGCACCACGACGGGCTCGTCGACGTCGCGGTCGACGACGGCCGGATCACGGCGGTCGGCGCCGGGCTCGCGCGGCGGGAGCCGGTCCTCGACGGCGGCGGCAGGGTGGTCCTGCCCGGCCTCGTCGAGCCCCACCTGCACCTCGACAAGGCGATGCTCGATCCCGGTCCCGACCCGGACGCCGGCCTCGACGCCGCCGTGGCGCGCACCGCCGAGCGGAAGGAGCGGTTCACCCCGGACGACGTCCGCGCCCGCGCCACCGACGTCCTGCGCCGGGCCCACGCCCACGGCACCACGCGCGTGCGCACCCCCGTCGACGTCGACCCGACCGTCGGCCTCACGAGCCTCGACGTCCTCCTCGAACTCCGTGAGGAGTGGGCGGGGCGCGTCGAACTCCAGGTCGTTCCGTTCCCCCAGGAGGGGATCGCGAGCAGGCCCGGCACCCGCGACCTGCTCGTCGAGGCCCTGCGGCGCGGCGCCGACGTGCTCGGGGCGTGCAGCTACGCCGAGGACGACGTCGACGCCTGCCGCGACCACGTCCGAGACGTCCTCGATCTCGCGCAGCACCACGGGGTCCCGGTCGACGTGCACGCCGACTTCGCCGCCGGACCGGACGACCCGCGTCACGACCTGGCCCAGGAGATCGCGGCGATGACGTCCGCCGCGGGCATGACGGGCCACGTCGTCCTCGGCCACGTGACGACGCTCGCCGGCCTCGACCCGGAACGTCGCCGGCGCACCGCGGACGCGCTCGCCGACGCGGGGGTCGGCGTCGTCGTGCTCCCGCCCACCGACCTCTACCTCGTCGGCGCCTCGGCCCCGGTGCGCGAGCTGCGCGACGCCGGGGTCCGCGTCGCGTACTCGTCGAACAACGTCCGCAACGCCTTCACCCCGTTCGGCACCGTCGACCTCCTCGACGCCGCCCTGCTGCTCGGCCACATGCAGGGCGTCGATCTCGACACCCTGCTCGACATGGGCACGGTCGACGCCGCCGCCCTGCTCGGTGACGATCACCACGACGTCACCCCCGGCGCCCGCGCGGACCTCGTCCTCCTCGACGCCACCGACGCGACGACCGGCCTGCTCGACCGGGCAGCCCGCACACCCGTTGCCGGGCTGCCAACGGGGAGTTCGGGCGCATAGAAGCAGCGAACAGCCCGTTCGCTGCAACCGAGACACGCCGACCCCGGGCAGCGAACGCCCGCGCACCGGCGCAAACTGGCCCCGATGACCACGATGCGCCGCTCGTCCGCCGAGTCCCTGCTCGCCGAGGATCTGCGTTCCGTCGTGCGCGGGCGGGTGCGGTTCGACACCGCGAGCAAGGCCATGTGGTCCGCCGACGCGTCGAACTACCGTCACGTGCCGCTGGGCGTCGTGCAGCCGGTCGACCTCGACGACGTCGAGGCCACCGTCGACGTCGCGCGCCGCCACGGCGTCCCGGTGCTCCCCCGCGGCGCCAGCACGAGCATCGGCGGGCAGGCGGTCAACGAGGCCGTCATCGTCGACTTCTCCCGCCACCTCACGCGCGTGCTCGACATCGACCCCGACGCGCGCACGGCGCGGGTGCAGCCGGGAGTGGTCCTCGACGACCTGCGCGACGCCGCCCGCCCGTACGGGCTGACGTTCGGGCCGGACCCGTCGACCCACAATCGCTGCACGCTCGGCGGGATGATCGCCAACAACGCGTGCGGGTCGCACTCGGTGGCGTGGGGCAAGACCGTCGACAACGTCCGCGAGCTCGAGGTCCTGCTCGCCGACGGCACGCGGATGGCCGTCGGCCGGACGCCCGATCTCACGGCAGCGATGGCCCGGCCCGGCCGCGAGGGCGCCGTGTACCGCGAGCTCGCCGCCCTGCGCGACCGCCACGAGACGACCATCCGCGGCGAGCTCCTCGGCCACGGCATGACCCGGCGGGTCAGCGGCTACAACCTCGACCAGCTCCTCGACGAGCACTCGTTCGACCTCGCCCGTGCCCTGGTCGGCACCGAGGGCACGTGCGCGACGGTCCTCGAGGCCACCGTCGACCTCGTCGAGTCCCCGCCGGCCCGCGCCCTGTGCGTGCTCGGTTTCCCCGACGCGTACACCGCGGCCGACCACGTCATGCCGATCCGCGAGCACGCGCCGCTGACGATCGAGGGCGTCGACGTCGGCGTCATCGGCGCGCTGCGCGCGCGCCGGCCCGACGACCGCACCCACGAGCAGCTGCCCGAGGGCAAGGGCTGGCTCTACGTCGAGACCGGCGGCGCAGACCGCGCCGAGGCCGAGGCGAAGGCGCGGGCCATCGGCACGGAGATGGCGACCTACGGCGCGAGCGTGAAGGTGGTCTCGGACCCGGCCGCGATGCGCGGGCTGTGGAAGGTCCGCGAGGACGGCTCGGGGATCGTCACCCGCTCCCCCGACGGCGGCGAGGCCTGGCCGGGGTGGGAGGACGCCGCGGTGCCGCCCGCGCAGATGGGGGCCTACCTGCGCGAGTTCGACGCGCTGCTGCGCCGCCACGGCCGGCAGGGCGCCTACTACGGGCACTTCGGCGACGGCTGCCTGCACGTGCGCATCGACTTCGACCTGCTCACCCGCCCCGGCCTGGCGAACTTCCGCGCGTTCCTGACCGACGCCGCCGACCTGGTCGCCGCGCACGGCGGGTCGGTCTCCGGCGAGCACGGTGACGGCCAGGCCCGCGCCGAGCTGCTGGCGCGGACGTACTCCGCGGAACTGCTCGGGGCCTTCAAGGACTTCCGCACGGCCTGGGACCCCGACGGGCGCATGAACCCCGGCCGCGTCGTCGAGCCCGCGAAGATGGACGAGGACCTCAAGGTCTTCGTCGGCGTCCCCACGATCGGCCCGCGCACCGAGCTGGCCTACACCGACGACCGCGGCAGCTTCACCCGCGCCAGCCGACGCTGCATCGGCGTCGCGAAGTGCATCACCGACAGCGGGGGCTACATGTGCCCCAGCTACCGGGTCACGGGCGAGGAGATGCACTCGACGCGCGGCCGCGCCCGGATGCTCTTCGAGATGGCCTCGGGCAAGCTCGTGCCGGACGGCTGGCGCTCGACCGAGGTCCGCGACGCCCTCGACCTGTGCCTGAGCTGCAAGGCCTGCCAGCGCGACTGCCCGGTCGGCGTGGACATGGCCACCTACAAGGCCGAGTTCCTCGCCCAGCACTACGCGGGCCGCGCCCACCAGCGTCCCCGCAGCCACTGGTCCATGGGCCACCTGCCGCGCTGGCTGCGCCTCGCCGGGTCGGTCCCCGGCCTGCCGCGCGTCGCCAACGCGCTGGCCCGCAGGCCCGCGCTCGCGAGCCTGGCCAAGCGCGTCGGCGGCATCGCCCCGCAGCGCGACATCCCGGCGCTGGCCCCGCGCCCGCTGCGCCGCGTCGTCGGCTCGCACCCGCCGCGCCCGGACGGCGCGGAGCCCCGGCTGCTGCTGTGGCCCGACACGTTCACCGCGGCGTTCGACCCCGACCTCGCCCTCGACGCGATCGCGGTGCTCGAGCACCTCGGCTACCGCGTCGAGCTGCCGACGGGGCAGGTGTGCTGCGGGCTGACCTGGCACACCACCGGGCAGCTCGACACCGCCCGCTCGGTCGTGCGCCGCAGCCTCGACGTGGTCAAGCCCTGGCTCGACGACGGCGTGGCGGTCGTCGGGCTCGAGCCGTCGTGCACCGCGGCGCTGCGCCAGGACGTCGTCGAGCTGCTGGGGCCCGACGACGAGGACGCCGTGCGGCTGAAGGCCTCGACGCGCACCCTCGCCGAGGTCCTGGCGCAGCACACCGACGAGCTGCGCGCCCAGGTCACCACGCACACGAAGGCGATCGCCCAGATCCACTGCCACCAGTACGCCGCGATGGGCTTCGACGCCGACCGCGCCGTGCTCGACGCGCTCGGCGTGGTCACCGAGGTCCTCGACGCCGGCTGCTGCGGGCTCGCGGGCAACTTCGGGTTCGAGGACGGGCACTACGAGGTCTCGACCGCCTGCGCCGAGCGCGCGCTGCTGCCGGCCGTGCGCGCGGCCGACGCCGACACCGCGGTGCTCGCGGACGGCTTCTCGTGCCGCACCCAGATCCGCCAGCTCGCCGGCACGGGGCACGAGCCGGTGCACCTCGCGCACGTCGCGGCGACGGCGCTGGGCCTGCGGTCCCGCGAGCGGGCATCGGCGCCGGCGGTCACGTGACCCGTCCCGGCGTGCTGCGCTGGATCGGCTACGCCTTCGGGGCACGGTTGCCGACGGGGTTCGCGCCGTGGGTGCTCCACGACCTGACCTGCCGGACGTGGTTCCTGCGCCACCTCGCCCGCACCGCGGTGCAGTCGACGCCCGCGGCCCTGCTCGCCCTGCTGCCGGGACCGGGGTGGCTGCGGCTCGCGCTGCCGCTGTTCGTGCTGTTCGCGTCGCTGTTCATGGCCGCGCTCTTCTCGCCGATGGTCCGCGAGAAGCGGCTCTACCAGCACGGCTACCTCCCGGAGGTCGTGCTCGGCGACGACCCGTAGGGCTTGCGGGCCCAGACCGCGGTCATCATCCAGCACTGGACCCAGCGGCCGGGGTCGTCGAGCAGGGCGGTCGCGGCATCGAAGGTCGTGGCGTCGAGATGCCCGCTCGCGAGGACACGGTCGCGCACCTCGGCGAAGAAGAGCTGGAAGTAGCGAGCACCTCGGTCGCCGCCGCGGATGTCCTGCACGTCGGTCTCGGCCTGCGCCCGGCCGAGACCGAGGGCGTCGACCATCCCCGGCAGCCGCCGGCCGATGAACCAGTCGACGCCGCTGTCGCGACCCCAGGCGAGGATCCCCCGCCAGGTGGCGGCCCAGACCTCGGGTTCCGTGGTCGGCGCGAGGTGGAAGTCCGGCTCCTGGACCAGCAGCCAGCCTCCGGGCCGCACCGCGCCCGCCATCTGCGCCAGCACCGCGGGCGCCTGATCGGCGACCTGGTGCAGCATCGCCCGGCACGACACGATGTCGAACGCCTCAGTCGGGAGCGTGCTGGTCCGCAGGTCCGCCTGCCGCACCGTGAGGTTCGCCGCCGGGACGAGGTCCAGCACCGCAGTGTTGATGTCGATCGAGGTGACGCTGCCCGACGGTCCGACGACGTCGCAGAGCCACTCGGTGACGCTGCCGTTGCCCCCGCCCAGTTCCAGGCAGTGCCACCCCTCCCCGACGCCGAGCGACCGGACGTACCGGCGCGTCCACGGGTCGAGGATCTTCGACATGAGGTCCAGGCGCTGGTACTCGACCGTCGCCGCGTCGTCGAGGATGTAGGGCCGCAGCTGCGTCATCGTCGTGCCTCCGGGTGTGCTCTGTGACCGGGCCCACTATCAGGCGACGATCGGTGCCCCCGCCAGGGGGACGCCGTCGGCCAGCGTGCCGAGCACGTGCACGAACGTCTCGATGTAGGGCCGCGCGGGGTCGCGGTGGACCAGCGCCTGCGCGGCCAGGCGCGCCCCGCTGACGACACCGGCGAAGACCACGACCTCCTCGTCGGCGGCGGAGCGCCCGACCGCCTCCGCGACCAGCGCGGCCACGTGGTCGACGCCGAAGGTGTTGCGCTCGCGCAGCACCGCCCCGATCTCCGGGATCGAGCGCGCGAGGTCCATACGTACCTCCTCGAGGGCCCGCTTCTCGTCGGAGAGGGACGCGAACGCCGTGTGCATGCTGCGGCGCAGGGCCTCCAGGAGCGGGGTGCCCGCCGGGATCGCGCGGAAGGCGGCCTCGTAGAGCGGATCGACGTCGTCGAGGAGGACGACGTCCTCCTTGGTCGGGAAGTAGCGGAAGAACGTGCTGCGCGAGACCTCGGCCGCCGCGGCGATCTCGTCCACGGTCGTGGCCGCGAAGCCCCGGTCGCGGAACAGCCGCAGGGCGTGGCGCTGCAGCTCGGCGCGAGTTCGCTGCTTCTTGCGCTCGCGCAGGCCGGGAGACGGAGCGGAGCGGAGCTCGACCATGGAGCCCGGATCGGTCACGTCGGACATCCTGACACGCACACTCAACTGGCACCTAGTATCACTTGAGACTCAGTACCAGACGAGCGTAGCCTCCTCGCCGTGGACACCGAGGTGATCGTGGTGGGGGCGGGACCGACCGGGCTGACCGCGGCCCTCGAGCTGGCGCGCCGGGGGATCGGGGTGCGCCTGCTCGACGCGGCGCCCACTCCGTTCGTCGGGTCGCGGGGCAAGGGGCTGCAGCCGCGGTCGCAGGAGCTGCTCGACGTCGTCGGCGGCGTGACCGACCGGTTGGTCGCGCTCGGGCGCACCGACCTGCGCGTGCGACGCCACGAGCCGGACGGCACGGTCCGCGACGAGCCGGGGCGCGACAGCACGCCCACCCCCGACACGCCCTGGCCGACGACGCTGCTGATCCCCCAGTGGCGCGTGGAGCAGGTCCTGCGCGAGCGGCTCGCCGACGTCGGGGTCGCCCCGGAGCAGGGTGTCCGGGTCGACGACCTGGCGAGCGACGACGAGGGCGTCACCGTCGCCACGTCGGTCGGGACGCTGCGCGCCCGCTACCTGCTCGGCGCCGACGGCGGCGGCAGCACCGTACGGCGGGCGCTCGGCGTGCCGTTCCTCGGCGAGACCCGTGAGGAGATCCGGATGGTCGTGGCCGACGTCGAGCTCGAGGGGCTCGACCGCGACCACTGGCACCAGTGGGGCGCGCCCGACCCGGTGCCCTACTCCTGGGTGGCGCTCTGCCCGCTGCCCGCGTCGCCGACGTGGCAGCTCCAGGCCGGCCCGCTCGACGACCGCGAGCCCGACGACGCGGTGCTCGCCGAGATCGTCGCCGCCCGGGGCCCACGGGTCCGCCTGCGACGGGTCGCGTGGCGTTCGGTGTGGCGGCTCAACGTGCGGATGGTGTCCGACTACCGCCGCGGCGACGTGTTCCTGGCCGGCGACGCCGCCCACGTGCACTCCCCGGCGGGCGCCCAGGGGATGAACACCGGCATCGGCGACGCGATGAACCTCGGCTGGAAACTCGCCGCCGTGCTCCGCGGCGCCGACGACGCCCTGCTCGACACCTACACCGCCGAGCGTCTGCCGATCGCCGCGGGCGTGCTCGGCATCTCGACCGAGCTCTCCGGCGGCGCGATGTGGTCGCGGACCGCCACGCAGGTGCGGACCACGTCGCAGCTCGACCTCTCGTACCGGGACGGTCCCCTGGGGGACGCAGGGGACACCGCGGAGGGCGCGGGACCACGGTCCGGCGACCGCGCCCCCGACGCCCCGGTCGGGGACAGCACGCTCTTCCTCCGCCGTCGTGAGCGCGACTGGACGGTGCTGACGACGGACGGGGCGGAGCTCCCCGGCACCACGACCGTGACCGCCGGCGCCGACGCCGCCGCCACTTATGCCCTCGCTCCCGGCGAGGTCGTCGCGATCCGCCCCGACGGCTACGTGGGCCGCCGTGGCACCGCCGACGAGGTCCGCGCGTGGCTCGCGCCGATGCTCCCGAGGGTTCAGACGCCCGCCGGGCACTGATCGGGCATCGCGGTCGCCGGGTCCAGCAGGTAGGCGGTGTACGCGTCGGCGGCGCAGCGGCTGGGCGCGTCGAGGGTGGTGTGCCCGATCGCGTCGACCACGAGCACGTGCCCGGCGGAGAGCTGGGACGCCGCGGCGCGGGCGTCGACCAGCGGGGTGGTCGGGTCGTAGCGGGAGTTGACGAGCAGGGCCGGCGCGGGCAGGGCCGCGTTCCACGGGCCGAGGTAGCGGTCGGGGTCGATCGCGGGCCAGTCCACGCACATCGCGTGGTTCAGCGCCGTCGACGCCCCGACGATGGGGTGCGCGGCCTGCTCGGCGACGACCGCGGCGTCCATGTCGGCCGCCGACGGCGTGACGCTGTCGGTGCACTGGATCGCCAGGTAGGACGGCGAGTGCTCGGGCGCCCACGGCACCTCGGGCAGCGGGACGTGCCCGCCCGACGGCGGCGCCGACGGGGCCCGCGCGGCGAGCGTGCGCATCAGGCCGGGCAGGCGGCCCTCGGTCTGCAGCGCCCGGTCGATGCGGGCGACCAGCTCGGCCGACGACGGCCCGGCGGCCGCGACGACGTCGGTGGCCCGGGCCCGCGCGTCGGGGCCCAGCGGGCAGGTCGGGGTCGCCGCGCACCGGTCCAGCGCGACACCGAACGCCTCCTCCCACGCCGCGCTGACCCCGGCGCGGACGTCGACGGGCACCCGCTCGGTGCCCGGCGCCCCGGTGGCGTTGGCGACGAGGTCGAGGCTGCCGTCGAGGACCATCGCGCGCGTGCGGCCGGGGAAGAGGTTCGCGTAGGTGGCGGCCGAGTACGTGCCGTAGGAGTAGCCGTAGAGGCTCAGCGTCTCCTCGCCGAGGCCCTGGCGCAGCAGGTCGAGGTCCCGGGCGGCGTTCGCCGTCGACAGGTGCCGCAGGCGCTCCCCGGTGCCCGCCAGGCACGCCCGCCCGGGCTCGGCGGCCGAGGCCCAGAACGCCGGCGTGCGCGCCGGCCCGACGGGAGCGGGCACGCGGTCGCCGCCGAAAGGGGCGCACGCGACCGGCGCCGAGGACCCGGTGCCCCGCGGGTCGACCGCGACGATGTCGAACCGCGCCCGCAGCCCGTCGAAGCGCCCCGCGAGACGCCGCAGGCTCGACGTCGCCGGCGTGCCCGGGCCGCCGTAGTTGACCACCAGGGTCCCGATCCGCGCCGCGGGGTCGGCTGCCGGGAGCCGGATCGCGGCCAGGTCGATCGTCTCGCCTGCCGGCTGCCGGTAGTCCAGCGGGACCGTGACCGTGGCGCACTGGAACGCGCCGCCGCACGCCTCCCAGGCCGGCGCCGGGGCCTGCGCGCCGTTGGTGCCCAGCGGCGGTGCCCCCGGCGCCCCGGTGGCGGGACGGGACGGCGTGCCCGAGCACGACACCACGGCCAGCAGGACGGCCGCCGCGAGCAGCACCCGGGATCTCACCGGAACATCATGGGGCGGAGTCAGTCCATGTGGACGACCGTCCCCCACGACGCGGACCACGGCGCGCGCAGGGTGCACAGGGCGAGGGGGACGTCGCCGTTCACGACGGCGTTGGCCGCCGGGTCGCGGTGGCGCGGCAACGGCGTGATCGTGCGGCAGAGCTCGTCGGCGCCGCGCACGTCACCGACGAGGATCGCGGCGGTGGCCGTGTCCGGTGGCCGTCCGAAGAAGGCGAACCCGCGGTGGCCGCTGTACACCGGCGGGAGGCCGGCGGCCGGGCCGTACTCCTCGAGGCCCGCGGCGTACCAGTACGAGAACGCGAGCACGGTGGTGTGCGCCTGCTGCTCGGGCGGCAGCGACCGGTACGCCGCGGCCGTGTCGGCGGCGAGGCTCGTCCAGCCGACCTGGCCCGAGGCGAGGAAGTCCCCCCGCTCGACCCGCCACGACACCGGGCCGAGCGGCAGGGCGATCACGGCCACCACCAGCGCGGAGGCCACGAACGCCGGCACCGAGACCGACCAGGACCACCACCGCGCGGGCCGGCGGTCCTGGAGCGCGACGGCGCCCGCGGCGACGAGCACGGCGGCGAGGCCCATGACGTAGTAGGGACGGCCGCCGGCGGCGAGCATCGCCGCGATCGTCACGACGGCCCCGACGCCGACCGCGCGCCAGGGCCGCAGGGCGTCCGAGCGCAGCAGGGCCCACAGCCCGACCGCCGCGAGCACCATCCCGGGGATCAGCCCGACGTCCCAGGCGGCGAACGGCAGGAAGCTCCAGCGGTTGCCGGTCAGGCCGCCTTCGCCGGCCACGACCCCGCCCATCTCCAGCTGCGGCCAGCCGTGCGCCGCCTGCCACAGCAGCGTCGGCACGGTCGACGCCGCGGCCAGGACCAGGGCCACCCACAGCGCCGGACGCGCGAGCAGCCGGCGCGGTCCGGCCACGAGCACCCCGACGGCCAGCCCGGCGACGAGCACGGGGACGAGGAACTTGACCGCCAGCGCGACCGCGAGCACCGGCGCGGCGGCGAGGAGGAGCGCGTCGTGCCGCGTCCGCAGCCAGCGCACGACGAGCCACAGCAGCAGCGCCCACAGGAACGGGTCGAGCGTCGACGTCGCCAGGAGGTGGCCGGTCGCCAGGAGGAACGGCGAGATCGCGACCGCCGTGCCGGCGAGGAGCTGGGCGCGGCGCCGGCCGCCCATCTCGGCGGCGAGCAGGGCCCCGACCACGACGTGCGCGGCACTCGTGATCGTGGCGGGCAGGCGCAGGACGACGAGGTCGCCCGGCGCGAGCCCGTCGAGCGCCGCCGCGAGCCACGGCACCAGTGGCGGCTGGTCGGCGTAGCCCCACGCGAGGTGCCGGCCGGCGGCGAGGAAGTAGAGCTCGTCGCCGAACGTCCCGTACCAGGCCGAGGTGATCCCGTGGACGAGCGCGACCCCTCCGGCGAGCAGGAGCACCGCGCGCCACGCAGTGCGGGGCCGCGCCGGGGCGGAGGTGCCGGGGGCCGCGGGTGCCGCGACCACCGGCTGCGGCGCCGTCGCGGTCACCGGGGGCACTCCCCGTGCGCAGCACCACGACCCATTCGGGCGACCCTAGGGGAGGCCGCCGCGGGCTCCGGGGGCGCCTCGCGCGGGTTACGCCATCGAGCGCAGCCCCGGCCACAGTGTGGCCCACGGCGCGCGCGGCGTGCAGAGCGCGAGCGGCACCGTGTTCAGCACCGGCGTCGGCTCGGGGGCGAGGTAGGGCGGCAACGGCGTGTACGTCGCGCACGCCGCTCGCCCCGCGCCGGGCTCGCCGACGACCAGCGCGGGCGCCGAGCCCGGCGGGACGCCGAGGTCGTGGTAGCCGCGGTGGGGGCTGTAGACCGGGGGCAGCCCGCCGGTCTCGCGGTGGTACGCGAGCGCCGACGCGGTCCAGTAGGAGCTCGCGATCACGACGGTCCGCGCGCGCACGTCGGGCGGCAGGGCGTCGTAGCGCTCCCCCACCCCGGCGGCGAGGTCGGGCCACCCGATCTCGCCCATCGTCGTGAAGTCGGTCTGTGCCTTCGCCGACGCCGGGCCGATCGGCAGCACGAGCACGGCGGTGACCACCCCGCAGACGACGAGCGCGACGGGCCCCGTCGTCCAGCGCCCCCACCGTCGGGCCGGGCGCCGCTCGAGCGCCACGGCACCGGCGGCGAAGAGCAGCGCGTAGAGCCCCGCGACGTAGTAGGGGCGCCCGCCGGCGACCAGGAACGCCGCGGTGGTCACCAGCACCGCCACCCCGAGCCCCCGCCACGGCCGCAGCTCCGGGCGCCGGAGCAGCGCGACCAGCCCGACGACCACGAGCACCACCCCCGGCAGGACGCCGGCGAACAGCACGGCCATCGGGACGAACTGCCAGCGGTTGCCGAAGAGCTCCGCCTCGCCGGTGACCACGCCGCCCATCTGCAGCTGCGGCCAGCCGTGCGTCGCCTGCCACACGAGCGTGGGCACCGTGGCGAGCGCCGCGATCGCGAGCCCGAGCCACAGCATCGGGCGGGTGAGCAGACGGCGGGGTCCGGCGACGAGCACCCCGACCCCCACCCCGAGCACGAGACCGAGCACGAGGAACTTCGTGTTCAGGGCGACGGCGAGCACCACCCCGGCGACGACGAGGAGCCGGTCGTCACCCCGGCGGATCCACCGCACCAGCAGCCAGAGCAGCAGCGCCCACCAGAACGGGTCGAGCGTGGACGTCGCGAGCAGCCGCCCGCTCGCGAGCAGGAACCAGCTCGCCGCGACCGCGCCGGCCGCGGTGACCTGCGCCCGGTGGCGCCCGTCGAGCTCCCGGGCGATGAGCGCGGCGAGGACGGCGATGCCCGCGATGGCGAGCACCGCGGGCAGGCGCAGCACGACCGTCGAGCCCGGTGCGAGGGCGTCGAGACCCGCCGCGAGCAGCGGGAGCACGGGCGGCTGGTCGGCGTAGCCCCACTGCAGGTGGCGCCCGGCCTCGATGAAGTAGAGCTCGTCGCCGAAGTGCCCGTAGAACGGCGAGCACGCGAGGAGCAGGACGGTGAGGGCCCCGGCGAGGCCGAGCACGGGTCCGCGGGCGAAGGGCGGGGCCGCGGCGTCGGTGGTCGCGGGGGCCGGGTGGAGCAGGGTCATGACGACTCCCGTCGGGTGGCCGCGTCGAAGAGGGCGACGAGCTCCTCGGCGTAGGCCTCGAGGTCGATCTCGGGATGGCGAACGCGGCGCGGGGCGATGACGTCGATGGCGCCCCGGACGGTGTGCGCCATGACGAGCGGGTCGAAGTCGCGGAACGAGCCGTCCTGCTGCCCGTCGCGGAAGAGCGCGACGAGGAAGTCCGCGATGACCTCGTCGTCCCCCGGCGCGAAGAGCCGGCCCCCGCCCTCGGGGCTGTAGCCGGAGACGATCTCGATGACCGCGCGGAGGGCCTCCGGGTTCGCCGCGATGTAGGCGACGTTGCTGCGCAGGTAGGCGGCGAGCCGGTCCCGCGGCGTCGTCGCGGCCGTGATGGCCGGCGACATCGCCGCCGCCCCGGCCTCGTAGACCGCGAGGACGACCTGCTTCATCAGGTCGTCCTTGCCGGCGAAGTGGTATGAGACGACGCCCTTGCTCACGCCCGCCTGCTTCGCGATGCGGGCCAGCGACGCCTGCCCGATCCCCTCGTCGGCGATCACCGCGGCGGCCGCTCCGATGATCTGCGTCCGGCGGGCGCGCTCGATGAAGGACAGCTCCTTGGCCGGCTGGCCCGTCGGACTGTTTTCTGGCCGCACGGTCAGAAATTAGCACGCGCGGTCAAGAGGTCGCGGTCGGCGTGCGTGACCGTGGTGCGAGACTGTCCGGCGATGGAGCTCACCCAGGGGTGGTCGACGGTGCTGCCGTCGGGGGTCGCGGAGCGCTACGAGCTCCGGGAGACGCGCAACGCCGCCGCGGTGCTGGCGGCGACGAGCCCCGACGAGTTCGGCGAAATCTGCGCGGTGCTCGCCGACTTCGTGCTCACCACGGCCGACCTCGTCGAGGCCGGGGGCAACGAGTCCCGGCTCGCCGCCCGCCTCAACGCGGCGTTCCGGGCCCGCGGGTGGCGCGAGGGACGGGTCGACACCGTCGTGACCTCCCGCCTGCAGGTGCAGCCCTGGGCCCCGGCCGGCGAGCACGGCGTGACCGTGCGCGAGAGCGAGGTCGTCAACGAGGGCTACAAGGTCGACAACGTGAAGGGACGGGTGGCGCTCGACGTCGAGTGGAACGCCAAGGACGGCAACCTCGACCGCGACGTCGGGGCCTACCGCGCGCTCTACGACGCCGGGCTGATCGACGGCGCGGTCCTGCTGACCCGCACCCACGACGACCTGCGCGAGCTCGCCCGCGAGCTGACGCGCGCGGCCGGCGGCAGCGACGACGAGGTCCGCAGCCGGCTGTCGACCTCGACGACGACCCACCTCGGCAAGCTCGCGTCGCGCATGACCCGCGGCGACGCCGGCGGCTGCCCCCTGTTGGCGGTGGCGATCTCCCGACGCTGCTGGGCCCCCGCGCCCGGCGAACCCGACCGGCCGGCCGCACCGGCACCGCTGATGCTGACCGACGAGGTGCTGTGACCGGCGCGGGGGAGACGGAGGAGCCCGGGCTGTCGGACCCCGGCGCTAGCGTCCCGCCCGCCCCGACCACGGCGAGGAGGCCCGAAGCGATGACCCTGGCGGCGGACGCCGGCACCGACGGACACGCAGCACCCGACGGGACGCGGGCGCGGCGCGCGGAACCCCTGCGCGTGGACGCGACGCCCCTGGAGGACGTGGCGCTGCCCCGCACGGCGGGCGGGTGGTCCTGCGTCTACGCCGACCCGCCGTGGCGCTTCACCAACCGCACCGGCAAGGTCGCGCCCGAGCACCGGCGGCTCGACCGCTACGACACGATGACGGCCGACGAGATCGCCCGCCTCCCGGTGGCCGACGTGGTGTCCGCCAACGCCCACCTCTACCTCTGGGTGCCGAACGCCCTGCTCCCCGAGGGGCTGGCCGTCATGCAGGGCTGGGGTTTCCGCTACGTCAGCAACCTGGTCTGGGCCAAGCGCCGCAAGGACGGCGGCCCGGACGGCCGCGGCGTCGGGTTCTACTTCCGCAACGTCACCGAGCTGATCCTCTTCGGCGTGCGGGGCTCGCTGCGCACGCTCGAGCCGGGTCGCCGGCAGGTGAACATGATCGAGACGCGCAAGCGGGAGCACTCCCGCAAGCCCGAGGAGGCGTACGACCTGATCGAGGCGTGCTCCCCCGGGCCGTACCTCGAGATGTTCGCCCGCTACGCCCGGCCCGGGTGGACGAGCTGGGGCGCCGAGTCCGCCGCCGACGTTGCTCCGCGCGGGCGCCAATACCCCGCTTACAGGTAGTACAGGAGCGCACAATTCTGTCACGGTGCGTCAGTTCGCTGGCCCGACAGACGGACCATGATCTCGTTCGCAGTACGCGTCCGACCGCTTGACTCAGCGGTAATCAACGATAGTGGCGGCATTCGGCCACGCGCTGTGATACTTCCGCGTATGGCGAAGACACCGGAGCTGGCGCGCAACCAGCGGGTGACGGGGGCGGAGCGCACCAAGCTGGGCAACGAGCTGCTCAAGCGGTACCAGAAGGGCGCCAGCATCCGTGAGATCTGCGCCGATACGGGCTACAGCATCGGGCGCGTGCGACGGCTGCTGGTCGACGCGGGCGTGGAGTTCCGCGGCCGCGGCGGCACGCAGGGACGGACCCGCAAGGACGGCAAGGAGGCCAAGAGCAGCTAGCCCCGGTCGGCTCAGCGCCCTCGCCGGCGGCGCGCCAGCACGTTGAAGGCGCTCTTGAGGCCGACGTCGAGGCGTGACCCGTCGGCGGGCAGCAGCCCGACCTGCCGGGCGAACTGCATCTGGTCGAAGATCACGAAGTTGCTGACCACCCGGCCGTCGGCGACCACGACGTGGTCCATCCCGTCGAGGTCGACGCGCGCGCCGGTCGGGGCGATGCCCTCCCACTCGCCGCCGGTGTGGTGACCGGAGAGCCGCCACCGCAGGAACACCTCGCCGCCGTCCTCGGCGGGGTTCTCCGCCAGGCCCTCGATCGTCATCGCGAGGTCGGGCACCGCGGCGAACACGCCTTCCCACCACGCGACGAGATCGTCGGCCCCGCGCACGGTCCGGTTCGGGAAGCGCTCGCGGGTGTCCGCCGTGAACACCTGGCGCAGCGCGGCGGCGTCGTGGGCGTTGATCACGTCGATCGTCCACCGCACGAGCGCGCCCGGCGACGCATCGGCCGGCGGGGTCGGCCGCGGCGGGTCCGGAGCGGGGGTACGGGTCGGGTCGGCGGTCACGTCGCCGGAGCGTAGACGGCGTCCGTCTCGGGCACCTTCTCGCTCATGACTCCCCAGTACACCGTCCGGGAGGACGGCCACCGATGAGCTCCCAGATCGCCGCGCAGTGGGTGTCGGCGGTCGGCAGTGCCGGCTCGCTGCTCGGCTTCGCCGCCTACGTCTGGATCATGCTGCTCAACCGCAAGGACCAGGTCGAGGTCCGGCAGGAGCAGCAGGCCCAAGGGGTGACGGCGTGGCTCGACGAGGGCGGGAGCCACGACCGCGACGAGGACTACGTCCTGTGCGTCCACAACGGGGGCGACTCCCCCGTCTTCCAGGTCCGCTGCCTGTTCAGCCTGCCCTCGAGCGACGAGCAGCACAGCATCTCGATGGCCCTGCTGCCCCCGCAGAGCGACCAGATCCACTCGCTGCCGTTCGGCGCGGACGAGGTCAGCCGCGACGAGCTGTACTCGGCGCCCGCGGTTCCGGAGATGCGGTTCACCGACTCCCACGGCAGCCACTGGGGCCGCGACGGCAACGGCCTGCTGCACCGCCTCGACCGGCGCAGCGCGCGGCGCAAGCCGCAGTCCGACGGCGGTCAGGACGGCGCCCGCGACGATTCCGAGTGGGAGCAGGCGCACCGCGAGCGCGCCGACGCCCCGCGCGACGGGGCGTCCCAGGGGTCCTCGCAGCAGGACGACCAGGACGCCCGGCAGCAGGACCGCGCCTCCAGCCAGGCCTGAGGAGCAGAACGGCGTGCCCGGGCACGCGGACGTGCCCACGAGCGCCGGAGGCGCACCTCAGGCGAGGGTGAGCACCCGCGGGCCGTCGTCGGTGATCGCGATCGTGTGCTCGGCGTGGGCGGCCCGGCTGCCGTCGGCGGTGCGCAGGGTCCAGCCGTCGTCGTCGTGGACGTAGTCGTCCCCGCCGCCGGCGTGCAGCATCGGCTCGATCGCGATCACCAGGCCGGGGCGGAGCCGCAGCCCGCGCCCGGCGCGGCCCTCGTTGGGCACGTGGGGCGCCATGTGCATGGCGCGCCCGATGCCGTGACCCCCGTGGTCGGCGAGCATCCCGTAGCCGGGCTCGCGGGCCACGGCGCTGATCGCGGCACCGATGTCCCCGAGCTTCCCGCCCGGCACCGCCGCCGCGATCCCCGCGTGCAGCGCGCGCTCGGTGGTCGCGATCAGGTCGAGGTCCGCCGGATCGGGGGCGTCGCCCACGACCGCGCTGAACGCCGCGTCGCCGCACCAGCCGTCGAGGAACGCGCCGCAGTCGATGCTCAGCAGATCGCCGTCGGCGAGCCGGTACGGGCCCGGGATGGCGTGGACGACGGCGTCGTTGACGCTCGCGCAGATGACGCCGGGGAACGGCGACGGCGCGAAGTGCGGGTGGTAGTCGAGGAAGGCCGGCACGGCGCCGTGGTCGGCCATGACGCCGTGCGCGACGTCGTCGAGCTCCTTCAGCGACGTCCCCGCCACCGCGGCCGCGCGCACCGCGTCGAGGCAGCGAGCGACGACGCGACCCGCCTCGCGCATGGCGTCCACCTCGCCGGGGGACTTGAGCTCGATCTCGGCGCGCCGGAGCATCCCTCGACCCTAGACACCGGCCGGTCCACCAGCCGAAATGACACGGTTGTCATTCGTCCCCACTGTGCACAGAACCTGTGGACAACTCGTGGGGCACGAAGTCGTAGTCGGTCGGGTCGAGGTGGGCCACCGCGCGGACGTACTCCTCCATGTAGCGCGGCCAGTTGGCGACGATCCGGCCGGACGCGTCGCGGTACCAGGAGTCGCAGCGGGTCCAGGCCGTGCCCTCGAACTCGGCCTGGATGCGGGCGTCGAACGCCTGCTCGACGTCGCGACGCACCTCCAGCGCGGCCGCCCGGCGGCGGGCGGTCTCCTCGAGCGCCTGGCGCACGTACGCGACCTGGGCCTCGAGGAAGACGATGATCGAGCCGCCGGAGGTGTTGGTGTTCGGGCCGTAGAGCACGAACAGCGACGGGAAGCCGGGCACGGTCATCCCCAGGTGCGCGTGCGCCCCGTCGCCCCACTCCTGCTGCAGCGTCCGGCCGTCCCGGCCGACGACGTCCATGGGGAACATGAACTCGGTCGTGCGGAACCCGGTGCCCCAGATGAGCACGTCGGCGGGGTGGTGGCGCCCGTCGGAGGTCCGCACGCCGTCCGGGACGATCTCGGTGACCCGCTCGGTCACGAGCGCGACGTTCTCGCGCTCCAGCGCGGGCAGGTAGTGCGAGCTGAACAGGATCCGCTTGCAGCCGAACGTGTAGTCCGGCCAGGCCTTGCGGCGCACCTCGGGATCGCGCAGCTGGCGGCGCATGAACAGCGTCGAGTAGATCCGGCCGAGGCGCCCGGCCGTCCGCGGGTGGCGGATCATGATCGTGAGCATCTCGAGGTAGCCCTTGAGGAAGAACCGCCGCGCCCGGATCACCGCCGGGAACCGCGCGAACAACGCGTGCAGCCAGCGCGGGTAGAACCGGTTCTTGCGCGGGAAGAACCAGTTGCCGCTGCGCTGGAAGACGGTCATGTGCCCGACCTCGGGCGCGATGGCCGGCACGAACTGCACCGCGCTCGCGCCCGTCCCGACCACCGCGACGCGCTTGCCGTGCAGGTCGACGTCGTGGTCCCACCGCGCGGAGTGCATCGCCGGGCCCGCGAAGTCGTCCGCGCCGGGGATCGGCGGGATGGCCGGGGTGTTGAGCTGCCCGGTGGCCAGCACGACGGCGTCGGCCCGCCAGGAGCGTCCGTCCTCGGCCTCGACGGTCCACGTCATCGTCGCCTCGTCGAGCCGTGCCGCCGACACCCGCACCGAGGGCACGAACACCTCGCCGAGCCCGTACTCCTTCGCGACGCCCTGGAGGTACTCCAGGATCTCCGACTGCGGCGAGCACAGCCGCGACCAGTCGCTGCGCTGGGCGAACGAGAACGAGTAGAGGTGGCTCGGGACGTCGCAGGCCGCGCCGGGATAGCTGTTGTAGTACCAGGTGCCGCCGATCTCGGGGGCGCTGTCGAGGATCACGACATCGGTGATCCCGTGGCTGCGGAGCTCGATGGCCGCGGCGATCCCGCCGAAGCCCGCGCCCACGACCACGACCCGCGTCCCCACGGCCGTCCCTGTCCCGTTCCGCTCCGTCACGGGCCGGACGGTAGCTGTTCCGCCGCCTTTTTGGCAGGCTGCCAACGTGGCTCACGTGCCCCGACCCCCTCCGCCGGGACTGGCGGACGTGGTGACGGGGATGGCGGGCTACGACGAGCACGCCGGCGCCGGACCCGTCGTCCGTCGCGAGACCCCGACCGGCGGCTGCACGCTGATCCTCGCCTGGGGTGACCCGCTGCGCGTCGAGGGCCCGGCCGGCCCGCTCTGGCAGCGCGCGTTCCTCGCCGGGCTCGACGACGGCTGGGCCCGCACGGCGTTCACGGGTCAGCAGCGCGGCGTCCAGGTGGACCTCACGCCGCTCGGGGCCGCGCGCCTGCTCGGCCGCGACGGGGTCGAGCTCGCCCGTCACGCCCCGCCGCTCGACGAGATCGGGATCGCCGTGCTGGCGGCCCTGCCGGACCGCCTCGCCGAGACCGCGACCTGGGACGCGCGGTTCGCCCACGTCGCGGCGACGCTCCGGGGCCTCCTGGCCGACACCCGCTTCGACCCCGACCCGGAGGTCGCGCACGTCTGGTCGCGGCTGCACGCGGCCCGCGGTCGCGTGCCCGTCGGCCACCTCGCGGCGGAGACCGGCTGGAGCCGCCGCCACCTCCTGACCCGGTTCCACCGCCAGGTCGGCCTCGCCCCGACCGTCACCGGCCGCGTGCTGCGCTTCCGCCACGCGACACAGCTCCTGGCGCCCGGCACCGGTCCGGCCCGCGTGCCCACCGACCGGCGCATCACCGACGTCGCCGCGGCCGCGGGGTACGCCGACCACTCCCACCTGGTACGCGAGTTCCGCGACCTCGCCGGCTGCACGCCCGGCGAGTTCCTGCGCGAGTGGTTCCCCGACGTCCAAGACGCCGGTGCGCCCGGGTCCTAGCGTTCCCGCCATGAGCGTCTTCCCGACCCTGCGCTACCACGACCCCGACGAGGCCATCGCCCTGCTGCGCGACGCGTTCGGCTTCACCGTCGCCGCCGCCCACCGCGACGACGCCGGCACCGTGCAGCACGCCGAGCTCGTCCACGACGGCGGGGCGGTGCTCCTCGGCCCCCGCCGCGAGGGCGACCGGTTCGCCACGGGCCGGGCGGTGATCTACACGGTGGTCGACGACGTCGACGCCCACCACGACCGTGCCGTCGCCGCCGGCGCGAAGGTGATCATGGGCCTCACCGACCAGGACTACGGCTCGCGCGAGTACGCCGCGGTCGACGCCGAGGACAACGTCTGGAGCTTCGGGACGTACCGGCCGGTGCAGCTTCGCCGCACGTGAGCAGTTCGGCGTGCCAGGGCACGCCGAACTGCTCACGAGGCGAAGCCACCTACGCGATCCAGGGCGGCACGACCGGCTCGCGGCCCGGGCCCGAGGCGACGTCGTCGCCGACGCCGGTCACGACGGCCTCGAGGCCCAGGGTGCTGTCGGCGTGGACGCGGCGGGGCTCCCCGCCGGGCAGCACGAGTGTGTCGCCGGGCGTGAGGTCGTGCCGCTCGCCCGCGACCTCGACCGACGCCCCGCCCGCGACGACGCTCCAGACCTGCTCGCCCGCCATCGTGTGGTCGGGCCCCACGGCTCCGGGCGCCATCTCGACCCGCCACAGCGCCTGGCGTGACGCTCCCTGGGTCGGCGAGGCGAACGTCGTCATGGTCGCGTTCGGGGTGGTCGTACGCCGGGCGTCGCCCCGCCGGATCACGGTGCTCACGAGGTCCTCCTAGACTCGTCAATGTGGTTGACGAAAACGTAAACCGGGTTGACCGTCGTGTCCAGATGTCCGGCGGCGAGCTGGTCTTCCGGCTGCTCGCCGCCTTCCGCGACCTCGTCGACGCGATGCACGCCGAGCTCGCGCGGCGCGGTCATCCCGACGTGCGCCCCGCCCACGGCTTCGCGCTCCAGGCGATCGCGCCGGGCCCGGTCACGGGGTCCGAGCTCGCCGGTCGCCTCGGCGTCACGAAGCAGGCGGCCGGCAAGACGGCCGACCTGCTCGTCGGGCACGGCTACGTCGAGCGCACCGGCGACCCCGGCGACGCCCGCCGGCGCCTGCTGGTGCTCACCCCGCGCGGACGCGAGGTCCTGGCGATCTCCGCGGAGGTCCTCGAGCGCCGGCGGGTGGAGTGGGTGGCCCGTGTCGGCCCCGAGGGCTTCGCGGCCCTCGCCGACGGCCTCCGGGCGCTCCCCGTCGACGCGGGCGGGCCCCTGGCGGCGGCGGCGTGGTTCGTCCCGTCCTCCGGCTGACACGCTGCCGGTCGTGGACGACGAGAGCGCGAAGCACCACCTCCACCGGGCGCTGCGCCAGGCCCGCGAGGCCCTGCTCTGGAAGCTGGACGGGCTCGGCGAGTACGACGCCCGACGCCCCCTGACGCCCACCGGCACCAACCTGCTCGGGCTGGTCAAGCACCTCGCGTTCGTCGAGGCCGCGTACTTCGGCACCACGTTCGACCGTCCCGTGCCCGACGCGCCGCGCTGGGCCGACCTCGGCGACGACGAGACGGCCGACATGTGGGCGCGGGCCGACGAGTCCCGCGAGGAGCTCGTCGGCCGGTACCGGCACGTCGCCGAGCACGCCGACGCGACGATCGCGGCGCTGCCGCTCGACGCGCCGGGCCACGTGGTGCACTGGTCGGCCGAGCGGAACCCGGTGACGCTGCACGGGATGCTCGTGCACGTCGTCGCCGAGACCACGCGGCACGCCGGCCACGCCGACATCGTCCGCGAGCTGATCGACGGCGCGGCCGGACTGCGGCCGGACAACGACAACCTGCCGCCCGGTGAGGCGGACGCCTGGGCCCGCTACCGCGACCAGGTCGACGAGGCCGCCCGCGCCGCGTCCAGACGCCCGTGAGGCGGTTCCGCGGACGTCGGTGACGGCGCTACGTTGCTCGCCCGTCGGGGGACCAGATCCGTTCCACCACCGTCGACCTCCGGAGCACCTCGTGGGCGTCACCCTGAACCCGTACCTGCACTTCGACGGCGAGGCCGCCGACGCCATCGCCTTCTACGCCGACGTCCTCGGCGGCACGACCTCGGTCATGACCTTCGGACAGATGGGGATGGAGGGCCCGGACGCGAACAAGGTCATGCACGGCCAGCTCGAGACCGACCGGGGCATCACCCTCATGGTCTCGGACATGCCGCCCGGGTCGGCCCGGCAGCGCGGCAACGACATCACCGTCTCGCTGTCCGGTGACGACGAGCCGACGCTGCGCGGGTACTACGAGAAGCTGTCCGCGAGCGGCGAGGTCGGCACCCCGCTCGAGAAGCAGATGTGGGGCGACCTCTACGGCGACTGCACCGACCGGTACGGCGTCCGCTGGCTGGTCAACATCGCCGGGTCGGGCTGAGCCGCCCGCTCACCCCTCGCTCGCGACCGGCGCCTTCGCCGGCGCCTTGGTCGCGGGCTTCACCGGGCCCTTGGCGTTGCCCTTGGCCGGGGTCTTCGCCGCGACGGTCTCCGTGACCTTCCCCGCGACGCTCTCCGCGGCCTCCTCGGGAGCGTCCTCGTCCTCGTCCTCCGCGGCCTTCGCCGCCCGGCCCGCCGACCACGACAGCTCGAGCTCCATCTCCACCTCGTCGCCGTCGATCTCGACCTCGATCTCGACGTCGATGTCGTCACCGAGCGGCACGGTGAGCACCGGTCCGGAGAGCGAGAGCTCGGCGGAGCCACCCTCGCGGATCGCGTCGGCCAGGTCGGTCAGCCAGTCGGCGACCTCCTCCCGGGACAGCGTCAGCTCGTGCTCGATCTTCATCTCGGCCATCGCGCCGGTCCTCTCCGCGGGGGCGCCGAGCGGCCGGCGCCGTGTGTGGACCACCCTGCCGCGCCGGGTGTGATCCGGACATTCCGTCAGGCGGCCGAACTCTGCGCACCGCCGAGGAAGTCGAGGACCTCGCGGGTCACCCGGGCGGGGTCGTCCTCCATGACGAAGTGGCCGGCCCCCGGCACGACGACGAGCTCGGCGCCCGGGATGTCGGCGGCGAGGCGCTCGGCCCAGCTCGTCGGCTGCCAGCGGTCCTCCCCGCCCCACAGGAGGCGCACCGGGACCGACACCTCGCCGAGCCGCCCGATGAGCTCCTCGGTGGGGGCGGAGTCGTAGGTGCCGACCTGGTGCTGGACGAACGAGGCGCGCCCGACGGCCGAGCGGTGCGGGGCGAGGAAGGCCTCGAGGACGTCGCCGGTCATCACGGAACCGTCGGCGACGGTCATGGTCAGCTGCCGGGTCAGCATCTCCTCGAACTCCGCCGCGGGCAGCCGGGCGAGCTGGTCCAGCCCGGTGCGCAGGATCGCGCGCCACGTCTCCGACGGCCACGAGTCGTAGCTCACCGAGTCGATGAGCAGGAGCCGACGGACCCGCTCGGGGTGCAGGACGGCCATCCGCTGGCCGACCGCGCCGCCGATGTCGTGGGTGACCAGGCTCGGCCGCTCGATGCCGAGGACGTCGAGCAGCCCGACGAGGAGGTCGGTCTGGGCGACCACCGAGGTGTCGCGGTCGACCGGTCGCTCCGACCGCCCGTACCCCAGCAGGTCGTAGGTGACGACGCGGTGGCCCGCCGCCTCGACGTGCGGCACCACGTCGCGCCACTCGTGGGAGTGCGAGGGCGTCCCGTGCACGAACACGACGGGATCGCCCTCGCCGCGGTCGCGGTAGGCGAGGCGCACGCCGTCGACGAGGACGTGCCGGTCGAGGAGGTCCATGATCGGTAGACTAGTCTACCTAGTCATGCAGCGCCGATCGGCACGCTCCAAGCTCCTGGACGCCGCGGCCGCGCGGTTCTACGCCCGGGGCGTCGCGGCCACGGGCATCGACACCATCACCGCCGACGCGGGCGTGGCGAAGATGAGCCTCTACAACAACTTCGCCTCGAAGGCCGACCTGGTCGCGGCCTACCTCGACCGGCGCCAGCAGGAGTTCCTCGACCTGCGCCGGCGGCGCCTCGAGGCCCTCCCGGCCGACGCCGGTCCCGGCGCCCGGGCCCTCACCGTGGTCGACGCCTACCGCGACCACGCCGCGGGCGTCGACGGCTTCCGGGGCTGCGGGCTGCTCAACGCCGCGGGGGAGCTCGCGAGCGACGACCCGGCCCGCGCGCTCGTCGCGCGGCAGAAGGACGAGGTCGAGACGCTGCTGCGCGAAGCACTGGCTCCCCGGGAGGACGCCGCGCCGCTCGCCGAGCACCTGTCGCTGCTGCTCGAGGGCGCGATGGTCCGCGGCGGGCTCGACGGCGACACGGAACGCCTGGACCGGGCCCGCCACCACGCGGCGGTGCTGCTGGGCGAGGGTGTGCCGTCGTGAGCGGAGAGATCACCGACGCCGATCGGCGCGCCGTCGCGGCCTGGGCCGTCGACGTCGCCGAGCGGGCGCTGCCGCTGTTCACCGCGCGGGTCGCCGACGACGACCGGCCACGGCGGGCGATCGACGGGGCCCGCGCGTTCGCCGACGGCGTCGCGCCGTCCGCGGGGCTGCGCGCATCGGCCCTCGCCGCGCTCGCCGCCGCCCGCGAGGCGGGGGATCCGGTCGCCACGGCGGCCGCGCGGTCGGCGGGGTACGCCGCGGCGACGGCCTTCCTCCACCCCCGACCGGAGCCGCACCAGGTGCGCCACGTCCTCGGACCGGCGGTGCAGCTCGCCCTCGCCGCCGACCTCGCGGGTGGCGACGGGGACGACGAGATCGACCGGGCGCTCGGACGAGCGGCACCGGCCGTCCGGGACGTCGTGCGCCGCCTGCCGGCCGACCCTCCCGGCCGCACCCGCCGCGCGCGGCTGAGCCGGCGGCTCGACGACGGCCTGCGCGGCTGACCCGTCAGGAGGTGCGGCGCAGACCCGCCCGACGCCGGTAGGTGCCCGGTGGCTCGTGGAACTCGAGCTTGAAGCGGCGGCTGAACGACGCCAGGTCGGCGAAGCCGCAGGCGTAGGCGATGTCGGTGAGGCTGCGGCCCGCATCGCGCGGGTCGAGCAGACGCCGCCGCGCGTGCTCGAGGCGCCGGCGGCGGATGAGCGCGCCGACCGTCGTGTGCGCGTCCGCGAACACCCGGTGCAGCGCGCGCACCGAGATGAAGTGTGCCCGGGCGATGTCCTCGGGGCCGAGGGCCGGGTCCTCGAGGTGCTCGGCGATGTAGTCCTCGACGCGCCGTCGCAGGTCGGCGGCGCTCGTCGGGGACAGGACCTCGTCCTGTCGCAGCGACTCACCGATCGCCGTGCCGAGCAGCGCCGCGAGCTGCCCGGCCAGGCGCCCGCCCGCCGGATCGCTCAGGGCGGGCGGGCGGATCGCGGTCTCGGCGAGCGTCTGCCCGACGATCGCGCCCAGACGGTCGCCGCCGAGCGGGCGAGCCGTCGCCGCACGGGTCACGTCCGCGCCGAGGGGCACGAGCTCGCGGGGCCACGTGAGCACCAGCAGCTTCCACGGGCCCGCGAAGTGCCAGGCGAACGGCCGATCGGTCTCGTAGACGGCGTACCCGCCGCGCCCGAGCGCCGCCTCCCGGCCGTCCTGCTCCACGACCGCGGTCCCCTCGGCGACCAGCCCGACCTGCAGGTACGTCCGGCCGTCGCTGCGGGCGAGGCCCGTCGTGCGGCGCGCGCTCTGCGGCGAGGAGCTGACCACCGCGGCCGACAGGTGCCCGACGAGCGTGCTGCGGACCCGGCTCGCGAGCGGGTCACCGTCCTCGACGTCGTCCACGTCCAGCGCGACGAAGTGCTCCCGCAGCAGGTCGCACCACGGGGCGAGTCCCTCGGACTCGCTCGCGGTGGTGTGGTTGGCGTAGGCGGGCCCGGTGTCCGGGAAGGGACCGACGGGTCGCGGCTCTCGGGTCACCGGTGGACTCCCGGTCAGGTGGTGGTCCGCCGACGCTAGGGCGCCCCCGCAGGCCCGTCAACGCGGAGCGACCGGCTTCTGGCGCTCTGCGACAAGCCCGTCACGGTGTGGCCGGTCGACCATCTCGTCACGGTCGAGGCCGACCCACCCCGGACCCACCACACCGAGGAGTCACCGTGACGGCCACCGAGATCCCCCTGACGCCCACCACGACCACCGTGCGGGCCGCCTGTCCCCACGACTGCCCCGACACCTGCGCGATGCTCGTGACGGTCGAGGACGGTCGGGCGACGAAGGTCGCCGGCGACCCGGACCACCCGTTCACCCGGGGCGGCCTGTGCGTCAAGGTCAACAACTACCAGGAGAAGACGTACAGCCCGGACCGCGTCCTGCACCCGCTGCGCCGCACCGGGCCGAAGGGCAGCGGCCGGTTCGAGGAGATCTCCTGGGACGAGGCGCTGTCCACCATCGCCACCACGTTCCGGGAGAAGATCGCGGAGCACGGCCCGGAGACGGTCATGCCGGTGAGCTACCTCGGCAACCAGGGCATCCTCAACGGGCTGACCGTCGGCGACGCCTTCTTCAACCGCCTGGGCGCGACCGTCTCCGAGCGGACCTACTGCGACTCCGGGTCCTGCACCGCCTACGCCGCCACCATCGGCGCGACGGCGGGCGTCGACCCCGAGAGCTTCGTGCACTCCCGCTACATCATCATCTGGGCGACCAACACGATCTCGACCAACCTGCACCTGTGGCCGCTCATCGCCGAGGCCCAGAAGCGCGGGGCCAAGGTCGTCTGCATCGACCCGATGCGCCACCGCACCGCGCAGCGCGCCGACTGGCACATCCCGATCCGCCCGGGCACCGACAACGCCCTGGCGCTCGCGATGATGCACGTGATCATCTCGGAGGGCCTCCACGACGAGGCGTACGTCCGCGACCACACGGTCGGGTTCGACGAGCTCGCCGAGCGCGTGGCGCAGCACACCCCGGAGTGGGCGTCGGAGGAGACCGGGATCCCGGCCGAGGACATCCGCACGCTCGCCCGCGAGTACGCCACGACCGACCCCGCGGTCATCCGGATCGGTGTCGCCGTCGAGCGGCACGCGGGCGGCGGGCAGACCGTGCGCTCGATCGCGTGCCTCCCGGCCCTGATCGGCGCATGGCGCCACGTCGGCGGCGGTCTGCTGCAGCTGCCGCTGTGGGCGCACCCGGTCAACTGGCCGGCGTTCGTCCACCCCGAGTACCGGCCCGAGGGCACCCGCGTGGTCAACCAGTTCCTGCTCGGGCAGGCGCTGACCGGCGAGCTGGCTCTCGACCCGCCGATCACGGCGCTGATGGTCTACAACTCGAACCCCATGGTCGTGTCCCCGGAACAGGACAAGATCGCGCGGGGCCTGGCGCGTGAGGACCTGTTCACCGTGGTCAGCGACCATTTCCTCACCGACACCGCGCGCTACGCCGACATCGTGCTGCCCGCCACCACGGCCCTCGAGCAGCACGATCTCATGTTCAGCTGGGGCCACTTCTACGTCACGATCAACACCCCGGCGGTGCCGCCGGAGGGCGAGTCGATCCCCAACACCGAGCTGTTCCGCCGGCTCGCGGCCGCGATGGGCTTCGAGGACGACTACTTCCGCCTCTCCGACGAGGAGCTGCTCGCCCAGGCCTACGACTGGTCCGCGCCCGCCATGGAGGGCATCACGCTGGAGTCGCTGCGCGAGACCGGCTGGGCCCGGCTCAACCTGCCCAGCGCCGACGAGTACGCACCGCACGTCGACGGCGGCTTCCCGACGCCGTCCGGGAAGACCGAGTTCCGGTCCTCGGCGCTCGAGGCCGCGGGCAACTTCGTCGTCCCCCTGTTCCGCCAGCTCTCCGAAGAGTTCCAGGTCGGTGGCGCGGTCGACCCGCTCCCGCACTACATCGCACCGCGCGAGACCGGCGAGGTGTACCCGCTCAACCTGCTCTCGCCGAAGTCGCACGCGTACATCAACTCGAGCGCCGGTGACCAGGCGATGCAGAAGCGGGTGCAGGGCGAGCAGACCCTCACCATCCACCCGGCGGACGCGGAGGCGCGCGGCATCGAGGAGGGCCGCTACGTCGCGATCGCGAACGACCGGGGGCGCTTCGTCGCCCTCGCGCACGTCTCCGACGAGGTCGCGCCTGGCGTCGTCGTGTGCCCGATGGGATCGTGGCCGAAGAACGCCAAGGAGGGGAGCACCGTGAACGCGGTCAACCCGTTCGTCTTCGCCGACCTCGGCAACGCGCCGACCTTCTCCGACACCCGTGTCGAGGTCGCGCTCGTCTGACCGGGCGGCGGGGCACGGCGGCACCGTCGACGCGGCCGCCGTGCTCCGCCGGCCCAAGGTCCTGCCCGCCGCCGCGACCGTGGCCGACGCGCGCGCGGTGCTGGCGGACGACCACGTCCACGCGGCCCTCGTCGTCGACGGCGGCGTGCTGCTGGCCGTGGTCGAGCGCGGCGACCTGGACCCGTCGGTGCCCGAGGCGATGCCGGCCGCGCTGGTCGGCCGGCTCGCCGGGCGCACGGTCGGACCGGACGCGGACCTCGACGCCACCTGGTCGGCGATGGCGGCGCAGGGCCGGCGCCGGATGGCCGTCGTCGACGGGGACGGGGTGCTCCTGGGGCTGCTGTGTCTCAAGCGGTCCGGGCGCGGCTTCTGCTCGGACGCGGACGTGGCGGCGCGGGCCGCCGATCGCGTGCGCTGAGTGACGCCCGCCACCCGGGCTTGAGCGTGCCGCGACGGCACGGATTCCGATGGCGTCATGACACGGATCGCAGACCGCACGACCTCGCAGCCCCGACTGATCGACCTCGAGGAGCTCTTCGCCGACCCCGCGTTCTCCCACCCGGCGATCTCGCCGGACGGCACCCGGCTCGCCTACCTGGCACCGCGGTACGGCCGCACGCAGGTGTGGGTCCGCGGGATCGACGAGGAGCACGAGGACGCCGTGTGCGTGACGCACGACGCCCGCCGCGGCATCCGGACGTTCTACTGGACCGACGATCCGCGGTGGCTGCTCTATCTGCAGGACACCGACGGCAACGAGGACTGGCACCTGTTCCGGGTCGACCTCACCGCGCCCGACCGGGAGGCCGTCGACCTGACCCCGCTGCCGGCCGGCTCGCGGGTGGTCGGGGTCGAGCCCCTGCCGTCGTCGCCGGGGACCCAGCTCGTCTGGATGAACCAGCGCCCCCTGGTCATCGACGTGTTCCGGGTCGACATCGCCTCCGGGGAGACGACCCTGCACCTGGAGCAGCCCGAGACCACGGGCACCTACCTGCTCGACCGGGAGGGCCGGCCGGCGTTCTACTCGTTGCTCGCCGACGACGGCAGCTACGAGCTCTCCGCGGTCGACGCCGCGACCGGCGCGACGCGCCTCCTGCGCCGGGTCGGCGGCCCGGAGCACCCGCTGGGGGTGCCGCTGCAGATGGTCACGCCGGACGGCACGGGACTGCTGATCGGCGACTACCAGGACGGCGACGACCTCCGGCTCGTGCGCCTCGACCGGGACTCCGGCGAGGAGACCGTCGTGGCGGCGGTGGACGGGCACAGCCTCGACACCATGGGGCTGATGGCCCCCGGCCTGCCGCCCACGGTGTTCACCAGCGCCCGCACCGACGAGGTGGTGGCCGCCCGGTTCGTCGGCGACCGGCCGCACATCGAGGTGCTGGACCCGCACGTCGCCGAGGTCGTCGCCGCGCTCGAGACCCTGTCCGAGGGCGTCCTGGGCTGGCTGTCGTCCGACGACGGCGAGCGGCTGTGGGTCGCGAGCTTCGTCCACGACCGCGAGCCCGGGCTGACCTACCTCTACGACCACGCCACGGGCGAGAGCCGGCTGCTGTTCCGGCCGCACCCCCACCTCGACCCGACCGACCTGGCCCCGACCACGCCGGTCCCCTTCGCCGCCCGGGACGGGCTGCCGCTGCACGCGTTCCTGACGCTGCCGGTGGGCGTCGAGCCCACGGGCTTGCCGCTGGTGCTGGTCGTGCACGGCGGCCCGTGGGCCCACGACACGTGGGGCTGGGACCCCGAGGCGCAGTTCCTGGCCAACCGCGGGTACGCGGTGCTCCACGTCAACTTCCGCGGCTCCACGGGCTACGGGAAGCGGCACGTCACGGCCGCGATCGGCGAGTTCGCCGGCGCGATGCACGACGACCTGATCGACGCCGCGCAGTGGGCCGTGGCGCAGGGCTACGCCGACCCGGAGCGCATCGGCATCTACGGGGGCTCCTACGGCGGCTACGCCTCGCTCGTCGGCGTCACCGTGACCCCGGACCACTTCGCCGCCGCCGTGGACTACGTCGGGATCTCGGACCTGGCGAACTTCATGCGCACGCTGCCGCCGTTCGTCCGGCCGTGGCAGGTCAACAACTGGTACCGCTACGTCGGCGACCCCGCGGTCGGGGAGCAGGAGGCCGACATGCTGACCCGCTCGCCGATCACGATGGTCGACCGGATCCGCACCCCGCTGCTCGTCGCCCAGGGGGCCAACGACGCCCGCGTCGTGCAGGCGGAGTCCGACAACATCGTCTCCTCGCTGCGCGGCCGCGGCGTGCCCGTCGAGTACCTCGTCGCCGACGACGAGGGTCACGGCTTCGCCAACCCGGAGAACCGGTTCCGGCTGTACCGCGCCATCGAGCGGCACTTCGGCCGGCACCTCGGCGGACGGGTCAGCTGATCTCCTCCGCGAGCGCCACGATGATGCCCGACGGCCCGCGCACGTAGCAGAGCAGGAAGACGTCCTCGTACCGCGCGATCTCGCCCACGAGCTCCCCGCCGTGGGCGCGCAACCGGGCCACGGTGTCGTGGATGTCGTCGACGGCGAACATGAGGCGGCGCAGTCCGAGGGTGTTCGCCGGCGCGTCGGGCTCCGCGGTGGTGGCCTCCGGGGTGCGGAACCGCGTCAGCTCGAGTCGGCTGTGCCCGTCCGAGGTCGCCACGAAGGCGACGTCGACCCGGACGTCGTCCAGCCCGACGACGCGGTCCACCCACGCGCCCTCCGCGGTCCCCCGGTCACCCGGCTCCAGCCCGAGCTCGACGAAGAACGCGACGGCGGCGTCGAGGTCGTCGACGACGACGCCGACGTGGTCCATCCGCTGCACGGCCATGGTGGTGGTCCTCCCCTGGTGTGGCTCCTGTCCTGCGGGGACGGATCCGGCTCCCGGTTTCTCGACACCGCCACCCTCTCGGGACGCTCGGCGACCGCTAGCGTCACGCGACGACATGGTGGCGCCAGCGCTCGAGCCGCAGGGGGTGGGTCCCGTGACCTCGACCGCCGTGCGCTGGTGGGACGTCCCGATCATCGGGTGGTCCGACGCCGGCTCGTCGCCGCAGGAACGGGGCCGGACCACCCGTCAGACCCTGCTGCTCGAGGCGGCCCGCGCGTTCGACGAGCGCGGCTACGACGCGGCCTCGCTCTCGGAGATCCTCAAGGCCAGCGGGCGCACCAAGGGCGCCATGTACTTCCACTTCCGGTCCAAGGAGCACCTCGCCACCGTGCTCGTGACCGAGATCGTCGACTCCTGGGCCCTGGTCTGCCGGGAGATCCGCGACCGCGAGCTCGACCCGCTGCGCACCCTGCTGGTCGAGACCGACGCCTACGTCAGCCGGTGGTCCCACGACGTCGTCGTGCGCGGCGGCAGCCGGGCGATGGCGGGCGGCGCGAACTTCGCCGACAAGCACCGGGCCTGGTACGGCGACTGGGGTCGCAGCACCGCCGAGCACCTGCGGGACGCCCTCGACCAGGGCATGCTGCGCCCCGACACCGACCCGGACCGGCTGAGCAGGCTCGTCGTCGCCGCGTCCTGCGGCCACCGCTCGTTCGCCGAGACGATCCCCGGCTCGCCCACCCACTTCGAGCGGATGACCGACACCTGGCTCGGGGTCCTCCAGATCGTGGCGACCGAGTGGTGGCTCGCCGACGTCCTCGACTCCGGGTGGGAGCACCGCCCGGCCCCGGACGCCGCGGCGTTCGCCCGGATCCGCGAGGCGTGATCCCGGTTCAGGCCGCCAGGTGGAACGTGGTCGCGAAGCGGTCGAGGAGGTCGCCGCGCCCGCGCAGCACCTCGACCTCGCCGGTCGCGAGCGCGCGGGCCGGGGCGAGCTCACCGGAGATGAGCCGGTGGATGCTCGGGCCCGCGGTGAAGGCGAGGTCGACGGGCCCGTCCCCGCGCCGCACGTCGAGGGCGGTTCCGTCGACCCGGACGACGAGCTCGGTGGGCCCGAGGCGGGCCGCGTAGGCGGTCGCGGGCAGACCCGCCGCCACCTGCGGCCGGAAGGCGGTGCGCAGGGCCATGGTCATGGCGTCGGGGGTGAGGATCTGCTCCTCCCGGGGATCCCCCATCGCCTTGGAGCCCCACGCGCCGAGCGCGAGCACGACGGGTTCGAGCTCGCGTCCGTAGTCCGTCAGCTCGTAGATGATCACCCGTGAGCGCGGTGCCCGGCGGATCACGCCGGCCGCCTGCAGCTCCTTGAGCCGCGCCGCCAGGATGTTGGTCGGGATGCGGGGCAGGCCCGCGGCGAGCTCCCCGTTGCGGCGCGGCCCGACGAGCAGGTCGCGGACGATGAGCATCGCCCACCGCTCGCCCACGAGCTCCAGGGCCCGCGTGACGCCGTCGTACTGCCCGTACTCGCGGGCGGCCACCGGGCTCAGCCCTGCTGGCTCGCATACGCCTCGGGCCCCTGCTGGGCGGCGGCCGGGTCCATCCAGCCGAACTCGAGGTGGTTCCCGTCGGGGTCGGTGATCCCGCGCTGGTACATGAAGCCGTAGTCCGCGGCGGCGCGCGGTTCGGCACCGCCGACGGCGAGGGCGTCGGCGACCCGGGCGTCGACCGCCTCCCGGCTGTCGAGGAAGAGCGCGGTCGCCGTCGTCGGGCTCACCGCCGGGTCGCCGATCGGCAGGTCGGTGAAGGTCTGGAAGAAGTCACGAGTCAGGAGCATGAAGGCGCTGTGGCCCTCCTCGACCACCACGCACGCCGCGTTGTGGTCGGTGAAGAGCGGGTTGATCGTGAAACCGAGCGCTGTGTAGAACGTCTTCGCGCGCTCCAGGTCGGTCACCGGCAGGTTGACGAACATGGTGGTCATGGCGGCTCCGCTCCTCGGGGTGCGCCCACACTTGCAAAAAACAAGTGACGCGTCCAGCCCCGGGGGTCAGCCCAGCCGCGCGTAATCGATGACGGCCGCGCAGTCGATCCCGCGCAGGGTGCCGTAGCCCGGGCCCCAGCCGGTGCCGAGGCGGGAGGCGATGAAGGCCTCGGCGACGGGCGTCGGGGCGTGCTGCACGAGCAGCGCGGCCTGGGTCGCGAGCGCGATCTTCGTGACGAGGTAGCGCGCGGTGTCCTCCGGCGTCTCGACGAGCTCCTCGATCTCCCGCATCGCCGCGGCGAGCAGCGGGTGCTCGGCGGCGACCGGGCGCATCTCGTCGAGGACGGGCTCGACGGCCTTGGGCTCACGGGCCAGGACGCGCCCGACGTCCATGACCATCATGTTCGACGTGCCCTCCCAGATGGCGTTGAGCGGCGCCTCCCGGTAGTAGCGCGGCAGCGGGTGCTCCTCGATGTAGGCGTTGCCGCCGATCGACTGCATGACCTCCTCGACCACCGAGGAGACGCGCCGGCAGTTCCAGAACTTCGCGACCGGGGTGAGCAGCCGGCTCACCAGCTTCTCGGAGACCGCGTCGTGGGAGTCCTGGTGGTCCTCGGCCCGGGCGACGCGGAACCCGAGGTGGGCGGCCCCGGCCCACTCGAGGACGAGGTCGGCCAGCACCGGCGCCTGGATCGGCAAGGTCGAGAGCGGCGAGCCGAACGCGGTGCGTTCGTCGTTGTGGTGGAGGCCCTGGCTCAGGGCCGCGCGCATGAGCCCGGCGGAGCCGACCGCGAAGTCGAGGCGCGTGTACTCGGCGGAGGACAGGATCGTGCGCACGCCCTTGCCCTCCTCGCCGACCAGGATCGCCTCGGCGTCGTGGTACTCGATCTCGGAGGAGGCGTTCGCCTTGTTGCCGAGCTTGTCCTTGAGCCGGTTGATGCGGATCCGGTTGAGGGTGCCGTCGGCGCGGCGGCGCGGGACGAGCAGGCAGGAGACGCCGCCCTCGGTCTGCGCGACGGTGAGGTAGCAGTCGGCCATCGGCACCGAGGCGAACCACTTGTGCCCGTTGACCAGGTACGTCTCCCCCGGTCCCCGGGCTGCGACCGGTCGGGCCACGGTGACGTTGGCGCGCAGGTCCGAGCCGCCCTGCTTCTCGGTCATGAAGTAGCCGATGGTGCCCGCGGACTTCTCGGTGATCGGGACGTCGGCGGGGTCGTAGCCCTCCACGACGATCTTGTCGGCCCACGGCGCCAGCTCCGGCTGGCTGCGCAGGATCGGGACCGCGGCGTAGGCCATGCCGATCGGGCAGGCGGTGGACCCGTCGATCTGGTTCCACAGGTAGGTCAGCACCGCGCGGGCCGTGTGGGCGCCCGGCTGGTCGGCGGTCCATGCGAGGGAGTGCACGCCCGAGCCGAAGCCGAGGGCCATGAGCTGGTGGTAGGCGGGGTGGAAATCGACGTCGTGGACCTCGTGGCCGAGGCGGTCGAGCTGACGCAGCTCGGGCAGCACCCGGTTGGCCTCGCGGGCGGCCTTGAGCACCGTCGGGTCCCAGACCTCCGCTCCCAGGGCGGCGGCACGCTCGCGCGCCCAGGGGGCGTGGGTGTCGACGATCCCCGCAGCGAGCTCGTCGCCGGTGAAGGCGTTGGTGTGGTGCAGGTCCCCGACGAGGTTGTCCGGGACCGGGCGCATCCGCGAGAAGTCGCTGCGGGTGTCGCCGCTCGGACTGGTCAGCGTCATGGTTCTGCTCCGGTCGTGGAGGGGACGGCGCGGATGTCGGGCCGGGTCCCGGGTGGTGTGCCGGCGACACCGGTCTGGGCGAACCGGGCGATCTCGGTGCTGACGGCGTCGCGGTCGGGCGCGTGCGCGGTGCGGCCGGCGAGCGGGGCCACGACGCCCTCGAGGAACGCGCCGACGATGGCGGCGCCGCGGACCCCGGCGTCCTGTGCGGGGAACTCGCCGGACGCGACGCCCTCGGTGATGAGGTCGGCGAACGCCGCGGCCAGCTCCGCCCGGGCGTCGAGGCGCACCCGGTCGACCTCGGGGTCCATCGGCTCGACGATCACCGCGTAGGCCAGGCCCTCGCCGCGTAGGGCGCGGTCGACGAACGTGGCCACGGCGTCCCCGAGTCGGTCGGTCGCCCGGCGGCCGGGCTCATCCGTGATCGCGCGGACCACCTCGAGCTCGCGGACGCAGACCACCCGCAACATCTCGGAGAACAGCGAGGCCTTCGACGGGAAGTGCCGGTAGATCGTGCCGGTGGCGACATCGGCCATGTCGGCGACCACGGCGATCTGGGCGGCCGCGAACCCCTGCTCGGCCACCACGACCCGGGCCGCCTGCAGGATGCGCCGCCGCGCGTCGGCCTGCCGCGCCGCGACCCGTGCGCCGGGGCGCGCGGACCTCGCGGACCTCGGCGCCCCGGTGGCGGCCGGCTCGGTCATCAGCTCGACTCCCGCGTGAACGATCGCTCAGTCCGGAATCATCGTTCAGGACTGAACCACGGTTCACATGTGGCCGTCAACGGGCGCTGTCGAGGGGCGCGCTCGTCACCGGTGGTCGACTCCGGATGCTCACGACGGATCCTTCCAAGCGAGGCCGTCGGCGAGGTCCGTGATGGCGGCGCGGTCGGGCTTGCCCTGCTCGGTGAGGGGGATGTCGTCCGTCGGGACGACGACGAGCGTGGCGGCGACCGCGTCCCCGTGCTCGCCCGCGACCGCGTCACGGCAGTCGCCCTCGTCCACCGCGGCCCCCGCCCACGCCTGCACCGCCGCCACCCGACGGCCGCGGGCGAGGTCGGTGACCACGACGGCGTAGCGGACCGCGGCCAGCCGCATCAGGGTGTCCTCGAGGCCGGTGGGGGTGATCAGCCGCTGCTCCACGAGCTCGCAGTCGACGACCCGCCCGAGGACGTGCAGGTGACCGTCGGCGTCGAGGCGCCCGAGGTCGCCGGTGCGGTACCAGCCGTCGACGAAGTGCTCGGCCTCGTCGGTCGGACGATTGCGGTAGCCGTGGGCCATGGCCGGCGAGCGGACCTCGATGCTGCCGTGGACCGGGTCGAGGGTGCCGTCGTCGCGACGGAACCGGACCTCGACCCCCGGCAGAACCGGGCCCGCACTGGTGGCCCGGCGCGGGTCGGACGGGTCGTTGTCCGCCGGACGCAGGGCGCTGACGATGCCGATCTCGCTGGCGCCGTACGTGTGCTGGATGACCGGACCGAGTCGCTCGCGGGCCCGCCGGCGCAGGGCCGGCGGCGCCGAGGCCCCGATGTGGGTCAGGGCCTGCAGGCTCGACAGGTCCCGCCGGACGACGTCGGGGTGGTCCATCAGCGCGACGAGCTGGGGCTCGACGAGGAACAGGTCGGTGATCCGCTCGGCCTCGACCTGCGCGAGCACCGCCGCGGGTTCGGAGTCGTCGCGCAGCACGAGCACCCCGCCGCCGATGATCGTCTGCGCGACGAGGACCTGGGTGAGGTAGGCCTCCGCCCCCGACACCAGCTGGCGACGCTCCGGACGTGGTGGGCCGGCCACCATGGCGGTGTAGGCGGCCACGTCGCGCACGCTGCTCTTGGGGATGCCCGTCGTCCCGCCCGACGAGAGCACCGTGCCGAGGTCACCGAGGTGCGACCGGGACACGAACGGCTCCGGGGACTCCGCCGCCGCGAGCTGGTCGAGGCGCACCGCGACGCCGTCCACCGGGCCGATCGCCACCACCGGCGCCGTCGTCTCCGGCAACCAGTGCGCGGTCTGCGGGAAGACCACGATCAGCCGCGGGTCGATCTGCTCGAGCTGGCGCGCCCGTCGCTCCGCGCCCGGCGGCGCCGAGAGGTACACCGCGCCCGCGTCGACCAGGTGTGTCGCGAACCGCACCGCGAGCGCGTCGGGCCGGTTCGGCGCGTACTGGGCAACCAGGTCGCCGGTGCTGATCCGCAGACCGTCCAGCGCCCGCGCGTAGCGGTGGATCGCCGCCAGCAGCTCCGCGCCCGTCGTGTCTCCCTCGGGCGACCGCAGCACCACCCGGTCACCCGCTGCCGACAGCGCCGCCACGATCTGCTCGACGGACGGGTGGACGCCGGAGGGAGCTGAGGCCGGCACGGTGGTCACCGTCCGTACGGTTCCGTCTCGTTCCCGACAGATCGATCGGCCGATCGAGTGAGTGATGGTTCAGTCGATGGGGGATCGGCACCTAGCGTGTCCTCCGACCCGAGGCGATCCGTCGAGCACCACGCCCGGTCAGGGAACGGAGGACGCCGGTGACCCTCGTCCTGGACGACGACCGCGTCGACGCCCGGTTCCGCCGCTCCGGCGGTGCGCAGTGACCGCCGGGGTGGGCGACCTGGCGGCACGTGTGCTCGGTCCGGTGCTGCTGCCGGGCGACGACGGCTACGCCGCGGAGCTGGCGGGCTTCGACCTCGCCGTGGGCCAGCGTCCCGCCGTCCTCGTCGGAGCGACCGGTGCCGCCGATGTCGTCGCCGCCGTGCGTCACGCCGGTACGCACGGACTGGCGGTCGGTGCGCAGGCGACCGGGCACGGCATCACCGTGCCCGCCGACGACGCCCTCCTGATCACCACCCGTCGCGCGGACGCCGTGCGCGTCGACCCGTCCGACCGCACCGCGTGGCTGGAAGCGGGGGCGGTGTGGAGCCGGGTGCTGCACGAGGCCGCGCCGTTCGGGCTGGCGCCCCTGGCCGGCTCGGCGCCGGCGGTCGGCGCCGTGTCGTACACCCTGGGCGGCGGGCTCGGGGTGCTCGGCCGCCGCTGGGGTTTCTCGGCCGACCGCGTCCGCCGACTCGACGTCGTCACCGCCGACGGCGTCCCGCGCCGGGCGACCGCCGACGAGCACCCGGACCTGTTCTGGGCGCTGCGCGGCGGTGGCGGCAACGTCGGCGTGGTCACCGGGATGCAGATCGAGCTCGTCGAGCTCGCCGAGCTCTACGGTGGCGGGCTGTTCTTCCCCGGCGAGGACGCCGGCGCCGTCCTCGACGCGCTGCTCCTCGCGGGGCACGACGCGCCGGACGAGATCAGTTTGTCGGCGATCCTCATGACCTTTCCCGACCTCCCGGCCGTGCCCGCTCCGCTGCGCGGGCGGTGGTGCTGCCACGCGCGGGTGACCTCGACCGGCACACCCGCCCGCTGCGAGGACGTCATCGCGCCGCTGCGCCGCGCGGCGACACCGCTCGCGGACACCGTGCGGACGATGCCGGTGACGCAGATCGGCACCATCCACAACGACCCGACGACCCCGCGGGCCACCACCAGCCGCTCGCTCGCGCTGCGGACCGCCGACGCCGACACCGTCGCCACGATCCTGCGCCACGCCGGCCCCCACGCCCCGTTCGTCGTCGAGATCCGCCAGCTCGGGGGCGCGCTCGGCCGGGAGCCCGCCGTGCCGAACGCCGTCGGTCACCGCGGCAGCGCCTACTCCGTCTACGTGACCACGTCCTCCCCCCATCCCTCGGCGCGAACGGTCTCCGACGGCGCGGCCGAGCAGGCGTTGTTGGACGACCTGGGCCCGTGGAGCGACGGCGGCGCGCTGGTCAACTTCCTCGCCGGTGCCCACGTCACCCCGGCGGACGTCCGGGCCGCCTACGAGCCCGCCCGCTGGGACCGCCTCGTGGAGATCAAGACGGAGTGGGACCCGGACAACGTCTTCCGGATCAACCACAACATCCCGCCCCGAGATCGCACCGGGACCCGGGTCCCCGGGTGACGGCGCCCGGCGCGGCCCGGACCGGGAAGGCGGAACGCGGCACGGTCGTGGCCGCGACGTCGGCGATGGTGCTGCTGGTGCTCGACTCCAGCATCGTCGGCGTGATGCTCCCGAGCATCCGCGTCGACCTCGCCCTCGGGCCGGGAGCGCAGGCGTGGGTCGTGGCGGTCTACTTGGCGACCCTCGCGGTGCTGCTGCCCGTCGGGGGCAGCCTGACCGACGCCTGGGGCGCCGCGCGGGCCTTCGTGATCGGGCTCTCGGCGTTCGCCGTGGCCTCTCTGCTGTGCTCGGCGGCGGGGCTCGTCGCCGGCAGCGTCGTCGTCGTGGTCGCCGGTCTGGTCCCGATCGGCGTCGGGATCGGGCTGCTGCTCAGCCCGATGACCACGGCCGCGCTCTCGGCCGCGCCCGCCGACCGCCGCGGCCTCGCGTCGGGGCTGGTGTCGACGGTCCGCCAGGTGGGCGGAGTGGCCGGTGTCGCCCTCCTCGGCGTGCTCACGGGACTGTCCGCCGGTGGCCTCCCGATCGCGGCGGGGTTCGCCGTCGCCGCGGTCCTCTGCACCGTCGGCACCGCCGTCGTGGCCCGGGCGTTCGTCTGAGCGACGCGAACGTTCGCGTGATCACGCAGTTGCGGATTCCTGCAGTTTCCTTTCCCGCTTTCGCGGTGATCGTCATGCTGTGGTCGTGCTCGGCGATCCCGTGGACCCGGACGTGCTCGACCCCACCGCGCTCTACCGCCTCCGCGACGGGGCCTACGCCGCCGACCTCGTGCTCGCGGCGGTGAGCGAGTTCGACGTGTTCGCCTGGCTCGCTGCGCACGGTCCGGCGCCGGCGGAACAGCTGTGCGAGGCGATGGGGTGGGCCGCCCGCCCCGCCGACGTGCTGCTCACCCTGTGCGCCGCGCACGGCCTCGTCGACCGCTTCCTCGAGGCCGACGACCTCGTGCGTCTCTCCGACTTCGGTCGATGGCACCTCGGTGGCGAGACCTCGTTCGACCTCCGGCCCTACTTCGGCTCGCTCGCCGAGCGGCCCGCGGTCGCCGAGCTCGCCGAGGTCCTGCGCACCGACCGCCCGGCGGCGTGGGCGAGCGCGCCGTCGCGACCGGGCGGCCACGACTGGGCCGGCCGCCTGGCCGATCCCCGCTTCGCCGCGACGATCACCGCCGCGATGGACGCGCGGGGCGCCTTCCTGGCTCCGAGCGTCGCGCGGGTCCTCCGGGACCTCGCGATCGACCGGCTGCTCGACGTCGGCGGCAGCTCGGGGATCTACGCGATGGCGCTGCTCGAGGACCGCCCGGAGGCGACGGCGACGGTGCTCGAACGCTCCCCGGTCGACGAGGCGGCGCGGACCCTGCTGGCCGAACACGGAGCGGGCAGGCGCGTCCGGGTCGTCACCGCGGACATGTTCGCCGACCAGTGGCCCGCGGACCACGACGTGCACCTGTTCTCGCAGGTCCTGCACGACTGGGGCGGGCGTGACGTCGAGCGGCTGATGGCGACGTCGTGCGCGGCGCTCCCGCCCGGCGGGCGTCTGGTCGACGTCGACGCCCACGTCGACGCCCGCCGCACCGGCCCGCGCCCGGTCGCGGAGTACTCCGCGCTGCTGATGCACTCGACGCCCGGGAAGTGCTGGTCGACCGGCGAGCTCGGCGAGATGGCCGCCCGCGTCGGTTTCGCCGAGGTCGAGGCCCGGGCGTGTGCGGGCGACCGCAGCGTCATGGTCTTCACCAAGCGCTGAGCGCCCCGTCCGGCGCCGGCGTCAGTCGGCCGCCGGCCGCTCGACCGGCAGCTCCACGCAGTCGGCGGTGCACGCTCCGCCGGCCGTCGGAGCTCCCGGCGCCGGGCGGTGCAGGACCGCCCGCACGGGCACGACGTCGAGCCGGTCGCCGGCGACGGTCGCCGTGCCGTCGACGATCAGCGAGTACCCGCCCGGCTCGCGCGGCGCCCAGAGCAGCGTGACGGCGTCGTGCGCGGCGGCGTCGCCCCGTCCGGTCCGGCCGACGCCGTGCACCCGCACCACGCCGTCGACGACGGCGGTGTCGACCGCGCCGACGTGCGGGCGCGGCCGGTCGCCCAGCGTCAGCAGGTATCCGGCGCCCATGCCCTCGACCGTCTCGGCCAGAGCCTCGGGCTCGACCTCGATGCTCACGACCGCAGGCTACGACCCGACCGGTCGGTCCTCCGCCGCGGCGACGTCGCCGAGCACCGCGACGGCGAGTGCGTGGCCGACCGGGGTCAGCCGGTACATGACGAGCTTGCCGTCGCGCCGCGAGGTCACGAGACCGGCGGACCGCAGGACCCGCAGGTGGTGCGACGCGAGGTTCTGCGCGTGGCCGACGACCCAGGCCATGTCGCAGACGCAGAGCTCGTCGCCGGCGAGCAGGGCCGCCGCGACCGCGAGCCGGGTGGGGTCGGCCAGCGCCTTGCCCCGCGCGGCCGCGGCACCCAGGACGTCCGGATCGGGCAGGGAGGTCCGGATGTCCTCGGCGTGCGGGAGGTCCAGGCAGAGCAGGTCGCACCGGTCGACCTCGGGAGACGGAGAGGACACGGCGTCAGACTAACCATCGTTGCTGCGTCCCTTGTGACAACGCACCAACGAGCGTGAGGATGTGTGCCGTGTCCGACGCCTGCTGCGGCCCCGACGAGGTGGCGAGGGCCGACGAGGGGCCCGCCCGCCTGTGGGAGGTCCGCGGACTGCGGCTCGCGCTCGCGGCGGCCGTCCTGCTCGCGGGCGCCTGGATCACCGGCCTCGCCGGCGGCCCCGACCTCGCCGTCACCGGCCTGGCGCTGGTCGCCGCCGTCGTCGCGGGCTCCACCTTCGTTCCCGGGGCGCTGCGCGACCTGCGCCACGGGCGTCTCGGCGTCGGCACGCTGATGACGATCGCGGCGGTCGGCGCGGTCGCCCTGGGGGAGGTCGCCGAGGCGGCGCTGCTCGGGATCCTCTTCTCGATCGCCGAGGGACTCGAGCACCACGCCGTCAGCAGGACCCGGCGCGGGCTGCGGGCCCTGCTCGGCCTCGTCCCGCCGACCGCATCGGTGCGGCGCGGCGACCGCGAGGTCACGGTCTCCCCCGACGAGCTCGTCGTCGGCGACCTGCTCGTGCTCCGCCCCGGCGAGCGGGCCGCCACCGACGGCGTCGTCCGCACCGGCCGGACCAGCCTGGACACCTCGGCGGTCACCGGCGAGTCGGTCCCGGTCGAGGCCGGGCCGGGCGACGACCTGTTCGCCGGCACCATCAACGGCGGCGGGGCGGTCGAGGTCGAGGTCACCGCGGCGGCGGCGGACAGCTCGCTGGCCCGCATCGTGCACATCGTCGAGGAGGCCCAGGAGCGCCGGGGCGCCGGGCAGCGCCTCGCCGACCGCATCGCGCGGCCCCTGGTTCCCGCGATCATGGTCCTGGCCGTCGTCATCGCCGGCGTCGGCGCCCTCGTCGGCGATCCCCTGCTGTGGATCGAGCGGGCGCTGGTGGTCCTCGTCGCCGCCTCGCCCTGTGCGCTGGCGATCTCGGTGCCCCTCACCGTCGTCGCCGCTGTGGGCGCCGCGAGCCGCCACGGCGCCCTGATCAAGGGTGGCGCGGCGCTCGAGGAGCTCGGCCGCGTCCGCGCCGTCGCCCTGGACAAGACCGGCACCCTGACGCGCAACGACCCGCAGGTCGTCGAGGTCGCGGCCGCGCCGGGCCACGAGCGCCGCGAGGTCCTGGCCGCCGCGGCCGCGCTGGAGGCCCGCAGCGAGCACCCCCTCGCCGCGGCCGTGCTGGCCGCCGCCGACGCGTGGGCCCTCGACGTCACGCCCGCCGAGGACGTCACCGCCGTCGCCGGCCACGGCCTGACCGGCGTCCGGGACGGCGCCGCGCTGCGCCTCGGCAAACCAGGGTGGGTTCCCGTCTCGGACCTCGGCGGCGAGGTCGACCGCCTCCAGGACGCGGGTGCCACCGTCGCCCTCCTCGCGAGCGGCGACGCCGTGCTCGGTGCGGTGGCCGTGCGCGACGAGCTGCGTCCCGAGGCGCCGGCGGCCGTCCGGGGTCTGCGCGATCTCGGTCTCCAGGTCGCCGTGCTCACCGGGGACAACCGGCGCACCGCCGTCGCGCTCGCCGAGCGGGCGGGCATCGGGACGGTGCACGCCGAGCTGCGCCCCGAGGACAAGGCCGCCCTGCTGCCCCGGATCGCCGGTGGGCGGCCGGTCGCGATGGTGGGCGACGGCGTCAACGACGCCCCCGCGCTGGCCACCGCCGACGTCGGCATCGCGATGGGCGCCATGGGCACCGACGTCGCCATCGAGACCGCCGACGTCGCCCTGATGGGCGAGGACCTGCGCCATCTGCCCCGGACCCTCGCCCACGCCCGCCGGGCGCGGCGGATCATGCTGCAGAACGTCGGGCTCTCGCTACTGATCATCGGCGCGCTGATCCCGCTCGCCGCGCTCGGCGTCCTCGGGCTCGCCGCCGTGGTCGTCGTCCACGAGGCCGCCGAGGTGCTGGTCATCCTCAACGCCGTGCGCGCCGGCCTCGGTACCGCACCGGCCGTCCCGCGGCACGCGCGACAGCTGTGGCAGCATGTCGGTCACCCGACCGAGAAGGGCTCTTCGTGCCGTACGTCGAAGCGTCCGTCCGCCACCGGCAGCTGATCACCGCCGCACGGGCCGCGCTCGCCCGCGAGGGGGTCGCCCGGACGTCGCTGCGCGCCGTCGCCGCGGAAGCCGGGGTGCCGCTGGGCACGATGCAGTACGTCTTCCCGTCGAAGGAGAAGCTGCTGCAGGCGGTCATCGAGGACGTGGTCGAGGAGATCGCCGAGGTCCTGAAGGGCTCCGCCGAGCTCGACCGGGGTCTCGCACACGCGATCCGGGGCGGCCTGCGGACGTTCTGGTCGAGCCTGGTCACCGGTCACCGGGGGCTGCAGCTCATGCAGTACGAGCTGACGACCTACGCCCTGCGGACCGCGGGGCAGGAGCACCTGGCCCGGTGGCAGTACGAGCGCTACTGCGGCGTGGTCGCGGAATGGTGCGCGACGGCTGCGCGGCACGCGGGCGATGCCTCCGCGGTGCCGATCGACCGGCTCTCACGCGTCATCGTCGCGGGCATCGACGGGCTGATCCTCCAGCACGTCTGCGACCCCGACGAGTCGCGCTCCCAGGAGGACCTCGAGGCGATGGCGGACATGGTCGTCGCGCTCGCCACCGCCGGTCACGGCTGAGCACTCCTCTTGCGGGCGCCGGCCGCGAGCTCTACCGTCCCGGACTCAGTCATACGACTGACTTTGCTCGTCGGAGGTTGCTGGACGTGGATGTCGATGTGGTGGTCGTCGGAGCCGGGTTGGCCGGCCTCAGCGCGGCCCGGGAACTGGTGGCGGCGGGGCGGACGGTGCGCGTGCTCGAGGCCCGCGACCGGGTCGGTGGCCGCACCGAGGGCGGCGTGCTCGAGGGGGCGCCGATCGAGCTCGGTGGCACGTGGGTGGGTGAGGGCCACACGGAGATGTACCGGCTGGTGGCCGAGCTCGGCCTGGAGACGTTCCCGACGTGGAACGACGCCGGCGCGCTCCTGATGGACCTCGGCGGCAAGCAGTCCCGGCTCGCGCCGACGAAGGGCGCCGTCCCCAAGGTCAACCCGATCGCGCTGGCGGACCTCGCCCAGGGACTGCTCCGCTTCGGAAGGCTGGCCCGCAGCGTCGACCCGGCGACGCCCTGGACGCACCCGAAGGCCGAGTACCTCGACGGGCAGACCTACGAGACGTGGGTCCGCCGCAACCTCCGGACGCCGACGGGTCGCGCCTACTTCCGGGTGCTCGCCGAGGCGCTCTACTCCGCGGACTCCACGGATCTCTCCCTCCTGCACACGCTCGTCTACACCGCGAGCAACGGCGGCGACCTCGAGACGCTCGCCTCGACCGACCGGGGAGCGCAGAAGGACCGGGTGGTGGGCGGTTCGGTGCTGGTCGCCGAGCGCCTCGCCGAGGGCCTCGACGTGCGGCTCGGCGCGGCCGTCGCCGCCGTCGCCCAGGACGACGACGGCGTGACCGTCACGACCCGGGCCGGCGAGCGCGTCCGCGCCTCGCGGGTGGTCGTCGCCCTGCCGCCGACGCTGTCGGGCCGCCTGGACTACCGACCGGTCCTCCCGGCCTGGAGGGACCAGCTCACCCAGCGGGTCCCGGCGGGCACCGTCGCGAAGTGCTTCGCCGCGTACCCGACCCCGTTCTGGCGCGACCACGAGCTCAACGGTCAGGCGATCTCCGACACGGGCCCGGTGAAGGTGACCTTCGACGTCTCCCCGCCCGGCGCCGAGGTGGGCATCCTGATCGGGTTCGTGGAGGGTGGCGAGGCCCGTCGGTGGCAGCGACTGCCCGACGACGAGCGTCGGGCGGCCGTCCTCGACTGCTTCGCGCGCTACTTCGGCGCGGAGGCGGCCGCGCCCACCTCGTACGTCGAGAAGGACTGGAGCGCCGAGGAGTTCAGCCGCGGCTGCTACGGCGCGCACTTCGCGCCCGGCACCTGGACCAGCTACGGCCCCGCCCTGCGGGCTCCGGTGGGTCGCATCCACTGGGCCGGCGCGGAGTACGCCGTCGAGTGGGCCGGCTACATGGAAGGGGCCGTCCGCTCCGGACGGGCCACCGCCGACGAGGTCATGACCGAGCTCGGGCTCCGCAGCGAGCGGGCGTCGGCACCGGCCGCGCCGGCGGGATGAGCCGGAGGGGCGCCGGCGACCAGCGCATCGGGGGATGTTCGTCGTCGTCCGCGCCAGCAGGATCGGTGACGTCGACCAGCCCAGCCGAGGAGCCGCTCATGGATCACGCCACCCGCACCGACGACCCCGAGTACGTCAGCGAGATCGCCGAGACGCCCCTCGGGCCGGTCGAGTACGCCGTCGTCGGCACCGGGACGCCGGTGGTCGTCGTGCACGGCAGCCCCGGCGGGATCGACGCCGCCGCCCTCATGGCGCGGATCCTGCCCCGCGACCGCATCTCGGCGATCCTGCTGTCCCGGCCCGGATACCTCGGCACCCCTCTCGAGGGCCGGACCACCATCGACCAGCAGGCCGACCTGATCGCCGCGCTCCTCGACCACCTGGCGATCGACCGCGCCGGCGTCCACACCTGGTCCGGCGGCGGTCCCAGCGGCTACCGCCTCGCGGTCCGTCATCCGGAGCGGGTCACCACCCTCGTCGCCAGCGCCGCGGTCTGCCAGGCCTACGAGGCACCGCACCAGGACGTCGCGACCCGGCTGATGTTCACCACGGCCCCGGGTCGGTGGCTGCTGCGGCTCCTCGCCGCCCACCAGCCCGAGCAGTACATCCGGGCGGAGCTCGGCGGCGAGGGCGATCTCACCGACGACCAGCTCGCCCGGCGCGTCGAGGAGGTCCTCGCCGACCCCGCCAAGCGCGACCTCGCCCTCGCCCTCGGTCCCACCGCGGTCCCGGACGCCCACCGCCGCGCCGGCTTCCACAACGACCTCGACCGGTTCGCCGCGATCACGTCGCTCGAGCTCGAGAAGATCACTGCGCCGACGCTCGTCGTCCAGGGCACCGCCGACAGCGACCTGCCGCCGACCCAGAGCACCTTCGCCGCCGACACCATCCCCGGTGCCGAGCTGCTGACCCTCGACACCGGCACCCACCTCGCGCTCTACACCCACCCCGACGCGGCCGCGGCCCAGGCGCGCGTCGTGGAGTTCCTGACGCGCGCCGGGTGAGTGACGTCCCGGGGCGCGGCGGGTGGGCGCACGCGGCAGACCTCGGCACGGTCGGAGAAGCGACTCCGGTACTCGCCCGATCGGACGCGAGATCGGTCAGGGCCGGTGGGCGCCTCGAGCGGGTCCGGACGACACCGGGTCAGGCGCGGCGGCGGGCAGGGGTGCCGTCGGCGACGCGGCCGAGGGATGTGGTGGATGCGGGGGTCGCGCCGCGGCGTCCGCTGCCGGCTCGGGCCGGCCGTGGCGCGGGGATGCGCCGACCCCGTCGTCGTGCCCCGTGGTCGTCCCGCCGGCGATCGTGCGGTGGAGAGACATCGCCGCCGGCTCGATCGGACCGGAGGTCGCGTCGCCGACCCGCGAGGCGGCGCCGTCTCTGTCCGCGACCTGTTGGGCGAGCAGATCCCGGATCTCGGTGAGCAGCTCGATGTCGGTCGACTCGACCGGTCCTGACTCCTCGCCCCGCAGCCGACGGGCCTGGATGGCCTTCATCGGCGCGACGATCATGAAGTAGACCACTGCTGCGGTGAGCACGAACGTGATCGTCTGGTTGATGAAGTCGGCGTAGTCGAACACCACGCCGTCGACCGTCACCGTGCCCGCGAACTGACCGCTCCCGGGCGAGACGAGCTGGATGAGCGGCTTGAGGAACGACGTGGTGAAGGCGGTGACCACCGCGGTGAACGCCGCGCCGATGACGACGGCGACCGCCAGATCGACCACGTTGCCGCGCAGCAGGAAATCCTTGAAACCCTTGAGCACCCGACGCCCCTTGCCGAGATCGATCTCGAGCCCGGGGGGTCCCCGGCGTCCCGCCGATCACGGTAGGAGGCCGGACGGTCGGTTCCCGCAACCCCCCACCCCCGGGGCACGTGCGCGCAGCTCAGCGGGGGATGGCCCTGGATCGTCGCCCGTGGCCCTCGTTCCGTGCCACGGGTGGACGCGCAGACGTGCGGGGCGCGGTCGGTCGGCGTCGACGACGTCGAACACCTCGGTCCGCCGCGACGCCCGTACTGGAGCCGGACTGAAGCGCGGTTGAAGTCGATGGGGTGAGCCTCTCGGGCATCGGACCGAGACGAAGGAGCCTCCATGTTCCGCCGCCGTGGCGTGCGCGAGCCCGCCGCCTGTTGCGCGCCGTCGGGCACCGACGTCCCGTCCGACGACACCGCGAGCACCCCCGAGCCGTCGCGCCCCGAGATCGGACGACGCTCGCTGCTCGGCTCCGCGATCGCCGGCACCGGGCTCGTGGCGGTGGCCGCGGCCGGCTGTGCGCCGTCGGCCGGGCAGACCGCCGGGCCGCTCTCCACCCCGCTGAACCCGGTGCTCCCGACCGGCAATTCGCAGCCCCGGGACACCTCGCTGACGCTGCTCGGGACCTCCGGCGGCCCGCAGGCCGAGTACGTCCGCACCGGTACGTCGAGCGTGCTGACCGTCGAGGGGCAGAACTACGTCGTCGACTGCGGGCGCGCCAGCGTCACGCAGTACATCAACGCCGGGCTGGAGTTCAGGGCGCTCAAGGCCATGTTCATCACCCACCTGCACGCCGACCACCTCGCGGACTACTACAACTACTTCCTCTGCGAGGGGGGCGAACCGAACGGCGAGGGCGACAACCTGTCCGGACCGCTGACGGTCTACGGCCCCGGGCCGGCGGGCGGGCTGCCCCCCATGCCGACCCCACCGGTCGCGACGATCGCACCGCAGAACCCGACCCCGGGCATCAAGGAGCTGACCGACCGCCTCAACGAGGGGTACGCCTACAGCTACAACGTCTTCATGCGGGGCATCGGCACCCGCGACGTCGAGTCCCTGCAGGACATCCACGAGATCGTCGTGCCCCCGGTCGGCGCCACCCCGGCGAACACCGCACCGTCGATGGCTCCGTTCCCGATCTACGAGGACGACCGGGTGCGGGTGAGCGCCATCCTCGTCTCCCACGGCGCGGTGTTCCCGTCGTTCGCCTACCGCTTCGACACGGCCAAGGGCTCCGTGGTCTTCAGCGGCGACACCAAGTACTCCGAGAACGTCATCCGGCTCGCCCAGGGCGCCGACGTCCTGGTCCACGAAGTGATCAACCTGGAGCTCATCGAGCGGTTCGGCCACGTCACGCCCGCGCTGATGACGCACCTGCAGGATTCCCACACCACGACCAGCCAGGTCGGCCAGGTCGCCACCCAGGCCGGGGTCGGCCAACTGGTGCTGACCCACCTCGTGCCGTCCAACCCCCGGCAGATCCCCGATCCGGTCTGGCACGCCCAGTGCAGCGCGAACTTCCGGGGGGCCGTGCACGTCGGCAACGACATGGACCGCATCACCTGGGCCCCTCGACGCCGCTGAGCCCACCACCCCGTCAGGAAGGAAGCGATCGATGTCCGAGGTCCGAGGCCACCAGGTGGCGGACGACGTGTTCGTGTTCACCGGTACCGCCGTGAACTGGGTGCTCATCCGGGAGGGCAGCGAGCTCACCCTCGTGGATGCCGGCTGGCGCGGCGACACCGAGCAGGTCGAGCGATCGATCCGGTCGCTGGGCCGGGAACCGCAGGATCTCCGCGCCGTCGTGCTCACCCACGCGCACGCCGACCACACCGGCGCGCTCAACCACCTGCACGACACCTACGAGGTACCGCTGTACATGGACTCCGCCGAGGTTCCGAACGCCGTGGGCACGGTCGACGAGTCGGGCGGCCCCCTCGACGTCGCGAAGATCCTCTTCCGGCCGCGTGTCGCGCTCTGGGCGGCCCAGATCGTCGGTGTCGGGGCGCTGCGCCACGTCACCGTGCCCGACGCCCAGGCCTTCCCACAGGACGACGGCGCCCTGGACCTCCCCGGTCGACCGGTCCCGGTCGCCACGCCCGGGCACACCTCCGGGCACACCAGCTACCTCCTGCCGTCGGCCGGCGTGCTGATCAGCGGCGACGCGCTGGTCACCGCGCACCCGACGCTCCCTGACGTCGTCGCGCCCCGGCTGCTGCCCGGCTTCTTCTCGAACGACCAGGACAGCGCCGTCCGTGCGCTGAGCACCCTGCGCACGGTCGACGCCGACACCCTGGTCCCCGGCCACGGACCGACCTGGGACGGACCGATCAGCCGGGCGGCCGACGAGGCCCTCGACCACGTCGGCGAGCACTGAGGACAGCGGCCGTGGACAACACCGACAGCACCGTCGTCGAACCGACGGTGGCGATCATCGGCGCGGGCTTCGCGGGCGTCTGTCTGGGCATCAAGCTCAGCCGGGCCGGCATCCCGTTCGTCATCCTGGAGAAGGCGTCGGCCGTGGGCGGCGTCTGGCGCGACAACGTGTATCCCGGCGCCGCCTGCGACGTCCCGTCGCATCTCTACAGCTACTCCTTCGAACCGAGCCACGACTGGTCGCGCGCCTTCGGCCAGGCCGGGGAGATCCGCAGCTACATCGAGACATGCGCGCGCAAGTACGGGGTGCTCGACCACGTGCGCTGCGACGCGGAAGTCACCGCCGCGTCCTTCGACGAGGTCAGCGGGCGGTGGCGGCTCATCCTCGCCGACGGCACCGAGGTGGAGAGTCGCTTCCTCGTGCCGGCCACGGGGCAGCTGAGCCGGCCCGCCGAGCCGAGCCTGCCGGGCCTGGACAGCTTCGAGGGCACGGTGTTCCACTCCGCCCGCTGGGATCACGACTACGAGCTCACCGGGAAGCGGATCGCGGTCATCGGCAGCGGTGCCAGCGCGATCCAGTTCGTTCCGCAGATCGTCGACAAGGTCGCCCAGCTCGTCCTGTTCCAGCGCTCGGCGCCCTACGTGCTGCCCAAGCCTGATCGCCCCTACACACCGCTGGAGAAGTACGTCTACCGGAACTTCCCCGCGACGCTGGCGACCAGTCGCACCCGCAAGTACCTCTACTACGAGGCGCGGGTCATCCCGATGACCAAAGGGCGCGGACTGCCGTTGATCAGGGGTCTGTTCCGACGCCACCTGCGCCGGTGCGTTCCCGACCCGCAGCTGCGGCGCCGTCTGACCCCGACCTACCCGCTCGGCTGCAAGCGCGTCCTGATCTCGAACGACTGGTACCCCGCGATCACGCGCCCGAACGTCGAGGTGCTCTCCACGGGGCTGGCCGAGGTCCGGCCACACGCCGTCGTCGGTGCCGACGGCAGCGAGCGCGAGGTCGACGGGATCATCTTCGGCACCGGCTTCGCCGCCGGCGACCTCCTGGCTCCCATGACGATCACCGGCCTCCAGGGCCTGGATCTCCGGCGGGACGCGTGGCGCGATGGGCCCGAGGCCTACCTGGGAATGACCGTCACCGGCTTCCCGAACATGTTCATCCTCTACGGCCCGAACACGAACCTCGGGCACAACTCCATCATCTACATGCTGGAGAGCCAGACCGACTACGTGCTCAGCGCCATCCGGCACCTCGGCGTGCACGGCCACGGCTGGGCGAACGTCCGCGCCGAGGTGCAGGCCCGGTACAACGACGAGATCCAGCGGCTGCTGTCCGGGACGGTGTGGGAGGCCGGCTGCACCAGCTGGTACCGGTCCGCGAACGGCAAGAACACCAGCAACTGGCCCGGCTTCACCACCGACTACCGCAAACGCACCCGCTTCTTCGACGCCGGCAACTACGAGGTCCGCCCCGCCGTCGAACCGACCGCCTCCTCGTCGCCGCGCTGACCCGCCCCGGCGTTCATGTCGAGCGCCGTCCCGTCCCGCCACGGCTCGAGGTCGGTGAGGAATGTCGAGTCCCCCGACGGATCCTGCCGTTGCAGCCAGCGGGTCAACGCCGCGCGGGTGTTCCGGGTGGACAGGCAGACCATCTGAGCAATGGCCTCGCGGGTCAGGCTCTCCGACAGGGAGACGTCGTCGTGGAAGACCGCCTTCTGCGCCGCGACGACGGGGCGAGGGCGGCGAGCGTACCGGGCGGCGAGCTGCTGGGCGTGCGCGAGCACGTCTCCGTCGACGACGTGGTTGACCAGACCCATCACCGCGGCCTCGTCCGCGCTGATCGCCCGGGCCTCGAGCATCAGCTCGAGGGCGCGCACCGGTCCGATCACCGTCGCCAGCTGCTGGCCGCCGAAGGTGGTGGTGATCCCGATCGTCAGCTCCGGGAGCATGAAGTGCGCGTTCCGGGACGCCAGGCGGACGTCGAAGAACGTCGACACCTCCAGCCCGCCGCCGCCGCACGGCCCGTCGACCGCCGCGATCCACACCGCGGGCGAGCGCAGGATCGCCTCGCACGCGGCGTGGAAACGGGCCAGCAGCCCCAGCGAGGCCAGGGGCGTCCGGTCCAGCAGCCGTCGGACCGGCTCACCGCCCACCGCCGAGACCCTCTTGATCGCCCGCACCACCAGCGACACGGGCGGGCGCGGCAGCGTCGGCGGGAGGGTCTCGGCGCTGTGCAGGAGGTCCGCGATGTCGAAATGGGTGATGTAGCGACCGGGCACTCCGCCGGTGAGGACGACCGCCCCCACGCTCTCGTCGGCGTCCACCGCCGCGACCAGCCGGACGAGATCGTCCTGCATGGGCGCGGTCATGTAGTTGAACGGCGGGGCCACGACGCGCACGGTCAGGACGCGGCCGTCCTGCTCGCACCGCAACGTCGCGAGGTCCAGATCGGCTGTGCGCATCGGCGCGACTCCTCGGTTCCGTCGGTCATCCGGGCCGAGCGGCCCGGCACCCGAGGCACCGTCGCGCGCCTGTCTCCAGTCCGTCTCCAGTCGCTATTCGGCCTCCAGCACTTCCACGACGGACAGCCGCTCGCCGTCCTGCCGGGCCTGCTCGTACTCCGCGTCGGGGAGCCGCTCGCGGGTGAGGTCCTCGAGCGTGCGCGTGAGCTCCCAGCGCGGCCAGGCCAGCGCTGCGCGGCGGTTCTCGGCGCGGGCCGCGGCGTAGATCGTCGCGGCCCGGCGGTAGTCCCCGGACTGGGCGGCGAAGTTGGCGCGGACCTCGAGCGGGCTACCCACGCCGCCGGTGCCCAGCCGCGCGTAGCCGCGGACCAGTCGGTGGAACCAGGGGATGCCCTTGTCGGGGTCGGAGGTCAGCATCGCGGCGAGCATGGGCGGTGCCGCCGTCACCCAGCTGGCCATGACGTTCCCGGCAGCGGTGGCGCGCTCGTGCACGCGTTCCGAGTCGCGGACCGCCTCCTGCCAGCGGCCCGCCGCGAAGGCCGCCGAACAGCCGACGGCGGCCGCGACCAGCTCGAGGTCCGGATCGCCGGCATCGTCGACGACCCGGCGCAGCGTCTCGTGCACCACGCCGATCAGCTCGACCGCGGCCGGCATGTACGCCGCCGGGACGAAGGCCGAGGAGATGAGACGGACCAGACCTTCACCGATCGCGACGAGGTCCTCCGGCGCCGCCGAGGGCAGGTACGCGAGGGCGTACTCGACGTGCGGTCGCGCGAGATCGATCCGCGCCTGCAGGGCCAGCGCCGCGCCGAGTGCCAGCCGGACCGACACGGCGTCGGCAGGCCGAACGTCGTGGGTGCCCTCGTGGACGACGTCGTGGGCGAGCTGCAGCCAGCGGGTGCCCTCGAGCACCCGTGCGCGGTAGTACCAGTACGTCCCGAGCCGGGCCGCGATGTGGGCGCCCCGCACGTCGGGCTCGTCGATGAGGTGCCGGGCCAGGGTGGCGCGGACCGTGGCGTAGCCGTCGTCGAGCGCGTGGAACCACTCGATCTCGTCGGGATGTCCCAGGCGGGGCCGTGCCGCGACCAGCGCCGAGGTCCACGCGTCGCGGCGATCGATGATCGCGGCTTCCTCGCCTGCGCCGACCAGCGCGCGGTGCGCGTGCGCACGGACGGTCGCGAGCTGGCGGAACGTCGTCGACCCACGGCTGCGCTGCGCGCCCTGCACGCTCAGCATCGAGCGGTGCACCAGCTGGGCGAGGATGTCGTCCGCCCCCGCCGGCCCGTCCACCACCTCGCCGAGCACCTCGACGGCCATCGAGCTGGTGAACGGCCCCGGCAGCACCGCGATCCGCCGGTGGGCGACCTGTTCGGGCCCCGTCAGCATCCGGTGGCTCCAGTCGATCGCCGACTGCACCGTGCGGCGATGGTCGTCGCCGCCGCGCCCCAGCCGGCCCAGACGGCCGGGGTCCGCGGAGACCTGCGCCGCGATGTCGTCGAGCGTGTGGCTGCGGACGCGTGCGGCGGCGAGCTCGATCGGCAGGGGGAGCCCGTCGAGGGCCACACAGATCTCCACGGCGCGATCGAGGACCTGGTCGTCGACCGGGAGCGTCGGCGCCGCCGCGGCCAGCCGTTGCAGGAACAGCGCCACGGCGGGAGCCGCGGCACGGTCGGTGCCGGCGTCGTCGCGCGGGAGCCGGAGAGGATCGAGGGTCCAGACGGTCTCGCCGACGACGTCGATCGGCTCGCGGCTGGTGGCGAGGACGCCGCACTCCGGCCGCACGGACGGGTCGGCGCCGGTGGCGAGCGACGCCTCCACGATCCGGGCGACGGCCGGCAGGACGTGCTCGCAGTTGTCGAGCACGACCAGGACACGGCGAGCACGCAGGTAGTCGCCGAGGGCCTCGAGCGGGGTCGCTCCGGCGGGGGCGGCAAAGCCCACCGTCGAGACCACCGTCTCGACGACGAGGGCCTCGTCGGACACCGACGCGAGGTCGACGAACCACACGCCCTCCGGGAACGCCGTGGCCGCACGACGGGCGACCTCGATCGCCAGCCGTGTCTTGCCGCACCCGGCGGCCCCGACGACCGACACCAGCCGGCGTTCGCGGAGCAGCTGCTCGAGCGCGGGCAGGACGTCCTCGCGACCGATCAGCGGCGTCAGGGCGGCCGGCAGGTGCACCTCGGGCGCGGCGGGCGCGACCGGTGGGTGGGGGGCCGGATCCGGCGCTGCCAACCCGGCGTCGTCGTCGAGGATGCGGCGGTGCAGGTTCCGGAGCTCCGCGCCGGGCTCGGTACCGACCTCCTGCATGAACAGGTGATGGGTGTCCCGGTAGCACTGCAACGCCTGCTCACTGCGACCGCTGCGGTACAGCGCCAGCATCTGCTGCGCCCGCAGCGGCTCGCGGAACGGCATCGCGGCGATCAGCGGCTCCACATCGGAGAGTGCCTGGTCGAGCGCCCCCGCCTCGACGAGCGCCTCGATCCGTCGGGCCTCCACCTGTCCGTGCAGCTCGTCGAGGCGGGCGACGGCCGGTTGTGCCCACGGACGCTCGGCGAGCGGGCCGTAGGGGCGACCGCGCCACAACCCCAGCGCCTTGTCGGCGCGGACCACCGCCGCGGCTGCGTGCCCGGCGGCCAGCAGGTCCCGGACCTCGCTCGCGAGCTCGGAGAACAGCACCGAGTCCACGCCGTGGGCCCCGGCCACCAGGCGGTAGCCCCCGGCGTCGTTGACCAGCACCGTCGGCGGCTGCCGTGGGCTGCGACCCGGCTCGAGGAGCTGTCGCAGACGCCAGATGTGTGAGTCCAGGCTCGAGGCGGCGCCGGGGGTGAGGCGCTCACCCCAGGCCGCGTCCATCAAGGCGTCGACCGAGACACGACGGTTCACGTTGATCGTGAGGAGCGCGAGCATCGCGGTCGCTCGCAGCCCGGCGACCGGGCGCTCGTCGGCATCGACGGCCACAGCGATGGCGCCGAGATCCCGCACCCGCATCGGTGGATGTTAGCCGTCACAACGAACGGCGGTGAAGGGATCGTGAGGCCCCGGAGTGAGCGCGCGCGCCGCACCCGGGCCGGACTGGAGTCGGACCGGAGAGCGGGTGGAGTCGGCACCGGCAGCTTGCGGGGGTGACGACGCCGGCTGCGAGGAGAAGGACATGGACATGCCGAGGAACCTGAGGTGGGTCCTCATCGCCCGCGGGATCCTGGCCGTCGCGCTCGGGGTCCTCGCCATCGGCTGGCCGGGCATCACCGTGGGCGTCGTCGTCCTGCTGTTCGCCGTCTACGCACTCGTCGCCGCGGGCACCGACCTCGTGACCGCGATCCACGTCGACGGCGTCGGACCCACGCTCGGACACCTCACCCTGGCGGCGCTCTCCGCGACAGCGGGCCTCGCCGCCCTCCTCTGGCCCGGTGCCACGGCGGTGCTGCTGAGCTGGCTCGTGGCGTTCTGGGCGCTCGCCACCGGCATCGCCGAGATCGTCCTCGCCACACGGCGCGGGATCACGCCCGGCCGGCGTGCGCTGTGGCTGGCGGGTGGACTCGTGTCGGTCGCCCTCGGCCTCGCGCTCGTGCTGCTCCCCGGTGGCGACCCGCTCTCCCTCGGCGTCGCGTTCGGCCTGTTCAGCACGGTCTACGGGATCACGGTGCTGACGCGGACCCTGCGGGCCGCGAGATCCGGCACGCCCATGGCTGCCGAGGGTGCGTCGTGAGCAGGGACCGTGAGCGCATCGACGTCTCCTTCCCCTCCGGTGACGCGTCGTGCGCAGCGTGGTTGTACCTGCCCCGGCCGCACGGAACCCGCGCCCGGCGACCGGTCGTCGTCCTCGGTCACGGCCTCGGGGCCACCCGCGACATGAGCCTCGACCACTACGCCGAGGCCTTCCGCGCCGACGGCTACGCGTGCGTCGTCTTCGACTACCGCCACTTCGGGGACTCCGGCGGACAGCCACGCCAGCTCCTCGACGTGGAGCAGGAGCTCACCGACTGGGCGTCGGCGATCGCCTACGCCCGCTCGCACCCTTCGTGCGACCCCGAGCGCGTCGCGCTCTGGGGCAGCTCGTTCGGCGGCGGGCACGCGCTCACCGCCGCCGCGCGGGATGGCGGGGTGGCGGCCGTCATCGCGCAGTGCCCCTTCACCGACGGCATCGCCTCGATGATGCGCCACGACCCCGTCGCCTCGGTGCGCGTCGGCGCCCGCGCGGTGCGGGACGTCCTCGGAGCCGCGCGAGGACGCGCGCCGGTCACCGTCGGCCTCGTCGGCCGTCGCCGCAGCGCCGCACTGTTGACCGCGCCCGACGCGCTCCCCGGCTACGCCGCGCTGCTGACCCCGGGGACGACGTTCCGCAACGAGGTCGCCGCCCGCTTCGCCTGGCAGCTCCCCCGCTACCGCCCGGGACGGCGCCTGCGTGAGCTGCGGTGCCCGGTGCTGCTGTGCCTGTGCAGCGACGACTCCGTCGCGCCCACCACCCGTACGCGGCGGTACGTCGCCGGCACACGCACGCAGCTCCGCGACTACCCCTTCGGACACTTCGGCATCTACCTCTCCCCTGAGCGGGAGGTCGTCCTCCACGACCAGCGCGAGTTCCTGCGCCGCGAGGTCCCGTCCGAGGGCAGGAGCGCATGAACGGCGGACCGGGCCGGGACGGGAAGCCCCAGAAGCACCCGCTGCTGCTCGCGATCAGCCCCCGGGAACGGACGATCCGGGAGCGCTACGAGCTGGCCAGCATCGTCAACGACATCCTGATCGCGGTCTGGTTCCTGGTGGGCAGCGTCCTGTTCTTCTCCCCGGAGACCACGTTCGCCGGCACGTGGCTGTTCGTCCTCGGCAGCGTCGAGCTCCTCGTGCGCCCGATGATCCGCCTCGCCCGGTGGCTGCACCTCGAGCGACTGATCGACCTCTCGGCCGCGCCCGTCGACGAGCCCGACTTCTGATCGTCCCGCCGCCGGGATCCGCCCGTCCGGCACACACTTCCCGCTCCGTGAACGAGGTCGCCATGCTCACCACCCACGTCGCCGGCACCGAGCCGGGACAGCGCCCGCTCAACGGCCCTCAGACCACCGGCCGCGACTACCGCAACCTCTCCGACGCCGAGTTCGACGTACGGCGAGAGAACGACGTGCGCATCCCGACCCGGGACGGCACCGTGCTCCTCGCCGACGTCTACCGTCCGGACACCGACCGACCGGTCCCGGCGCTCGTCGCCGCCGCGCCCTACCCGCGACAGATCCAGGACCTGGGAGCCCCGACGGGGATCATCGAGGCCGGCATCAGCGACTTCTGGGTGCCCCGCGGCTACGCGCACGTGATCGTGAACCTGCGCGGGATGTGCGGCTCGGAGGGCACCTGGACCTTCTTCGACTCCCAGGAGCGCCTCGACCTCCACGACATCGTCGAGTGGGTCGCCGAGCAGCCCTGGTGCGACGGCCAGGTCGGCATGATGGGGATCAGCTACTACGCGATGGCCCAGCTCGCCGCGGCCACCGAACGCCCCCCGCACCTCGCGGCGATCTTCCCCTTCCACGCCACGATCTCGGGCTTCGAGTTCGCCAACCACAACGGTCTCTACAGCTCCGGGTTCATGGACTCGTGGTTGTCCGCCCTGGCGCTGGTGGCCCCCCGCAACCGGGCCTTCCGCAGCCCGCTGGTGAGCCTCGTTCGCCGCGTCCTCGCGCTCCCGCGCGTGCACCGCCGGTTCGCGACCTTCAACGGCGAGGCCGCCCTGGCCGGGCTCGAGAAGGTCCAACATCTCCCCCACGCCGAGCACCCCTGGGACGACCTCCTCCGCGCGTGCGGCCACGAGCACCCGGTCCGGGACGCGTGGTGGGACGACCGCGAGCTCGTCCACCGCCTCGCCGCCATCGACATCCCGGTCTACCTGGGCACCGAGTGGACCAACGTGCCGATGCACCTGCCGGGGACGCTCGCCGCCTGGGAGCAGCTGGCCGACAAGCCGACCGTGCGGCTGGCCCTGCTCGGCGACCACGGCCTGCCGTGGCCGTGGGAGAGCATGCACGTCGAGGCCCTGGCGTGGTTCGACCAGTGGCTCAAGGGCCGCGACACCGGGATCCTGGAGGGGCCGCCGATCCGGTACGTGCTGCCCGGCGCCGACGGGTGGCGCACCGCGCACGAGTGGCCGCCGAAGGCCGACCTCACCGAGCTGGTCCTGCAGGCCGACGGGCGACTCGGTCACGAACCGTCCGACGGCGGGCGGAGCTACGACAGCGCGTACGGCCGGCTGGCCTGGACCGGCTCCCCGCTGCCCGCGGACCTCGACGTCCTCGGACACGGCGAGCTGGCCCTCACGGCGACGAGCACCGCGTCCGACACCGGCTGGATCGTGCTGCTCGAGGACCTCGCCCCCGACGGCACCGCCACCCCCATCACCCAGGGCTGGTTGCGCGCCGCGCTGCGCGAGGTCGACGAGCAGACCAGCGTTCCTGGACGCCCGATCCTGCCCGTGCGCCGCGCGGTCCCGGTCCCGGTCGGCGAGCCGGTCGAGTACCGCGTCCCGCTGGTGCCGACCGCCCGCCGGTTCGCCGCCGGTCACCGCCTCCGGCTCACCGTGACCAGCGACGACACCGTGCCGGGCAGCCGCCCGATGCTCGGCTTCACCCACACCCCGGTCGCGACGACCGCGACCAACACCGTGCACGCGACCTCGCGGCTGCTGCTGCCGGTCGCGCCCTGAACCCCCGTTCCCGAGAGGACACGGACACCATGACCAGCCAGCAGAGCCCGGCCCGCCACGTCGCGGCCGCCGGCACCGAACCCGGGCAGCGACAGCTCAACGGGCTCCAGACGTCCGGACGCACGTACCACGACCTCAGCGAGGTCCGGTACGCGATCTCCCGGACGAACTCGATCACCATCCCGGTCCGGGACGGCACCCGCCTGCGGGCCGACGTGTTCCTGCCCACCGACGGCGACCCGGCCACGACGGTCAGCGTGGACGGGTCGGTCCGGGACGATCCCCACGGCGTCGCCGCGCCCGCGCTGTTCTCGTTCACCTGCTACCCGCGGCAGGTCCAGGACCTGGGCGCGCCGCTCGGTTTCATCGAGGCGGGCGCCAGCGACTTCTTCGTCCCCCGCGGCTACGCCCACGTGATCGTCAACGCCCGGGGCACGTCGGGCTCGGAGGGCACGTTCGGCCTCTACGACGCGCAGGAGCACGCGGACATCCACGACGTCGTGGAGTGGATCGGCGTCCAGCCGTGGTGCGACGGCGCCGTCGGCGGGATCGGGATCAGCTACTTCGCGATGGCCCAGCTCGCCGCCGCGGCCCTCGGGGCCCCGCACCTCAAGGCGATCTTCCCGTACGCGACGATGGACGACCTCTACGACGCGGTCTGGCAGCGTGGCGTGCTCAGCTCCGGGTTCTTCGCCGCGTGGATGTCCGCGGTCGGGGCCATGGCCGCGGTCCCGGACGAGTTCTGGCGCGGCCGCCGCGTCGACTTCGCCCGCCGGCTGCTCAACACCCCCCATGTGCACAAGCAGATGGAGCACGTCACCGGCGACACCGCGGCCAAGGTCCTCGGGACGCTGAACCACACCCACGACGCCGAGGAGCCCTTCGGGCGGCTGTGGCAGGAGGGCGCGATCGAGCACCCCACCCACGACGCCTGGTGGGACGACCGTTCCGTGCGCCCGGCGCTGGCCGACATCGACATCCCGGTCTACCTGGGGTGTCAGTGGGACAACGTGCCGATGCACCTGCCCAGCACCTTCCCGGTCTGGCGCCGCCTGGCCCACAACCCCCGTGTCCGGATGACCCTGCCGGCCGAGAACGCCCTGGCCTGGCCGTGGGAGAGCCTGCACGTCGAGGCGCTCGCCTGGTTCGACCAATGGCTCAAGGGCCGGGAGACCGGGATCGACGACGGGCCCCCGATCCGCTACGTCATCCCCGGCACGGACCAGTGGCGCAGCGCCGAGCAGTGGCCTCCCGAGCAGACCACCCTCGTGCCCTACGCCCTGCGCGCCGACGGCGTCCTGTCCCCGGACGAGGGCGAGCCCGGGGCCCGCAGCTACCTCTACATCGCCGCCGAGGTCGGCCGCCCCCGCAACGCCGACCCGCCGACCCTCCCCGACCGCCTGACGTGGGAGACCGAGCCCGCCGACGTCCCGATGGACATCGTCGGGGACATCGAGCTCGACCTCGACGCCGAGATCACCGCCCTGGACACCGCGTGGATCGCGGTGCTCCACGACCTGGCCCCCGACGCCACCGCCACGCCGATCAGCGCGGGCTGGCTGCGCGCCACACTGCGCACCGTCGACGAGGTCGCGAGCCGGCCCGGCAGCCCGGTGATCCCGTGCCGCGAACCCGCCGCGGTGCCGGTCGGCCGGGTCGTCCGCTACCGGATCCCGATCGTGCCCAACGCCCGACGGATCGCGCCCGGACACCGCCTGCAGCTGGTGCTGGCCAGCCACGACGACGGTCCCGACGGCCCCACGGTGCTCGGCTTCGTGCACACCCCGGTCGCCGAGTCCAGCCGCAACACCGTCCGTTCCTCGTCGCGTCTGCTGCTCCCGATCCTGCCCGCCGACCAGTCGTGAGCGATCACCCGAACATCGAAGGAGACCTGCTGTGACCACCGCACCGACACCGTCCGCGACCGACGACCACCCCCGCCGGCGGGTCGAGGTCGACGGACTCGAGATGTCCTACGTCGACACCGGCACCGGCGACCCGATCGTCTTCCTGCACGGCAACCCGACGTCGGCCTACCTGTGGCGCAACGTCATCCCGCACGTCGCGGACCTGGGGCGCTGCCTGGCACCGGACCTGATCGGGCACGGCGACTCGGCCAAGGCGCCGGAGTACAACTACCGCTTCGTCGACCACGTGCGCTGGCTCGACGAGTGGTTCGACGCCGTCGGCGCCACCGCGAACGTCCACCTCGTCGTCCACGACTGGGGCTCGGGTCTGGGATTCCACCGAGCGAAGCGCTTCCCCGACCAGATCGCCTCGATCACTTACATGGAAGCCCTCGTCCAGCCGCGGCCCTGGGACGGCTTCGGCGACGGGGAACCGATGTTCCGCGCACTGCGGACCGCCCGGGGCGAGGAGATGGCGCTGGGCGACAACATCTTCGTCGAGGACGTCATCCCCGGAACGGTCCTGCGCACGATGACCACCGAGGAGATGGAGATCTACCGGGCTCCCTATCCGACCAGGGAGAGCCGCATCCCCACCCTGCTGTGGGCCCGGGAGATTCCCGTCGAGGGCGAGACCCGGCCCGCCGACATGTTCGACATCGTCACCGACTACGCCGCGTTCATGAAGGGCACGCCGATCCCGAAGCTGTTCGTGCGCGCCAATCCCGGCAACATCCTCCACGAGCCCGGTGTCGAGGTCGACCACTGCCGCACCTGGCCCAACCAGCACGAGGTCGAGGTCCCCGGCGTCCACTTCGTGCAGGAGGACTCGCCCGACCAGATCGGGCAGGCGCTGCGTGGGTTCCTCCGCGGCCTCGAGGCGTAGGGACACCTGCCACGGAGGCGTGCCCCGTGCCCTGGGCGACGTCCTCGGCCGACTCAGTGCCCGGGCCGGACGATCGGGAACAGCAGGCTCTCGCGGATCGTGCTGCCGGTCAGCATCATGACCATGCGGTCGACGCCCATCCCCAACCCGCCGGACGGCGGCATGGCGTACTCGAGGGCGAGCAGGAAGTCCTCGTCGAGCTCCATCGCCTCGGCGTCCCCACCGGCCGCCAGGAGCGACTGCTCGGTGAGCCGCTTGCGCTGCTCGACCGGGTCGACCAGCTCCGAGTAGGCGGTCCCGATCTCGGCGCCGAAGCAGACCAGGTCCCAGCGCTCGGCGAGCCGCGGGTCGTCGCGGTGCTGGCGGGTGAGCGGGGAGACATCGGTCGGGAAGTCCCGGTAGAAGGTCGGCTCGAGGGTGTGGTCCTCGACGAGGTGCTCGTAGAGCTCCAGGACGACGGCTCCCCGGCCCCAGTGCGGGTCGTAGGGGACGTCGACGCGATCGCAGTGGCGGCGCAGCTCCTCGATCGTGGTGTCGGCGGTGACCTCCTCGCCCAGCGCGTGGGAGATGGCGTCGTTGACGGTCGTCGCGCGCCAGGTCCCGCCGAGGTCGTACTCCCGGCCCTGGTGGACGACGACGGTGCCGCCCAGCGCGGCGCGGGCGGCCTGCTGGATCATGTCCTGCACCATCGTCTGCATGGTGTCGTAGTCGCCGTAGGCCTCGTACGCCTCGAGCATGGTGAACTCGGGGTTGTGGGTGGCGTCCGCGCCCTCGTTGCGGAAGTTGCGGTTGAGCTCGAACACCTTCTCCGCGCCCCCGACCATGAGTCGTTTGAGGTAGAGCTCGGGGGCGATGCGCAGGTAGAGGCGCATGTCGTAGGCGTTGATGTGGGTGGTGAACGGCCGGGCGTTGGCTCCGCCGTGCACCGGCTGCAGCATCGGGGTCTCGACCTCGAGGTAGCCCTGGCCGGTCAGGCACTCGCGGACCGCGTGCACGGCGTCCGACCGTTGCCGCAGCATGCGGCGGGACGCGCTGTTGACCACCAGGTCGAGGTAGCGCTGCCGGACCCGGGCCTCGGGGTCGGCCAGGCCGCGGCGCTTGTCGGGCAGGGGGCGCAGGCACTTCGCAGTGATCGACCACGCGGTCGCCAGCACGGACAGCTCCCCGCGGCGGGACGTCCCGACCTCGCCGGTGACGCCCACGTGGTCGCCGAGGTCGACCTGCCGCGCCCAGTCGCGCACGCCGTCACGGCCGAGCCGGTCGACCGCGAGCATCACCTGCAGCTGCGCGTCGCCCTCCTGCAGCACGGCGAAGCACAGCCCGCCGAAGTCGCGGACACGCACGACCCGCCCGGTCACGGCCACGCGCTCGCCGGTCGCCGCGTCCGCCTCGAGGTGCCCGAACCGGGCTCGGATCTCCGCGAGGCTCGCGGTTCGCGGGTGTCCGACGGGGTAGGGGTCGACGCCGTCGGCCAGCATCCGCTCGTACTTCGCGTGCCGCACGCGGACCTGCTCGGGCAGCCGGGCGAGGCGGGCCGCGAGCTGCGCCGCGACGGGGTCCTCCGCCTCGGTCGTGGTCGGCGGGGGAAGGGCGACGGCCGGGCCACCACCCTCGGCGGCGAGGCCGCGGCGCTGCAGGGTCCGCAAGCTGGGGGTGGTGAGGAACCCCTCCGCCGCCGCGGCGGCCAGACCGAGCCGCGGGAGGTCGCGGGCGGCGCGGTAGCACAGGTAGCGCGGCGTCCAGATCGGCTGGTACTTGGCGTTCGCGCGGTACAGCGACTCGAGCTGCCACCAGCGCGACCCCAGCACGAGCAGGCGCCGCCACAGCCGGAGCACCGGGCCGGCCCCGATCCGCTCGCCCTGCTCGAACGCGGCGCGGAACATCGCGAAGTTGAGCGACAGGCGGTCCACCCCGAGGGTGCGCGCCTGCTCGACGAGCGAGGCGACCATGAACTCGGTCAGGCCGTTCTCGGCGGAGCGGTCGCGACGCATCAGGTCCAGGGACAGGCCGTGGCGGCCCCACGGCACGAACGACAGCAGTGCCCGCAGCTCCCCGGCGCCGTCGAAGCACTCGACCAGCACGCACTGCCCGTCCGCGGGGTCGCCCAGGCGGGAGAGCGCCATCGAGAAGCCGCGCTCGGCGTCGGTGTCGCGCCAGGCGTCGGCGCGCTCGACGACCTCCCTCATCTCGTCCGGGGACAGGTCGGCGTGCCGCCGGACGCGGACGGTGTGGCCCGTCCGCTCCACCCGGCTCACGGCCTGGCGGACCACCCGCATCGACCGGCCCTCCATCGAGAACTCCCGGACGTCGAGGACCGCCTCGTCGCCCAGCTCGACGACGCTCAGCCCCGCGCCCGCATAGGCGCGGGCACCGCGCTCGCTCGCGCCCATCACCGCGGGCAGCCAGCCGTACCGGCGCAACTCGTCCAGCCAGGCCTCGATCGCGCCCGGCCACGCCTCCGGCGCGCCGATCGGGTCTCCACTGGCGAGGCTGACGCCGGAGACGACACGGAAGGTCACCGCGGACTTGCCCGACCTCGAGAACACGGCGGCCTTGTCGCGGCGGGTGGCGAAGTAGCCCAGGGAGTCGTCCTCGCCGTACTGGTCGAGCAGCACCCGCAGCCGCTGCTCGTCGGTGGGATCGAGCCGGCGACGGTCGCGACGGGGCCGGAACAGCACGTACGCGGCGGCCAGCACGGCGAGGGCGCCGAACAGCCCGCACAGGAACGTGACCGCGCGCGGTCCGGCGCCGGCGATGCCCACCGCTCCGGGGTCGCCGAGACCGCCGAGCACGTAGGTGACGGCCCACCCGAGCCGGTCCGCGGGATTGCTGAGCGTGCCCGGGAACAGCTGCAGCAGACCCCAGCCGAGCAGGGTGCCGGCGAGGACGAGGGCGAGGTAGGTCCCCAGCGCGCGCCACCCGCTGTTGTGCTGCGTCCGCGCGGTGAACCGTCGGCGGGCGACGAGCAGGATCGCGAGGGCCGCGACGCCGAACGCCAGCCGCAGCCACGTCCCCGTGGCACCGATCTGGAGGGTGACCGGGTCCTCCGCGTCGGTGTCGATCCTGAACTCGACACCGCCGAGCACGCGGCCCAGCACGACGTAGACCACGACGAACCACCACGCCACGCGCATCCGTCGACGCACGGCCGACGCGAGGATGCCCAGGAAGGTCGCGATGGCCAGGCTCGGCGGCGCCTCGACCGACACGACCTCGATGGCGATCCGCAGCCACTCCAGGGGCGCACGCAGGGGCGGCACGATCGCGGTGACGGCGCAGAAGATCGCGACGAACGCGAGGTAGCCGGCGAGGAGATCCGGCACCCGGTCGGCGAACCGTGCCAACGCCGACCGGCCGGCCGGTGGCGACTCGTCGCGGCGCGCCGCGGTCGGCGACGGCGTCTGCGCGGATCCGGTCCCCGGGGCCCGGGGCGGCTCGTCGGCCGTCAGCTCGACCATGTCGTCTCTCCGAGAGATGTCGCCGGCCCCGGCGCGCGTCCCCGGCCTGGGCTTCTGCCGTCAGCATGGCGATCAATCCGAGGAACGGATACAGCGATATGCGTGGTCGCGTGGTCACGCAGCTCGTTGATCGACGAACCCACCTCAGCCGCCATCTCGCACCGCGACCCGCACCACGTACCGAGTTGTCCGAGCTGACGTCCGTGACCGGGAGCGATCCACCCGGTCTCGGGGTCGAGCTCAGACGGTGATGACCGCCTTGCCCAAGACGTGGCCGGCCGCGAGGCGCTCGACGGCTTCGGGGGCGTCGCCCAGCGCGAAAGGTCGGTCCGTGGTCGAGGTGACGGCGCCGTCGTCGACGAAGGCTGCGAGGCGATCGAGGCCGGAGAAGTGCTCCTTGTTGGTGACCATGACCAGCCGCTGGGAGACGAAGGGGTTGAGCAGTGTGGCGTACAGCTGGCGGCCCATGCCGGGGCTCCACGTGGCGCCGTTCTCTCCGCCGACGATCGCCAGGGTGCCGCTGGGTGCCAGGGCGCTGCGCAGCCTGTTGACCGGCGTGACTCCACCGATGTCGAGGATCACGTCGAACACGCGCGACCCGTCGGTGACGTCCTCCCGCGTGTAGTCGATGACTTCCGCGGCCCCGAGGTCGCGCACGAGCGCCAGTTTGGGCGTGCTGGCGACACCGGTGACGGTCGCCCCGGCCGCGACGGCGAGCTGGACCGCGTAGGTGCCCACCCCGCCGGAGGCCCCGACGACGAGGACGGACTGTCCGGCGGTCACGCCGGCGGTGTCGACCGCTCGCAGCGCCGTGAGCGCGGAGACGGGCATGGCAGCGGCGTTCTCGAAGCTCAGCCCCGCGGGCTTGCGGGCGAGCTTGTCCTCCCGCGCCACGGCGTACTCGGCGAACGAACCCCGGGCGATGCCGAACACCTCGTCACCGACGCGGAAGCGGGTGACGCCCGGGCCGACGGCGACGACATCCCCGGCGGCGTCCTGGCCGAGGACCGGGTTCTTCGGTCTGCGGACCCCGAAGCCGAGCAACCGCATGAGATAGGGCTCCCCGGTCATGAGGTGGACGTCCCCGCGGCTGACACCGGCCGCGTGCACCCGGACCAGCACCTCACCGTCCCCGGCGGTCGGCCGGTCGATCTCGCGCAGCTCGAGGACCTCGGCCGATCCGTAGGTGTCCTGCACGATGGCCTTCATGGTGGTCATGTCGCGCTCCTGACCGAGGCGGCTCCGCCCTCGTCCGATGTGGTGCTCTCACCACCACGGCAGGAGCCGGTGCCCTCGCCGACGTGCTGACTGGAACTGACGATGTCGACGCCGCGCGGGCCGCCCACGAACGCGTCCACCGGCCGCGAGTCACACGCGCCCAGCGAGTCGCCGGTTACGGGGCGTCCGTGCTGGTGGCGAAGACCGACCGCGGCATCGCCCCGCGCGACCACGCAGTCACGGGATTGAGCGGGTCTGACTGCCGGGAGCCGGATCAGGAGCCGACCCGTGCTCCGCTCATCGACGGGCCGGCAAGGGGTTCCGAGCGGGCGGGGAGGTGACCAGGTCGTCGCGCGCGCCGACCAGCACGTGCGCTCCCCGTTCGGCGGCGTGGGCGAGGGCGCGCATAGAACTTGTCCTGCCGATCTCGGCTTCGCCCGGACGCAGCCTGTTCCGGCGCGGCGCGGGAGGTGGGCGGCCGCTCGGGAGGTGGCTCGTCGATCCATCGTCGGTCGAAGTGCCGATCGATAGCCTCTGGGCGACGTACGGGCTCGGTCGACCGGGGAGTCTGCATGCGGGAACTGGCCCAGCGGTTGCGACGGTTGATCGTGGCGACCGACGATTATCGCCGTGCGATGGCCGCCTCGGTGGAGGTGAGCACGGTGGAAGCGGCGGTGCTCGGCGAGCTGCTGCACGAGGGCGAGCTCAGTCCCACGGTCATCGCTCGGTCGGCGGGGCTGACCCCGGGCTCGGCGACCGCGCTGATCGACCGGCTGGTCTCGCTGGACCTGGTGGCGCGCGAGCCGCACCCGGATGACGGCCGGCGGATCCTGGTCGCGTTGCGGCCGCGCGGCCGGGCGATCATCCAGACCATGTTCTCGCTGTTCGCCACCGACCTCGATGAGGCTCTGCGTCGCTCGGATCCCCGGCTGGCCGATGACGTGGAACTGCGCCGGCTCGTCGGCGACCTCCTCGGCAACATGGCGTCGTCGCTGCGGTCTCGGGCTCAGGACCGTCGGCGGATCCGAGCGGCCATCGACGCGGCCCTCGCTCGGCAGCCGGGGCGACCTGGACGGCCTCGCATCGATCGCGAATAACGAGCCACACCGCGGCGGCAGCGGTCGGAGTTCGGGGTTGGGGTCGGTCGATCGACCCGGGGTGTGTCGACCGACCGACCCCATACCTGCGGCGGCGGCAGCGGGCGGTCTGCCTCCCGCAGCAGGAGCTTGACGTCGGGAGCGGGGCGCGGGCCGGCGAAACGGACGAGGATCAGGCTCCACTGGTCTCGTGGCCTCTGGATCCCGCGAGCGCGAGGTGGCGGTGCTGGCAGCGCAAGGGCGGAGCGAACCGCACCCCTTCGAGTATCCGGACGTCGAGGGCGAGCTCGTCGTCCGTCCCGATGGGCATGATCGGCGCCGACAGGTCGATCGCTTCGCCTTGGGGGTCGCTCGCCGGCACCGACACTTCGCGAATTCTTCCGTGGGCGATGACCGAGGTCGTACTCCCACCCCCGAGCGAGGTGAGCTGCACGTGCAGCGACCCTACGGCGAACCGGTGCACCTTCAGTTCGGCCGCAGCGTGGAAGACGATCACATCACCGGTGACGCGATACTCCGAAATCGGATCGAGAGTGGGCAGCATCCGACGGTTGTAGATGAGCCACCCGGCGTCGAGAGATCTCAACACCGACCAACACTCCTCCTGACCCAACTTGTCCGATTCGTGAGGGTTCATCCCCAGCTCTCCCGACTGCCGTCGATTCGCATCTCTTTTGGCCATCGAAGTACCGAGGGTGGAGGCGAGGCGAGCCCTGCGCATCGTCCGTCCGGTCGAATCTCGTTCAGTAGCCGCGCAAGGACATCGCGTAGTCGGTGCACCGAACAGCGACCGAACTGCGCGACGATTGTCCTCCCGATCCGGAGATCGAACCGGAGGCAGCGAGTCCCGTCCTTGTCGAGAGGGATTGCCCTGAATGGAGCCTTTTGCTTTCGTTGAACACCGCACTAGCTTCGGCGCCGCTCGAGCCCAGTAGCCCTGATCGCCGTCGCCCGAGCGGGCCGCCAGCGTCGGCCACCCTCGCGACGACACCCGGCGACCTCACTGCCCACCAGAATCGGGAGGACGCATGGCCGCATCCCGGGCTCGTCGGAATGTGTGCATCCTTCGCGACGCTGCCGATCCGGCCCCGCCGGGCGGGTCAACCGGCCCGCACACCTCTCGTCAAGAGTGTCGCGAGCACTCGGCCGAGATCGAGGCCGAGATCGAGGCGGTGGTCGATGGCGCGGAGCGCATCCAGCGCGCGGAGAGACGGGCCGAGCGGGCCGAGCAGCGTCAGCTCGCCCTCGAGAAGGCCCTCACCTCGCGAGCAACCATCGACCAGGTCAAGGGCATCCTCATGGTGGTGTTCGGCCTGGACGCCGACGCCTCGTTCCGGGTCCTGGTCTGGCTGTCCCAGCAGTCGAACACCAAGATCGCTGATCTCTGCCTCGACATCCTCCGCGCCTCCCCCGCCGTTCCCGACTCCCTGCAGGAGGAGCTCATCGACGTGCTCTACGGCCGCCTGCGTCCCCGGGGAGCGCATCGAAGACGTCGACGGTCCACGCCGCGGACGCCGGTCGCTCTCTCCGCCCGGCGGACGACCACGTGACAGCATGCTCCGACCGCACGACACCCAGCGGCCTCGATCCGCCCGGCGACGAGACGCTGTTCTCGTCCCGCGAAGCGCTCGGTCTGAACCGTTCGTCCGACCGTGGCGCGACTGCAGCATGAGCCAGCCACGAGGAAACACGAATGAGCTGGACAAGACCTCGCGCACCGACGTGGCGACCGCCGAGTTCGCCACGTTCGTCGTTCACGGTGCACGGCACCCGGTGCGCGTCATGGCGATCAGCAGCGAGATCGATCGCAGCAACACCCAGGAACTGCGCGCGAAACTGCACGACCTCATTCACCCCAGCACCCTCGCCCCGGTACATCACGAGGGCTCAGAACTGATTACCGACGTCGTGGTCGACCTGCGCCGCATACGCTTCATCTCAGCAGGCGCCCTGGCCGCACTGGCCCTCCAACGCGACACGACAGGACATCGCCTACGGCTCGTCCTCGGCAGCCGTGACATCGCGCACCGAGTGCTGACCAGCGCCGGCCTCGACAACGAGGTCGAGCTCTACGAGGACCTCCCAGAAGCCGTGCTTGCCGAGCCCGCAAGCGACTAATCCTGCGCCATTCATGCCGGTAGGACCGCTACCGGGCTCACGGGCCCGCTCGGCCGACTGCCGCTAGCGAGTCGGGGGGGCGAGCAGGCCATGGCACGACGGGTAGACGACGGGGCCTCGTGTGCACGGCCTCTCGCCGATCGGCGCCATGAGGAAGTGCCATGAGGAAGGTGGATTGAACGTGGATAGTCATGGGGACGCCAGGTCCAACACAATTCCCATCGACAGCACGACCAGATCGAGAGCCTTCAAGTTGACGGGTGAAGCGCTGAGCCATGCCGAACCATCGAGAGCGGCACCGAGGCCGCGATAAGGCCCCCCACCAGGGAGTCAAGGACATACTTCATCGCAGCGAACGTCGCAATCACCAACACCGTCCGCGGCATCGCCCTGCGCGACCTCGCAGTCAAGATGGTCGGGCGGATCTCTGACATCCGGACCCCGGACCAGGGCCCGGGCTCCGCAGACCAGATCGAGAGACGCGGCGGGCGCCGACCCTCGACGAGTGGTCGACCCGGGCCATTGCGCCGTACAGCAGCAGTTCCGCGTGCTCGACGCCGTGAATGTGGGGCGGCTACCCGGGCCGGGCCGCCGGCTCGGCTGCCTCAGGGAGGCACGGGCGTGCACGACGAGCCGATGATGACCGCCGCCGTCCTCACTGCGTTCGGCGGGCCCGAGGTCCTGCACGTCCGGCACGACTTCCCGATCCCTCTCCCGGGCCGGGAGCAGGTCCGGGTACGGGTGAGCGCCGCATCGCTGAACAACACCGATGTGTGGACCCGCGAGGGGGCTTACGGGACCGCCGACGACCCCACCGCCCCAGCAGGCTGGCTCGGACCGATCGCGTTCCCCCGCATCCAGGGTGGAGACGTCGCGGGGGTTGTCGATGCTGTCGGGGAGGACGTGCCGCCGGAACTCGTGGGGCGTCGCGTGCTGGTCGATCCCGCCCGCTACGCCGGCGACGGGAGCGATGCGCCGATCGTGGCGGTACTCGGTAGCGAGTTCGACGGCGGGTTCGCCGAGTACACGGTCGTCGACGCCGCCCGCGCCCACGACGTCACCGACTCCCCGCTGACCGACGAGGAGCTGGCCTGTCTGCCCATCGCCTCCGGCACCGCGATGGGGATGTTGGAACGTGGCGGCATCCTGCCCGGAGAGACAGTTGTGGTGACCGGCGCCTCTGGAGGCGTGGGATTGGCTGCGGTCGGCCTCGCCGCGGCCCGCGGAGCACGGGTCACAGCGATCACTGAACAGGCCAAAGCCGCTCTGGTCGAGGACGCCGGCGCCGTGCACACCGTCGACCGCTCCGGCCCCGGCAGAGACGCGGTCGCCGCGATCCGCGCAGCCCACCCGGGCGGAGTCGACGCCGTGGTCGATGTCGTTGGCGGAGACCAACTCGCACGCCTGATCGATGCTCTCGTACCCGGCGGGCGGGCCGTGGTGGCCGGAGCAGTGGCAGGGCCGGTCCCGGCGATCGATCTTCGACGGCTCTATCTGCACAACCGCAGGCTCATCGGGTCGACGATGCACACCACCGCGCATTTCGCGAAGCTGGTCGAGCACGCCCGTGCAGGAGAAGTCCACCCCAGAGTCGCGGCTCGTTACGCGCTCACCGCGATCCACGAAGCCCAGGCGCAGTTCGTGCGGCGCGAACACGTCGGCAAGATTGTCTTGCTTCCTGGCGGCGCAAATTGACCAACGGCATCCTCGGTCGCCACACCTGTGGCGATGCACCCGACGAGCCGGCTCGGTCGGAGAGAACGAGCAGTGATTCGCCGGCGCCGGCGGTCCCGACAGGCACGATGGGCACGGCGTGGTCGATGGCGAGGCGGGCGAAGCCCTGCCGGCTGCCGAAGCTGACGCGGTTGCGGTCGGGGGAGGCTATGAAGGCGTCGAGGTCTCAGCCGGGCAGGACGAGCAGGTGGTGCCCGGCGGCGAGTGCCTCGTCAGCGGCGTCGGGGCTGGCCGGCCGGCAGCCGAGCTCCTCGAGCACGGAGCCGACGCCGAGGGCCCAGGCGAACTGGTGGACCAGGATGTCCATGGGACCGGCGAGGCCGGAGTCGCGCAGCGCCGCGAAGGCGGCGAGGACGTGGAGGTCGAAGACTCCGCCGAATCCGTGGTTGCTCACGATCAGGCTCGGCGCGTCCGGGAGCGGAGCGTCGAGAGCGACCGATAGGCGGTGGTAGCGGCGCATCACCCCGATCGCGGCGTCACGGACAACCGCCGCCGCGTGCCCTGCGAGGGCGCTCGCGCTGATGTCCGTCATCGTCGTCACGTGCGGGTGGGGTCGACGAGGTTCACCGCGGTGCGCACGATCCGACGGCGCACGGCGTCCTTGATCCGGTCGGCTCGACCGGCGGTCACGGTCGTGCTGGACCGCACGCCGAGGCGGGGGAACAGCGGGGCGGCGTTGTCGTGGTCGATCGCGGCCTGGATCGAGGTGCCGAAGGGGGTGTGGGTGAGGTGTTCGTCGAGGCCGCCGGAGAAGTAGGTGACGGCGCTGGCCGGGGCGAAGGGCCAGTCGCTGCCGTAGAGGATGTGGTCGGGCCGGGCGAACTGGAGCAGCGAGGGCAGCGCCGACGGCGAGCCGGACAGCGCAGTGTCGTAATAGAAGGACCGGAAGTCCTCGAGGACGTCGCGCGGGCTGCGGCCGATATCGCCGGCCATGCCTGCGGCCATGCGGTGGGCGGCGTAGGGGACGAAGCCGCCGGCGTGGGAGAGGATCATCCGCAGGTTCGGGTGCCGGGTGACGACGCCGTTGCGCACGAGCAGGTAGGCCGCGCGGGTGGTGTCGAGCAGGAAGTCCGCGGCGAAGGGCGGGATGCCCTCGACCGGCGGGGCGGGCAGCTCGGCGGGGTGGATGAACACGACCATGTTGCGGCGGTCGAGCTCGGACATGACGGGGTCGAACGCGGAGTCGCCGAGGTAGGTGCCGTGGTGATTGGCCAGGAGCACGACCCCGTCGGCGTGGAGGTCGTCGTCGGCGTGGGCGATCGCCTCGAGCGCGAGGTCGACGTCGGGCAGGGGCACCGCGGCGAACATCCCGAACCGGTCGGGGTGGTCCTTGACCAGTTCGGCCTGGGCGTCGTTGAGCCGGGCGGTGAGGTCGCGGGCCTCGGCCGGGTCGCCGAGGTGGGTGCCCGGGGTCGACAGCGACAAGATGCCGGTCGCGATGTGGTGGTCGTCCATCATCGTGATCGCGGCGTCGGGGCTCCACGCCGGGAGCGCGCGCCCGCCGGCTTCAGCGAGGCCGTGGCGCTCGAGGGCGGCGACGTAGTCGCGGGGCAGCAGGTGCTGGTGGACGTCGATGCGTCCGGTGCGCGTCATGGGGACTTCCTCGTCCTGGGTGTCGATCCTGGGATCGGTGGGGGTGGCTCAGCGCAGTCCGGCCATCAGTGGACGTGCGCCTGGGTGGCGGGCGGCCGGGGGCGCGGCTTCGTGCACGTAGTCCTCGACCCCCGGGCCGGCGAGCGCGGGGACGACATACTCGGCGGTGAGCAGGGATGCCGCGCCGCGGCCGAACTGGCCGAGCTTGTCGATCACGGTCTGCCCCACGGGGGTGTGGCCCCACACGCTGATACCCCGGTGGGTGGCCGGTTCCCAGGTCTTCTCGTCGACGACCAGCGGGTTCCAGCCGACCTCCCACTCGAACCCGGACGGGGTCTGCGCGTAGAACGACAGCTCGCGGTCGTTGGTGTGCTGCCCGACCGTCAGCGCCATCCCGAACCCGAGTTCGCGGACGCGCTGGTAGGCCGCGACCATGTCGTCGAGCTCGGCGACCTGGACGTTGAGGTGCTGCACGCGGGTCCGGATCGGGTCGAGCCGTACGCCCTGGGTGGAGGCGATCGCCACGGAGTGGTGGCGCTCGTTGACTCGCAGGAAACGGATCTTGAGAAGGACGCCGCTGATGGTCTCGTCGATGTAGTCCGTGAGGCGCGCGTCGAACACGGTGTCGTAGTAGCCGCGCAGGTGAGCTGGGCGGGTGGAAGTCAGGGCGACGTGGCCCATGCCCCCGTCGCCGGTGACGAACCGGTGGGTCCGCATGACCGGCGAGGCGTCGGCGAGCAGTGGCCGCGTGAAGATTTCCTGGGTGATGCCCTTGGGGCCGGGGAAGCGCAGGAGGCGCTCCACCCCGCGCCGCGCGGCCGCGTCCGCGGTCCCCTCCACGGTGGGCACGCCGGCTCCCTGCACCCGGCGGGCGACCTCGTCGAACGTGGCGTGGTCGTCGAGCTGCCAGCCGATGGTCGTGACGTCCTCGGCTGGTCCGCGTTCGAGCAGGAAGCGGCACTGGTGATCGTCGAGGCGGAACCGCAGGGTGTCGGGGTCGAGGTCGTCGGCGTGCATCCCGATGGCGTCGACGCCGAAGCGGCGCCAGTCGGTGAAGCGCTGGGTCTCGATGACCAGATAGCCGAGGTGGACGTGGCCGAAGATGGTGCTCACCGGATCTCTCCCGCAGCGAGGAAGGCGCCGACGACGTCGTTGAACAGGGCGGCCTGCTCGAACTGGACCCAATGCCCGGTGCGGGCGAGCTGGAGCAGGCTGGCGTGGGGCATGGTCGCGGCGAGGGTGGTGCCGCCGCTGGGGCGGTTGACGCGGTCCTCGGCACCCCAGACGACGAGGGTCGGGGTGGCCAGCCTGGAGAGTCGGGCGTCGCGGGTCAGGTCCATGCGCCACAGGGTGCGCAGCGCCCCGAGCCCGGAGGGCCGGCGCAGCGGCGGATGGGCGATGACCTCGGGGTCGATGCTGGCCTGGTAGCGGGCCTCGATCGCGGCGTCGGAAATCCGGGACGGGTCGTACACCAGGTACTGGCGGAGGAAGGTCGCGAGCTTGTCCCGTGAGGGGCCCGAGCCGGTGTAGTAGTTCAGCAGCGCGTTCAGACCGGGGGTAGGCAGCGCGCGCGTGGTGCCGATGCCGCCGGGACCCATGAGGACGAGCCGGTCGACGCGCTGGGGGGGTGTCCAGAGCCAGGCGCAGCGCCGCCGAGCCGCCGTAGGAGTTCCCGACCAGGTGCGCCCGCTCGATACCGAGGGCGTCGAGGACGGCGCGCACGGCGTCGGCGAGGTAGCCGAACGGGTCGGACTGGTCGGGGTGGTCGGGGCCTTTGCTCGAGCGGCCGTAGCCGGGCAGGTCGGGCACGATCACGCGGTGGTGCGCGGCGAGAGCGTCGATGTTGGCGGCGTAGTTCGACACGCCCGATGCGCCGGGGCCGCCGCCGTGCAGCAGCAGGACCGGGGGTCCGTCTCCGGTCTCGGCGACGAACACGTCGGTCTCGCCGCGGCTGCCGCCCGGTCCGCGGATGGCGACGGTGAGCGTCTTCTCCGCCAGTGTGCTGGTCGGTGAGGTCATGACTGCTCCTCTCGAGCTAGGGGCGCGCCGGTCACGCCGGCGAGAGCGCGGGGGTGGTGATCGCGGGGACGGGCAGGGTGCTGCAGGAGTTCGCGGCGCTGTGCACGAAGCCGTCGGGACGCAGCACCACCGCGGTCGCGTCGTGGGCGCGCATCCACGCCGCAAGCGATTCCCCCAGTCCGGTCTCGACCAGCACGTCCCGCGCCGGTGAGCCACCGGCCGGGGCCACGGCGACGTCGCGCAGCCCGCTGTCGGCCCATGCGCGACGGTCGGCGCCGCCGGGATCCTCGGGAAGGGTGACCAGCGACCAGCCCGGACCGCGCCGATCGTCGAAGCGCGCTGCCGTGCCGTGCTCGTCGTGAACCCAGGGCTGCGGCGGCAGCCAGCCCACCGCGGCGTGATCGGAGTTGCCGAGCAGCCCGTGCCGGTAGTGGGGGGCCGGGAACCAGCCGCCCTCCTGCAGGAAGCTCCCGATGGCCGGGAGGCAGGTGACCACGCGGAACAGGGCGTTGCGGAGCGCCGCCACCGGCCGGCGCCGTTCGGTGATGACGCGACCCGCGAGGACGGCCCATCGGGTCATCTCGCGCACGTGGGGCTGGCGCTCGGTCTCGTAGCTGTCCAATGCCTGCTCGTCGAGCTCGCCGCGCAGGACGGCCGCGAGCTTCCAGCACAGGTTGGCGGCGTCACGGATGCCCGAGGCCATGCCCTCGCCGATCCAGGGCGGCATGACGTGGGCGGCGTCGCCGGCCAGGAACACCCGCCCGCGGCGCCAGTCCGACGCGAACCGCACGTGGTGGCTGTAGACCACCGCGCGCAGCACCGTGACGTGCTCGGCGGCGATGCCGTGGCGGCCCAGCAGTCGCCACACCGACGCTTCGGAGGCGAGCTCGGTCTCGTCCTCGCCGGGCAGCACCGGGAACTCCCACCGGTGGTGTCCCAGGGGTGTGGGGCAGTCGACTGCAGGCCGCTGGGGGTCGCAGTGGAAGCGCAGCCGATCGTGCTCGGGCCAGGTCTGCTCGACCTTGGTGTCGACCACCAGCCACCGGTCCTCGTAGGTGCGACCCTCGAATCCGACGGCGAGCTGCGCGCGGGTCGGGCTCGAGCCGCCGTCGGCCGCGATGACGTAGCGCGCACGAACCCGTCGCAGCGTCCCGCCCTCGAGGTCGGCCACCAGCAGCTCGACAGCGTCGTCATGCTGGATGATCCGGAAGCACTCACACGACAGCCAGGTCGCGACGTCGGGATAGCGCTCCACCCCAGCGCGCAGGGTCTTCTCCAGGGCCGGCTGGTAGATGAACAGTTGGGGCGGGTGCGCGTTGCCGCGGGTGCGCGGAGTGAAGTTCAGGAACGTCTCGCCCTGGTCGTCGACGAAGTCGATGCGCTTCTCGGCGAGCATGTCCGCCTCGAGCTCCTCGGCCAGTCCGGTGCGCTGCAGCAGCCGCAGGACCTCCTCGTCGGTCGAGATTGCCCGGGCCCGGGTGTAGATCGACGGCTCGCGCTCGATGACGACCACCGAGAGCCCCTCGGCGCCGAGCAGGTTCGCCGCGGTCGCCCCCACCGGGCCGTAACCCACGATCGCTACGTCCACCTGCTCCACCGCGTCCTCGCTCACCGGGCCTCCTCAGTCGGCTTACTGGAACGAACGCTACAGCAACTAGTGGAGCAATCGCTACGGTAAGCTCGGTTTCAGGCCAACGGACGAGGAGCGGTGCGGTGAGCGAGCGCACGACCCGGCAGCGGCGGGCCAACGGCGAGGAGTCGCGTCGGCGCATCCTGGACGCCACGGTGGAGATCGCCGGCGAGCGCGGTTACGAAGGCACCAGCATCAAACTGGTCAGCGACCGGGCCAGGCTGCCGGCCAGCTCGATCTACTGGCACTTCCAGGACAAGGACGCGCTCATCGCGGCGGTGATCGAGCGCAGCTTCGGCACCTGGCTCGACGCGATGACGCTGCCCGAGGCCGACGCGCAGGAAGCCTCAGCCGACGCCGAGCAGGTCGAACTCGCCCGGGGGCGCGCTCGCGCTCTCGCCCGCCAGGTCGCCACGTCCCTCCTCGACACCCCGGACTTCCTGCGCCTCGGGCTGATGCTCGCCCTCGAGCGCCGCCCCGAGGAGCCGAGTGCGCGCACGATGTTCCTGCAGGTCCGCCACGTCGCCCACGAGCGCCTCATCCACGCCGTCACCCAGCTCGCGCCGGAGCTGGACGACGCCGCGGTCCGGCGCGTAGCCGTGTATGCCCTCGCCGCCGCCGACGGGCTGTTCATCGCCCACGAGATCGGCGACGACGTCGACCTGGTCGACCTGTTCGAACTGCACGCCGACGCCCTCGTCGACATCGTCGGACGGCTGAGCACGCGGTCCTGAGCCGACGCCGCCACCGAGGACGGTCGCCCGCGCGGCCACCGTCCGGGCCGTCTCGCCGACCAACGGCCCGCTCATGGAGAGCATGCCGAGGTCGATCAGCCTGTAGCCCACGGCCTCGGTGCTCACGTCGAATTCGCGGGCGATGGCTCGAACCCCCGATCACCACCGACCAAGACATGAATCTCGGCACCCGCGTCGCCCGGGTGCGCACCGACGCCGCGTGTGTCCGATGTGTCGACGCGATGACACGAGCCCTTGGTCGGCGATACCGACGAGAGCGGACGCCCGCTCGCGCGCCCGACCAGAACGCTGCCGCCTAAGCAGCTTCGACCGTGAGCAGACCGACCGTGGACGGGGACGGCACCGGGTCGCCGTGCGCACGTAGATCTTCGATGTGCAGGACCACGGCCTCGCGCATCAACTGCACGCACTCGTCGTAGGTGTCCGCAGCGGCGACGCACCCGGGGAGGTCCGGGCTCCAGGCCCCGAAGCCACCGTCCTCGTCGCGCTCGACGACCACCGCGTATCCGGTCAACGCGACCTCCCCTCGATGTCAGCTTGTCTGAGGATGCTCTTCTCGGTTCCGCGCGGCAACGTCGCGCTCGGCTTCCCCGCGATCGTGGCCGTGCCCGGCTTCATCGGGTGCCTGAACTGACGATGACTCCCGGTGACGCGGACGAGATACCAGCCGTCGGCCTCGAGGAGCTTGATCATCTCGCTGACCTTGACCGGCACATGTCGGACGTTAGCGACGGTCACCGACACGCCCTCGAGCAACACGGCCGACACGGAGAATCGAGAACCTAGCCAGTCAACGGATGTGGCTGGAGCCAACGATGAGCACCGCCGCGATTTCGTGCCACGTCCGGACACGGAAGATCACGAGAGCAAGCGTTATCGCAGGTCAGGATGGGTGGAGACGAAGGGAATCGAACCCTCCACCCCCGCCTTGCAAAGATGGACGATCGCGTTGACCAGGGCCTCTGCCAGCAACGATGTCCTCGCGGGCCGTCGCTGGATGCTCCTCAGCATCGCCGGTAGCTCTGGTTTCGTGCCACGAGGCGTGCCACGAAACGGGTGGTTGGCGCGTCCACTCGCCGACGGCGGCTGACGTCCGCGATGGTCAACTTCTGCCAAGCATCGGTTCTCCGAAGCTGACCCGACTCAGGTCTGCTCGAACCGGCGTCCGTGGACGACGCGACCGGATACCGCCACTACGGCGTCGACCAGGCCCCTCAGCACACCGCGAGGAGCCCGGCGGCGCGGGGGCGTTGTCGACCAGACTCCGACGCCGCGCATCTGCTCAGCGGAGGGTGAGTCGTTGCGGTCATCGAGCATCGGCGACGGGAGCAGCCGGACCAGGATGGGCGAGCCGATGCGGTCGCGTGCCATCCGGCTCAGCGACATCTCCCGTGATGTCGCACCGACCAGGAGCTGAGCTCAGGTCTCTCCCTGTGCAAGCGGTTGAAGCGGCCGGGTTCGGGCTCAGACTGTCGGAACGGTTCCGCCGTCGATCACGTACTCGGCGCCGACGATCGCCGAGGCGCGGTCCGAGACCAGGAACCCGACCAGGTCCGCGATCTCCTCGGGGTGCGCGAACCGTCCCAGCGGCACCCCGCCCAGGGAGTCGAAGATCATCTGCTTCGCGCCGTCCCGGGTGAGGCCGTTGCCTTCGGCGATCCGGTCCACGAACTCCTCGTACGCCTCGGTCTCGATCCCGCCGGGGCTGACGGCGTTGACCCGGACGCCGCGTGGCGCGACCTCGTTCGCGAGCCCCTTGCTGTACGTGCGCAACGCCGCCTTCGCCGCCGCGTACGCCAGCGACGCGTCGTACAGGGGCAGTTCGCGCTGGATCGAGGTCACGTGGACGATCACGCCCGACCCGGCCTCGACCATCGTCGGCAGGAGCGCCCGGTCGAGCCGCACCGCGCCCAGGAGGTTCAGGTTCAGCTCGACGAGCCACTGCTCGTCGGTGATGGCCGCGAACCCGCCGGGCGGCGTCGAGGCCCCACCCACGACGTGCACCAGGACGTCGAGCGGCCCGTTCTCCGCGAGCCGCGCGACTACGGCGTCGGTGCCGGCCGCCGTCGCGGTGTCCGCCGCGATGAAGCGGTCGGGCCGGTCGTACCCGTCGGGCATGGTCCGGGCCGTCGTGTACACGTCGGCGCCCATCTCCCGCAGCCGCTCGACGACGGCCTTTCCCGCGCCCTTCGACCCGCCCGTGACGAGCGCCCGACGCCCGTCGAGACGACCGCGATCCGAACTGGACATGTTCTCCTCCGGTGGCGGTCGACGGGTCAGGCCTCGTGGTTCCCGATGACGAGCTCGGCCACGAGGTCGTCCCGCAGGGTGAACCGGTAGTCGAGGTCGGCGACCCCACCCGGGAAGTCGCCCTCCAGGTGGAGCGTGACCGTCCAGTGGGTGGCGTCGATGCGGCGGGCACCGGTCTGCTCGGCCGTGTACTCGAACTGGGTCGAGGCGGCGCGCAGGAACGCGAGCGCCTCCTCCCGGCCGTGGAGGGTCTGGCCCTGGTCGACGAGCACCACGTCGTCGGTGAAGGAGGAGGACGCAGTGTCGTCGTCGCCGGCGACGTGGGCGGCCACGAAGTCGCGCACGGTGGCCGGGAGGGCCTCGGAGGAAAGGTCGGTGTGCTGTGTCATGGGCCCACCGTGCGAGCTCGCGGCGCGGGAGGGTCAAGAGCTGGACCCTCTCCCTGGGGGAGGGTCCAGGCTGCGGGGGTGCTGACCATCGGGGAGTTCTCGCAGCTGACCCACCTGAGCGTGCGTACCCTGCGCCGCTACCACGAGGCGAGCCTGCTCGAGCCCGCCGTCGTAGACGAGGCGACCGGCTACCGCTACTACGCGGTGGACCAGATCCCGACCGCACAGGTCATCCAGCGGCTCCGGGAGCTCGACGTTCCCCTGGGCGACGTGCAGCGGATCCTGCGGACCCCCGACCCGGAGGTTCGGGCGGCGCTGGTCGCCGACCACCTGCAGCGCCTCGAGGGCGAGCTCGCCCGGACGCGTGCCGCGGTCGTCTCGCTGCGGCGCCTGCTCCGGCCCGACCCCGCGCCTCTCGACGTCGAGCTGCGCGCGGAGCCCGCCCGGACGGTCGCGGCGGTGGAGGGCGTCGTCGGGCACCACGAGGTGGAGAGCTGGTTCGCCGGCGCGGTGGCCGAACTGGACGCAGCCGTCGGCCCCGCGGCGGCCGGACCTCTCGGGGGGACCTTCGACAATGCCCTCTTCGAGCAGGAGCGCGGCCACGCGCTCCTGTACCTGCCGACCGCCTTCGCGCCACCGCGCACCGGACGTGTCCACCCCGCGGACCTGCCGCCCGTGGAACTGGCCGTCACCACCCACGTCGGCGAGCACGACGGCGTCGAGGTCACCTACGGGCAGCTCGGGACCTGGGTGGTGGAGAACGCGATGTCGGTGGCCGGGCCGGTCCGGGAGCGCTATCTGGTCGGGCCGCGCGACACCCCCGATCCGGCCGCGTGGCGCACCGAGATCGGCTGGCCGGTCTTCCGGGTCGGCTGATCCTCGTGGGAGCCATGGACGAGATGATCGACGCCGCCGTGATCGGACAGCTCGCGCGGCTGCTGCGGCAGGTCGGCGTCGAGCCGACAGCGCTCGAGGTGTGTCGCGTCGCCGATCAGAAGCTCCGTCGGCGGGTCGACGTCGTGCGGGACGCCCTTTTGGTCGATCTCCCTCCCGGGTACGACGAAGCGGCCGCGGTGGTTCGCGCCGCGTTCGAGGACGAGACGTTCACCGGCTGGATGCTGTGGCCGGTGTCGGAGGCCGTCGTCGACCGGGCCCTGGCGTCGGGCTCCGCGCGGAGCTTCGACGACGCCCTGGACGTCCTCGCCCTGCTCACCACCCGGCTGTCCGGTGAGTTCGCCATCCGGGACATGCTCCCGGCGAGACTCGAGCGGACGCTCGAGGTGGCCGAGGCATGGACGCGGAGCCCGGACCTGCACGTGCGCCGGCTCGCGAGCGAGGGGACGCGCTCCCACCTGCCGTGGGCCCGGGGCGTCCCGGAGCTGGTCCGCCGGCCCGGGGTCACCCGCGCCGTCGTCGACGCGCTCTACACCGACGAGTCGGAGTACGTGCGCCGGTCGGTGGCCAACCACGTCAACGACCTCAGCCGCGACGATCCCGATCTGGCCGCCGACATCGTGGCGGGGTGGCTGGACCGACCGGAGGGGAACATGCCGCAGGTCGCCCGACATGCGCTGCGCACCCTGGTCAAGAAGGGGCACCCGAGAGCTCTCGCCCTGATGGGGTTCGAGGGCGCCGAGTTCCGGGCGGACGGGCCGACCGTGACCGAGCACCGGGTCCCCCTGGGCGCGGCGGTCGACTTCACCGCGCGGATCACGAACACCGGGACCCGGCCGGCCCGGACCGCGATCGACTTCGTCCTGCACTTCCGGACGGCCCGCGGCGAGCTGCGCCCCAAGGTCTTCAAGCTCGCGTCCCGGTCGATCGCGCCCGGCGACACGGTGGTCGTCGACAAGTCCTACTCGTTCCACGCCCGGACGACCCGGACCTTCCATCCGGGCGAGCACGCGATCGAGCTCCAGGTCAACGGGCGGCCCCACGGCCGCGACACCTTCCACCTCGTCCAGCCGGAGGAGTCCTCGTGAGCACGACCGAGCAGGTCCTCGCGATCGTGGCGTCGGTCCCGCCGGGACGGGTGACGACCTACGGGTCGATCGCCGACGTCGTCGAGGGCGCGACCGCGCGCAGCGTGGGTCACGCGCTCAGGACGGATGGTCATGCTGGGCCGTGGTGGCGTGTCGTCACCGCGAGCGGTCGTCCCGCTCCTGGTGCCGAGCAGGCCGCGTACGAGCGTTTCCTCGAGGAGAAGACCCCTGTGGACACGGCCGACGACGGGACCTACTCGGTCGACGTCGCGGCGGCAATGTGGCACATCCCGAGTTCGCCATCCCCTTCTGCGGGTCGGAGCGGTTGATCGTACACCGTGCCGCATTCCGCCGCTGTGGAGTGGTCACGGGGGGCGATCGTGGGGCCGACCTCTGCTGGCCGTCGGCGGCGCAGACAACGTGCAGGTGTGGGAGGTAGTGCAGGAGGAGCCGATCCCGCGGCTCCCGCCTACCGCTCAGACGAGGCGGCCGGCGCGGACGCGCTGGACCGGCCCGCGGAGGCGACGGCGCTGGCCGGAGTGCTGCTGACCCGGCGCCGAGGGGCTACGCAGTCACGCCGCCGATCGTCTCGACCGCTGCGTCGACGAACCAGGGCGGCGCGTCTGCGGGGGGTTACCTCGACGTCGGCCGCCTCTGACGTCGCGCGGCAGCAGCGCCGCGCGCACCGTGTTCCGCGCCAGCCCCGTCGGCCGCGCGATCTCCTGATCGGGAGCCCCTCGGCCCCATGGGCCGACGGAACTCCGCCCCAGTCCTCCACCGTGATCACCTCCCGAATCATCCCGGAGGGGGTCGACTTTCCCGGGACCTCAGGGGGAGCGCGACCCGTCTGAGCACCATCCGCGAGCGCCTGCCGCGCCGTGTCGTACACATACACCGGTCGCTCCCCGCCCAGGCGAACCGGCAGAACGCGATCACGCAACGGCTTCTGGTCGGAGGTCGTCTTGATGAAGGCGGGGAGCACCGCCACGTCGGCCGCCCCGCGTGGGCCTCCGCCCTCGCGCCGAGACGGACCTGTTGGTGTTCGTCGTCGTCGGCCGCGCACATGCCGGCCATGGGCGGCCGAACCGTGAACTCCGTCAACGGATGTGATGGGAGTCGGCGACGAGCACCGCCGTCGCTTCGTGCCACGTCCGGGTCCGGAAGATCACGAGAGCGAACGTTTCCGCAGGTCAGGATGTGTGGAGACGAAGGGAATCGAACCCTCAACCCCCGCCTTGCAAAGGCGGTGCTCTGCCAATTGAGCTACGTCCCCGAGGGTCAGGCCGAGGTCGTCGCCTCGCGCCAGACGTCCTTCGTGGGTTGCTGTTCGCGCTGACGCCGGAGGAGGACGACGGCCCCGGCAGCCAGGGCGAGCGTGACGAGCGCCTTCACCGCACCCCCTTCCCACGAGTACCCGACCCACGGTACCGCAGCGCCCGGATGGGCCCGACGACTCGCACTCCCCGGCCGTTGTGGTGATCGAAGTCCCGATACGGACGCTGAGCGTCCGTGACGGCACTTCGCTGACACGCGCGGAGCCCGTGATCGTCGGAGGGCCTCGCGTCGCGCCCGCCCCGGGCGGTAGGACTCACCACGGACGACGGCGTCGAGGACGGGAGCAGCGATGGGCTCGACCGGCCGTGCCTACGTGGTGGGCACGTTCGACACGAAGGGCGAGGAGCTGCGCTACGTCGCGGGGCTCCTGCGGGACGCGGGTCACGCGGTGACGACGGTCGACGTCGGCACGACCGACCCGGAGGCGAGCACCGCCGACGTCGGGCCGCGGGAGGTCGCGGGCGCGGACCAGGCGTTCACCGGCGATCGCGGCAGCTCGGTGTCGGCGATGAGCGCGGCGCTGGAGCGGTGGCTCCCGGCGCGGGACGATGTCGCGGGGGTGATCGCGCTCGGCGGCTCGGGCGGGACGGCGCTCGTGACGCCGGCGCTGCAGCGCCTGCCGGTCGGGCTGCCGAAGGTCGTCGTCTCGACGGTCGCGTCCGGCAACGTCGCCCCGTACGTCGGGTCGGTCGACCTGACGCTCATGTACTCGGTCACCGACGTCGCGGGCCTCAACCGCATCAGCCGCCGGGTGCTCGGCAACGCCGCGCACGCGCTCGGCGGGATGATCGCGACGGAGCCGCCCGCCGCGCAGGACAAGCCGGCGCTCGGCCTGACGATGTTCGGCGTCACGACGCCGTGCGTCACGGCCGTCACCGAGGCCGTCGCCGAGCAGTGGGACTGCCTCGTCTTCCACGCGACCGGCACCGGCGGGCGGGCGATGGAGAAGCTCGTCGACGACGGGCTGGTCCAGGCCGTCGTCGACGTCAGCACCACCGAGATCGCGGACATGGTCGTGGGCGGGGTCATGGCGGCCAGCGAGGACCGCCTCGGGGCCGTCGCGCGCACGGGCGTGCCGTGGGTCGGGTCGGTGGGCGCGCTCGACATGGTCAACTTCGGGGCGCCGGACACCGTCCCCGAGCAGTTCCGCGGACGGACGCTCTACGAGCACAACGCGCAGGTGACGCTGATGCGCACCACGCCCGACGAGTGCCGGGCCGCGGCGGGGTTCCTCGCCGACCGCCTCAACGCCTGCCCGGGCCCGGTGCGCCTGGTCCTGCCCACCGGCGGTGTCTCGGCCCTCGACGCACCCGGCATGCCCTTCGCCGATCCCGAGGCCGACGCCGCGCTCTTCGACACCCTGCGGGAGAGGTTCCGCGCCGACGACACCCACCGGATCGTCGAGAGCCCGCACCACGTCAACGACCCCGAGTTCGCGGCCACGCTGGTGGCCGCCCTCGGGGAGATCACCGGAGGACGCCCGTGACCCGCGCCGAGATCCTCGAGCGCCTGCGTGCCAAGGTCGACCGGGGCGAGCCGATCGTCGGCGGCGGCGCCGGCACCGGTCTGTCCGCCCGCTGCGAGGAAGAGGGCGGGATCGACCTCATCGTCATCTACAATTCCGGCCGATACCGCATGGCGGGGCGCGGTTCCCTCGCCGGGCTCCTCGCGTACGGCAACGCCAACGACATCGTCGTCGAGATGGCGCGCGAGGTCATCCCCGTCGTCCGCCACACCCCGGTGCTCGCCGGCGTGAACGGCACCGATCCCTTCCTCCTGCGCCCCCGGTTCCTCCGCGAGCTGCGGGATCTCGGGTTCGCCGGAGTGCAGAACTTTCCGACCGTCGGCCTCATCGACGGCACCTTCCGGGTGAATCTCGAGGAGACCGGGATGGGCTTCGATCGTGAGGTCGAACTCATCGCCGCAGCGCACGACGAGGATCTGCTCACGACGCCGTACGTGTTCTCCGCCGACGACGCCCGCGCGATGGCGCAGGCCGGTGCCGACATCGTGGTGTGCCACATGGGACTCACGACCGGCGGATCGATCGGCGCCCAGACCGCGAAATCGCTCTCGGACTGTGTCGATCTCGTGGACGAGTGGGCGACCGCGGCGCTCGAGGTGCGCGACGACGTCCTCGTCCTCGTCCACGGCGGACCGGTGTCGTCGCCCGACGACGCGGCGTTCGTGCTCTCCCGGACGCGGACCTGCCACGGCTTCTACGGCGCCAGCAGCATGGAACGACTCCCCACCGAGCAGGCCCTCACGGCCACCACACGAGCATTCGTCCAGCTCCGCCCCGGTTCCGACCCCCAGGAGGCCCCCTGATGCCCGAGACCATGAGCAGCACCGTCGTCCCCGCCGACGCCGACGCCGTGTGGCGGGTGGTCCGCGACTTCGACGCCCTGCCCTCCTGGGTTCCCGCGATCACGGCCAGCGAGCTCGAGGGCGGCGCGTCGTCCGACCAGCTCGGCGCGGTGCGGAAACTCACCCTCGGCGACGGCGGCGTCGTGCGGGAGAGGCTCATCTCCCGCGACGACCGCGCGCGCACTCTGACCTACGCGATCCTCGATTCGCCGTTTCCGGTGCACGACTACCGCGCGACCGTGCGCGTCGTTCCGGTGACCTCGACCGGGGAAACCTTCGTGAGCTGGTCGGTGCTCTTCGACTGCGAACCCGGTGAGGCCGAACGGCTCAAGGCGTTCTTCGAAGGGGACGTGTTCGGCGGCGGCCTCGAGGGCCTGGTGGAGTATTTGTCCTCGCGAGCGTGACGCTCACAGCACGAAACGGGTCCGGTGCGAACACCTCGTCATTTCTTTGCTAATCTCGCGATGCAACGAATAGACGGCACCTCATCGGTTCGATGATGTAGTGAGGAGTCACGCCCGCCATGGCCCAGAAGACCATCGTCACCCTGGTCGACGACCTGACCGGGGAGGAGGCCGAGGACATCACAACAGTCGAGTTCGCACTCGACGGCGTGACCTACGAGATCGACCTCGACGACAAGAACAGCGCGAAGCTGCGCGACGCGCTGGCCGAGTACGTCGCCGCGGCCCGCCGCACCGGCGGTCGGCGCTCCTCGGGCGGCCGGCGCCGCTCCGGCGCCGGCACGGGAACCCCGCGGGCCACCTCGCCCGGCGGCTACGACCGCGAGACCTCGAAGCAGATCCGCGAGTGGGCCAAGGCCCAGGGCTTCGAGGTGTCCGACCGCGGCCGCGTGCCCAACAACGTCGTGGAGGCCTGGGAGGCCCAGCGCAAGGGCTCCGAGCACGCCGCGACGTTCTCGGGCTGAGCCCCGCACGCACGACGACGGCCCCGGAGCGCGATGCTCCGGGGCCGTTCGTGTCGGTGGGGTGCACCCGTGGTGGTGGGCCCAGCTGGATTTGAACCAGCGACCTCGTCGTTATCAGCGACGCGCTCTAACCAACTGAGCTATGGGCCCTCGCGGCAACCAACCAGGTGCGGGCGTCACGGTACCCGACGGTCATCGCGTCACCCGCACCCGGCCTCCCTACTCGCGCTCGGACAGCGTGACCTCGATACCGCCCGCGACGTCGGCGGAGATGTTGTAGATGAACGCCGACACGCTCGCGAGCGCGGTGAACAAGATGATGTTGACGACGCCGATCACGGCCGCCACGCCGAACACGCCGCCGGCGGTGATGAGCTCCCCGCCGCCCCCGGCGTCGGACGTGAGGTCCTGGTAGGTGCCGTTGAGCTGCGCCCACACACCCATGCCGTCGAGGACCGCGTAGAGCACGCCGACGGCGAACATCCACACGAAGAAGAGCGCCACTCCCAGCACGAGCGCGAGCTTCAGCACCGACCACGGGTCGAAGCGCCGCACCTGCAGGCTGGCCCGCCGGGGCGCCTTCCCGCTGCGCGGTCGGGCCGCCGCGAGCTCCGCGACGTCGTCGGGCTCCCGTCGATCGTCGGCCTCGCGCTGGCGCAGGCCGAGCTGCTCGGGCGAGAGCTGGTTCGTCGGGGCGTCGATGCCCGAGGCGCCCGACCCCGGCCCGGCCTCGCCGGTGCCGCCCGGCCGCGCGGCACCACCCGACGGCGCCGTCCGTGCCGCGACGGGGATACCGCCCGACGGCGGGCCGACGTTCGGGCCGCCCTGGGGGCCCGGTCCGCCGGGACGCGGGAACGGGCCCGACGGCGGGTGCGCCCCGCCTGGACCACCCGGTCCGCCGGGAGGACCACCCGGTCCGGGGCGGGGCTGGCCGCCCGCGGGGGTCGGCGGGCCGGCCGGTCGACCCCCCGCGGGCAGGGGACCGGACGGCGGGCCGACGGCCGTACCGCCCCGCTGCCACGGCGGCGGAGGACCGACCGGGCCGCTGCCCGAACCGGCCTCGCCGTCACCGTGGCCGTTCGCGCTGCCGTTGGTGGCACCCGACGACCCGCCCGGCGCCGACGTCTCGGCCGTCCGGCCGGTATCACCGCCGCCCTCGACCGCGGGGACCGCGGTCGTCGCGCTCGCCGAGTCCGTGCCCTCCGTCGCCTCGGTCGAGGCCGCGGCGTCGGCGGGCTCCTGCGTGCTCGTCCGCGTCCCACCCGGACCCGACGTCTCCGACTGCTCGGGCCGGGCTCCGCCGCCCTTCGTCTCCCGCACGTCCACGGGTCGAGCTCCGCTGCGCTTCGTCTCCTCCGACGTCGCGGAGCTCGGCTCCTCGGGCTTGCTCGGTGTACTCACGGAACTCGTCTCGTCGGTCGGTGACGGGGGACGGACCGGTCAGGACCGGTCAGGGCTGGGGCTGCGAGGACGTCGATCCACCGGCGTCCGGGTCGGCGGCCTCCTCGGCGTTGCGGGCGATGGCGAGCAGCGTGCCACCCTCACCGAGGTTCATCAGGCGCACGCCCTTGGTCTGTCGTCCCGCCTTGCGGACCGACTTGGCCGTCGTCCGGATCACCCCGCCGCTCTCGGTGATCGCGTAGAGCTCGTCGTCGAGCTCGACGATCAGGGCACCCACGAGGGTGCCGCGCCGGCGGTCGTACTGCAGCGTCAGCACGCCCTTCCCGCCGCGGCCCTGCACGGGGTACTCCTCGATCGGCGTCCGCTTCGCGTACCCGCCGCCGGTCGCGACCAGCAGGAACGTCCCGTCGCGCACGACGCCGAGCGAGAGCAGCTCGTCGCCGCTGTTGAACCGCATGCCGGTGACGCCGGACGTGGCACGGCCCATCGGGCGCAGCGCCTCGTCGGTGGCCGAGAACCGGATCGACTGGCCCTCGGCGGACACCAGCAGCAGGTCGTCGTCGGCGGAGCACAGCACGGCACCGACGAGCTCGTCGCTGTCGCGCAGATTGATGCCGATGAGCCCGCCGGAGCGGTTGGAGTCGAAGTCCTGCAGGCGCGACTTCTTCACCAGACCGGCCTTCGTCGCGAGCACCAGGTACGGCGCCGCGTCGTAGTCCTTGATCTGCATGACCTGCGCGATCTGCTCCTCGGGCTGGAACGCGAGGAGGTTGGCCACGTGCTGGCCGCGAGCGTTGCGCGTCGCCTCGGGCAGCTCGTACGCCTTGGCCCGGTACACGCGGCCCTTGTTGGTGAAGAACAGCAGCCAGTCGTGCGTGGAGCACACGAAGAAGTGGGAGACGATGTCGTCCTGCTTGAGCGTCGCGCCCTGCACCCCGCGACCGCCCCGCTTCTGGGTGCGGTAGAGGTCGGTCTTGGTGCGCTTCGCGTAGCCGGTCCGCGTGATCGTCACGACGACGTCCTCGACCGCGATCAGGTCCGCGTCCGCGACCTCGCCGTCGTAGCCGACGAGACGGGTCATGCGGTCGTCGCCGTGCTTCTCGACGATCTCGCCGAGCTCGTCGCGGACGATCTGACGCTGCCGCTCCGGGCGGGCCAGGATGTCCTCGAGGTCGCGGATTATCTCCTCGATCTCGGCCAGCTCGTCGATGATCTTCTGGCGCTCGAGGGCGGCCAGGCGACGCAGCTGCATGTCGAGGATCGCCTGCGCCTGGATCTCGTCGATCTCCAGCAGGTCGATCAGGCCGGCGCGGGCGACGTCGACGGTCTCCGACGCCCGGATCAGGGCGATGACCTCGTCGAGCGCGTCGAGCGCCTTGACCAGGCCGCGCAGGATGTGGGCCCGCTCCTCGGCCTTGCGCAGGCGGTAGCGCGTGCGCCGGACGATGACGTCGATCTGGTGGCGGATCCAGTGCCGGATCATCTGGTCGAGCCGCAGGGTGCGCGGCACGCCGTCGACGATCGAGAGCATGTTGACGCCGAAGCTGTACTGCAGCTGCGTGTGCTTGTAGAGGTTGTTCAGCACGACCTTCGCGACGGCGTCGCGGCGCAGCGTGATGACGATGCGGCGGCCCACGCGGTCCGACGACTCGTCGTTGATCTCGGCGATGCCCTGGATGCGCCCGTCGCGCACCAGCGTCGCGATCGACTCGATGAGCGAGTCCGGGTTGACCTGGTAGGGCAGCTCGGTGACGACGAGGATCGTGCGGCCCTTGGCGTCCTCCTCGGCCTCGACCACCGCGCGCATGCGGATCGAGCCGCGGCCGGTGCGGTAGGCCGACTCGATGCCGTCGGTGCCGACGACGAGCCCCGCCGTGGGGAAGTCCGGGCCCTTCACCCGCGCCATGAGCGCCTCGAGGGTCTCCTCCTCGGAGGCCTCGGGGTTGTCCAGCGCCCACATCGCGCCGTCGGCGACCTCGCGCAGGTTGTGCGGCGGGATGTTGGTCGCCATGCCGACCGCGATGCCGGCGGAGCCGTTGACCAGCAGGTTCGGGATGCGGCTCGGCAGGACGGCCGGCTCCTGCGTGCGGCCGTCGTAGTTGTCGACGAAGTCGACGGTCTCCTCGTCGATGTCGGCGAGCATCGACATCGCGAGCGGAGTGAGCCGGCATTCGGTGTTGTGGCTGACGAACCCGTCGGTCAGGAACGCGTGGTCGGGCGAGTCGATCCGGACGCTGTAGACGTCCCGCTCCCCGGCGTCGACGACCGAGGCCACCTCGGCGTAGTAGAAGCGTCCGTCGCTGAGCTCTTCCGCGATCCGCCGGGCGTCGGGCTCGTCGACGTGCGCGAGGATCTCGTCACGACCGAGCTCCCAGCGCTCGACACGGTCGAGGTTGTGGCGGTCGAGCCACTGCTGGTTGCGCCGGTCCGTGGTGCCGTGGGCGCGGAGGAACGCGCCGAGACCCGGCACGTGGTCCGATCCCAGCGCGCGCGTGGCCCGGGCCTCGGCGCCGAGGATGCCGGCCAGCTTCTCCTGCTTGGCGCCGACGAAACCGATCCGGGTGGCGAACAGCCGCGCGTCCCGCCGGTTGGTGACGACGACCTTCCACTCGCCCACCGCGTGCCGGTAGCGCTTGCTGACGACGCCGAACTCGAGCAGGAGGTTCTGGACATCCTTCGCGAGCTGCTCGCTGCGCGTGGAGTAGGAGACCTGAACGGTGTTGCGCGGCAGCGACGAGCAGGACCCGTCGCCGGTGAACAGGGCCTGCAGGAAGAAGCGCTTGCGTGCTGCACCGCCCGCCCAGACGAACTCGGGCACGGCCTTCGCGGCACTGCGCTGTCCGACCAGCTCGCCGAGAACGCTCCCACGCAGGCTGGTGAGGTCATGGACGTCGATCTCACGCAGTGTCGAGCCGGACGCGATGGTCCGCGCCGACACATAGCGCCGGCCTCCGACCGCCGTGTCGAACGCGCTCAGGACGAGTCCGAAGAACTCGGGGTCGACGTTGTTGAAGCCGGCCCGCTTCTCCGAGACGAAACCCTCGGAGACGAAGGCTCCGAGGACGGTGGCGGCTGCGGCCTCGCTCCAGTCGGGCGCTCCCGGGTCGTCGGCGGCGACGCGGTTCATCGCGACGCGGTCGCCCGGGCGGATCTCCTCCGCGAGCTTCCACAGCAGCGTCGGCACACCGGCGACGTCGACGAGGCAGAGGACCGGGTGGTTGGGCGTCCCGGTGAGCTCGTAACCCTCCCGCGTCGTCACCGTCAGCGTCGGGTGCGCCCCGGAGTGGAAGAACATCTCCGCGCGCACCGGGTCGCCGTTGCGGTCGAGAAGCTTCTCGTCGATCGCGGTGTCGGAGCTCGGCGCCGCGCCGGGCGCGAGATCGGCGATGCGCGGGCTGCCGCCCTCGGCCCGCCGGACGCGCGTATCGGCGACGACGCAATACCTCATCGCGGCAGCCGGGTCATTGCCCGGGCTGCCGAAGTTGCCCTGGCCGTCGATCAGCGGGTAGCGCATCGACCACGGCTGCGCGAGGCGCACGAGCGCGTCGTAGATCGCCGAGTCGCCGTGCGGGTGGTAGTTCCCCATGACGTCGCCGACCACGCGGGCGCACTTGACGTAGCTGCGGTCGGGCCGGAAACCCGAGTCGTACATCGAGTACAGGACGCGGCGGTGGACCGGCTTCAGCCCGTCCTCGACCAGGGGCAGCGCGCGACCCACGATGACCGACATCGCGTAGTCGATGTAGGAGCGCTGCATCTCCTGCTGGATGTCGACCGGCTCGATGCGGTCGCCGGACCCTCCACCGGGAGGCAGGGTCGTCTCGGTCACGCGGTTCTCACCCTCCTGGCGCCCCTCGCGCGGGGCGCCGGACGCTGTCGATCCTATCGGGGCCGGGGGTGCTCTCCCGGCTCCCCCGGACGGCCCGTCGCGGCGTGTCCACGCCGGTCAGCGCGCCGTCCGGGTGTGGGACGGAGGCCGTGCTCCGCGGTGTTCCACGGGAAACGCGCACCTCCGTCCCTCGACCTCGACTACACGTCGAGGAACCGCACGTCCTTGGCGTTGCGGGTGATGAAGGAACGGCGGGACTCGACGTCCTCGCCCATCAGCACGCTGAACAGCTCGTCGGCGGTGGCGGCGTCGTCGAGCGTCACCTGCATCATCTGGCGCGTGTCGGGATCCATCGTGGTCTCCCAGAGCTCCTTGGCGTTCATCTCGCCGAGCCCCTTGTAGCGCTGGATGCCCTCATCCTTGTTGATCTTCTTGCCGGCGGCCCGGCCGGCCTCGAGCAGCCCGTCCCGCTCACGGTCGGAGTAGGCGAACTCCGGCTCCGCCCCGCGGCCGCTCCACTTGATCTTGTAGAGCGGCGGCATCGCGAGGAACACGTGACCGTTCTCGACGAGCGGGCGCATGAACCGGAACAGCAGGGTCAGCAGCAGCGTGCGGATGTGCTGGCCGTCGACGTCGGCGTCGGCCATCAGCACGATCTTGTGATAGCGCAGCTTCGTCAGGTCGAACTCGTCGTGGATGCCGGTCCCGAGCGCCGTGATGATCGACTGGACCTCGTTGTTCTTGAGGACGCGGTCGATCCGGGCCTTCTCGACGTTGATGATCTTCCCGCGGATCGGGAGGATCGCCTGGAACATCGAGTCGCGGCCGGACTTCGCCGAGCCGCCCGCCGAGTCGCCCTCGACGATGTAGACCTCGCTGCGCTCCGGGTCGTTGCTGCGGCAGTCGGCGAGCTTGCCCGGCAGGCCGCCGAGGTCGCCGGCCGTCTTGCGGCGCACGAGCTCGCGGGCCTTGCGCGCCGCCATCCGCGCCTGCGCCGAGCCGACGGCCTTGTTGATGATCGTCTTGGCCTCGGCCGGGTTGGCCTCGAACCAGTCGCCCAGGTACTCGTTGCAGACCTTCTGGACGAACGAGCGGACCTCGGTGTTGCCCAGCTTGGTCTTCGTCTGGCCCTCGAACTGCGGCTCGGCCACCTTCACCGAGACGATCGCGGCGAGACCCTCGCGGATGTCGTCCCCGGTGAGCGCCGGGTCCTTGTCCTTGATGAGCTTCTTGTCGCGCGCGTACCGGTTGACCGTCGCGGTCAGCGCCGAGCGGAAGCCCTCCTCGTGGGTGCCGCCCTCGGTGGTGTTGATCGTGTTGCAGAACGTGTAGACCGACTCGGAGTAGCCCGAGTTCCACTGCATCGCGACCTCGACCTGGTGACCGGTGCCGTCGGCCTGGAACCCCACCGGCTTGCGGTGGATCGGGTCCTTCGCGTGGTTGATGTGGGCGACGAAGTCCTCGAGGCCGCCCGGGTAGTGGAACGTGCGCTCCGTGACGTTCGCGACGTAGCCCTCGGCGTCCGGGGCATCGTCGAGACCCGCGCCGTCGTCGTCGGCGCTCTCCGGCTTGCGCTCGTCGCGCAGCACGATGGTGAGCCCCTTGTTCAGGAACGCCATCTCCTGGAGCCGGCGCGAGACCGTCTCGAAGTTGTAGGTCGTCGTCTCGAAGATCGTCGGGTCGGCCCAGAAGGTGATCGACGTCCCGGTCTTGCGGGTCTTGCCGCTCGCGACGAGCTTGCCCGGCACCGAGTGGTCGTAGTGCTGGGTCCAGATCTGGCCGTCGCGGTGGATCTCCACGTCGAGCGCGGTGGACAGCGCGTTGACGACGCTGATGCCGACGCCGTGCAGACCGCCGGAGACGGCGTACGACTTGTCGTCGAACTTGCCGCCCGCGTGGAGCATGGTCAGCACCATCTCCACGGCCGGCTTCTTCTCCACCGGGTGCGTGTCGACCGGGATGCCGCGGCCGTCGTCGACCACCGAGATGCCGCCGTCGGCGAGGAGGTTGACGTGCACGTACGAGGCGTAGCCCGCCATCGCCTCGTCGACGGAGTTGTCGACGGCCTCCCAGATGAGGTGGTGCAGACCCCGCTCGCCGGTGGATCCGATGTACATGCCGGGCCGCTTGCGGACGGCCTCGAGGCCCTCGAGGACGGTGATGGACGAGGCGCTGTAGTCCCCGTTGTTCTTCTTCTGGGCCGAGTTCGGTGCGGCTGCCACGGGCTCCGGTGTCTCCCTCGCGTGGGCACGTGCCCGCGTGCGTGACGCGCGGGCGGAACATCTGCTTCCAGTCTACCGGGTCACCTCCCGCAGAACGGGCCGGGCACGCGGCTCAGCGCGTCACAGCGCGCCGAAATCGACGTCGGGAGGGTTCGACCGCCCGCGGGGCACCCCCGACGACTCTCCTGACCGTCTCCGCGCGCCCTGAGAGCCCCCCTGCGGCCCTCAGGTGCTCGGCGGGGTCACCCGTAGGTGTCCCGCGGGCCGCGGCCCGAGACGTGCCGGGGCCCGCGCCGCCAGCTCGGCGCCGCCGGCCCGTGGATGCGCATGGACGTGACGACACCGTCGCCCAGCCCCGAGGCGATGCGCGCGAGGAGCTGGCGCTGGAGCAGGCGCAGCTGGGTGGCCCAGGCGGTCGAGTCGGCCTGCACCGTGAGCACGCCGTCGCGCAGCGCCTCGGGCCGCGCGTGCTCGGCGACCTCGTCCCCCACGAGCTCGGCCCACCGCCCGAAGACGGCACCGTCGGCGAGCCGCGGCGCCCAGCCACGCTCCCCCGACAGACGCGACGCGAGGCGTCCGAGGGTCTGGGGGTCGCGGTCGTCGGCGCCGGCCCCCGACCAGCCCCGGCGGCGCCCCCGGCCCAGCCCGCCTGCCGTGCGGCGCCCGGGCTTGCGGGCGCCCCCGGCGCCCTTCCCGCCGCCGACCGCGGCGCGTCGTGCGGCGGTCGCCTCGCGGGCCGCCGCGAGGGCGTCGCGGGCGAGGTCGGCGCCCCGTCGCGGCGGCTCGGACACACCGGGTGACCCCGCTTCGGCGGTGCCCGAATCCTCCCGATCGGGGGTGTGGACAGGGCCGTCGGTGCCGCGTCCCTGCTCGGGCCCCGGATCCGGGGACGGACGATCGCCGGCAGCGGATCTGTCGGCCGAGTTGTCCACAGCATCCACAGGTCTGTCCCCAGAACCCCCCGCAACATCACGCGTCCGGCTCACCAGATCCACCCCCTGTCGACCGTAACGCCGCGGCCATCTCACGCACCGTGCCCGATTCGACCACGTAGCGTGCCCCTTGCAGGTCGTCCGGGACATCGTCGTCCACCGCGGCGGTCACCAGCACCTGTTCCGCGCGGACGGCGGTGCGCGCCAGTGCCCGGCGGCGACGGACGTCGAGCTCGGCGAACACGTCGTCGAGCACCAGGACCGGCTCGGACCCCTCTCCCCGCAGCAGTTCGAACCCGCCGAGCCGCAACGCCAGCGCCAGGGACCACGACTCGCCGTGGCTCGCGTAGCCCTTGGCCGGCCCGTCCCCGAGGGTGAGCTCGAGGTCGTCGCGGTGCGGGCCGACCAGGCACACCCCGCGCTCGATCTCCTGGGGACGCCGCCGGCGCATCTCGTCGAGCAGCATCTCCTCGACCGCCTCGGGCGGAGCGAGGTCGGCGCCCGGCGCGCCGAGCGCGTCCACGGCCTCCACCTTCGACCGGTAGCGCGCCCCGACCGGCTCGGACTCCGGGGCGACCTCGGCGTACGCGTCGCGCACGTGCGGGGCCAGGGCCGCGGCGAGCTCCAGGCGGCCCGCGACGAGCACGCCGCCGGCCCGCGCGAGGTGGGCGTCCCACACGTCGAGGGTGCTCGTGTCGCCGCGGGCGTTCTTCGCGGTCTTGAGCAGCGCCGAACGCTGGCGCAGCACCTTGTCGTAGTCCGCCCGGACCCCCGCCCAGCGCGGCGCCCGTGCCACCAGCAGGTCGTCGAGCAGGCGACGGCGCTCCGCGGGGTCGCCGCGGACCAGCGCGAGGTCCTCGGGGGCGAACACCACCGTGCGCACGATGCCGAGCACCTCGCGCGGACTGCGCACCGGCGCCCGGTTGACGCGGGCACGGTTGGCCTTCCCGCTCGCGATCTCGACCTGCACGGTGAGCTCGCGGCCCTCGTTGACCGCGACCGCGCGCACCGTCGCCGAGGACGCGCCGCGGCGGATGAGCGGCGCGTCGTTCGCGACCCGGTGGGACGACAGCGACGCGAGGTAGCCGACGGCCTCGACGAGGTTCGTCTTGCCCTGGCCGTTGGCCCCGACGAGCACCGACACCCCGGGCGCGAACGTGAGGTCGGCCTGCTCCCAGGACCGGAAGTCGGTCACCGACAGCGCCCGGACGTACATCGGCTCCTCCCCGTCGCCGCGCCCACCCGTCAGGGGAGCGCTCAGCCCCCCGTGGGCGGCTCGTTGGCGGCGTCGCCTGCCTTGTGGGTGGCGTGGCCCCCGAACTGCGCCCGCAGGGCCGCCACCGCCTTCATGGCCGGCGAGTCGATCTGGCGCGAGGCGAACCGCGCGAACAGCGCCGCCGAGATCACCGGCGCGGGCACGGCGTGCACGATCGCCTCGTCGACCGTCCAGCGGCCCTCGCCGGAGTCCTCCGCGTAGCCGGTGATCTGGTCGAGATGGGGGTCGGCCTCGAGCGCGCGCACCATGAGGTCGAGCAGCCAGCTGCGCACCACCGTGCCGCGGCTCCACGCCTTCATCACGGCCCCGACGTTGTCGACGGGGCCGCCTGCGCTGAGCAGCTCGTAGCCCTCGGCGTAGGCCTGCATGAGGCCGTACTCGACACCGTTGTGGACCATCTTGGCGTAGTGCCCCGCGCCCACCGGGCCGGCGTGCGCGAAGCCCTCCTCGCGCGGGCCGTCGGGACGCAGGGCGTCGAAGACCGGCATGAGCCGCTCGATGTCGGTGGCGTCACCACCGGCCATGAGCCCGTAGCCCTCGGTGCGTCCCCAGACACCCCCGGAGACGCCGCAGTCGACGTAGCGGACACCGTGACCGTCGAGCAGCTCGGCGTGCACGGTGTCGTCGGTGAACTTGCTGTTGCCGCCGTCGACGACGAGGTCGCCGCCCTCGAGCAGGTCGGCGAGGCTCCGCACCGTCGAGTCGGTGGCCGCCCCCGCCGGCACCATCAGCCAGACCGTGCGCGGGGCCGACAGGGCCTTGACGAGCTCCTCCAGCGACGCGACGTCTCCGGATCCGTCGTTGGCGTACCCGACGACCTCGTGACCGGCGGCGCGCAGCCGTTCGGCCATGTTGCCGCCCATGCGTCCGAGACCGACCATCCCCAGCTGCACGTCCGCGTTCCTCTCGTCAGGGCCTGCAGCGCCTCGCCCTCGTGTCGGGGCGCTCGTGTCGCGTGCCGGACGGCCGGGCCGGGCTCAGCCCGGGAGTCGCACCGGCATCAGGAGGTACAGATACCCGGGACGAGGATCGGGGAGATCATCGGCGTTGTCACCCGGTCCGGGCTCGACCGCCGTGGCGCCGCCGCCGGCGGGCTCGTCGGCGTCGGATCCCCCGCCGTCGCCGTCCGCGGACTCCCCCGGTGGAGTGGCCGGGCGCAGCAGCGCCGGGCGGCTGGGGGTGGTGAACGACAGGTGCGCGTGGTCGGCACCCAGGGCCCCGAGGCCGTCGAGCAGGTAGCCGGGGTTGAACGCGATGGTCAGCGGCTCGCCGACGAACCGGCAGGAGAGCTCCTCCTCGGCGCTGCCCTCGTCGTCGCCGCCGGCGGTGAGCCGCAGCGTGTCGTCGCCGAACTCGAGACGCACCTGCGTGCCGCGCTCGGCGACCAGGGAGACGCGCTTGATGGCCTCGACCAGCGGTGCGATCTCGAGCACCGCGGCCGACGTGTGCTCCTTGGGCAGCAGCTGGCGGTAGCGCGGGAACTCCGCGTCGAGCAGGCGCGTGGTCGAGCGGCGGCCGCCGCCGGCGAGGCCGAGCAGGCCATCGCCGCGGGCGAGGGCGAGCTCGATGCGCGAGCCGGAGGAGGTCAGCGTCTTGGCCGCCTCGGAGAGCGTCTTCGCCGGGGCGAGCAGTGCGACCTCGCCGTTCTCGCCGGCGCCCGCGCTCTCGCCCGGCTCCCACGAGAACTCGCGGACCGCGAGCCGGAAGCGGTCGGTGGCGGCGAGCGTCAGGGTCGAGCCGTCGATCTCGATGCGGATGCCGGTGAGCATCGGCAGCGTGTCGTCACGACCGGCGGCGACCGCGACCTGCGAGACGGCCTGGGCGAACACCTCGGGGGCGAGCGCGCCGGCGACGGGGGGCATGTCGGGCAGCTGCGGGTAGTCCTCGGCCGACATGGTCGGGAGGCTGAAGCGGGCGTTGCCGCAGGCGATCGTGGCGCGCGGCCCGTCGACGGTCACGTCCACCGGGTGCGGCGGGAGCGCCCGCGTGATGTCCGCGAGCAGGCGACCGGAGACCAGCGCGCGGCCGGCGTCGCCGACCATGGCCGGCACCTCGACGCGGGCGGACACCTCGTAGTCGAACCCGGACACCGTGAGCGTGCCGTCGCCCTCGGTGTCGAGCAGCACGCCGCCGAGCACCGGCACGGGAGCGCGGCTCGGGAGGCTGCGGGCGACGAAGGCCACGGCGTCGGCGAGCGCGTCACGTTCGACGCGGAACTTCATCGCGGGTCCTCCCCCTGCTGACCGGTCCCTGCGGACTCGTGCTCCGGCAGGGGACGAGACCCCGGCGCGGGTCCATCACGGTAGAGCCTGCCGGAGGGGTCCGACACTCCGGGCCCGATCTCGATTCGAGCCGATCGGGTACGCGGTCGGGAGGCGTCCGGCCACCTCGGCGACGCGTCCACACCACCTGTTCTTCAGGAGTTCTCTAGAAGAGAGAAAGACAGCAGTACCAGTAGGTCCTGTGCGTGGTGTGGATCGAGCCCGTCCGCGCTGGTCGGGCGGCGCGATGCGCTGTGGACACCTCGCTCCCGGCGGTGCCCGGATCCGGGGACAGCGCGGCGTGTCCGGTGGACGGCGGAGCGTTCTCCCTTGTCGTCCCGTGCATTTCCACCGTCGTCCGGCGTATGTCCACAGAGTTGTCCCCAGCTGTGGGTCGATCGGGAGTCGAACGACTGCGGTGTGCTACCGGCCTCGGTGTTCGCCGACGAACTCGGTCGTCTCGTCGTCGGGGCGGTGCTCCAGTGGTCACGCTCGGTCGCTCAAGGGCGGTCGGATCTCGACGCAGGGTGATCAATCCGTGGCCGGAGCACTGGTGCGGAGCCAGCTCGGGAGGTGGTGGGAGCGAGGGCGTCCTCTGCTGCCTCCGACGCAGCCGGGGACGCCCTCGATCCGCGGGCGTGGTCCGAGCGCCGTCGCGAGTGATCTTCGTGGAGCGGGCCGTGGGGGCACGGGGCGCGGACGAGGGCGTCCCTCGTTGCGCCGGACGCAGCGAGGGCGTCCCCCGCTCCCCCGGCACGGAGCGAGGGCGTCCCTGACTGCCTCCCAAGCAGCCAGGGACGCCCTCGGTCGGCACGCAGTGGCCCGAACGTCGCGAGCCCCCGTCGCGAGCCCCCGTCGCGAACGGGGAATTTGCGCGCATAGAAGCAGCGAACAGCCCGTTCGCTGCATCCGCCGGGCGAGCCGCGGGCGGGGTGGGCGGGGTGGTGGAACGTCAGCCGCGGGCGCGCTGCTTGATGCGCGCGGTGAGCTCCTGGACCTGCTCGTAGGTCCGGCGCCGTTCGGCCATCTCCTTGCGGATCTTCTTGTCCGCGTGCATGACCGTCGTGTGGTCGCGGTTGCCGAAGGTCTGCCCGATGCGGGGCAAGGAGAGGTCGGTGAGCTCGCGGCAGAGGTACATCGCGATCTGGCGGGCCAGGGCGAGGGCCTTCGTCTTGCCGGGGCCGCAGAGGTCGTCGATGGACACCGAGTAGAACTCGGCGGTCACCGCCATGATCGTCGGGGCGGTGATCTCCGACTGCCGGGAGTCGGGGATGAGGTCGCGCAGGACGATCTCGGCGAGCTGCAGGTCGATCGGCTGCCGGTTGAGCGACGCGAAGGCCGTGACGCGGATCAGGGCGCCCTCGAGCTCGCGGATGTTGCGCTCGATGCGGTCGGCGATGAACTCGAGGACCTCGGGCGGCGCGGCCATCCGCTCGCCGGCGGCCTTCTTGCGCAGGATCGCGATGCGGGTCTCGAGCTCGGGGGGCTGGATGTCGGTGATCAGGCCCCACTCGAACCGGGTGCGCAGCCGGTCCTCGAGCGTCTCCAGGCGCTTGGGCGGCCGGTCCGACGACACGACGATCTGCTTGTTCGCGTTGTGCAGCGTGTTGAAGGTGTGGAAGAACTCCTCCTGGGTGCCTTCCTTGCCCTCCAGGAACTGGATGTCGTCGACCAGCAGCACGTCGACGTCGCGGTAGCGGCGCTGGAACGCGATCTTGCGGTCGTCGCGCAGCGAGTTGATGAAGTCGTTGGTGAACTCCTCGGTGGACACGTAGCGCACGCGCATCCCGGAGAAGAGGCGCTGCGCGTAGTGCCCGACGGCGTGCAGCAGGTGCGTCTTGCCGAGCCCGGAGTCGCCCCAGACGAACAGCGGGTTGTACGCGCGGGCCGGCGCCTCGGACACGGCGACCGCGGCGGCGTGCGCGAAGCGGTTCGAGGCCCCGATGACGAACGTGTCGAACGTGTACTTCTCGTTGAGCCGGGTCTGCGAGCGCGGGGCGCCGCGGGCCGGGTCCGGACCGGTGTCGCGCAGCTCGCCGGCGGGCTCGGGCCCGCCGAGGCCGCCGCGGGGCGCCCAGATCTCGTGCACCGCGGCGAGGCCGTCGCCGACCTCGTCGACCTGTTCCTCGGGGTGCGCGGGATCCGGGTTGTGCGTCACCTGCCCGACGCCGGCGGCCGCGGCGATCGCCTCGGCCCGGTACGAGGAGGTCGGCGACGACGCCGAGGACGTGGCGGCGAGGTAGCCGGTGTCGGGACCCGTGTGCGCGTGGTGCCCGTCGGACCGGGCGTCGCCGTTGGTGCGCTCGCGCTCGTCGGCGGGCAGCGAGGCGCGCGGCAGCGGCGCGGTGCTCGGACCGGCCTCCGGCGCGGGGCGGGCGCTGTGGTCGACGCGGACGGCCAGGGAGACCGGGCGGCCGATGTGGCGGGAGAGGGCGGCGACGATCGGGTCGCGCAGGGCCCGCTCGATGGCCTCCTTGGCGAACTCGCTGGGCGCCGCGAGCAGGGCGGTGTCGTCGAGGAGCCCGAGCGGCCGGGTGACGCGCACCCAGGCCCGCTGCTGCGGGGAGAGCGAGGCGCCGTCGGCCGAGCCCGCGGTGAGCTCGGCGACCACCTGGCCCCAGGTCTCGTCGAGGTCGAAGAGCTGGTCCGACATCCGGTACCCCCCTCCGTCCCCTGCGGCGGCCGCCCGTGCGTGCCGCTCGGCACCGTCGCGTGGACGCGCGCGTCCACAGCTCTGTCCACAACTGTGCACGACATCGCGCGGACGGTGACGCGCGGGTACGAGGGCGTCCTCCCCCTGACGCCCGGCCTCGGTCCCGCTCGGCGGGCACGGCCCGGGAGACCGGGAACCCGCGTCCTCGACGGGAGCACGGACGCTAACAAGCCTCCAGCACGGGCCACAACCTCCCCCCGGACGGCGGTGGCGGACGATCGAGTGGTCCTGCCGGACCGGGGTGCGACCCCGTGGGGGAGCACCGGCTACCCTGGTCGTGACCGGATCCGGCGCCCGGACGGGGCTGCCGGCACCCACGCGCTGTCGCGCGCTCGGAGCAGGAGACATCGAAAGTGGCCAAGGGCAAGCGCACGTTCCAGCCGAACAACCGTCGGCGGTCGAAGACCCACGGCTTCCGGCTGCGCATGCGGACGCGCGCCGGCCGCGCGGTGCTGGCTTCGCGCCGCCGCAAGGGCCGCGAGCAGATCAGCGCCTAGTCGGCCCGCGGGTCCGGCCCGCGCGACACGGCTCTTCCGACGGGACCGCTCCCTCGTGGACGCGGTCCCGTCGTCGTGTCCGCAGGGTCCCCGCTGCCGGCGCACGCCACCGTGCTCCCCCGCGAACTCCGGATCACCCGGCCCCAGGACTTCCGCCACGTGCTGCGCGGCGGCCGGCGCGCCGGGCGCCGCCACCTGGTGGTCCACGCGGTCGCGACCCCGGCCGCCGGCCGTCCGGACCGTCCCGCCCGCGCGGGCCTGGTCGTCGGCCGCGGCGTCGGACCGGCCGTGACCCGGCACCGGGTGAGCCGGCGGCTGCGCCACCTGCTGCGGCCGCGTCTCGCAACCCTGCCGACGGGCACCGACCTGGTGGTGCGGGCCCAGCCGCCCGCGGCGGACGCGACCTCCGCCCAGCTCGGCGACGACCTCGACGCGGCGCTCGCACGCCTGCGGCTCACGGACTGAACAGGTAGTTCCGCTCGGTGTCGACGATCCCCGCCACCGGCCGCCAGCCGGCCGACCACGTGTGCGCGCGGTACCCCAGCGCGCCGGTGAGCCGGTCGAAGAGGTCGGCGGCCGCGAGCCCGTACTTGCTGGTGTGCCGGTCCTCGATCTCCAGCAGGAGGTGGGGCCGGTGAGTCGCGAGCGTGGCGACGGCCCCGTCGACCAGGGCGCCCTCCGCACCCTCGACGTCGGCCTTCACGAGCGCGACGCGGGCGAGCCCCAGGTCGGCGACGACGGCGTCGAGCGTGTCCACGGCGACCGACTCCAGCCGGTGGCCGGCGAACTCCCGGTTGGGGCCGGCGTCCCGCGCGCCCGCGGTGAGGTACGCGCGGCCGTGCACCGGCAGGCCGCGCCGGCGGGGCACCGAGAGCTCCTGGCGCCCCGGCGCCGCGCCGAGCGCGAGACGGTGCGGATGGACGTGGTCCAGCCCGGCCGCCCGCACCCCGAGGGTGAGTGCGCGGTGGGCGCCGCGCTGGGGCTCGAAGCTGTGCACCGCACCGCCCGCCCCGACCAGGTCGGCGAGCACGTGGGTGTAGAGCCCGAACTCGGCGCCGACGTCGAGGCAGACGTCGCCGGGTCCGACGAGGTCCGGCAGGCCGAGGATCTCCTTCTCGACCACCGAGCCCCGGTGGGCGGCGGCGGCGAGGACGCGGTGCACGGCCCGCGATCGGCGGGTCCCGCCGACTCCCCGTCCGGCGGGGTGTCCGTCGATCGACACGGAACTGATCGTCCCACCCCGCCGTCCGGCCCCCGGTCCGACCCCGTGGGCGGTCGCTTCCCGGCGCGACGACGGGCACCATGGAACCGACGACCGGGGCCCACGGCACCGACGGCGGGCGGGGTGCGCGCCGCCCGGGCCCCGACGAGGAGGACGGCATCGGTGGAGGACCGAGCACCGGTGCACGCCGTGCCGGGCGATCCGTCCGCGACGGCCGGGCCGCCGGCATCCGAGCCCCCGGCGTCCGGACCCTCGACGACGCCCCCGGGAGCACCCGACGGTGAGCGCCGCTCCCCCGCGGTCCGCGCGCTCGTCGCGGTGCTGCGGTTCTACCAGCGCTGGATCTCGCCGCTGTTCGGTCCGTCGTGCCGCTTCTACCCCAGTTGCAGCGCCTACGCGATCGGGGCGCTGCGCGTGCACGGTGTCGTGATCGGCGCGGGGCTGACCCTGGTCAGGGTGGCCAAGTGCGCTCCCTGGCACCCTGGAGGCCTGGACCCGGTCCCGCCGCGCGGCGACCGGACGTGGTGCGGGTGGCCCCGCCGCACCGCCGACCCGGGGGCCGACGGCCCCCACACCGAGGAGCGAGAGACGTGCTGAACTTCATCTACTACCCCGTGTCGGCCATCATGTGGTTCTGGCACGAGGTGTTCGGCTTCGTCCTCGGGCCCGCCAACGGCTTCGGCTGGGCGCTCTCGGTCATCTTCCTCGTCTTCACGCTGCGCTCCCTGCTGATCAAGCCGTTCATCAGCCAGGTGCGCTCGATGCGCAAGATGCAGGAGTTCCAGCCGCAGATCAAGAAGCTGCAGGAGAAGTACAAGAACGACCGGCAGAAGCTCGCCGAGGAGATGCAGAAGCTCCAGAAGGAGCACGGGGTCAACCCCCTCGGCGGCTGTCTCCCGCTGCTGGTGCAGCTGCCGGTCTTCATCGGCCTGTTCCACGTGCTCAAGGGGTTCCAGCCGAACTTCCCCTACAACTACGTCTTCGACCGGGCCGACATCGAGTCGTTCAACAATGCCGACATCTTCGGCGTGAAGCTGAACGAGGCGATCGCCGGCGGCATGCAGCAGCTGGGCCACATCTCGTTCAACTTCGGCGACTTCCAGGCCCACGTCGTGCCCGTGGCGCTGCCGCTGATGATCCTGGCGGCCATCGCCACCCACTTCACCGCGCGCGTCTCCCAGCAGCACCAGAGCCCGGCCGCCGCGGCGAACCCGCAGGCCGCGATCATGGGCAAGATCACGATGTGGCTGTTCCCGATCGGCCTGCTGGTCTTCGGTGCCTTCTTCCCGATCGCGATCCTCATCTACTTCCTGAGCCAGAACACCTGGACGCTCGGCCAGCAGTTCCTCATCTACCGCAAGATCGCCCGCGAGGAGGAGGAGAAGCGCGAGCAGGCCCGCGAGCAGCGTGACGCCCTCGCGCCGAAGCCGGGCCAGAAGCCGCAGCCGGGCCAGAAGTCCCAGCCGGGCCAGAAGCCCCAGCGCGCCGCGGCGACCGACGTGGCGGTGGACGAGGACGCGGACGACGTGGCGGAGGTCGCCGAGGCGCCGGCGCCGGACGAGGCCGGCGCGCCCGCGACCACGGGCGGCACGGTCGCCGGCGGCGCCGGGAAGGGTGCGAAGTCGGGCGGCGGGAAGAAGGGCGGCTCCGGCAACGGCGGCCGCCGGGCTCCTGGGAAGGTCGGCCCCGCCCGGTCGGGCAACGCACGCCAGGGTTCGGGCAACCCGACACCCGGCAAGGTCGCCCGGGCGAACGGCGGCGCCGGTGCGAACGCGGCCAACGGGAACGGGGCGAACGGCGCCACCGCCTCCGGCGGGTCGAACGGATCGAACGGGTCCGGCAAGGGCGCGGGCGGCAAGGGTGGCCAGCTGGCGTCCTCGGGCCAGGGCAAGCGACCGAACAAGAAGAAGAAGTAGCCCGCCGGCCGGCCGGCGTCCCCGTGCGGGCGCCCGGCCGGGGCGGGCCCTCCGGTGACCGCGCGCGACGCTCCGCAGCGCGGACCCGGACCACAGGACCCGCACGCCCGCGACGGTGGCGCGGCGCGTGCCAGACAGGCTCCGTGACGGGGCCGGGCGGAAGGAGACGACGTGTCGGAGACGGTGGCGTCGCAGGACGAGGCAGGCACGGCCGAGCCGGCGGAGACGTCCGGGTCGGGCGCGCCCGCGGAGGACGCGTCGCGCGCGGAGCGCAGCTCCGAGGACCAGCTCGTCCGCGAGGGTGACATCGCGGGCGACTACCTGGAGCGGTTGCTCGACATCCTCGACTTCGACGGGGACATCGACCTCGACGTTGAGGCGGGGCGCGCCGTCGTGAGCGTGGACGGGGGCAAGGACCTCGAGAAGCTGGTCGGCGCCCGTGGCGACGTCCTGGAGGCGCTCCAGGAGCTGACGCGGCTCGCGGTGCAGCAGTCGACCGGGTCGCGCAACCGGCTGATGCTCGACGTCGCCGGGTGGCGCTCGCAGCGACGCTCCGAGCTCACCGATCTCGGGCGCCAGGCCGCCCAGGAGGCCAAGGACACCGGGCACCTCCAGAAGCTCCGCCCGATGACCCCGTTCGAGCGCAAGATCGTGCACGACGCGGTGGCGGCGGTCGGTGGCGTGCGGAGCGAGAGCGAGGGCGAGGAGCCCCGCCGTCGCGTCGTGGTCCACCCGGCGGGCTGACCACGGTGCCCGCGGCTCCGGTCCCGGTGCGTCCCGCGAGGGACCCGGGCGATCCGGTTCCACGTGGAACACGACGATGAGCACCACGCACGGCGAGCCGGCGGAGGGGGCCGGCGGCGCGGAGGCCGCCGGCGAGGTGACTGCCGTGCCGTCGACCCCGCAGGAGGCCGCGGTCGTCTTCGGCGCCCGGCTGGCGTCCGCGGAGCGCTACGTCGCCCTGCTCGCGGGGCCCGGTCTCGACCAAGGGGTCATCGGGCCGCGCGAGCTGCCGCGGCTCTGGGACCGCCACGTCCTCAACAGCGCGGCGGTCGGTGAGGTGCTCCCCGCCGACGCGACCGTGGTCGACGTCGGGTCCGGCGCCGGCCTGCCCGGTATCCCGCTCGCCCTCGCGCGACCCGATCTCACGGTGACGCTGCTCGAGCCGATGGCCCGTCGCGTCGCGTGGCTGGAGCGGGTGGTCGCCGAGCTCGATCTCGACGTCGCCGTCGTGCGGGGACGGGCCGAGGAGCGCGAGGCGCGTCGCCGGTGCGGGGAGAGCGACGTCGTCACCGCGCGGGCGGTCGCCCCGATGGGGCGTCTCGTCACATGGACGCTGCCCCTTGTCCGCCCGGGTGGGACCCTGGCGGCGATGAAGGGCGCGAGCGCCGCCGACGAGGTGGCGCGCGACCTCAAACAGATTCGCGCGGCGGGCGGGGACGAACCCCGGGTGGTGCGTTGCGGCGTGGGAGGCGCGGCGACCTCCGTCGTGCTGGTAAGTCGGAGTGAGCGACGCGGCCCCTCCCCCGGTTCCGGACGCCGCGCCCGCGGCAGGAAGGATCGTGCCCGTGACCGATCGACCGACGACGCCTAGCCGCTCGGTTCCACGTGGAACAGCGGCCACCGACCGGCCGTCCGCCGAGAAGGTGCGCGAGGCGGTCAGCGACGCGGCGGCCAGCGTCGGCGCCGGCGTCCTCGGTGCCGGGGAGGTGCTCTACCCCGACGGCGACGAGGGCATGACGCCGATCGCCGAGGAGGCCGCGCGCGCCGCGCGGGTCCTGCATCCCGAGGACCACCGCCTCCCGCGGCCCAGCGAGCGCCGGATCATCACCGTCGCCAACCAGAAGGGCGGCGTCGGCAAGACGACGAGCGCGGTCAACCTCGCGGCGGCGCTGGCGCTGCACGGCGCGCGGGTGCTGGTCGTCGACCTCGACCCGCAGGGCAACGCCAGCACCGCGCTCGGCGTCGACCACCGCAGCGGGACGCCCTCGATCTACGAGGTGCTCCTCGGCGAGCTGACGATCGACCAGGCGGCCGCGGTCTGCGAGCGCTCGGAGGACCTCCTCTGCGTGCCCGCGACCATCGACCTCGCCGGCTCGGAGATCGAGCTCGTCTCGATGCTCAACCGCGAGTCCCGCCTCAAGAACGCGCTGACCACCGAGGCGCTCGACCGGCTCGACGTCGACTACGTCGTCATCGACTGCCCGCCGTCGCTCGGCCTGCTCACGCTCAACGCGATGGTGGCCGCGCCCGAGGTCCTCATCCCGATCCAGTGCGAGTACTACGCGCTGGAGGGGCTCTCCCAGCTCCTCAACAACATCGCGCTGGTGCAGTCGCACCTCAACCCCGGGCTCCACGTGTCGACGATCCTGCTGACCATGTACGACGGGCGCACCAAGCTCGCCGACCAGGTCACCTCCGAGGTGCGCAACCACTTCGGCGACGTGGTCCTGCGGACCGTCATCCCCCGCAGCGTGAAGGTCTCGGAGGCGCCCGGCTTCGGCCAGACCGTCCTCACCTACGACCCGGGCTCCCGGGGAGCGATGAGCTACCTCGACGCCGCCCGGGAGTTCGCCGCCCGCACGATCGTGCGGCGCCAGCCCGAGGGCGAGGGGGCACGATGACGGAGAGGACCGAGCGTCGGGGCGGCCTGGGGCGCGGGCTGGCCGCCCTGATCCCCACGGGTCCTCCGGAGACCGACGGGACGGCCGCGCCGTCGCGTCACGGGCTGGGCAACCAGGCGGCCGACGTCATGTTCGGGGCGCGACGCGCCGAGGGCCCCGGCGCGGGCGAGGACGACCGGGACCACGGGAACGGCCGGGACCGCGCGGCCACGACGAACGGCGCGACGGCCGCCCCCGAGCTCTCGGGCGAGGTCGCCGGCGCGGTCTACCGCGAGGTGCGCCTCGACGGGATCCGCCCCAACCCCCGTCAGCCCCGCACCGTCTTCGACGAGGAGGCGCTGGCCGAGCTCGAGCACTCGGTGCGCGAGTTCGGGCTCCTGCAGCCGATCGTCGTGCGCGAGCTCCCCGAGCCCGAACCGGGTGTCGACGGCGGGCCGCAGCTCACCCACGAGCTCGTCATGGGCGAGCGGCGGTGGCGCGCGGCGCAGCGGGTGGGGCTCGAGCACATCCCGGCGATCGTCCGGCAGACCACCGACGACGCCCTGCTCCGCGACGCGCTGCTCGAGAACATCCACCGCGTCCAGCTCAATCCCCTCGAGGAGGCGGCCGCCTACCAGCAGCTGCTCACCGAGTTCGACGTGACGCACGAGCAGCTCGCGGACCGCATCGGGCGGAGCCGCCCGGCGATCACCAACACGATCCGGCTGATGAAGCTGCCCGTCGCGGTGCAGCGCCGCGTCGCGGCCGGCGTCCTCTCGGCCGGGCACGCCCGGGCCCTGCTCGGGCTGGAGGACGCCGGTACCCAGGAGGAGCTCGCGGCCCGCATCGTGGCCGAGGGCCTGTCGGTCCGGGCCGCGGAGGAGGCGGTGACCCTCGCCCGGGGCGGCACCACGAACGCGACGAAGCGGGCGCCGGCGCGCAAGCCGATGCACGCCCCGGGGCTCCAGGATCTGGCCGAGCGGCTGTCGGACCAGTTCGACACCCGGGTCAAGGTCGAGCTGGGCCAGCGCAAGGGCCGGATCGTCGTCGAGTTCGGCTCGGTCGACGATCTGGAGCGCATCGCGCAGCTGATGGGCCGGGACCCCTCCTCGGGCCCCTCACCCCGGGACTGATCTCCGGGGTCCGCAGCGTCGATCTGGGGGCGCCCTGAGATCGACGGAGAGCACGCTCACCTCGGGTCACCACGATCGAGGGTCGATTCGGCGGTCGAGGGAGACCGCTCGTCCACTCGGGCGACCCGGGCCCGGCGCCACGAGAGGCCGGGACACTATCCTCTCGGCGTCCGGATGTCGGGGAAGGCGGAACGCGTGTCGCGGAGCTGTGTCGGGGTCACCCTCGACAACATCGAGGAGCTGCCGAAGCAGTGTCGCCGCTGTGTGTACTGGGAGTTCCCCCCGCACCTGAGCGACCAGGCCGAGGAGTTCGGCACCGTCGAGCTCGAGAAGGAGGCCTGGGTCTCCGGGGTCCTGCTCGAGTGGGGCTCGTGCGGGCGCATCGCCCACGTCGAGGGGGTGCCGGCCGGGTTCGCGTTCTTCGCCCCGCCGACCGTGGTGCCGCGCGCCGCGGCGTTCCCCACGGCGCCGGTCTCGCCGGACGCGGTGCTCCTGTGCGGTGTGCACGTGCTCCCGGACTTCGCCGGGGAGGGGATCGGGCGCCTGCTCGTGCAGGACGTCGTCCGTGACCTCACGCGGCGCGGGGTCAAGGCCGTCGAGGCGTTCGCCGACGACTCCGAGCGCCCGCGCGCCGAGGGTCACGGCCGCACCGACGCCGGGACCCCGACCTGCATCCTGCCGGCGGCGTTCCTGCGCGCCGTGGGCTTCAAGACCGTCCAGCCGCACCCGCGCTGGCCGCGGATGCGCTTCGAGCTGAACACCGGCTTCAACTGGAAGGAGGACGTCGAGGCGGCCATCGCCCAGCTCCTGGGCTCGGTGACGATCTCGACGGCCCCCGCCGCCGCGCCGGCGCGCGTGAGCTGCGGCTAGGAGCGACCGGGCCGGCCGGCCGCGCGTCGTGCGCTCAGCGTGCGGCCGCGGGCCGGTTGGCCTCGCGCTGCAGGACCTCGGCCCAGGTGAACGTGCCGGTCGGCTTGTCGTCCTGGCCGAGCAGGTAGAGGCGCTTGACCGCGACGAGGATCCCCTCGGCGACGACGTCGCGGAAGCCCGGGTCGAGCAGGGCGGCGCGGTCGCGGTCGTTGGTGAGATAGCCGATCTCGACCCGGACGGCCGGCATGCGCGTCAGGCGCAGGAGCTCCCAGGGCCGCGGGTGCACCCCGCAGTCGAGCATGCGGGTGCGGGCGAGGAGCTCGCGGTGGATGAAGCCGGCCAGGGCCTCGCCGACCGTGGAGGTGGCGCCCGTGCCGGTGCCGAAGTGGAACGCGGCGAGGCCGTTGGCGGCCGGGCTGGCGTTGGCGTCGACGTGGAGCGAGAGCACGACGTCGGCGCCCGCGGAGTTGGCGAACCCGGCGCGCTCGGCGTCGGTGGGGCAGTCCTGCGGGCCGTGGGAGAGCAGGGCCTCCATGCCGGCGGCCGCCATCCGGCCTTCGAGCCGGCGCGCGATGTCGCCGACGAGCCCGGCCTCGGTGACCGCGTCCGGCCCGGTACCGATGAGGCCGCCGCGGTCGGCGCCGCCGTGCCCGGGGTCGATGACGATGCGCTTGCCCGACAGCCGCGGGCCGGCCTTGTGGAGCCGCTCCTGCTCGCGGAGCAGGCCGGGCCGCCCGCCGGTGACCTTCCGGCCCAGGTAGCCGAGGTGGCGCAGGGTGCGGGGCCCGCACATGCCGTCCGGGCTCATGCCGTAGTCGCGCTGGAAGCTGCGCAGCGCCTGCTCGGTCTGCCGGCCGAAGACACCGTCGGCGCGCCCCGAGTCGTAGCCCAGCTCGAGGAGGCGCTCCTGGAGGGCGAAGACGTCGTCGCCGGTGAGGGGCTGCTGGGTGTTGAGCAGGAGCATGCGGTCGCCGAGCGACCACCGGGCGTCGCGCAGGGCGCGGTAGGTGGCCGGCCCGACGATGCCGTCGGTGATCAGGCCACGGTGCTGCTGGAAGATGCGCACGGCCTGCTCGAGCAGCTCGTCGAAGAGGGCGGGCCCGGGGCCGGTCGGCTCCAGGATGCCCATCTCCTCGAGTGCTGCCCGGACCTCGGCGACCGGCGGGCCGGCGTCACCGCGGCTCAGCAGCTGCATGCACTTCGCTCCCGATGGTCCGCGTCCGCGTCCGGGACGTCTGGCACGTAGGTGTCGTCGCGCTTCACTGGAGCCTCATTGTGCCCTGTCCGGCGCGTCACGCCGTGCAGTGGGGCGCCGCCGCGGGTCACGGTTCGGGCTCGCCGAGCGGACACGCGACGGCGCCGGGTGCCCGCCGATGATGACGGACGCCCGGCGCCGTGGCGATGGACGGCCGGATCCGGACCGTCGCGGCCCGATCGGCCGTGCTCAGACGGTGCTCAGGAGATGACGTCGGAGAGGTCGTCGAGCAGGACCGACTTCGGCTTGGCGCCGACGATCTGCTTGACCGGCTTGCCGCCCTGGAAGACCAGCAGCGTCGGGATCGACATGACCTGGTAGTCGCGCGCGGTGGCGGGGTTCTGGTCGATGTCGAGCTTGGCCACGGTCAGCTTGTCGCCGTGCTCGGCGGCGATCTCCTCGAGCACGGGGGCGACCATCTTGCAGGGGCCGCACCAGGTCGCCCAGAAGTCGACGACGACGGGCTTGTCGCTGCCCAGGACCTCGTCGGCGAAGGTGGCATCGGTGACGTTCACGGGCGCGCTCATGGCGTTCCTCTCAGGGGTGTGGGGTCGGGAGGTCGATGGCGGGCGATCAGGACGGGGCGGGGACGGCGTCGCCGGCGGGCTCGGGCGATCCCTCGTCGACGGAACCCACCGAACCACCGCTGGTGTCGGGTCCCACGGAAGCGAGGCCGTTCGTGGCGCCACCGTCCACCCCCGGGGTGGGCGGCGGGGCGGTCTCGGTGCCCGCGTCCGCCTGCTCGGCGAGCCAGCGCTCGGCGTCGATGGCGGCCTGGCACCCGCTGCCGGCGGCCGTGATGGCCTGGCGGTACGTGTGGTCCACGAGGTCACCGCAGGCGAACACGCCGGGCAGGTTCGTGCCGGTGCCGGGCAGGGCCACGCGCACGTAGCCCTCGTCGTCGGTGTCGACGGCGTCGCGCACGAGGCCGGAGCGCGGGTCGTGACCCACGGCGACGAAGAAGCCGGTGACGGCCAGCGTCTCCTCCTCGCCCGTGGCGACGTTGCGGACCCGGACGCCCTCGACGGTGTTCTCGCCGAGGACCTCCTCGACCACCGTGTCCGTGCGGATCGTGATCTTCGGGTCCTGCTTGGCGCGCTCCAGCATGATCGCGGAGGCCCGGAACTCGCTGCGCCGGTGCAGGATCGTCACCGACCGGGCGAAGCGGGTGAGGAAGGTGGCCTCCTCCATCGCGGAGTCGCCGCCGCCGACCACGACGATGTCGTGCTCGCGGAAGAAGAAGCCGTCACAGGTGGCGCAGGCGCTGACGCCGCGGCCGAGCAGCCTCTCCTCGCCGGGCACGCCGAGGTACCGGGCCTGCGCACCCATCGCGAGGATGACCGCCCGGGCGCGGTGCCACGTGCCGTCGACCCGCACGGCCTTGACGCCGTCGCCGGAGCCGGTGAGGTCGATCGCGTCGACGTCCTCGGGGCGCAGGTCCGTCCCGAAGCGCTCGGCCTGGCGGCGCATGCGGTCCATGAGCTCCGGGCCCTGGATCTCGTCCGCGAAACCCGGGTAGTTCTCGACGCCGGTGGTGGTCATCAGGGCGCCGCCGAACTGGCTGCCCTCGAAGACCAGGACGTCGAGCTGGGCGCGCGCGGCGTACACGGCGGCCGTGTAGCCGGCCGGGCCCGAGCCCACGATGATCACGTCGCGGATGGTCTGGTCGCTCACGTGGGCGTCAACGTCGCAGACCACGCGAGGATTCCCCGTGCGGCACCGCTCACCGGCCGACCGTCGTGTCGGACACGGTGAGCGGTGCGCCGGCGGCGCACCCGGGCTCCACCACCAGCAGGCGGAACCGTGCGGCCACCCCGGTGGGCAGCACGAGCAGCACGCCGGGGCGTCCGTCCACCACCACCTCGCGGGCACCCACCGGGCGGACCCCGGCGGGCACCCTGTGCGCGGCGAGGCACCCGGCGAGCCGGTCGGTGTCCGCGAGCGGCCCGTAGTCGCTGCGCCCGAGCCCGGCGCGCAGGGCGGCCGGGCCGTCGCCGCCGGCGAGGACCGGGACCTCGGTCCCTCCCGGGGCCGTCGGCGCGGGTCCCGGGGCCGCGGTCGGCGGTGCTGGCGTGGGGCCGGAGCCGGCGGTGGCCGACGCCGCCACGGCGGCGGCGACCGCGACGACGGCGACGGCGGCCGCCGCGGCGACGAGCCACCGGGCCGAGGGGCGGCGCCGGAGGGCCCCGTCCGCCGGGCCGGCCGACTCCCCGGCGTCGGACCGCCCGGCGTGGAACGGCCGGGCTCCGGACTGTTCGGGTTCCCCGGCGTCGCGTTCCCGGGCCAGCGCGCGGTCGATGTCCGCGAGGAGCCCGGACGGCATCGCGGGTGTCCGTGCGCCGTACTCCGCGAGGTCGGCCCGCGTGCGCTCGAGGGCCGCGGCCACGGCCGGATCGGTCGGGTCCGGGAGATCCGCCACGCGGTCGTCGTCGCTCATGACCCACCTCCCGTCCGCTCGGTGCCCCTCGCCTCGTCGCCGGCACTCATGGGTTGGACGTCGCCGGCCGTCCCGTCGTTCCCCCGGGCCGGATCGCGGGCCCGTCCGGGCGGCTGCAGATGGCCGAGCAGCCCGCTGAGGCGGCCGCGCGCCCGGTTGCACCGGCTCTTGATGGTGCCCTCCCGCACGCCGAGGATCGCGGCGGTCTCGGCGACGGAGAAGCCGTGGACGTCGACCATCACCACGGCGAGCCGCTGCCCGTCCGGCAGGGTCGCGAGGGCCTCGGCGACGGTGAGGCGGGTCAGGTGGTCGTCGATCCCGTCGCGAGGGGTGGGCAGCTCGTGCCCGGCGAGGGGCTCGGTGGCGCGGGCGCGACGCCGCCGGATCCGGTCGAGGCAGGCGTTGACGACGATGCGGTGCAGCCACGTCGAGACCTCCGACTCGCCGCGGTAGCGGTCCGCTCCGCGCAGCGCGGAGACGAACGTGTCCTGGACCGCGTCGCTGGCGTCCTCGCGGTGGTCGAGCGTGCGGAACGCGAGGAGCCAGAGCCGCTCGGCGTAGCGCCGCACGAGCTCGTCGAACGCGCCGTCCTGCCCGGCCACGTGCGCCGCGAGCAGCTCGCGGTCGCTGCGCGGGTCGGGCGGTGGGCCGGGCACGAGCCCGGACGCTAGCCGCCGGCCACGACCCGCCGGTGCCGTTCGGACAAGCTCGTGGGCCCGGTCAGGACCCGGCGCGCTGGATCGTTACCTCGGCCAGCTCGCTGACGTACTTGTCGTCGTCGTCCTGCCCGAGCGCGGTGATCCAGATGAGGAGGTTGCCGGTCGGCGGCGCCGCCTGGAGGGGGATCGTCAGCGTGTCCTCGTCGACCGTCCCGGCCCCGAGGAGCTGGGTCTGGGCCACCGGCACGTCGGGTCGGGCGGCCGCCCGGACCTCGATGCGGGTGCCCGGGCTGGGCGAGCGGACCGTCACCGCCGCGACCTGGGCCGGGGCCGTGAACGTCGTCATCATCCCGATCCCCGGCTTGAGGGCGGGGAGCTGCTGGCGGTAATCCGAGGTCGACCACGTGGTCGACGGGTCGTTGTCCGCGGCGCGGTTGATGCGCGTGGGGTTGTCGGGGCTGCCGGCCGGGCTGTACACGGCCACGCTCGAGAGCTGCACCGGCCCGGACGGGGCCGGCGACGGCGAGACGGGCGCCGGCGAGGGTCCGGCCGGGGCCGCCGGCGCGGCGCTCGGTGCCGCGGTGTCCGGGATGACGACCACCGGCGGCGCCGACGAGCCGCCCCCGGCGACGACCGACACGACCTGGTAGGTGACGAAGCCCAGGATCGCGAGGGTGGCGATGACCAGCGCCGTCACGCCGATGCGCAGCTTGCGGCGGCGCTCGGGGTCGGGACCGGGCTCGGGCACGGCGTCGTCGTGCCAGACCTCGGTGGGGTCGTCGGCGTCGATCGTCTGCCCGTCCTCGAGGACGGGCAGCAGCACCCCGTCGTCCTCGAGGCCCTCGCGCATCTGGACGACGAGGCGGTGCACGGCGGCCGCGGTGCGGATGCCGCCGTCGGAGTCCAGCGTGCGGTCGACGAGCGCGCCGAGCTCGACCGGCAGGTCCGGGCGCAGCTGGCGGGCCGGCACCGGCCCCCCGCCCGGGGCGTGCGGCGCGGGCCGCAGGCCGGCGGGCGTCGGGACGCCCTCGGACCCGGGCCAGCGGGCCGTGAGCAGCAGGTAGAGCAGCGCACCGAGCCCGTGCACGTCGTCGGCGTTCGTCGCGTCGCCGCGCGGCATCGGGAACGCCAGGCGGGTGGCGGCGCGGGCGCTCACCCGGACCCGCTGGGGGTGGTCGAGGCCCAGCACGAGGCCCGAGCGGTGCGCCGCGGCCACCGCGTCGGCGAGGGGTTCGATCACCCGCAGGGCGGCGCTGGGGCGCAGGGGCCCGTCGGCGACCAGCTCGGCGAGATCGCGTCCCGGGGTCCACTCGGCGACGGCGGCACCGAGCACGCCGGTGGGCAGCGGCGAGCCCCCCGGCCGCACGACGTCGAGGATGCGGGCGGCGTGCGGGTGCTCGAAGTGCGCCGACCGCGTGGCGCGGGACAGGGCGGCGGACGCCCTCGCGTCGCCCTGCCACGAGCCGACCAGCAGCGTCACCGCGACGTCGCGCTCGAGCATGATGTCGCGCGCCTTCCACAGCGCGGCGTCCGCGCTGCGGTCGCGGCCGACCTCGGCCACCAGCCGGTACCGGTCCGCGAGCAGCGTGCCCGGCATGAGCGCGCTCGGCGCCGGGATCGGGCCGGATCCCGGTCCCGTCCGGACGGGACCGCGCCCGGGGCGCCGGGGGCCGGCCGCCGGGAAGGGTGCGGACGGGGGGCCGGGAGGGCCGGCGGGACCGGGCCCCTGGGCCGCCGGTCCGCGGGGGCCGCGGCCGGCGCCGCCACCTCCGGGCGGCGGGCCCGGAGGCACGGTGCCGGTGGCCGGTCCACCGGACCCGTTCGTGCCGGACGCCGCGCCGCCGGCCTCGGCGGCGCGGGGGACGTGGGTGGTGGGGCCGTCGATGCCGACACCGCGGCGGGTGGGCGCACCGCTGGGGGCCGGCTCCTCGGGGCCGTCCTGCGCGGCGACCCGGGTCGTGGCCTCGACGCCGCCGGACCCGGAGCCGTCCGGACGCTCCTCGTGCTCCGTCCGGCCCTCGGTCACCTCGGGCTCCGCGGGGGCAGGTCCGGTGGTCGTGCTCTCCGGAGACGGTTCGCCCGCCACGTCCTCACCTCCCCCACGAATCCGGCCGAGCCTACGGGACTCCGGTGCCGCCTCGGGGGACGCCGTACCGGTGCCGTGGGTTGCTCGATGGGCCCCTGAGCCACCCGTTCTAGGCCGCCGGGGCGCGCCCCCGACCGACCAGACGGCGCAATCGGGACACGACGGGGTCGAGCTCCGGCACCCGCAGGAGGCGCATGGCCACGGCGACGACGACGAGGAACGCCACCGACCCGACGACCAGCACGAGCCAGGACCGCAGGACGAGCGACACCCCGCCCCCCAGGACCCGTTCGAGCAGCGTGACGACGAGCACGGCGACGAGCACGGCGACGAGCGAGGCGAGCAGCGTCAGGACGAAGGTCCGCAGGACGCGCCGGGTGTGGAGGTGCCCGAGGCGTACCCGCAGCCAGATGTTGCCGACCACCAGCCCGATGACGAACCCGAAGGCGTTGACCGCGGCCAGTCCGAGCACGACCTGCTCCGGCGGGAGGAGGACCGGGCAGAGGTAGGCCATCGGCACCTTGATCGCGGTGATGATCACCATGATCAGGGTCGGCGTGCGGGCGTCGTTCATCGCGTAGAAGACGCGCATCTGCAGCATGACGACGGCCATGGGCAGCAGACCGAAGGCCGACGCGGCCATGGCGCCGCCGAGGGCCGCGGCACCCTCCGGTCCCGACCGCCCGACGCTGAACAGCGCGACGCCGAGCTGGGAGCCGAACACCGTGAGCAGCGCGCTCATCGGCAGCAGCGTCACGGTCGACAGGCGCGTGCCCAGCGAGAGGTCGGACACCACCTGGTCGGTGCGGCCGTTGGCGGCGGCGGCGCTCATCCGCGGCATGAGGGCGGTCAGCAGGGACACGCCCAGCACGCCGTAGGGCACCTGGATCAGCAGCCAGGCGTAGCTGTAGATCGCGGGCCCGCCCTCGTCCGAGCCGGACGCGACCCGGGTGATCGCCGCGAGGCCGACCTGGCTGACCAGGACGTAGCCGACGACCCACGCCGCCAGGCCGCCGAACGCCGAGAGCCGGGTGTCCCACCCGAAGCGCCACTTCCAGTGGAAGCCGACCCGGCGCATGGCCGGCAGCATCACCCCGGCCTGCACGACGATGCCGAGGGTGCTCCCGACACCGAGCACGAGCAGCTGCGCGGTGGAGATGCCCTCGGGCGGCGAGGGCAGCATCGCGTAGACGCCCAGCGCGATCAGCGCCACGACGTTGTTGAGCACCGGCGCCCAGGCCGCGGGGCCGAAGTTCGCCCGCGAGTTGAGGATCGCCCCGAACAGGGCGCCCATCCCGTAGAAGAAGATCTGCGGCAGGAGCAGGTAGGCGAAGTCGACGGCCAGGTCGACGTTGACGTCCGCGGCCAGGTAGGGCCGGATGAGCAAGGGGGCCGCGACCACCGCGAGCGTCGTGGCGACGAGGAGTCCGACCGTCGCCCCGGACAGGAGCTTCTGGGCGAAGGCGTCGCCGTCGTCCCCGTCCTCCTTGGCGGCGCGGACGAGGACGGGGATGACGACGCTGGTCAGCACCCCGCCGAGCAGGAGCTCGAAGATGATGTTCGGCAGGGTGTTCGCGACGTTGAACGAGCTGCCGACGAGGTTCAGCCCGACGATCGCGGTCAGGCCCAGCGTGCGCAGGAAGCCCGTGAGCCGGCTGACCAGCGTCGCGACGGCCATGCCGCCCGAGGCCTTGACCAGCGCGCGGTCGTCGCGGCCGGGCTCGTCCACCGGCGCGCGGGGCGCCGGGACGGCCGGGGCCTCCTGCTCGAGCGGCAGGCGCGGGAGCAGCACGGTCTCGTCGGCCGCGCCGCCGTAGCTCCACGACGCCAGCGGCGCCGGGGTCCCGACCCGGACGGTCCGCTCCTCGCGGGGCGGACGGGCCGCGGCCGCGAGCGTCTCGGTCCGCTCCGGATCGGCGGCGTCGGCGAGGGCACCGTCGGCCTCGAGGGCGTCGATCGCGGCGGTCGGCGCGGTGAGCCCGGTGGTCGACGGCTCGGCGGGACCGGCCCCGGGCGGCGCGCCGGGGGGCCTCGGCGGGAGCCCGGGCCCGGGGGGCGTGGCGCCACCGTGGACGGGCGGCGCCCCGGGTCCGCGGGGCGGCCCGGGAGGTCCCGGTGGGCGAGCGGGCGGGCGGCCTCCCGGCGGGGCGCCACCGCCCGGCCCGCCGGCCTCCGACACGGGCGGGTCGTGCGGTGCGCCGTTCCGGGGCACGGCGGGAGGTGCTCCGGCGGGCGGCGGTCCCGCGGCGGGTGGTCCGTGGCCCGGCCCGGGAGCGGGCGGGTGCGGTGGCGGGCCGGGAGGAGGACCCGGGGGCGGCGGCGCCGGCACCCGCGGTGCGCGGTCACCGGGCCGGCCGCGTCCGGACGGTCCCGGAGGGGGCAGCGGCGGCCGACCCGGACCACCCGGGGCCGGGCCCGGCGGCGGTCCGCCGGCGGGCGATCCGGGGGGCGCCCCGCCGCGGGCTCCGGGCGGGGGCGGCGGGGGCACGACCTCCGGCGCGTCCGGGTGGGACGGCGGAGCCGGGGGTGTGGGCGGGTGCTGCTGCTGGTTCGCGTGCTGGTGCTGGTTCGGGTGCTGACCGGGGTACACGGCGGCGTCCGGCGTCCGCCCGGGGCGCTGGGGTGCGTCCGGGCCGACGTCGTCCGCCTGCGCGTCGTCGCGCCGGCGGTCGGGCTGGCCGGCGCTCATCGTTTCTGCAGCTCGCGGGTCGGGAGATCCTGCGGATCCGTCGTGGTGGGGCCCCCGCGACGCCGACTGCGGCGGGACCTCCGGTCGCGCCGGGCCGCCCGGACCCGGCGAGCGATCCGCACGCTCGCCAGGATCACCAGCACGAGGGCTGCGGACGCGGTCAACCACACCGTGATCGTGCCGTAGGCCGTCGATCGCAGCAGCAGACGAGCCGTGGGCCCGAGAGGTTCACCCCCCGGTGTCTGGGCCCGCGCGTCCACGGCGAACTGCCCGGCGCGGGTGACCTCGACCTCCACCTGCACCTGGCGACTGCCGAACGCGGGCACCGTGAGCTGGGGCAACGGTGTGGTCCGCAACCCGTTCGTCGGTTCCAGCACCACGTCGACCCGCACCGCGACGGGCAGGCGGTTCTCGACGGTGAGCAGCAGCGGGGCGTCGTTGCTGCCGAGCGAGTACGACCCGGACGGCTGCACGACGCGCACGAGCGAGCGCAGCTCGTCGTTCTGCCGCTCGACCGCGCCGACGGCGGCGTCCTGCGCGGCCGGGTCGCCGCGCCACGCCGCGGACAGGCTGCGCAGCACGCCGTCGGTCAGCGGCTCGACGAAGTCCGACGGCGAGGGCGCGCCGACGCCGTCGCGCTCGGTGGCGGCGAGCAGTTCGCGCTGGCGGTCCCGGACCTGCCCGGCCCGGGCGACGACCGACGGCTGGAGACCGTCCGCCGCGGAGAGCCCGGAGCGCGAGGACAACGACGCCGTGGGCAGGGGCGTCCCGGCGCCGACGGGCGAGAGCAGGCTGCCCAGGTCGGCGGGCCGGGCGAGGCCGAGACGGGCGAGCTCGTCCACCGCACCGAGCAGGGCCCCCGCCTCGGCGCCGTTCGCCGCCCAGTCGATCGGCGGGGCGACGACGTCCACCGGCGGGCTCCCGGTGCCCGGGCCCTGCAGGGCACGCAGGGCGAGCGCGCCGACGGCGTCCTGGGCGGCGAGCGCGCCGGGGGTCCCCGCGGGGCTCGCGACCGCCTCGTCGGTGCGCGGCGCGAGGGCGGCGGCGGCCACGGGGTCGAGCGTCACCGCGGTGGGCGCGGCACCGGCAGGCCCGGGCAGGCGGGCGAGCGCGCCGGCGGGCGGGTCGCCGTCGAGCACGTCCGGGTCGAGCAGGAGGTTCCGGGTGCCGCCCGCCGTGAGGTCGGCGAGGCTGCGCTCGTCGACGAGCCCGCCGGCCGGCCAGACCGTGTCGGGCACCGGGGTCACGCCGAGCAGCTCGGCGACGCGCCGCGTGCCGGTCGCCACGGCGGCGGTGGTGAGATCGGTGAGGTTGCCCCGGGCCGTCGCGACGAGGTCGGTGTCCGCGTAGGGCAGCGCGGTCACGCACCGCCCCCGGGCCTGCGCGCGGACGGCGTCGAGCCACTGGCCGGCCGCCGCCGCCCCCGCTCCGGGCCGCGAGCCGCCGTCCGGCGTCCGCACCTGGTACCCGCCGGCCATGGCCTGCGCGGTCTCGAGCAGGTCGGCGTCGACGGCGAGGCACACCGAGCGTGCGGCGGCGGAGCCCGCGGGAGCGGCCTTCCCCAGCGCGTCGACCAGGCCCGCGAGACGCCCGCCCGGGGCGAAGGACGTCGCCAGGTCGTCGTCGGCGAGCAGGGTGGGGGCGCCGGGGACCACGGGCAGACGACGCGGACGGTCGGCGAGGGGGTAGAGCACGGAGATGCTCGTGGCGCGGTCCGCGGGGGGCGGGGTGGCCGGCCGCCCGCCGGGCACGCCGAGGACGGGCAGCAGCACGGGCACCGCGCCCAGGCGGCTCGTGCCGGCACCACCGACGCTGCCGGTGGCCTCGACCCGCAGCGGGAGGACTCCGCTCCGGGCGGCGAGCGCGTCCGTGCCGGTGAGCGGGACCCGCAGCGTGAACGGCGCGTCCTGGCCGGGCTCGACGGTCGGCGGCGCGTCGACGCGGGCGCGGACCGCCTGGGTGGCCCCGTCGCCGTCGAGGGCGTCGACCGCGCCCCGGGACCCGGAGACCGCCGAGCCCTTCGCGAGGCGCACGGTGAGGTCGCGGACGGCCACCGCCGACCGGTTGGCGACGTGGCCGGTGACCACCAGCTCCCCGGGCCCGTCGGCGGTGACCGCGCGCGGGGTCATGCCGTCGAGCACGAGGGAGACGGCGGTGTCGTCGTCGGGCGCCTCCGGTGCGGCCGGTGCGGCCGCCGCGGACGGCGCGGCGACGAGGGCGACGAGCAGGCCGACGAGGAGGAGCAGCCCCGCCGCGTACGCCCGCGGCGGGCGGCGGCTCACGCCGACTCCTCCAGGATCTGGGCGGCGCGCCGCACGAGGCGGCGCTCGTCGGCGTAGGCCAGCCTCCGGTCCAGCTCCGCGAGCGGCACCCAGGCCACCTCGGTGACCTCGACGTCGGCGTCGGAGAGCTCGCCGCCGTGGGCCCGCAGCAGGTAGTGGTGCACCGTCTTGTGGATCCGTCGGTCCTCGGCCACGAACCAGTAGTCGATGCTGCCGAGGAACGCCCGCACGGACGCGATGATGCCGGTCTCCTCCTCGACCTCGCGCACCGCGGCCTGCTCGGCGGTCTCGCCCTCCTCGAGGTGGCCTTTCGGCAGGGACCAGAGCAGGCGGCCGCGGCGGTCGAGCCGGCCGATCAGGGCCGCGCTGGCGCCGGTGGCGTCGACGACGAGGCCTCCCGCCGAGGTCTCGTCGACCGTGCGCATCCGCCGTCGGGAGCCCCGTCGGCGCCGGTCGCCGGACCGGCGGGACGGGGTGGACACGCTCGCGATCGTACGGCGCCCGCTCGGTGACGGGGATCTGTCGGCGGGTCGACGCGCGGGTGTCGGATCCCCGCACCTCCGGTGTCGGGGTACCGCGACCCGGTCGCGGTACTCTGTCCTGCCGTGCCCGTCCCCGCCCAGGCCCCCACCGCCTCCACCGGCGCCGATCACGCGGCGGTGGTCGACATGCTGCGCTACTCCCCCGTGGCCGACGAGCTCGCGGAGCGGTTCGCGGACGCCGGGCACCGGCTGTACCTCGTCGGCGGCAGCGTGCGGGACGCCCTGCTCGGGCGAGCGTCCCCCGACCTCGACTTCACCACCGACGCGCGACCCGAGCAGATCCAGCGGCTGGTCTCCGGGTGGGCCGAGGCCGTGTGGGACACCGGCATCGCGTTCGGGACGGTCGGCGCCGCCCGCCGGGGCGTGACCTGCGAGATCACGACGTTCCGCGCCGACGCCTACGACGGCGTGACGCGCAACCCCGTCGTGGCGTTCGGCGACACCATCGACGGCGACCTCGTCCGGCGTGACTTCACGGCCAACGCCATGGCGCTCTCGCTGCCCGACCGCACGTTCGTCGACCCCTACGGCGGGCTGGCGGCGCTGGCCCGCGGCGAGCTGGACACCCCGGCCGACCCCCGGACCTCCTTCGCCGACGACCCGCTGCGCCTGCTGCGGGCGGCACGGTTCGTCGCGCAGCTGGGGTTCGAGGTCACGCCCCGCGTGCGCGAGGCGATGACCGAGATGGCGCCGCAGCTGGGACGCATCACCGCCGAGCGGGTGCAGGCCGAGCTGTCGAAGCTGCTGCTCGGCGAGCACCCGCGGCGCGGCATCGAGCTCATGGTCGACACCGGGCTCGCGGACGTCGTGCTGCCCGAGGTCCCGGCCATGCGCCTGGAGATCGACGAGCACGCGCAGCACAAGGACGTCTACGAGCACTCCCTGACGGTCATGGAGCAGGCGATCGGCCGCGAGACCGACGGCCCCGACCTCGTCCTGCGCCTGGCCGCCCTGTTGCACGACATCGGCAAGCCGGCGACCCGCAAGGTCGAGCCGGGGCGGCGCGTGAGCTTCCACCACCACGAGGTCGTGGGCGCCAAGATGACGCGCAAGCGCTTGCGCGAGCTGCGCTACCCGAAGCAGGTCATCGAGGACGTCGCGCAGCTGGTGTTCCTGCACCTGCGCTTCCACGGCTACGGCAAGGGCGAGTGGACCGACTCGGCGGTCCGCCGCTACGTGACCGACGCCGGGCCGCTGCTCGACCGCCTCCACCGGCTCGTGCGCTCCGACTCGACCACCCGCAACAAGCGCCGGGCCGCGGCGCTGCAGCGCTCCTACGACGACCTCGAGGAGCGGATCGCGCGGATCGCGCAGGAGGAGGACCTCGCGCGCGTCCGCCCGGACCTCGACGGCAACGCGATCATGGAACTGCTGGGGATCCCGCCCGGCCCGCTGGTCGGGAGGGCCTGGCGCCACCTCAAGGACGTCCGCCTGGAGCGCGGGCCGCTCGACGACGACGAGGCGCGCGCGGAGCTGTTGCGGTGGGCGGAAGCGGAAGGGATCCCGGGGGAACCGCAGGACTGACGCCCGCGTCGAACCGGGTGTGGGATCGATCAGCTATGTCTTCGGCACCGGGGAGGGCCCGGTGCACCGCCACGTCTCCGTCGCCGACCTCGACCTCGGCCCGCCGGGATCCCGGGACGCGGTGGCGCTCGACTTCGACGGCGACGGGCGCGCCGACGACGCCCTCTGGGACGCCGACGGCGACGGGGTCGCCGACCACTCGGTGCTCGACCTCGACGACGACGGCCGGGGCGACCACGCCTACACCGACCCGGGCGGGCGGGGCCTGTGGGGCACCCGGGTGCCGCTGGACACCGGGGCCGAGGCGGGCGCGGCGCTGAGCTGGTCCGACGTGCGCGGGCGCTCGGCGCGGGCCGACGCGACGCTCGACACCGACGGCGACGGGGCGCTCGACGGCGCGGCGGTGGACGCCGACCACGAGCCGGGCTCGGAGGTGGTGTGTGACCTCGACGGCGACGGCCGGGCCGAGCAGCTGCTCGTCGACGCCGACCACGACGGCCGCGCCGAGCTCGCCTACCTGTCGGCCGGCCCGGAGGCGCCGGGCTCGCCGTCCGCCCGCTGGGACGTGGTGCTGGTCGACACCGACGGGGACGGGGCGGTGGACACCGCGGTCGCCGAGGGCGCCCCGGGCTGGGTGCCGCCCTGAGGCGCGTGCCGGTCGCCGACGCGCAGCGCGGCCTCGTAGATGACGAGGCCGAGCAGGTAGATGCCGGCCGCGAGCACGAGCAGCAGCGGCGAGCGCCCGCTGGTGGGCGCCACGAGGGCCGCGCCGGCCACCGCGACCACGTAGGTGACGTTGAACGTGGTGTCCGAGAGCGAGAACACCCGGCCGCGCACCGCGTCACCGACCTCGCTCTGCACCGCCGCGTCGGAGCACAGCTTGATCGCCTGGCCGACGAGCCCGAGCACGAACGACCCGGCGAGGATCGTCGGCAGCGTCATCGGCAGCCCGAGGCCGAGCAGGGCGACCGCGGCGAGCACGAGCATGATCCGCACGGTGCCGGAGCGCCCGACCCGCCCGGTGAGCCACGGCGTGACCACCGCCGCGACTCCGAGGCCGGCCGCGACCGCCGCCACGACCTCCCCCAGCCCCGCGATGCCGGCCTTGAACGGCCCGACGTCGGTGAGCGAGTTGCGCATGAGCAGCAGCATCACCAGCGTCGTGATGCCGAACGCGAGCCGGTGCGCGGCGACTGCGCCGAACGCCCCCAGCACCCCGGGCGCCGCGCGGGCCGCCCGGAACCCGTCGACGAGGCCGGACGCGACGGCCCGCAGCGCCTGCGCGGCCTCGCGGCGCTCGTCGGGCCCGAGCGATCCCGGCGTGATGCGGGCGGCGACCACGACGATGAGCAGCGACCCGACCGCGGCGGCGCTCGTGGTCCACGCGGCGTCGACGTCGTAGGGCCCGATGATCCCCCGCAGCCCGATGGCGCAGCCGGCCCCGATGGCGGCGGCCACGGCCCCCGAGGTCGTGACCAGGGAGTTCGCCCCGACGAGGTGCTCCTCGGCGACCACGTGGGGCAGTGCCGCGGAGAGCCCGGCCTGGATGAACCGGCTGACCCCGATGGTGGCCAGCGCCCCGAGGTAGAGCAGCGGCCCCGTGACACCGGCCAGCACCACGGCGGCGGTCGCGAGCGTCAGCACCCCGCGCAGCGCGCCCGCGACCAGCATCACGCGCCGCCGGTCCCACCGGTCGAGCAGCGCGCCGGCGAACGGACCGACGATCGAGTACGGGAGCAGGACGGTCGCGAGGCCCACCGCGACCATGACGGGGTCGGCCTCGCGCTCGGGGCTGAAGAGCACCAGCCCGCCGAGCGCGGCCTGGAAGACGCCGTCGCCCCACTGCGCGGCCAGCCGGACCGTCAGCAGCTTCCCGAAGCCGGGGTGGGTGAGCAGTTCGCGCAGGCGGGCGACCGGGCCCCTCGCCGGCAGCGCGGTCGGGGCCGCAGCAGCGGTCGAACCGGGCGCGACGGGCACGGGCGCCCACGCTACGCGTCCGGTCCGGCACTCGGTCACCGCTCGGTGGTGCGGGGAGAGTGACCACCTCCACCGTGCCTGCCACCCCGGCGCGCGGCGGTGCGACGATGGGGCTCGTGGCCAGTGGTGTGGGTGAACATCAGGAGGCCGAGGTCGAGGCCGGGACGCTCCTCGTGGCCGCCCCGACCCTCACCGACCCCAACTTCTCGCGGTCGGTCGTGTTCGTCATCGACCACCGTCCGGCCGGCACCCTCGGCGTCGTGCTCAACCGGCCCAGCGAGGTCTCGGTGGCCGACGTCCTCCCGACCTGGGGCCCCCACACCACCACCCCGCACGCGGTCTTCGTCGGCGGTCCGGTCGAGCAGCGCACCGCCCTGTGCCTCGCGGCCCTGCGCACGGGCGAGGACCCGGCGAGCACGGGCGGCGTCGTCGGCGTCCGGGGTCCCGTCGCGCTCGTCGACCTCGACGGCGACCCCGACGACCTCGCCCCGCGCGTCCGCGGCCTGCGGGTGTTCGCCGGCTACTCCGGGTGGGACCGCGGCCAGCTCGACGGCGAGATCGGCCGCGGCGACTGGTACGTCGTCCCGGCCCTGCCCGACGACGTCCTCGCCCCGCCCGGCTACGACCTGTGGGGCGGGGTCCTCCGTCGCCAGGGCGTGCCGCTGGCCCTGCTCGCCACCCACGTGAGCGAGCCCCGCCGCAACTGATCCGTTCACCCCTGTGGCGTCAGGGGCGGGAGGGGCGCGTGCTCCTGACGGACCGTGACGCCATCGGGTGAGTGAGGTCCCCCGACCCGGGCAGATCGCTTGGGTGCCGCCCACGGCCGGCCACAGGATGATCCGGCATCGAGCGGTGGACCGGGGGGTGACGTGGGCGTTCGTCGTGTCCTGCTGCCCCTGCTCACGGCGCTCGCCGCGACGGTCCTGGTCGCCACCCCCGCGTCGGCCGCGGGGCCGCGCGTCGATCTCCGCGTCCTCGTCGTCCAGAACGGGAGCCCCGAGGTCGACGCCGTGCTCGAGGCACTCACCGAGAGCGGGGTGCCGACCGACGTCGTCGACCTGTCCGACCCGGCCCGCCGGCCCGTCGACCGCGCCTCGCTGACCGTGCCGGACACGGTGCCGCACGCCCGCTACCAGGCCGTCGTGCTGCCCGGCGACTCGCCGGTCGAGCTGGCCCCCGCCGAGCTCTCGGTGCTCCACGACGTCGAGCGCGAGTTCCGCCTCCGCCAGCTGAACGCCACGGTGCGCGCGACCGCGCAGACCGGGCTCGCCGAGCCGGGTGCGGGCGCGGGCTGGTCGGGCCGGCTGGACAGCGGCCTCGCGCGGCTCACCGACGCGGCCCGGGCCGACGGCTTCGGCGACATGCGCGGGGACGTGCCGATCGGCGGGGACACCTGGGTCGAGATCGGGACCCCGCTGGCCGGCTACACCCCGCTGCTGACCGGGAGCTCGCCCGACGGCGCACGGCGCGGGCCGCTCATGGGCGTCCTGCGCACCGGCGGCCGGGAGGAGCTCGGTCTCTCGTTCTCCTACGCCCCGGGCTCCATGCCTTTCGCCGCGCTCGCGCCGGGCCTCGTCGAGTGGCTCACGCGCGGGGTGCACCTCGGGATGCGGCGCGCCTGGTTCGCCGTGCACATCGACGACGTGCTCCTCCCGGACGCCCGCTGGGTCGCGGGGGCGCACTGCGCCTACGGGGCGGACTGCCCGCCGACCGTGCCGCCGGCGCCCACCATCCGCATGACCCCGGCCGACGTCGACGCCGCGGCGGGCTGGTCGCGCGACCACGACTTCCGCCTCGACCTGGCCTTCAACGGGGCGGGGTCGCGGCTCGCGGCGCCGGGCGGGAACGACCCCCTGCTCGCGGCGCTGCTCGCGCGGCGGGACGCCTTCGGCTGGATCAACCACACCTGGTCGCACCAGTACCTCGGCTGCGTCCGCGACTACGAGGCCCTGCCCTGGCGCTGCGCCACCGTGCCGATCCTCGGCTGGACCCGGTACGTGCCCGAGCGGGTGATCGACGACGAGGTGGCGCGCAACATCGGGTTCGCCCGCGAGGTCGGCCTGCCGATCAACCCGTCCGAGCTGGTCACCGGCGAGCACAGCGGCCTGCGCGGCGACGAGGAGATGCCCGACGACAACCCCGGGCTCGCGGGCGCGCTCGACGACGAGGGGATCCGCAGCGTCGCGGCGGACGCGTCGAAGGAGGCGGGCCAGCGCCCGATCGGCGGGGCGCGGACCGTGCCGCGCCACCCGATCGACCTCGACTTCGACACGGCCACGTTCGCCGAGACCGTCGACCAGTACAACTGGTCGCACACCGCCCGCGCCGACGGCGGCGACGGCACCTGCGAGACCGACGGCGGCTGCGTGCCGCCCGTGCCGGCCGCCGATCCGCGGGCGGGGTTCCTGGCCCAGATCGTGCCGATGGAGGCGACGAAGGCGCTCGGGCACGTGCTCGCCAACGATCCGCGGCCCCACTACGTGCACCAGCCGCAGCTCACCGAGGACCGGACCCTCTACCCGGTGCTCGACCAGGTCCTCGGCTCCTACCGGGCGCTCTACACCGAGACGCGCCCGCTGCTGGTGCCGACGATGACGCAGTCGGCGGAGGTCCTCGCCCGCCAGGCCGCCTGGGCCGCCGCCGCGGGGAGCACGCGGGCCTGGGTGCAGGACGGCGTCGTGACGGTGGTGTCGGGCGTGGCGGCTGATCGCCCCGTGGACGTGCCCGTGACGGTCCCGCCGGCGCTCGACGGGGCGTTCGGCGAGCCCTACGGCACCACGCGCTCGGGCTGGATCCCGGTCGCCGGGGAGCAACGGATCGGAGGAGTGGCCCCGTGAAGGTAGCGCTCGTGACGGAGGGGACGTACCCGATCCACGCGGGTGGGGTGAGCGACTGGTGCGACCAGCTCGTGCGGAGCCTCCCGGAGATCGACTTCGAGGTCGTGGCCCTGTCGGGATCGGGGCGGGAGACGGCGACCTACCCGGTGCCGCCGAACGTGGCCGCGGTGCGCCGGATCGGGCTGTGGGCCGAGCCGGCCCGTCCCCGCAGGCCCCGGCCACCCGGGCGCCGGTTCCTCCGGACCTACACCGACCTGCTCGACGCGATGCTGCTCGGCGGCGCCGCCGCCCCCCGGGACTTCGAGCACGCCGTGCGGACGCTGCGCGACATGGCCCGCACGGTCGACCTCACCGAGGCGCTGCGCAGCCAGGAGGCCGTCGACCTCGTCGTCGAGGTGACCTCGGCCCTGCCGGAGCTCACCCCGACCCTCGCCGACGCCCTCGCCGTCACCGACCTCGTCGAGCACTTCCTGCGCCCGCTGCAGCTGCCCGCGCCCCGGGCGGACCTCGTGCACTGCACCGTCAACGGGCCCGCGATGCTGCTCGGGCTCTGCGCCGCCTGGGAGCACGGGACGCCCGTGCTGCTCTCCGAGCACGGGGTCTACCTGCGAGAACGGCTGATGGCCACCCGGCGGTCCGGCGCGGGGCGGGCCGAGCGGGCCGCGCTGCACGGGTTCTACGCCGCCCTCACCGGCCTCGGCTACCGGCGGGCCGACGCCGTCCTTCCCGTGAGCGGCTTCAACGCGCGCTGGGCGCTGCAAGGCGGCGCCCGCCCGGACGCGGTGCGGCTGCTGCCCAACGGCGTCGACCCGGCCGGGCTGGCGCCGCTCGTGACCGAGCCGGACGTCCCGACCCTCGTCTACGCCGGTCGCGTCGACCCGCTCAAGGACCTCCACACGCTGCTCGCGGCGTTCGCCCGGGTGCGTCTCGCGGTGCCTGCCGCACGCCTGCGCCTGTTCGGGGGCGTGCCGGCGGGCAACGAGGGCTACCGGGCCTCGTGCGAAGCCCTGGTGGCCGAGCTCGGTCTCGGGGACGCCGTGGTGTTCGAGGGACCGGTCAGCCCGGTGCGCCGCGCGTTCGAGGCCGGCCACGTGGTGGTGCTCTCCAGCGTCTCCGAGGGCCTGCCGCTGACGGTCATCGAGGCCGGGATGTGCGGGCGGCCGGTCGTCGCCACCGACGTCGGCGGCGTCGCCGAGGCCGTCGGCCCCGGCGGGATCGTGGTGCCCGCGGGCCACGTGGAGGCGTTCGCCGACGCCTGCGTCGAGCTGCTCACCGACGCGGCGCTCCGCCGGGAGCTCGCCGGCGCCGGGCAGGACCACGCACGGCAGCGGTTCACGCTCGACCGCTTCCGCAACGACCTCCGGGCGATCTACGCCCACCACGCGGCGCCGGCCGCGGGCCCGGGCCCGCACGGCCTCGAGCCGCACCGCGACGCGGTGGCGCGGACGGTCGAGGAGGTGGGCCCGGGATGGGCGTGAAGCGCGTCGACGCCGCGGTGGCCCACGCCGCGGCCTCGTCGACGACCCGGTCCGAGGCCGCCGTGGTGATCGAGGGCGCCGGGGTGAACGACCGCGTCGCCTCGCAGCGCTACGGCGCGGCCGACGTCTTCGAGCTCGCCGGGTGGCTCGTCGCCGACCGGCGGCGCCCGCGCTCGGAGCCCGCCGTCGCGCCGCCGCGCCGGACGTGGTCCACCGCCGGGGATCCCCGCTGGCTCCCGGCGCGCGGGGTGCTCTACGCCGTGCCCGCCGTGGTCGCGCTCGCGCTGCTGCCGAGCGAGGACCCCGTGTCGGCCACGCTCATGCTCAGCGGGCTGGTGCTGGCCTGGGCGGCGGCCTACGGCGTGGCGAGCGTGGCCTGGTCGTACCTCGGCAACCTCGACCGGCCGGCCGCCCGGCGCTTCCTGCGCCGCGCCCTGCTCGTCGGGACCGGGGTCGCGCTGGTGCTGGCGGTCGCCGCGGTGTTCGCCGCGCTGGTGCTGACCGCGACGATGTCGGTCGACCTCGTCACGGTCGTGCTGCTCACCGGCCAGGCGGCCTACCTGCTCGCGGCGGCGGCCCTGCTGCTGTGCGGACGGGAGGCCTGGCTGCTCGGCGCGCTGCTCCCCGCCGCCGTCGGCGCCGTGCTCGGCCTGCTCCTCCCGCACGAGGGCCCGGCCAGCGCGCTCGCCAACCCCACGAGCGGCGTCCCGGCCCGCGACCTGCTGTGGCCCGCCGCGTCGGTGGTGCTCGCGGTCGTCCTCGCCCTCGTCGCGACCCGCGACGGGCGCCGACCGGTCTCCGCGCTGCCGCGGTCGGCCTGGACGCACGCCGCCGCGCAGGTCGGGTTCGGCCTCTTCGTCGCCGTGCTCGTGCTGTTCCCGGCCCTCGAGCAGCTCCTCGACCCGGGGTTCGACCCGATGCCGCTCTCGCTCACCGCGCTCGCCCTGCCGCTGGTGCTGACCACGGGCATCGCGGAGTGGCTCCTCGTGCGCTACCGGGAACGGACCGGGGCGCTGCTCGCCGCCACCGGTTCGGTGCCGCGGTTCGCCCGCGGGGCGCGGCACGCGGCGCTGCGCGCGCACCTGCTCTACCTCACCGCACTCGCGGGCACGACCCTGCTCGTCGGCGCGGCGGTGGCGGTCGCGATGCCCGGGTGGGACGTTCGCCTGGTGCTGCTGGGGGCCGACTACGTCGTGCTCGGCACCGCGCTCTTCGCCGCGGCCGTGGCCACCGCGCTCGGCCGCGGCGACCGTGTCCTCGCCCTGCTGTCCGCGGCGGTGGCCGGGCTGGCGGCGTTCATCGTGCGCGGCCAGGCCGTGCCCGCCTCCGGGACCGCGGCCATCCTCTGGCACCTCGGGACCGGACTGGTGCTGCTCGCCGTCCTCGCCGTGCTCGTGCGGCGCTCCGCCGGCATCCCGGTGCGGCACCGATGAGCGTCATGAGCCTGGCCGTGCCCGCCTACTTCCACCCGCGGCGCGAGGCCGCCGACTGGGAACGCCTGCGCCTCCTCGGCGACCGGCTGGGTGTCGTGGTGGTCAACCCCGACTCCGGGCCCGGCACCGGTGACGCCGCCTACCGGAGCGCGGTCCGCGACCTGCCCGGACTCGTCGCGGGCTACGTCGACACCGACTACGCCCGCCGCCCGCTCGCCGCCGTGCTCGCCGACGTCGCGGCGTACCGCCGGCTGCACGGCGTCGAGGCGGTCTTCGCCGACCAGGTCACGTCCTCGGCCGAGCACCTGCCCTACTACGCGCGCCTCGCGGCGGCCGTCGAGGCCGGGCTGATCCTCAACCCGGGCGTGCGCCCGGACCCCGGCTACCTCCGGCTGGCGTCGGTGGTCGTGACCTTCGAGGGCCCGTGGTCGGCGCACGCCGCCCTCGACACACCGGATCCGCCGGGGCCCGCCGCCACCTGGCACCTCGTCCACGGGGTGCCCGACGGCGAGGAGGAGCGGACCCTGCACCGGGCGAGCGCCCTGGGTGCGACGCACGCCTACGCGACCGCCGCCTCCCTGCCCAACCCGTGGGGCGCGCTGGCGACCTGGGTGGGCCCGTGACGCGCGCCGGGCTCGTGGCCGTCGTGTGCGGCGGGCTGATGATGGCCCTCGCGTGCGGGTCGCCGGCCGGGGCCGGCGGCGCGGTCCGGGCGCCGGCGGGCAGCACGTGGCAGTACCAGCTCCAGGGCCCCGTCGACACGTCGGTGGACGCGGCCACCTACGACGTCGACCTGTTCGCCACCTCCGCGCAGACCGTCGCGGCGCTGCACGCCGACGGGCGCCAGGTCGTCTGCTACGTCAACGCGGGCGCGGTCGAGGACTGGCGCCCCGACGCCGGGGCGCTCCCCGCCGAGGTGCGCGGGCAGGAGCTGGAGGACTGGCCCGACGAGTACTGGCTCGACGTCCGGCGCACCGACGTCCTCGAGCCGTGGCTCGCGGCCCGCTTCGACCTCTGCAAGCAGAAGGGCTTCGACGCCGTCGAGCCCGACAACGTCGACGGCTACACCCACCCCACCGGCTTCCCGCTGGGCGAGGGCGACCAGCTGGCGTTCAACCGGATGCTCGCCCGCCTGGCCCACGAGCGCGGCCTGGCCGTCGGGCTCAAGAACGACCTCGACCAGGTCGACGACCTCGTCGGCGACTTCGACTTCGCCGTCAACGAGCAGTGCGCCCAGTACCGCGAGTGCGACGCGCTCGCCCCGTTCGTGGCGGCGGACAAGCCGGTGTACCACGTCGAGTACGACCTCCCGCTGGCGTCGTTCTGCCCGCCGCCGCCGGGGTTCCGCTCGATCCGCAAGAACATCGTGCTCGACGCCCCCGTGGAGACCTGCCCCGCCCAGGCGCCGTGACTCGGTGCAGCGAACGTGGCGTTCGCTGCTTCTACGCGCACGAAGTCCCCGTTCGCTCGCCGCGCCGACGCGCCCGGGCGGGCCTAGCGTCATCGGTGTGCGACGCGTCGAACCGGGCCCCGGGCAGGAGTCGGTGTGGGACTACCCGCGCCCGCCGCGGGCGGAGGCGGTCCGGCGGCGCGCGGTGGTGACGCACGCCGGCACGGTCGTCGCCGACTCCGACGACCTCGTGCGCGTGCTGGAGACCAGCCATCCGCCGACCTGGTACCTCCCGCGGACGGCGTTCACCGAGGGCGTCCTGCGCCCCGCCGAGCGCCGGACGATGTGCGAGTGGAAGGGCACGGCGCGCTACGTCGACGTCGTCGTCCCCGGCGCGACGCCGCTGACCGACGTGGGCTGGTGGTACCCGCCGGAGGACACGAAGCGCAGCGGAGCTGGACCGTCGGAAGGAGCGGTGTACCCGGAGCTCGCCGACCGCGTGGCCCTCTACCCTGCCCCGTTCGACGAGATCACCCTCGACGGCGAGCGCGTCGAGCCCCAGCCCGGCGGGTTCTACGGCGGCTGGATCACCCACGACGTGGTCGGCCCGTTCAAGGGCGCCGCGGGCACCTGGGGCTGGTGAGTCAGGCCTCCGCCTGCGCGCGGGGACACAGCGCGCACGTGCCGCCGCACGCGCCGGGCGCCGTGTCGCAGGCCGGCTCCTCCGCGGGGACCCCCGCGGTGCACGGCGGCAGGTCGGCCAGCGCCGCCTCCTCGGCCTCCTCGGCCTCGGCGAAACGGGACCCGACGACGCCTCCGGCGCCCAGGAGTCCGATCAGCGCGACCGTGCCGAGCACCAGCATCGTGATGCCGGCGCCGGTGGTCGCGGCCAGGGCGGCGGCGACCGCGCCGGCGATCCCCGCGACGCCCGCGGCGACGAAGGCCGGGGCCGCGGCGCGGTTGGCGCGGCGGAAGGCGTCGACCGTGCCCATGGTCCACACCGTGCGCACGCCGAGCACCCGGTTGCGCGGGAGCCGGTGGAACAGCGCGAGGACACCGGCGCCGCCCACGAGCAGGGCCGCCGCCGCCAGGACCAGGGCCGGGACGATCACACCCCCAGAGTAGGCTCGACGCCGTCCTCGCGGGATCCACGGTGCCCCTTCGTGCGGCGCCGGACCCGGCCGCGGGCTCCCCGCGGCGAGGACCCCCGGTCGATACCCAGGAGGAAGCCGTGACCGCCGAGCCCGAGGTGGCGAGCCGCGCCGACAGTCCCGGCGGGGCGAGCGGCGTCCCCCCGTACCGCTACACCGCCGCGCTCGCGAACGACATCGAGCGGCGCTGGCAGGACCACTGGGAGTCGGCCGACACCTTCGCCGTCGCCAACCCGGGCCCGGACCACCCGGCGCCGGCGGGCGAGAAGTTCTACCTGATGGACATGTTCCCCTACCCGTCCGGCGCCGGGCTGCACGTCGGGCACCCGCTGGGGTTCATCGGCACCGACGTCCTGGGCCGCTTCCTGCGCATGTCCGGGCGCACCGTGCTGCACACGATGGGTTTCGACGCCTTCGGGCTGCCCGCCGAGCAGTACGCGGTGCAGACGGGCACCCATCCGCGCACCACGACCGAGGCCAACATCGCGCGCTACCGCGCCCAGATCCGCCAGCTCGGCCTCGCGCACGACCAGCACCGGTCGGTGTCGACCACCGACATCGACTTCTACCGCTGGACCCAGTGGATCTTCTTGCGGATCCACGGCTCCTGGTACGACACCGAGGTCGGTCGGGCGCGCCCGATCACGGAGCTGGAGGACGAGTTCGAGAAGGGCATCCGCGGGCTGCCCGACGGCCGCGACTGGAGCGCGCTGTCCCGCCCCGAGCAGGACCGCGTCCTCGACGACCACCGGCTGGCCTACCTCGCCGACGCACCCGTCAACTGGTGTCCCGCGCTGGGCACGGTGCTGTCCAACGAGGAGGTCACCGCCGACGGGCGCTCCGAGCGCGGCAACTTCCCGGTGTTCCGCCGCAACCTGCGCCAGTGGATGATGCGGATCACCGCCTACGCCGACCGCCTGGCCGACGACCTCGACGGCGTCGACTGGCCGGACTCGGTCAAGACGATGCAGCGCAACTGGATCGGGCGCTCGCAGGGTGCGCAGGTCCGGTTCGCGTCCGGCGCGGGCGACATCGAGGTGTTCACCACCCGCCCGGACACGCTCTTCGGCGCCACCTACCTGGTGCTCGCCCCCGAGCACCCGCTGGTCGACGCGCTGACCCCGGACGCCTGGCCCGCGCCGCTGACCGGTGAGGAGCTCGACGGGCGCTGGACCGGCGGTGCGGCGTCGCCGACCGAGGCCGTCGCGTCCTACCGCCGCGCGGTCGCGCAGCGCTCGGAGCTCGAGCGCCAGGAGGCCCGCGACAAGACCGGCGTCTTCACGGGCGCGTGGGCGACCAACCCGGTCAACGGCGAGCCGCTACCGGTCTTCGTCGCCGACTACGTCCTCATGGGCTACGGCACCGGCGCGATCATGGCCGTGCCCGGCCAGGACCAGCGCGACTGGGACTTCGCGACGGTGTTCGGGCTGCCGATCCGCCGGACCGTCGCGCCGCCGGAGGACTTCGACGGCGAGGCCTACGTCGGGGCGGGCCCGGCGATCAACTCGGCCAACGACGAGATCAGCCTCGACGGGCTCGACGTCGACGCCGCCAAGACGGCGATCGTCGCGTGGCTGGCCGGGAAGGGCACCGGTGAGCCGGTGGTGCAGTACAAGCTGCGCGACTGGCTGTTCTCCCGCCAGCGGTACTGGGGCGAGCCGTTCCCCGTCGCCTACGCGGCCGACGGCGAGACCGACGGCGGGCCGTCGATCCCGCGCGCGCTGCCCGACGCCGATCTCCCGGTGCTGCTGCCCGACGTCGAGGACTACGCGCCGAAGTCGTTCGCCCCGGACGACCGCGACTCCTCGCCGGAGTCGCCGCTGGCGCGCGCGACCGACTGGGTGGCCTTCGCCGAGGACCTGCCCTCCGACCCGGAGCGCGGCTTCGCGGAGTACGTCCGCGAGACCAACACGATGCCGCAGTGGGCGGGGTCGTGCTGGTACTACCTGCGCTATCTCGACCCGCACAACAGCGAGCGCTTCGTCGACCCCGACGTCGAGCGCTACTGGCTCGGACCCCGCGCGCCGGGCGATCCGGGCGGTGTCGACCTCTACGTCGGCGGCGTCGAGCACGCGGTGCTGCACCTGCTGTACTCCCGGTTCTGGCACAAGGTGCTCTTCGACCTCGGGTACGTCACGTCCTCGGAGCCGTTCCGCAAGCTGTTCAACCAGGGCTACGTCCAGGCCTGGGCCTATACGGACGCCCGCGGGGTCTACGTGCCCGCCGAGGAGGTCGTCGAGGACGGCTCCTCCGCCACCGGATTCACGTGGAACGGCGAACCGGTGCGCCAGGAGTACGGGAAGATGGGCAAGTCGCTGCGCAACGTGGTGACGCCCGACGAGATGTGCGAGGCCTACGGCGCGGACACGTTCCGGCTCTACGAGATGTCGACGGGGCCGATGGAGGCGTCGCGCCCCTGGTCGACCCGTGACGTCGTCGGCTCGCACCGCTTCCTGCAGCGCGTGTGGCGCCTGGTGATCGACGAGGAGACCGGCGGGCTGCGGGTCTCGGACGCCGAGCCCGACCGCGACACCCTCGTCGCGCTGCACCGGGCGATCGACGGCGTGCGCTCCGACCTGCCGGCGATGCACTACAACACCGCGGTCGCGAAGCTCATCGAGCTGGCCAACCACCTGACCAAGACCTACCCGGCCGGCGGCACGCCGCGCGCGGTGGTGGAGCCGCTGGTGCTGCTGCTCTCGCCGCTGTGCCCGCACCTGGCCGAGGAGCTGTGGTCGCGCCTGGGCCACCCGGACACGCTGGCCTACGAGCCGTTCCCCGAGGCCGACCCGTCCCTGCTCGTCGAGGACTCCGTCGAGTACCCGATCCAGGTCAACGGGAAGGTCCGCTCCCGGATCACGGTGCCCGCCGCCGCGGGCGAGGACGACGTCCGGGGTGCCGCCCTCGGTGACCCGAAGGTCGCCGAGCTCCTCGCCGGCGCCGAGCCCCGCAAGGTCATCGTCGTCCCGGGCCGCCTGGTGAACATCGTCCGCTGACGCGGGAAGGGCCCCCACCCAGGTTCGGGTGGGGGCCCTCCGCGTGCTTCCGGCGGCGTCAGGCGGGGCCGCGCTCGCCGCGGATGAACTCCTCGACGCGGTCGTAGGCCACGGAGTCGCGGTACTGCTCGGGCGGCGACTTCATGAAGTACGACGACGGCGCCAGCAGCGGGCCGCCGATGCCGCGATCGGCGGCGATCTTCGCGGCGCGGACGGCGTCGATGATGATGCCCGCGGAGTTCGGGGAGTCCCAGACCTCGAGCTTGTACTCCAGCGAGAGCGGCACGTCGCCGAAGGCGCGGCCCTCGAGGCGGACGTAGGCCCACTTGCGGTCGTCGAGCCACGGGACGTGGTCCGACGGGCCGATGTGGACGTTGCCCTTGCCCATGTCGCGGTCGATCTGCGACGTCACCGAGTTGGTCTTCGACGTCTTCTTCGACTCGAGGCGCTCACGCTCCAGCATGTTCTGGAAGTCCATGTTGCCGCCGACGTTGAGCTGCATCGTGCGGTCGAGCTGGACGCCGCGGTCCTCGAAGAGCTTGGCCAGCACGCGGTGGGTGATGGTCGCGCCGACCTGGGACTTGATGTCGTCGCCGACGATCGGCACACCGGCGTCGGTGAACTTCTGCGCCCACTCGGGGTCCGAGGCGATGAACACCGGCAGGGCGTTGACGAACGCGACGCCCGCGTCGAGCGCGCACTGCGCGTAGAACTTGTCGGCGTCCTCGCTGCCCACCGGCAGGTAGGAGACGAGCACGTCGGCGCGGGCTTCGCGCAGCGCCGCCACGATGTCGACCGGGTCGCTGTCGGACTCGGTGATGATCTCGCGGTAGTAGCGGCCGAGACCGTCGTGGGTGTGGCCGCGCTGCACGGTCACGCCGGTCGGCGGGACGTCGGCGAACTTGATCGTGTTGTTCTCCGACGCCGTGATGGCGTCGGCGAGGTCCTGGCCGACCTTCTTGGCGTCGACGTCGAACGCCGCCACGAACTCGAGATCGCGCACGTGATAGCCGCCGAAGTCGACGTGCATGAGACCCGGCACCCGCGTGGCCGGGTCGGCGTCGGCGTAGTAGTGCACGCCCTGGACGAGCGACGCGGCGCAGTTGCCCACGCCGACGATCGCCACTCGAACCGAACCCATGGCAGTTCTCCTCTTGTCTCTTGTTCGGGGGTGACGGGACTCGGACGGGCCTGGCGTCTCAGGCGCCGCGGGGGGAATCGGGGGACGGGGTCTCGTCGGGGGGCGGCTCGTCGACGGTCCGGGCGGAGCCGCCGGGCTCGGTCCCACCGTCGACGGGTCGAGCTCCGCCGCGCGGCGTCTCCCCGCGCTCGGCGGCGATGAGCTCGTTGAGCCAGCGGACCTCGCGCTCGGTCGACTCGAGCCCGATGCGGTGCAGCTCGCGCGTGTAGTGGTCGATCTGCTCGCCCGCGCGGGACAACGTGGAGCGCAGGCCCTCACGGCGCTCCTCCACCCGGCGGCGCCTGCCTTCGAGGATGCGCATCCGCACCTCGACCGGCGTCCGGGAGAAGAAGGCCAGATGGATGCCGAAGCTCTCGTCGTCCCAAGTCTGCGGGCCGGCCTCGGCCACCAGCTCGTCGAAGCGGTCCTTGCCCTCGGCGGTGAGCTCGAAGACCCGCCGTCCGCGGCGGGTCTTGGTGCTCCACGTGCTGCGTGGGGGCGCGGCGGTCTCGGCGCCCTCGTCGGTGCCCTCGCTCTTCGGGGCGTCGGTGGTCTCGGCGATCAGGCCGGCGCGCTGGAGACGCCGGAGCGTGGGGTAGAGCGAGCCCCACGAGAACGCCCGGAACGTGCCGAGCCGGGCGTGCAGCTGCTTGCGCAACTGGTAGCCGTGCATCGGGGCCTCGTGGAGCAGGCCGAGCACCGCGAGCTCGAGCACGGCCACCTCCTCTCGTCCGCCGGGTGGGCCCCGATCGCCGTGACCGCTCACCCGACCATATCGGAGCGATACATCAGGCGAGGGTGAGCGACGATCACGTCACATCCCCGGTCGCACCGTCCCCCGCGGGCACGCCACGAGCGGGGACGCCACGAGGTGGGGATGGCTAGGCTGGCGGCCGTGCCGGGAGTCCGTCAGGTGGTCGACTACGCGCTGCAGCGCCGCGCGATGCTCGCGGACGTCGCCGCGGGCCGGGTGGCCACCGCCGACGCCTGCGACGCCGGGGTCTACCTGCTCCAGGCCGCCTCGTACCACGGTCGCGCGACCACCCGTCCGTGTCCGCTGTGCCACGCCGACCCGCTCGTCGAGGTACTGTGGATCTTCGGTGAACGGCTCGGTGCCGCGGCCGGATCCGCTCGATCCGCTGACGAGATCAGCCGTCTGGCGGATGCGATCAGCGAGTTCACGGTGCACGTCGTGGAGGTCTGCCGATCGTGCCGGTGGAACCACCTCGTACAGTCATACGTCCTGGGGACCGACGACGCGTCGGGAGGAGGGCGGCGGCGACGCCGCACCGCCTCGCCCTGACGGGCCGGTCCGCCGGTCCGACCGCAGGTCCGGCGGGGTACCGACGGCCCTGAAGTGAGAACCACCCGGCACCGGGAGGCGATCGGTGGACGACGAGCGGCACAGGGACCGCGGGGGCGGACGACCCCCCGGGACCGACCGGGGACGACCCGACCGCAGCGCCCGACCCGACCGCGCCGCACCACCCGATCGTGGTGGCCCGCCCCCCGGTCGTCCCGCCAACGGTCACCCCGGTCCCCCCGGCTCCCCCGCTCCCCACGGCTCCCCGCCCCCGAACGGCTCCCCGGCTCCCCCCGGCTCCCCCGCCCCGAACGGCTCTCCCGCTCCGCACGGTTCTCCCGCTCCCCACGGCGCCAACGGCCACGGCGGACCTCCGCCCGGGCCCCCGCAGGGCCCGCCGCGCGGCGGCCCCGCCGGACCCCCGCCCGGAGCGCCTCCCGGAGGACCCCCGCCGCGCGGCCCGCAGGGCCCGCCCGTGCCCCGCAACGGCGGACCCCGTGGACCGGTCGGACCCCCGCCCGACGGCAACCTCCCGCCCGGGTGGCGCGCGGTGCCGCCCTCGCAGAACCCCACCCACCGCGACACCCACCGCGACACCCACCGCGACGAGGCGCCGACGACGGCGGGCGGCGCGTCGGCCGGTGCCGGCGCGACCGCCACGGCCGTCACCACCCGCCGGAGCAACGTCGGCACGGTCACGCCGCCCGAGGGCCGGGAGAGCGCGCGCGAGCCGGGTCTGCTGACCCACGAGACCGCTCGCCCGCCCCGCACCGGCGAGGACCGCCGCGCCGGCGGAGCGACCCGGGCGATGGCGCCCTCGGCGACGGCCGCGACGTCCCGCTCGGCGATGGCCGCCGGGGGGCTCTCGGGCACCGCGGTGGCCCCCGCCCCCACACGCCGCCGCGGCGAGGGTGGCGACGACGAGCCGCCGCCCCGCTCCCGCCGTCCCTCCCGTGCCGAGCCGGAGCCCGACCCGCGCAAGCGGCGGTGGCGGCGCGTCCGCCGCACCACCTACGTGCTGCTCGGCGTCTTCGTGCTGGGTCCGGTCGTCGCGTTCGCCGTCGGCTGGATCTTCTTCCGGGTCCCGACGCCCGACGACGCCTTCAACAACCAGGTCGCGACGATCTCCTACGAGGACGGCTCGTCGCTGGCCTCCCTCGTGCCCGAGAACGGCAACCGGATCAAGGTGCCGATCACCCAGGTGCCGCTGCACGTGCAGCAGGCGGTGCTCTCCGCCGAGGACCGCTCGTTCTACTCGAACCTGGGCTTCGACCCGGTCGGCATCCTGCGCGCGGTCTGGCTCCAGGCCACCGGCGGCAGCGGCGGCGGGTCGACGATCACCCAGCAGTACGTGAAGAACGTGCTGGTCGGTGACGAGTACTCGATCTGGCGCAAGTACCGCGAGGTGGTGATCGCGGCGAAGATCTCCCAGCAGCAGAGCAAGGAGGAGATCCTCGGCAACTACCTCAACTCGATCTACTTCGGGCGCGGTGCCTACGGCATCCAGGCCGCGTCGCAGGCCTACTACGGCAAGGACGTCGCGCAGCTCTCGCCGTCCGAGGGTGCGGTGCTCGCCGGGCTCATCCAGTCGCCGTCGCGGTGGGACCCTGCGGTCGACCGCCGGATGAGCGAGCAGCGCTGGAACTTCGTGCTCGACGGCATGGTCAGCCAGAACTGGCTCCCGGCCGCGGAACGCGCGGCGCAGACGTTCCCCGTGACGATCCCGCCGCAGCCCCGGCGCAGCGGCATCCCGGACAACGACCGCGGGCACATCGTCTCCGCGGTCCGCAACGAGCTGAACTCCTACGGGATCACCGAGCAACAGGTGAACCAGGAGGGCCTGCAGGTCACGACCACGATCGACAACCGCATGCAGCAGCAGGCCGCGGACTCGGTCGAACGCCGGCTGCGGGGTCAGCCGGGCAACCTGCGGTCGTCGCTGGTCTCGGTCGACCCGCGCACCGGCGCGGTGCTCGCCTACTACGGCGGCGAGGACGGCTCCGGGTTCGACTACGCGCAGACCCAGCGCCAGCCGGGCTCGTCGTTCAAGCCGTTCGTGATGCTCGCGGCCCTCGAGCGCACCCCCCCGATCGGGCTGGGGACGACCTTCGACGGATCGAGCCCGCAGACGATCGCGGGCACCGAGATCGCGAACTCCGAGGGTGAGAGCTGCCCGAACTGCGACCTGCGCACCGCGATGACGCAGTCGATCAACACGGTCTTCTACCAGCTCGGCGTCCAGGTCGGCCCGCAGCGCGTCGCCGACGCCGCCCACCAGGCGGGTGTCTCGGCGCCGCTGGAGAACCCCAACGGCGGCATCTCGCTGGGCGACCGCGAGGTCCGGCCCACCGACATGGCCGCGGCCTACGCGACCTTCGCCGCGGACGGCGTCTACCACCGGCCGCACCTGGTCAGCCGCGTCACGACGTCCGACGGGCGCGTCCTCTTCGACGCGGGTGCGCCGGCCGGGGAGACGCGGATGCCGCAGCAGGTCGCCCGCAACGTCACCGAGTCGATGCTCCAGGTCGCCGACCACTCCGGTGTCCCGCTCTCGGGCGGGCGCCCGGTGGCGTCGAAGACCGGCACCGTGCAGTCGTCGGTCGAGGGCCAGAACAACGACGCGTGGATGGTGGGCTTCACGCCCCAGGTGTCCACCGCGGTGTGGGTCGGATCCGACGACAACAGCCCGATCAAGACCTCGGGCGGCGGGCCGATCTACGGCCGCGGCGTCCCGGGCCAGATCTGGCAGGGCTACATGAACGACGCCCTGCGCGGTGACCCGGTCCAGCAGTTCTCCGACTTCCGGGCGATCGGCACGCCCCCGCCGACGACGCCGACCGCGCCCCCGGACCAGCAGAACTGCCTCCCGGGCCAGCCCTGCCCGCCGGCCAATCCGGACCAGCAGCAGGGCGACCAGGGCGGCGACCAGGGTCAGCAGAACCAGGGCGACCAGGGCGGCGGGCTGTTCGGCAACGGGGGCGACAACGGGGGCCAGAACAACAACGGCGGTCAGGCCGGCAACAACGGCGGCAACGACGGCGCCGGCGGGAACAACAACGGCGGTGGCGACAACGGCGGCAACGACGGCGGCGGTGGTGGTGGTGCCGACCCGGACGGCGGCGGCCTGTTCGGTGGGGGTTGACGCCCGGCGCCCCGATCGCGCCGGGACGGGCGCCGCGTGAGCGGCGCGCCGACCCGCACCGGGGCGCCCACCTCCGGCCGCGCCCGCACGCACGACCCCGACTCGCTCGGCCCCGACCAGCGGGTCCGGCCGACGCAGGAGGATCCCTTCGTCGGGTCGCTGTCGGCCGTGGTCGGCGGCCCGCTCGGTGAGCACGCGGTCGCCGGGCGGGCCCGGTTCCTCACGCCGCTGCGCGTGGTCCTGCTGCTCGGTGTCATCACGCTGGCCCTCGCCTGGTTCGCCAAGGCGCCGTGTCTGCAGCAGTACCCGAGCGACAAGGGCCTCGAGCTCGACTGGCGCGACGGGCGGCAGTACGTCGCGATGTGCTACTCGGACACCGTCCCGCTCTACACCGCCGAGCGGCTCGACGTCGGGGGCGTGCCGTACCTGACGTCGTGGGTCGACCGCCGCGACGACGGCAGCGAGCAGGTCCGCTACATGGAGTACCCGGTGCTCACCGGGTTCTTCCAGTGGGCGAACGCCCGCCTCGCCGACCTCTGGCTCGCCGGCCACGGCGCCGGGTTGCTGCCGGGCGGCCTCGCCGTCGTCGTCTACTTCGACATCTCCGCGTTCTGGCTCGCGCTCGCCTGGCTGGTGACGGTCTGGGCGGTGGTCCGGCTGCGACCCGGGCGGCCCTGGGACGCCGCGATCGTCGCCGCGTCACCGCTGGTGGCCGTCCACGCGTTCACGAACTTCGACACCCTCGCCGTGGCGGCGGCGACCCTCGGCATGCTCGCCTGGGCGCGGCGACGACCCGTGCTCGCCGGCGTGGTCCTCGGCATCGGTGCGGCGGCGAAGCTCTATCCGCTGTTCCTGCTGTTCCCGTTGCTGCTGCTCTGCCTGCGAGCGGGGCGGATGCGGGCGTGGGCGCAGGCGACGGCGGCCGGCGTCCTCGCCTGGGGCCTGATCAACGTGCCGCTCGCGCTCGCGGCGCCGGCGGGCTGGTGGGAGTTCTTCCGGCTCAACGGTGAGCGCGGCGCGGACCCCGACTCGCTCTACAACGTCGCGTCCGGCCTGACCGGGTGGAGCGGTTTCGACGGCCAGCTCGCCCCGGGCCAGCCGCCGTCGGTGCTCAACGCCGTGAGCGCGGCGTTGTTCGGTGTCTGCTGCCTCGCCATCGGCGTGCTCGTCGTGAAGGCGCGGCGACGCCCGCGGTTCGCCGCGATCGCGTTCCTCGTCATCGCGGCGTTCCTGCTCACCAACAAGGTGTGGAGCCCGCAGTACTCGCTCTGGCTCGTGCCCCTGGCCGCGCTCGCCTACCCGCGCTGGCGCCCGCTGCTGGCGTGGATGGCGATCGACGCCCTCGTCTGGGCGCCACGGATGTACTACTACCTCGGCACGGACGCCAAGGGCCTGCCGGCGCCGTGGTTCTACGGCGCGGTCCTGGTGCGGGACGTCGCGGTGCTCGTCGTCGCCGCGCTCGTGGTGCGCTCGGTGCTGCGCCCGGAGCACGACCCGATCCGCAGTCCCCGTGACCCGTCGTTCTCCCGCGGTCTCGACGACCCGGACGGCGGCGTCCTCGACGGCGCGGCCGATCACGATCGGCGCCTCGCGCGGGCGGACGCCGTGCTCGACGCGGTGGCGGGAATCTTCCGGCGACGTGGGGACCGCGGAGGAACTCGAGTCCCCCGATGAGGGCGCGTCCCACCGTCCTGGCGTGTCGGTGGGCGACCGCTCCGGCAGCCGGGTGAGAGTGGGCGTCACCACCGGGCGACGCGCTCGTTGGAACCACGTGCCGCCGGGACGGCCCGCTCCCCCTCACGGGGCCGTTCCGGCATCCCGGTTCCCCCGGCTCCGAGGAGAAGGTCCCTTCATGGCGCTGCGCGCATCCCGCATGCTGTCGAGTGTCGTCGCGAGCGGTCTGGTCGCGGGTTCGCTGCTGCTCGGCGCCGGGTCGGCGCTCGCGGCCCCGACCCCCACGCCCGACCCCGACGACGTCGTCGCGGCCCGGTGCGGCCAGACCGTGCAGGCGGAGCCCGGACAGACGGTCCGGGTGATCCCCGCCCTCGGCCTGCCGTTCGAGCGCGAGGTGCGCACCGGCATGCAGCCGATCACCCAGTTGATCGGCGGCGTGCTGTGCCGCGTGCAGGTGCAGGTCGTCGAGCCCGTCACCGAGCAGGTCGCCCGCGCCGCGCCGCCGCTGCGCCAGGCCACCGACCAGGTGCGTCAGGACACGGGGGCCGTGCTCGCACCGTCGGCGCGCCCGCAGGCCACCCCGCGCGCGGCCGCGACGCCGGTGCCCGCCGCCGTGCCGACCTTCACCCCGCAGCAGGCCGCGGCCGCGGCGCCCGCCTTCGGCCCCGCGTTCGGCGCGCTGCCGTCGTCGTTCCTGCGCTCGGCGGCCGGCCCGGCGCCCGGCGTGCGGACCCTCGACCCGAACATGCTGCTCGGCTCGGCCTTCCCCGGGCTGCGCGCCGGCGCCCCCGCCTACCTGGGCTACGGCTCGGCGAGCGCGGTGACCACGGCGAGCCAGGTCCAGGCGCTGCCCGTCGACGGGCTCTCCGGCGGCGGTGTCGGGGTGCCCGCCCTCATCGCGGTGCTCGCCCTCTCCGGTGTCGCCGCGTTCACGGTGCGGCGCCTCGTGCTCGGCAAGGTGACCGCGGCCGCCGGTCCGGAGCCGGCGGCCCCTCCGATCGACGCCGCGGACGACACCGATCTCGACGACGACGCCCGCGAGGTCGAGGACGAGTTCGAGGACGAACTCGACGACCTCGAGGACGGCGAGGAGCTCACCGCGGCCGACGCCGCGCCGGGCGCCACCACCGACCGCGAGCCCGTCCCGGCCTGAACCGACCAGAACTGCCGCGGGCCCGGACGGAACCGTCCGGGCCCGTGCTGCGTCGGACTCCGTAGGGGTCGCGGCAGGGCAGTGACCGGCGCCGACCGGCCGATTGGTAACCTGGCGGTACCGAGATCCCTCCTGCCACGGAACGCCCGTGGCCGCCAGCCCAGAGGAGGTGAGTGGTTCTCGTGCGCCACTACGAACTGGTCGTGATCCTCGAGCCGAGCCTCGACGAACGCACCGTCCAGCCGTCCCTCGAGACGTTCCTCAACGTCGTCCGCAAGGACGGCGGCTCCGTCGAGAACGTCGAGGTCTGGGGTCGTCGCCGCCTCGCCTACGAGATCGACAAGCACGCCGAGGGCATCTACGCGGTCCTCGACGTCAACTGCGAGCCCGCGACCGTCAAGGAGATGGACCGCCAGCTCGCGCTGAACGAGTCCGTGCTGCGGACCAAGGTCATGCGCCGCGATCCCGCCTTCGCGGGCCGCCGGGGCAAGGCGAACTGATGGCGGGCGACACCGTCATCACCGTGGTCGGCAACCTCACCGCCGACCCGGAGTTGCGGTTCACGCCCTCGGGCGCCGCGGTCGCCAACTTCACGGTCGCCTCCACGCCGCGCACCTTCGACCGCCAGAGCGGCGAGTGGAAGGACGGCGAGGCGCTGTTCCTGCGCTGCAACATCTGGCGCCAGGCCGCGGAGAACGTCGCCGAGACCCTGACGCGCGGCGCGCGCGTCATCGTGCAGGGACGGCTCAAGCAGCGCTCCTTCGAGACCCGTGAGGGCGAGAAGCGCACCGTCATCGAGCTCGAGGTCGACGAGATCGGCCCCTCGCTGCGCTACGCCACCGCCAGCGTCACCAAGGCCTCCCGGGGCTCGGGAGGCGGCGGTTACGGCGGAGGCGGCGGCAACGGTGGCGGCGGCTACGGCTCCGGTGGTTCCGGAGGCGGCGGCGGTGGCTGGTCCGGCGGGTCGGACGACCCGTGGGCCTCGGCACCGGCCGCCGGGTCCTCCGGAGGCGGCGGCGGTGGCGGCGGCTATGACGACGAGCCCCCCTTCTGAGCCCTCCTTCACCCCAGTTCTGCACAGCGCTAGTTCAGGAGAAGAAACACCATGGCGAAGCCGCCGGTGCGCAAGCCCAAGAAGAAGGTCTGCACCTTCTGCAAGGACAAGAACCAGCTGATCGACTACAAGGACACCAACCTCCTCCGGAAGTACATCTCCGACCGCGGGAAGATCCGCGCGCGCCGGGTGTCGGGCAACTGCAGCCAGCACCAGCGCGACGTGGCCACCGCGGTGAAGAACTCCCGCGAGATGGCGCTCCTGCCCTACACCTCGACCGCGCGCTGAGGGAGGCCGACGTGAAGCTCATCCTCACCGCCGACGTCGCCAACCTGGGCGGCCCCGGCGACACCGTCGAGGTCAAGGACGGCTACGGCCGCAACTTCCTGCTGCCCCGCGGGCTGGCCATCGTCGCCACCCGCGGTGCCCAGAAGCAGGTCGAGACGATCCGCCGCACCCAGGAGGGCAAGCGGATCCGCGACCTCGACCACGCCAAGGAGGTCGCCGGGCAGATCCAGGGCCTCGGCACCGTCACGGTCACCGGCAAGGCCGGCCAGGGCGGGCGCCTCTTCGGCTCGGTCACGCCGGCCGACGTCGTGTCGGCCGTCCGATCGCAGGGCGGCCCGAACCTCGACAAGCGGTTCATCGACATCGACGGGCACATCAAGTCCACGGGCGGCCACGAGGTCACCGTGCGCCTGCACCCCGACGTCGCGGTCGCGCTGCCCCTGGACGTCCAGGGCGCCTGACCGGCCGCTGCACCACCCGCACCACCCGCACTACCCGCGCCTCGGGCCCGGACCGCACCGCCGGTCCGGGCCCGACGTGTGTCCGGGGTCGGGGCGGGTCACCGGGGTGTGTCAGCGAAGTGCCGTCACGGACGCTGAGCGTCCGTATCGGGACTTCGATCACCGGCTGATCACCGACCGGCCGCCGCTCGAGATCACCCCGTCCGACCCGCCCGCCGAGCCGAGGACCCCGCTCGGCTCGCCACGCAGCGCCCGCGGGTGAACACGCCCGCGACACGCTCACGGCGACGCGCCGAGCGTCGCCCCATCCACTTGTTGTCCACACCCTGCACAGGGCCGTGACCTGCGACGACACCGTGTGGGGGACGGTTGCCAACAGGTTGTCCCCAGGTGTGTGCCCATCACGGGGGTGTGCTCGGTGGATCGATCCCGGGTCTGTCCCCAGGGCATCAACATGGGCCGCTGGAGCCGCCGATCTCCGGGCCCTACCGTGCCCACGACGCGATCGACGGCGTCGGCACGGGACAGCGCGCGACCCGGTGCCGCCGGGCTGTCGGTGGGCGCTGCTAGAACTGGTGTTCGACGGGCACGGCGCCGCACGGCGCCCGCCCGGGGGTGGCGAGCGGAGGGAGCAGTCGTGGCGGTGCTGGACGATCGGGGGACGTCCGGACGAGGCCCGGAGCGTCCCGGTGCGACGCCCGCGGAGTTCGACCGTCAGCCTCCCCAGGACCTCCCCGCGGAGCAGTCGGTGCTCGGCGCGATCCTGCTGTCCAAGGACGCGATCGCCGACGTCGTCGAGATGCTCAAGCCCGACGACTTCTACCGGCCGGCCCACCAGACGGTCTACGAGTGCGTGCTCGACCTCTACGGCCGCGGCGAGCCGGCCGACCCGGTCACCGTCTCCGCCGAGCTCGAGCGCCGCGGCGAGCTCCTGCGCGTCGGCGGCGCGCCGTACCTGCACACGCTCATCGCCGCCGTGCCGACGGCGGCCAACGCCGGCTACTACGCCGAGATCGTGGCCGACCGGGCCATCCTGCGCCGCCTCGTCGAGGCCGGCACGCGCATCGTCCAGCTCGGCTACCACGGCGCCGAGGGGGCGGACACCGACGACGTGGTCGACCGCGCCCAGGCGGCGGTCTACGAGGTCACCGACCGGCGCGTCACCGAGGACTACGTGGCCCTCGAGGACGTCCTCCAGCCGACGATGGACGAGATCGACGCCATCGCCTCGCGCGGTGGCGTCTCGTTCGGCGTGCCCACGGGCTTCACCGACCTCGACGACGTCACCAACGGTCTGCACCCCGGCCAGATGGTCATCGTGGCCGCGAGGCCTGGCATCGGCAAATCGACCCTGGGAATGGATTTTGCCAGATCAGCAAGTGTCAAACACGGTCTGACCTCGGCGTTCTTCTCGCTGGAGATGAGCCGCACCGAGATCGTCATGCGCCTGCTCTCGGCCGAGGCGAAGATCCGGCTGGCCGACATGCGCTCCGGCACGATGACCGACGACGACTGGACGCGGCTGGCGCGGCGGATGAGCGAGATCAGCGAGGCGCCGCTGTTCATCGACGACTCGCCCAACATGACGATCATGGAGATCCGGGCGAAGGCGCGGCGCCTCAAGCAGCGCCACGACCTCAAGCTGATCATCCTCGACTACATGCAGCTGATGACCTCGGGCAAGAAGGTCGAGTCCCGCCAGCAGGAGGTCTCGGAGTTCTCCCGCCAGCTCAAGCTGCTGGCCAAGGAGCTCGAGGTGCCGCTGGTGGCGATCAGCCAGCTCAACCGTGGTCCCGAGCAGCGCACCGACAAGAAGCCGATGCTCTCCGACCTCCGTGAGTCCGGGTCGCTGGAGCAGGACGCGGACATGGTCATGCTCATCAGCCGCCCCGACGCCTTCGAGCGCGACGACCCCCGCGCCGGCGAGGCGGACCTGATCCTCGCCAAGCACCGCAACGGGCCGACCGCGACCATCACGGTGGCCCACCAGCTGCACTACAGCCGCTTCAGCGACATCGCGCGGGGTTGAGGCACGCGACCTTGAGTGCTGGTCCGTCCGGCCTCTATCGTGCCGCGATGTCGGGCGAACCGTGTATCGCGAACGGAGGACCGTCAGCGACCGTGGGCCGTGGCGTCCTCGCCGCCCACGTGGTCCTGACCGCGCTCGTCGTCGGGACGGTGCTGCTCCCCCTCGCCGACCTCACTCAGCGCATCGTGGTGGGCGGCCTGCTCGCCGTCATGATCGTGCTCCAGGGCGTCCTCCTGCTCCGGTTCAGGGAACGGTGGAGGCAGCAACCCCGGGTCGTGCGCTGGGCTGACACGGCGATCGCGTTCTGGGGCCTGATCACGGCGATCAACTTCCTGGTCACGGACGGGAGCGCGGGCGCGAGCGTCGTCTCCGCCCTCGTCGGCGCCGGGATCTTCGCCATCGTGATGTGGTTCGTCGTGCCGCGGGAGGACGACTCGTCGCGGGCCCACGGGACGGTCACGGACACCGGTCGAGGTGGGTGAGCAGTTCGCGCAGCGGGGTCACGGCGTCGTCGACGACCTCCCCCGCGGGCTTGGCGTCCCGGGCGCCGGCGGCGCGGGCGCGCAGGACGACCTCCTCGTGGCGGAGCCGTCCCCACGCGGCGGCGCGCTCGGCACGCTGGACCCGCAGCCGGGCGCTGACACGGCGGCGCCGGCGCCGGGTGCGGGCGGTGTCCTGGGCCCGCTCGAGCACGCGCAGGCGGCGCACCCCCCACGCCACCACCGGGCCGGCGGCGGCGACGACTGCGGTCGGCGTGCCGCTGAACCGCTGCTGCAGCGCCTGCACGCGCTCCGGCAGCGCGTCGACCTCGCTCTCGAGGTGCACGAGGCGCTCGCCGTCGACGGTGTGGCGCACGACGACGCGACCGATCCGTCGCGCCGCGTACTCGACCGGCCACCGGAGCCCGAGGAACTCCGCGACGGCGTCGGCGCGCACCGCGGCGTCCCGATCGTCGGCGCGCAGGATCCGGGCGACGCGGCAGGAGCGGCGGGGTTGGAACAACCACTCCGCCGCCGGGATGTCCACCATGTATTACAGAATACAGCCTACAGCGCATCGGGAGAAGACGCCCGATGACCGTGGGTCGTCAGCCGCGCACGGGCCGCGCTTCCGGACGCAGCGGCCAGGCCGTCACCACGGCGAGCGCGAGCAGCACGACCATGAACCCCACGGTCGCCGGCCAGCCCGCGAGGCCGAAGGCGACACCGCCGAGCGTCCCGCCGACCGACGAGCCGACGTAGTACGCGGCGAGGTAGAGCCCGGAGGCCACGGCACGCCCGTGCTCGGCGCGGCGTCCGACCCACGAGCTCGCGACGGTGTGGGCGGCGAAGAACCCGACGGTGAGCAGCGCGAGGCCGGCCACGACGACGGCCACCCAGGGCGCGAGCATCGCCACGGCACCCACGGCGGCGACCCCCGCGGCACCGAGCACCACCGGCCGGGTGCCGACGCGGTCGGCGAGGCGGCCGGCGCGGGTCGAGGTGGCCGTGCCGACCGCGTAGAGCACGAACACGAAGCCGACGACGAGCGCGGGCAGCCGGAACGGCTGGCCGAGCAGCAGGAACGTCACGTAGTTGTAGGCGCAGACGAACACGCCCATGACCAGCAGGCCGACGGCGTAGAGCCGGCGCAGCACGGGGTCGGCGAGGTGTGACCGCGCCTCGCCGAGCAGCGCCCCGACCCCGACGCGCGTGGGGCGGAAGCGCCGGGACGCGGGCAGCACCGCGGCGAACGCGACGAGGCAGGCCGCGGACACCAGGGCGATCCCGGCGAGCGCCCAGCGCCACGAGCCGGTGAGGTCGGCGAGCGCGCTGGTCACGAGCCGCCCGCCGAACCCGCCCACGGAGTTGCCGGCGACGTAGAGGCCCATGGCGGCACCGAGGTGGTCGCCGTGGATCTCGTCGGCGAGGTAGGCCATGCCGACGGCGGGGAGCCCGGCGAGCGCGAGGCCTTCGAGCGCCCGCAGCACGAGCAGCAGCCCGAAGCCCGGGACGACGGCCGCGGCAACGCCGAACACGACGGCCGCGGTCAGCGACCAGACCATGACCGGCCGGCGGCCCCAGCGCTCGGAGAGCGCGCTGGCCGGGATGACGCCGATCGCGAGCGCCGCCGTCGTCACCGAGACCGAGAGCGAGGCCGTGCCCGGCGAGACGCCGTAGGCGTCGACCAGAGCGGGGAGCAGCGGCTGGGTGGCGTAGAGCAGCGCGAACGTGGTGAAGCCCGCGAAGAACAGCCCGATCGCGACGGGGCGGAAGCCCGGCTCTCCGCGGCGCAGCGCCGTCGGCTCGGCGGACACCAGCGACGACGACATCGTTGGCGAGGCTAACGGTCTGCGGCGGTGCCCCGCTCGGTCTCCTCCGTCACGGTCGAGCTCCGCTCCGCTTCGTCTCCTCCGTCACCCACGCCAGGTACGGCCCGTGCCCGCCGACGACCGGCAGCACGAGGACCTCGGGCACGTCGTAGGTGTGCTCGGCGACGAGACGGGTGGTGAGGTCGTCGACGCGGGTGGCGTCGGTCTTGAGCCAGAGCTGCCACTCCGGCTCGACCGACACGGCGCCCTCCCACCGGAACACGCTGCGCACGGGCCCGACGATCTGCACGCATGCGGCGAGGTGGGCGTCGACGAGCACCGATGCCAGCCGCTCGGCCTCCTCCGAGGAATCGGTGGTGGTCAGGACGACGCGGGTGGTCGCGTCACCGCTCATCGGGGCCTCCTGGAGACGTCGATCTCTGCCACGATGCGCCGATGCTCCTCGTCACCGGTGCCACGGGGTTCGTCGGGTCGGCCGTGGTGGCCCTGTTGCACGAGCGGGGGCACACCGTGCGGGCGGTGGTCCGCGACCCGGCGCGCGCCGACGTCCTCCCCGACGGGGTGGAGCGGGTCGCCGCGGACCTCGCCGACGCGGAGAGCCTGGCGCGCGCGATGGACGGCTGCGAGGGCGTCTTCCACCTCGCGGCGGCCGTGGGGGCGCCCGGCCCCGAGGCCCACGAGCTCAACGTCGGCGGCACCCGGCGGGTCGTGGAGGCCGCGCGCCGCGCCGGGGTGGGCCGCCTCGTGTACACCTCGACGAGCGCGGCGATCTGCGTCCCCGACCCGGACGGGCCGGGCTGCGTGATCGACGAGGACGCCACCGGCGGCACGGCGCTCACCGACACCTACTCCACGACGAAGGCCGAGGCCGAGGCGGTCGTGCTCGGCGCCGTGGCCGAGGGCGGGCTGGACGCCGTGGTCGCGACCGTCGTCAACGTCTACGGCCCGTCGCCGCGGGGGCCGCTGAGCTACAACCAGCTGTTCGCCGCGGCCGCGCGCGGCGAGGTCGGCGACATCGTCGACACGCGGGTCGGCTGGACGTTGGCCGAGGACGTCGCCGAGGGCCAGCTGCTCGCCTTCACCGACGGCGAGGCCGGCCGGCGGTACGTGCTCTGCGGGGCGGTGACGTCGTTCCCGGACGTGCTGGACACCTACTGCGCACTGGCCGGCAGCGGCTACCGCGTGCGCCCGCTGCCCGAGGGCAGCGAGCTCTCGCCCGACGCGCCGCCGTTCGCCGACCGGTCGGTGGTCTACGGCCGGCTCGGCGGCTACCGGGTGCGCGACGACGGCGCCCGCGCTCTCGGGTTCGCCCCCCGCGGGATCACCGAGGGACTGGCCCTGACGGCGCGCTGGATGCCGCGTTCGTGAGCCTTTCGGGGACAGTCCTCCGCCGCCGGATGGGAGATGGGACACGCCCGCCGACGTGCGCGGGCGCGGGATGCCACGCTGGTGTCTTCGGCTGTACCTGACACGGCCGGGAATGGGTGAGCAGATGACCGACGACAACGAGGTCGGGGCCGGCGTCGTGGCCGCCTCCGGGGAGTACCGCCTGGGCGAGGAGCTGAAGGTCCGCCGCCTCGGGTACGGCGCGATGCGCCTCACCGGCGAGGGGATCTGGGGTCCGCCCAAGGACACCGACAACGCGCTCGCGGTGCTGCGGCGCGCGGTGGACCTGGGCGTGGACTTCGTCGACACGGCCGATTCGTACGGCCCGTACGTCAGCGAGGAGCTCGTCCGCGAGGCCCTGTACCCGTACCGCGGCGTCACCGTCGCGACGAAGGCGGGCCTGCTGCGCACCGGGCCGAACAAGTGGATCCCCTGCGGGCGCCCGGACTACCTGCGTCAGGAGGCCGAGATGAGCCTGCGCCGTCTCGGCGTGGAGACCCTCGACCTCTTCCAGCTCCACCGCATCGACCCGCACGTCGCCGCCGACGAGCAGTTCGGCCTGCTGGCCGACCTCCAGCGCGAGGGCAAGGTCCGCGAGGTCGGGCTCAGCCAGGTCTCCGTCGCCGAGATCGAGGCGGCCGGGAAGATCGTCGACGTGGCGTCGGTGCAGAACCGCTACAACCTCGTCGACCGCTCCTCGGACGACGTGCTGCGCCACTGCACCGAGCACGGCATCGGGTTCATCCCGTGGGCGCCGGCCGACGCGGGCAAGCTCGCGGAGCCCGGCCACGCCGCCGCGCGCGCCGCCGACCGTCTCGGCGCGACGCCCGCCCAGGTCGCCCTGGCGTGGCTGCTGCAGCGCAGCTCGGTGATGCTGCCGATCCCGGGCACCAGCTCGCTCGACCACCTCGAGGAGAACTGCGGCGCGGCCGCCCTCGACCTCGACCGCGACACCGTCGCGACCCTCGACGCCGCCGCGTAGCTCCGTCGGGCCGCAGTGATCGAAGTCCCGTCACGGACGCTCAGCGTCCGTGACGGCACTTCGCTGACACTCCAGCGAGCCACTCAGGTGCCGGTGTGCTGCACCGCCGGGCGGGCGCGTTCGGCGTCGCGGCGGGCGCGGCGGTCCTTGAGCCGGGCGACCAGCCCCGTCGGCGGTTCCGGGCTCTCCCCGCGCTCGGCCCGCTCGGCGGCCGCCACGATCCGGCGCTCCATGCCGCCGAACACCAGCACGTGGAACGGGGCGATCACCCACCAGTAGGCGTGCCCGGCGAGCCCGTGCGGGAAGAAGATCGCCCGCTGCCGGTAGGACGAGCCGCCCGGGGCCGGCGCGACGCGCAGCTCGAGCCAGGCGAGGCCCGGTGCCTTCATCTCCGCGCGCAGCCGCAGGAGCCGCTCGCCCGGGGCCATCTCCGTGCCGTCGGTGCTCTCGTGGCCCTCGTCGAGGCACTCCTCGACCCGCCACCAGTCCAGGGCGTCGCCGATCTTGAGTGAGTCGGCGTCCCGGCGGCCGCGCCGCAGGCCGACCCCGCCGAAGAGCCGGTCCAGCACCCCGCGGGCCCACCACCCCAGCGGGAACGAGTACCACCCTCGCTCGCCGCCGATCCCGGTCACGACGTGCCAGACGTTGTCCACGGATGCGGTCGACCGGCGCTCCCGGACGTCGGTGTAGACGGTCCCGCCGGCCCACGCCGGGTCCGACGGCAGCGGGTCGGAGGGCGCGTACGTCGCGTTCGCGCCCGACCACCGGGTCTCGACCTGGCCGCTGCTGATGCGGTACAGCGCGAGCGCGACGGCCCGCTGGAAGCCGGTGAGGCCCTCCTCGGGGGCCGCGACGAAGTGGTCGATGTCGTGCTCGGACGCGACGACCTCGTGCACCAGGGAGTCGATCAGCGGCACCGCGGTGGACCGGGGCACGGGCGTCACAAGGTTGACCCAGTGCGACGACAGCCGGGGCGTCAGCACGGGCACCGGCAGCATCGTGCGCGTCGGCAGCTCGGCGACCTCCGCGAACCCCTCCATCATCTGCAGGTAGGTCAGGACGTCGGGACCGCCGATGTCGAAGGTGCGGTTGACCTCGGGCGGCAGATCGACGACGCGCACCAGGTAGTGCAGCACGTCCCGGATCGCGATCGGCTGGACGCGGTGGTGCACCCAGGACGGCGTCAGCATCACCGGCAGCCGCTCGGTCAGGTAGCGCAGCATCTCGAAGCTCGCGGACCCGGAGCCGAGGATCACCGCCGCCTGCAGCACGACCGTCGGCACCCCGGAGCGCAGGAAGATCTCGCCGACCTCGGCGCGGGAGGCGAGGTGCTCGGAGAGCTCGACCCCGTCCGGGTGCATGCCGCCGAGGTAGACGATCCGCGAGACGCCGGCCTCCCGGGCGGCCTGCGCGCTGATCATCGCGGCGCGCCGGTCGACGGCGGCGAAGCCGGACTCGGACAGGGAGTGCACGAGGTAGTAGAGGACGTCGGCGCCCGCGCAGGCCCGGCGCATCGACTCCTCGTCGAGCACGTCGCCCGCCACGATCTCGACCTGGCGCGCCCACGGGACGTCGCGCATCTTGTCGGGGCTGCGCACCACGCAGCGCACGTCGTGGCCCTCCGCGGCCAGGCGCGGGGCGAGACGCCCGCCGATGTAACCCGTCGCTCCCGTGACCACGCATCGCACGCGACGATCGTGGCGTCCGGAGGCCGGGACCGCAGCGTCGGACGCCCTGCCACCCGCCCCGGGGACGGCCGACCCGATCGCGTGGCGGCGGGCCCGCGAAACCCGCCGCGCCCCCAGGGGGTGACACCCGGCCGGGGGATCCTCCGGCGTGTCGCGGGCGAAAGGCCGTGTCGCCGCGATCCGGGCCCCAAGTCGCCTCAGGTCGCTGCCGTTGTGGGGGCCAGACGCTCGCAGCGGTTCGGCCGTTCGGCGGTGAGCACGCGGGCGAGCAGAGGGATCAGTAGTCGGGGAGGTCGAGGATCGTGTGGGTATGGCGTGATGACCTGGGGTCCGGTGCAGCGTCCGGCGGGGCCGGTGGCTGGCGGCTGGACGCGTACGGCACGTGGGTGTGGGACGAGCCCTCGGTCCTCGAGCGGCCCGGCGCCGGCACGGACGCGCTGCGGCGCGCCGCGGGGTCCGCGGGGTACACGGCGTCCGCGGGTTCCCGGGGAGCCGGCGTCGTCCGGCGGCAGCGCCCGGCCCGCAGTGCCCGTCCCGCCGCGGGCGACCGCGCCATCGCGGCCCTGGGTGACGACCCGACGCCGATCTTCCACGAGCTGACCGAGGACCGGTCGCGCCCGGCGCAGCGCCCGTCCCGCGTCCACGTCCCGGAACCGCACCCGGGTTCGGGCCCGCTGCCCGTGCAGGACCCGTACCCGACGCCGCGGCGCGGCGGGCTCGACGAGGTGCCGACGGTGCCGCCGCCCGCGCCGGCCGGGTCGAGCCCGGCCGGGGACGTCGCGGAGTCGCCCGAGGACGAGCTGCGGCGCCGGGCCGAGCGCCGGCGCCGTCCCCTCGGCGACGGTCGGGACGCGGACCGTGAGGGCGGCCGGCACACGTGGCGCCGCGAGGAGGTCCGCACCGGACGGCACGCGCTGCGTCGCTGACCCGCGCATCGGGTACGGAACCGCCGGGCCGTCCGTCACCGGGCGGCCCGGCACTCCGGCCGGCACGACCGGGGCGCGGATCGGGCGGGGCTATGCTGCGGCACCCGCGCGGGCCCGCCGACCGGGCCGAGTCCGGTCGCCGCCGCTCCTGCCGTCGCCGCCGTCGTCCGTGGAGGTCGCTCCCGTGCTCGTCCGTCGTCTCGCCCGGCCCATGCTGGCCGCCATGTTCATCAAGGGCGGGGTCGACACCCTGCTCAACCCCGAGCCGCGGGTCCAGAAGGCGACCCCGCTGCTCGAGAAGGTCGGGCCCACGCTGCCGGACCAGGTCCCGTCCGAGCCCGGCCAGCTCGTCCGCATCGACGCCGGGGTCAAGATCGGGGCCGGGACGCTGCTCGCGATCGGCAAGTTCCCGCGGCTGTCCTCGCTCGCGCTCGCCGCGACGCTCGTGCCGACGACCGTCGCCGGTCACCCCTTCTGGGAGAAGGCGGACCCGGCGGAGAAGACGGCCGAGCAGCAGCAGTTCCTGAAGAACCTCGGCCTGCTCGGCGGCCTCATCCTCGCCGCGGTCGACACCGAGGGGAAGCCGTCGCTCGGCTGGCGCGGCCGTCGCGCCGCCCGCAAGCTCGCGGAGCGCACGAGCGAGCTCTCCGGCCACTCCGACGACGCGGGCGACAAGCTCCGGGAGGCCGGGGACAAGGTCCGGAAGAACGTCGTCGACGGTGTCGACGTCGCGATCGGCTCGATCGCGTCCTGAGCACGGGAGAGGGCCGCCCGCGTCCTCGGGGTCGAGCCCGGCCCCTGGCGGCCCTCTCTGTCTCGACGGTTCGGCTGATCCCGTGAGCCCCTAGGGTGGCGCCCGTGTGGACGAACTGGTCCGGCGGCCAGCAGTGCCGGCCCACCGCGACGGTGCGGCCGCTGGACGACAGCGGCGTGTCCGCCGTGGTGCGCCGGGCCGCCGAGCGGGACCAGAAGGTGCGCCCCGTGGGCGCCGGGCACTCGTTCAGCGCGCTCGCCGTGACCGACGGCGTGCACGTCGACCTGTCCGCCTTCCGCGGGGTCACCGCGAGCGGCGGGGCTCCCGCCCGGCCCACCGTCCGCGTCCGGGCCGGCACCACCCTCGGCGAGCTCCACGACGAGCTCGCGACGCGCGGGCTGGCCCTCGACGCGCCCCTCGAGCTCGCCGCCCCGACCGTCGGCGGCGCGCTGGCCGTCGGGATGCACGGCAGCGGGGCGTCGCGGGGGTCGCTGTCCGCGGCCGTGGTCGGGCTGCGTCTCGTCGACGGGCGCGGGCGCCTGCGCGACGTCGCCGCGGCCGACCTCGACGCCGCCCGCACCTCGCTGGGTGCCCTGGGCGTGGTGCTCGAGGCGGAGCTGGCCGTGGTGCCCGCCGGCCGCGTCCGGGTCACCCGCGAGCCCCGCCCCGTCGAGGAGGTGCTGCGCGGCGACTTCTGGAGCGCGCACCCCGTCGTCGAGGCCGCCGTCTTCCCGTCCGCGAGCACGGCGCTGACGCGCTGGGCGGACCCGCTGACGGACGCCGGGGACGACGAGGACGACGGCGAGGACGAGGAGACGCACCGCGGCGGGGGTCGAGCCTCGAGGGAGGCCGGCGAACGCAGCCTCGGGGTCACGGTCGCGGGGGCCACGGGCCGCACGGCCCTCGGCGGCGCGGTCGTCGTCGAGCGCGCGCTGCCCCGCCTCGTCCCCCGGTTCAACCGCGCGGTCTCGCGCCTGGCCCGCACCGTGTCCGCCAGCGGGCCCATGCACCGCGTGCTCTCCAGCCCGCCGGCGGTGCGCTACGAGCAGACCGAGTGGGCCCTGCCCCGTGCCGGCCTGCCCGCCGCGGCCCGCGAGCTGCTCGCCGCCCTCGCCGACGACCACCTCGAGGTCGGGCTCCCGGTGCGGCTGCGCGTCGGGGCGCCCGAGTCCGGCTGGCTGCACCCCGCGCACGACCGCGCGACGGCCTGGGTGGCGGTGCGGGTGCCGCGGCACACCGACCACGCCCCGGTGCTCGAGCGGGCCTGGCGCGTCCTGCGGGCCCACGGCGGCCGCCCGCACTGGGCCTCCCGGTCGGACTGGACGGTCGAGGACACCGTCGCGGCCTACCCCCGCTACCCGGACTTCCGCCGGGTCCGCGACGACTACGACCCGGACCGGGTGTTCACCACCCCGCCGCTGGCGGCGGTGCTCGGGGACTGATCGATCTCCTCGTCCGGGTCGTCGGCCGCGCCCAGGTCGACGGCGAGGCCGACCACCGCCTGGTCGATGCGCCGCAGCAGCCGGGCCGCGGTGAGCATCGTGGCGCGCCGGTGCGGGTCGTCGGCGATCCGCGCGGCGTGCTCCTCGGCCGCGTCCACGAGGCGCTCGGCCGACCGCGCCTGCACCTGTCCCCCGTCGGACGCCCGCCGCCCGCGCACGAGGACGTCGCGCAGCCCGTCGAGGTTGGCGCGCACCCGGGCGGCCGCGGGGTCGAGCGTCGGCGCCCACGTCCGGTCGGTGACCTGGTCGGCGGTGCGGGCCAGCGAGCGGGCGTAGACGTCGCACACGACGAGGATCCGCAGGCCACGCTGATAGCTCGACCGCGCGCGCCGGCGGGCGAACGGCGCGGCCAGGGTCTGGGCCCGCAGACGCAGGGTGGCCAGGGCGTCGTCCATGGCCCGTACGCCCTCGCGCGGTGACGTCGCGGGCTGCCGGCCCACGAGCCGGTCGGTCGCCTCCTGCAGGACCCGGTCCATGGCGTCGACGACCTCGCTCACCGCGTCGCCGAACGCCGCACGCGTGCCGCGGGGCAGGACGAGGAACGCCGCGACGACGGCCGCCGCCGCGCCGATCACCGTCTCCTCGATCCGCAGGACGAGCACCTGCACGCTGAACTGGCCGATCAGCCCGTAGACGAGCGCGAGCACCGCGGTGATCCAGAAGGCGAGCATCGACGGCGAGACGCGCACCAGGTACAGCGCCAGGAACACGCAGGCGAACAGCAGCACCAGCGACAGCACGGTGCTGCCGCCCACCAGCGCGGCGAGCCCCATGCCCGCCAGCACCCCGCCGACCGTCCCGAGCACACGTCCCCACCCGCGGGAGAGCAGGTCGCCCCGGCTGTTCGTGCCGGCGAACACGACGAAGGCGGTGATGACCGCCCAGTACCAGCGCGAGGGGGCGATGAGCTCGCCGACGACGATCGCCAGCGTCGCCGCCACCCCGACCTGCACGGCCTGGCGGGTGCTCAGCGCGAGCCCCCGGGACGACGCCGCCGGCGCGTCGGCGGGGCGCACGTCGTCGGGCTCGGGGCGCTCCGAGGACGGCCCCGGTCGCTCGTCGGGAGCGGGGGCGGCGATCGCGTCCGGCACCGGCCCGCCCCCGGCGGCGCCCGCCGAGGACGCCGAGGACGCCGAGGACGCCGAGGACGCCGAGGACGCCGAGGACGCCGAGGACGCCGAGGACGCCGAGGACGCCGAGGACGCCGTCGCCGGCGGACGCAGCGGTGCGGCGACGCCGGTGGTCCGCGCCGGCGAGCCGGGCGCGCCGCCGTCGGGACGGCGCGACGGGGCGTCGACCTGGGCGTGGTGGATCGCGTCGGCGACGCGGCGCACCGCGAACGCCGTGCGCTGCACGCGCTCGTGGCCGGGCCGGGTGTCGGCGACGAGACCGGCGACCGCGGCGCGGGCGTCCGCTGCCGCCTCGAGGATCGCGGCGTGCCCCTGGCCGGACTCCAGCGCCGTCAGCAGGTGGCGCAGGCCCGTGCGGAGCGCGGCGATCACCACCGGGTCCGCGGGCTCGGCGGGATCGTCCCGCTGCGGCAGCGCGAGGCGCCGCGCGACCACCGAGAGCCGCTCGAGGGCGAGCTCCGCGTCGGCCACCCGGAGGGCCAGCGTGTCGTCGTCGAGCCCCGGCCAGACGCGCCCGGCCGTCGTCTGCTCGAGGGTGTCCTCGACGAGCAGCGCGACCTCCTGGAGGCGGGCGCGGGTGCGACGCAGCGCCTCGAGGTCGCGCTCGTCCAGCGCGCCGGCCGCGATGCCGGCGAGCACGTCGTCGGTGGCGTCGACCAGGGCGTGCGCCCGCGCCCGGAAGGCGGTGACCGTGCGGCGCAGGGTGCGGGCCGGTCGTTCGGCGAAGACGACCCCGCGCAGCAGCAGCGTCGAGGAGATGCCGACGACGACGGCGACGAGCAGCCAGGGCAGCTGCGCGGGCGCGATCTTGAGGAACTGCGTGAAGAAGTAGGGCATGAAGCCGGCCATGCCGAGCGCGAACCCGCGGGGCCCGTACCGGCGCACCCAGACCGCCACCACCATGACGAGCACGAACACCGCGGCGGCCGGGATCCGGTAGGGCGAGAGGACGGCGCCGAGGACGGTGCTCGCGGCGGCGGGCAGCACCATGAGCGCGGTGGTCACCCGCCGGCGGCGCAGGTCGTCCTCGTTGACCGCCAGGTTCGAGATCATCGCGAGGACGCCGGCGAACAGCAGCACGGTCACCGGTTCGGACGGGGCGAGGAGTGCCCGCACCGCCGCGACGACCACGACCGCGAGCACCATCGCGGCCACCGCGATCGCGGCCAGGCGCAGGCGCGTCAGACCGGGGTCGACGCCGGCGAGCCAGGTCCGGACGTCGGCCCACCGACCCCCGCGCCGAGCGTCCCCAGCCACGCCGTTCCCCCTGTCCCTCCGACGAGCCGGGAGTCTCGCACGGGGGAACGCCGGGAGGCCGATCTCGACAGGGTTACCCCGCAGTAATAGTGTGTGGTTACCGGCCGGTAGAAATCATCGGCCGCGCGCCGTGGGGAACAGGAGCGAGGCGGCATGGGCCACTACCGGGCGAACGTCCGCGACATCGAGTTCAACCTCTTCGAGGTCTTCCGCGTGCAGGACCGCTTCGGGTCCGGCCCCTTCGCGGACGCCGACGAGGAGACCGCGCGCGCCCTGCTGGGCGAGGTCGCGTCGATGGCGGAGGGGCCGCTGGCCGACTCCTACGTCTCCGGCGACCGCAACCCCGTGCGCTTCGACCCCGAGACGCACATCGCCCATCTCGACGAGGGCATCAAGAAGTCCTACCGCGCGATGTGGGACGGCGAGTGGTGGCGCCTGTCGGCCGACAACGCGATCGGCGGCATGGGTGTCCCGCCCTCGGTGCAGTGGTCGGCCGGCGAGATGATCCTCGGTGCCAACGCCCCGGTGTTCATGTACATGGCGGGCCCGAACTTCGCGTCGGTGGTCTACCGCAACGGCACCGAGCAGCAGAAGCGCTGGGCGCAGCTGATGGTCGACCGCGCCTGGGGCGCGACGATGGTGCTCACCGAGCCCGACGCGGGCTCCGACGTCGGCGCCGGGCGCACCAAGGCCCGCGACAACGGCGACGGCACCTGGTCGATCGAGGGCGTCAAGCGCTTCATCACCTCGGGCGACGCCGACGACCTCAACGAGAACATCATGCACCTGGTGCTCGCCCGTCCCGAGGGCGCGAAGCCGGGCACCAAGGGCCTGTCGCTGTTCCTCGTCCCGAAGTTCCACTTCGACGACACCACCGGCGCGCCGGGCGAGCGCAACGGCGCCTTCGTCACGAACGTCGAGCACAAGATGGGCCTCAACGCCTCGGCCACCTGCGAGGTGACCTTCGGCGGCAACGGCACGCCCGCGATCGGCTGGCTGCTCGGCGACGTGCACGACGGCATCGCGCAGATGTTCCAGGTCATCGAGTACGCGCGGATGATGGTCGGCACCAAGGCCATCGGCACGCTCTCGACCGGCTACCTCAACGCCCTGGACTACGCCAAGGAGCGCATCCAGGGCGCCGACCTCACGCGGCAGACCGACAAGACGGCTCCGCGCGTCCCGATCACGAACCACCCCGACGTGCGCCGCAGCCTGATGACGCAGAAGGCGTACGCGGAGGGCCTGCGCGCGGTGTACGCCTTCACCTCGACCTACCAGGACCTCATCCGGTTCGGCGAGGCACCCGAGGCCGACCGGGGGGCCGTGTCCGCCGAGGAGATCGCGCTGGCGGAGAAGGTCAACGACCTGCTGCTGCCGATCGTCAAGGGCGTCGGGTCCGAGCGGGCGACCGAGCAGCTGATCCAGTCGTTGCAGACCCTCGGCGGCTCGGGGTACCTGCAGGACTACCCCATCGAGCAGTACATCCGCGACGCCAAGATCGACTCGCTCTACGAGGGCACCACGGCGATCCAGGCGCAGGACTTCTTCTTCCGCAAGATCGTCCGCGACAACGGCCAGGCGCTGATGCACGTCGCCGGCAAGGTCCAGGCGTTCCTCGACGCCGAGGGCGGCAACGGGCGGCTCAAGGAGGAGCGCGCGCTGCTCGCCACCGCACTCGCCGACGTGCAGGCGATGCTCGGGGCGATGGTCGGGTACCTGACCTCGTCGCAGCAGGAGGTCACCAACCTCTACAAGGTCGGCCAGCACGCCGTGCGCTTCCTCATGAGCGTCGGCGACATGCTCATCGGGTGGCTCCTGCTCACGCAGGCGGAGGTCGCCGGCGCCGCCCTCGACGCGGGCACCGCCGGGCGTGACCAGCAGTTCTACGAGGGCAAGATCGCCGTGGCGCGCTTCTTCGCCCGCTCGGTCCTGCCGGAGCTCACCAGCCGGAAGGCCATCGTCGAGGCTGCCGAGAACTCCATCATGGAGCTGGACGTCGCGGCATTCTGATGCCGTGACGGTGCGCATCGGGACCTCGGGGTGGATCTACCCGCCGTGGCGCGGGGTGTTCTACCCCGAGGGTCTCGTGCAGCGCCGTGAGCTGACCTACCTCGCCGAACGCCTCGACACCGTCGAGATCAACGGCTCCTTCTACTCGCTGCAGCGGGCCTCGAGCTACCGCACGTGGTCCGAGCGCACCCCGGACGACTTCGTCTTCGCCGTCAAGGGCGGGCGCTTCGTCACCCACCTGAAGAAGCTGCGGGGCGTCGAGGAGGGGCTGGCCAACTTCTTCGCCTCCGGCCCGCTCGCGCTCGGGGCCAAGCTCGGTCCCGTGCTCTGGCAGCTCCCCCCGAACCTCCCCTACGACGCCGAGCGGATCGAGGGGTTCCTGCGCCTGCTGCCGCACACCACCGCCGAGGCCGCGGCGATGGCCGCCGGGCACAGCGACAAGGTCAAGGATCCCTGCACCGAGACCGACGCCGACCGGCCGCTGCGCCACGCCATGGAGGTGCGGCACGCGAGCTACCGCGACCCGGCGTTCGTCGCCCAGCTGCGCCACCACGGGGTGGCCCTCGTCGTCGCGGACACCGCCGGCACCTTCCCCCGGCTCGACGACGTCACCGCCGACCTCGTCTACGTCCGGCTGCACGGCGACACCGCGCTCTACGCCAGCGGCTACACGCCGGCCTCGCTCGACGCCTGGGCCGGGCGGCTCCGCGCGTGGGCGGCCGGGGAGGCGCCCGTGTCGGAGGACACCGCCGCACCGGACGACCCGCCGCCCCCTGCCCCCGACGGGCGGGACGTCGTCGTCTACTTCGACAACGACATCAAGGTCCACGCGCCCTACGACGCGATGGGGCTCCGCGAGCGCTGCTCCTAGATCCGCCGGGCCCAGGCCTCGGCCACGCAGAACAGGCCGAACGCGACGAAGCCCAGCGCCACCACGACCAGCAGCAACGGGCCGTAGGGCTGCCCCGCGAGGGTCTTCAGGGCGCCGTCGAGGCCGCCCGCCCACGAGGGGTCCGCGCGGACCGCGGCGACGCCGAAGAGCACGCCCATCACCCCGAACGCGACGGCGCGCAGGACGTGCCCGGCGACACCGAGCCAGCGCACCGGGCGCCGCAGCCGGGCCGGGAGCCGGGACCAGTCGAGATCCTCGGCGAAGTCGGCGGTGATCCCGGCCCAGGCGGTGGCCCCGGCCACGACGAGCACCACCAGCCCGACCAGCCCGACCAGGACCTGGCCCGCGGGCAGGGCGAGGAGCCCGGCGGTCGCCTGCTGCGACCCGCCGCTGCTCGAGCCGGACGAGCCGGTGACCAGCAGCCGGACCCCGATGACGGCGACCGCGAGCACGCCGACCGCCTTGGCGCCCGCCCCGATCCGGCGCTGCGTGCGGTCCCACCCCGTGGCCCAGCGGAAGCCGGCGGCCGCCGCGACGCCCTGCCAGATCGCGAACGCGACGAGCCCGACGACGACCACCACGAGCACGACGAACCCGAACGGCTCGGACGCGATCGTCGCCAGCGCCCCCTGCTGGTCGGCCTGCCCGCCGCCGCGGACGGCGACCTGCACGGCGAGCACGCCGATCAGCAGGTGCACCAGGCCGTACCCCACGAGGCCCACGCGGCCGAGGAGCTCGACCCCGCGCGCCGGGGCCTCGCCCTCGCCGGAGCGCCCGAGGCCGGTGAGCTCGCTGCGGGCCCGGTCCGCGGCGCGGGCGACCGCCTCGCCGGCGTCGCCCCCCGAGCGGTCGGCGGCGTCCGACGAGGCGCTCACGGCCCGTTGCAGGTGATCGTCGGCTGCGGCTCGTAGCGCACCGTGCGGGGCTCCCGGCGGACCTCGCCGGTCTGCACGTTCCGCAGGACGCGGGTGTCGGTGATGGTGAAGCCCTCCGACCCCGGTCCGGGCGTGCAGGTCGGGTTGCCGCCCTGGTCGCGCACCTGCGGCGGGGTGACGTTCGTGCGCGGCCCCGGCTCCGAGGTCACCTCGAAGCGCTTGATGCCGTAGAGCTGCACCGTGATCGAGTTCGGCGTCCACTGGGTGCGGATGTAGATCGGCGTCGGCCCGTCGTTGGCCTGCCGCAGGTCGATCGAGCCCTCGAAGACCGTCGCCTCGCGTCCCGCGGGGTAGCGACTGATCCAGTAGCTGTGCTCCTTGTGCTCCACGTTGCGGAGCCCGGCGAAGTAGCTCGCGTTGTAGAGCGTCGTCGCGAACTGCGAGGTCCCGCCGGCCATCCCGCGCCCGGGCGCGCCGTCGTCGATGATCCCGGCGTCGACGAAGCCGTTCGAGGCGTTCCGCGGCCCCGTGAACCCGTTGAGGCTGAACGTCGAGTTCGGCGCGATCACCGCGCCGTCGACGATCTCGGCGACACGGCGGATGTTCTGGCCCGAGTCGGGCTTGAACCCGCGGGTGGTGAACTCCCCGATGAGCTCGGCCGGCCCGAGGGCCTGCAGCGACTCGGTGGTCACCCGCGGCGGCGTGGTGGTGTAGACCGCGTTGACCGCGCGCCCGCTCTGGGCCGGCGGCTGGGCGGGCTCGACACCGGGCGCCGTCGGCGGCGGGGTGAACACCGGCGGCGCGGGCTGGTCGGCCGGCCGGCCCAGCGCCTCGACCATGCCGGAGAACGTCCGCGGCCAGTCGACGGCACGGCCGACGACGGCGGGGACGACGTTCGCCTGGGTGCCCGCGAACTCCAGCGTGGCGTCCCGGGGCTCGGTCTCGGTGGTGGCGAGCTGGGGCTGCACCGCCGCGATCGCCGCGGGCTCGTCGATCGCGGCGTTCAGGCCGCCGCGCCCGTCGGGGACGAAGCGCAGGAACGTCGTGATGGCGCGCGTGGTGACCGTCGCGTTCTTCGCGTCGCCGACGACGGTGACCGGGCCGGCCACGGCGGGGCGGGCGACCCGGTCGATGGCGTCCTGGATCCCCTCGGGAGTGACGCTCACCGGCGTCGCCGTGATCGGCAGGCCGACCGGCGCGGGGTCGAGCCAGTGGTCGACGATCGTCTGCCCGGCGGCGCCGCCGTCCACCACCTGGCCCGGCACCGCCGGCACGGCGACCGGCTCGACGCCGTCGAAGCGGATGTTGCCCTCGGTGGTGGGGCGGTCGAGCTGCGGGCGGACGGCGTTGAGCGCCTGCCCGAGGGCGAAGGCGTTCACCCGCGTCACCGGCGCGACATCGCGGGTGGTGACGAGCGAGGTGAGGCGCGTCCAGGGATTGAAGGGCTGCTCGCCCGCCCGGGCGATCGTGCCCTCCACGTCCAGCTCGAGCCCGGCGGCGGCCGGGTCGAGGGTCGCCGTGCTCTCGCCGGCCTGCAGCGTCACCGGCCCGGCGGTGCGACCGGCCAACTGGTCGCGCAGCGCCGCCTCGGCCTCGGGCTGCCCCATCCCCCCGATCTCGACCCCGGCCACGGTCACGCCGCGCGGGACGTCGGTGGAGGAGAACAGGAGGTCGCCGACGTAGAGGACGGCGAGCAGGCCGACGACGGCGGCGCCGATCAGCAGCGGGCGCCGCCGACCGCCCGACGACTCGGCCTCGTGGGCTCCGTGCTCGGGCTGGTGCGGGTGCTCGGAGCCGTCGGGCCCCCAGGACGACGGGCCGAAGCCGGAGGCGCCGAACGCCCGGGGATCCCGCTCGGCGATCGGGGGGAGCTGCGCGGTGCGGTCCGGGTCGGTGACCTCGGCGTCGGGGTCCGGCGTGACCCCGGGCCCGACCTCCGTCGCGGGCTCCCCGGCCATGGCCCGGGTGGGCTCGTCGAGCGCCTCGTACCCGGCCGGGTCGTCTCCGGCCGGGCCGGCGTCCACGGTCGTGTCCTCGGGCGTGCGTCCCCCGGGTGAGCTCACAGGTACAACCCCGTCCCGCTCGAGCTTCTCGTCGACTCGGTCGTCGCGCTCGCGACCGCGTGCAGGTCGCGCTCGCGCAGCACGACGAAGGTGCGCCCGGACACGTCGACCTCGAAGTGGTCGTCCTGGCCGTAGAGCACCCGGTCGCCGACCGCGACGCTGCGGACGTGGTGGCCTGTGCCGAAGACCTCGCCCCACACGAGCCGCTTGGCGGGCTGGGCGGTCGCGGGGATCACGATGCCCCCACTGCTGCGCCGCTCGCCCTCGCCCTGGGTGGGGGCGACCATCACACGGTCGTGGAGCATCTGGATCTCCAGCCTGGGATCCGACACGCCGGGATCGTACGGGGCGGGCGGTTTGGGGCGGTGCGCAGGGCGGCCGGGCACTCACGGGGGGCTCACGCGGCCGCACCGGGACCCGAGCAGCAGAACGGCCCCGGAACGTGGAACGCCCCGTGGCCCTGCCAGGTCGGGGGTCCGGCAGCGCCACGGGGCTCGCCGGGTGTTTCGGCCTCCGGGGAGCCCGCGTTACCGGCCTCCTCGGAGTTCACTCGTTCGGACCAGCGCTAGTCGCGGCCTAGGAGGAAACGGCCGAAGTGCGGCACGGTGAAGGCGATCCAGCCGCGCTCGGCGGAGAACACCAGGCCCTTGCGCAGCAGGCTGTCGCGCGCCGGCGACAGCGACGAGGGCTTCCGCCCGAGGTGCTGGGCCAGACTCGAGGTCGGCACCGGCTCGTCGCGGCCCTCGGCGATCTCCGCCATCCCCTGCAGGTACTCCCGCTCGGCCGGGGTCGCGCGCTCGTAGCGCGAGCCGAAGAAGCCCACGGCGAGCTCGGCGCCCGCCTCCGGCGCGGCCATGCGGACGTCGTCGGCGTCGATGGGGCTCCGCACCGCGGCGTCCCAGGCGGCCTTGCCGTAGGCCTGCACGAAGTACGGGTAGCCCCCCGAGACCTCGTAGAGCGCGTCGAGGGCGGCCTCGGTGAGCTCGGTGTCCTCGCGCTTGGCGGGCACCGTGAGGGCGAGGTCGGCGTCGGTGCGGTCCAGCTGCCCGATCATGACGTAGCGGAAGAGCCGCTCGGAGTACGACTTCGAGGCGCTGAGCACCGCCGGCAGGTGCGGCAGGCCCGCGCCCACGACGACCAGTGGGGCGCCGGACTGCGAGAGCTCGTGGCAGGCCGCGCACAGGGCGGACACGTCGTCGATGCCGAGGTCCTGCATCTCGTCGATGAGCAGGGCGATGCCCACCCCGACGTCGGCGGCCAGCTCCGCGCACACCCCGAACAGCTCGACCAGGTCGATCTCGATGTCCCCGGAGTCGGCCCGGCCGTTCTTCACCGGCACGTCGATGCCGGGCTGCCAGCGATCCTTGATCTTCGCGTCGGACGGCGTGGCCTTGAGGGCGAAGGCCTTGAGCACGCCGAGGGTGTCCTCGACGCGGTCCGGGGCGCGGTGGTGCACGGCGAGGTCGCGGATCGCCCGGTGCAGCGCCGCCGAGAGCGGGCGCCGCAGGTCGGCGTCCGGGCGGGCCTCGATCTTCCCGGCGCCCCACCCCGCGCGGACGGCCATCGAGCGCAGCTCGCCGAGCAGGACCGTCTTGCCCACCCCGCGCAGACCGGTGAGCACGAGGCTGCGCTCGGGGCGGCCGCGGGCCACGCGCTCGAGCACGACGTCGAACGCGTCGACCTCGCGGTCCCGGCCGGCCATCTCGGGCGGGCGCTGCCCCGCGCCGGGCGCGTACGGGTTGCGCACCGGATCCATGCATCGGAGCGTATGGCCCTCTCTAGCGTCCGCCCGATACCTCACGAGAAACCGCGATCGGCGTGTCGTGCTCGGCGCGGAGGCCCGCCCCGGAGGAGCGAGGGACGCCTTGGGTGCGTGGGGGGCAGCGAGGGACGCCTTCGCGCCGCGGGGCCGGGCGGGCACCGGAGGAGCGAGGGACGCCCTGGGTGCGTGGGGGGCAGCGAGGGACGCCTTCGCGCCGCGGGGCCGGGCGGGCACCGGAGGAGCGAGGGACGCCCTGGCTGCGTGGCAGGCAGCGAGGGACGCCCTCGCTCCCACCGACCCACCCCACCGGCGCGGGGCATCGCGGCGTATCGGGCTGTCTAGCGTTCGCCCGAGAGATCGGCAGACGACGCGATCGTCCCGCCGGCGAGTTCCGTGAGCCCGGCGAGCCCCGGGCCGACGACGGTGACGAGCATGTCGGCGAGGACGTCGGCGGGATCCCCGTCGCCGACGTCCGGGTCACCGGTCAGCCACCAGTCGGCGAGGCCCTCGGCCGCGCCGACGAGCGTGTGGGCGTAGGGCTGCGCGACCGCGCGGGGCACGCCGAGCCCGCCGGCCATGAGGTCGGCCGCCTGGTCGACGATCTGGCGGCGCAGGGCGTCGACCTCGCCGGCGAAGGGTCCCGTGGAGGCCTGGCGCCAGAGCACGGTCCAGCCGGCCTGGCGGGTGGTCAGGGCGTGGAAGAACGCGCGCAGGGCGCGGCGCAGGCGCTCGAGGGGCTCGTCGTCGGCGGCGCCCGCCGCGCTCTCGACCGAGCGCAGCAGGCGCTCCGCTTCGCGGTGCAGGCACGCGGCGAAGAGCTCCTCCTTGCTGCCGCCGTGCGCGTAGACGAGCGGCTTGCTGACCCCGGCCCGCGCCGCCACGGCGTCCATGGACGCGCCGTGGAAGCCCTCCTCGGAGAACACGGCGACCGCGGCGTCGAGGACCTGCTGGCGGCGCACCTCCGGCGCGAGACGCCGGCGCGGGTGAGTCTCCGAGGTCACTCTTGCCCCGTATCTACTAGCGCGTAAAGTAGCCGCTGTTGCCGGGACCGCCAGTACCGGACACATCCGCCACCTTGCCGACGACGCCGGAGTGAGACCGTGCCCGAGAAGATCGACGTCAACGAGCTGGGTCGCAGCGTCGACCCGAAGTCGTTGTCCGACGAGCAGCTCGTCGACGCCCTGCGCGACGGCCTGGCCTCGGGCGGGGGCAAGGACATCGATCCCTCCCTGTTCGCGCGACTGGTCAAGAGCACCGGCAAGGGCCAGCTCGAGGCCGTCATGGCGTCCGACGTCCGCCGGCCCGTGCTCGACGCCATCTTCGGGCGAATGGCGGAGTTCTACTCCTCGAAGGGGTCGAGCGCGAAGCGCCAGGTCGTGCACTGGCACGTCACGGGCACGGCCGGCAGCGACGACTTCCAGACCGCCATGCAGCACGGTACGTGCGAGGTGTCCGAGGAGCTGTCCGAGGAGCCCCGCACCGAGCTGTCGATGGACGGCGTGCAGTTCCTCAAGGTCGTCACGAACAACGCCTCGCCGGTCACGCTGTTCATGACCCGCAAGCTGAAGGTCTCCGGCGACGTCGGGTTCGCGACGGCGCTGCAGAAGATGTTCACGATCCCCTCGGCGTGACAGGAGCACCCCGCGATGACCTTCTCCATGGAGCTCTCCGAGGAGCACACCGACCTCCGCGACTGGGCCCACGGGTTCGCCGCCGAGGTGATCCGCCCGGCCGCCGCCGAGTGGGACGAGCGCGAGGAGACCCCCTGGCCCGTCCTCCAGGAGGCCGCGAAGATCGAGCTGTACAACTTCGAGACCCTCGCCAGCTTCTGGGGCGACGAGACCGGGCTGAGCCTGCCGCTGGTCAACGAAGAGCTCTTCTGGGGCGACGGCGGCATCGGGATGGCGATCTTCGGGACGACCCTCGCCGTGGCCGGCATCTTCTCCTCGGGCACGCCCGAGCAGATGGTCGAGTTCATCCCGCAGTGCTACGGCGACGCCGGCGACGTCAAGGTCGCCGCCTTCTGCTCCTCGGAGCCCGAGTCGGGGTCCGACGTCTCGGCGATGCGCACCCGGGCGACCTACGACGAGGCGAAGGACGAGTGGACGCTCACCGGCCAGAAGGCGTGGGCGACCAACGGCGGTATCGCGAACATCCACGTCGTGCAGGCGGTCGTCGACTCCTCGCTCGGCTCGCGGGGGCAGGCCGCGTTCGTGGTCCCGCCGAACACGCCGGGGCTCGAGACGGCGAAGAAGATCAAGAAGATGGGCCTGCGCGCGTCGCACACCGCGGACGTCTTCCTCGACGACGTGAAGGTCCCCGGCTCCTGCCTGCTCGGCGGCAAGGAGAAGCTCGACGAGCGCCTGGCCCGGGCCCGTGAGGGCGTGAAGTCCAAGGGCTCCGCCGCCATGCAGACCTTCGAGCTCTCCCGCCCGACGGTCGGCTCGCAGGCGATCGGCATCGCCCGCGCGGCCTACGAGTACGCCCTCGAGTACGCCAAGGGCCGCGAGACCTTCGGGCGCCCGATCATCGACAACCAGTCGATCGCGTTCACCCTCGCCGACATGAAGACCGAGATCGACGCCGCCCGCATGCTCGTCTGGCGCGCGGCGTGGATGGGTCGCAACGGCGTCGCGTTCGAGGCCGGCGAGGGCTCGATGTCCAAGCTCAAGGCCGGCCGCGTCGCCGTGTGGGCCACCGAGCGGGCGATCCAGATCCTCGGCGGTGCGGGCTACTCGCGTGAGCACCCGGTGGAGCGGATGCACCGCGACTCGAAGATCTACGACATCTTCGAGGGCACCGAACAGATCCAGCAGCTCGTCATCGCCCGCGCCATCAGCGGACGCCACATCGCCTGAGGCTCCCCCGCGGCATCGGCGCCGGTCACGAGGCCCGTCCTCGTGGCCAGCGCCGGCGGGCGTCGGGGCCTGGCGTGGCCCTCGGCGTCCGGCCGTCGTCGGCGCTTTCATGATCAGGCCGTCCTCAGGCCGTGGGAGGTATCAGCGCCGGCCCCGAGCACCGCGTCCACGGCCTGCCGGGCGCGAGCGTGGCTCGACGGCACGAGGTGGGTGTAGGTCCGGAGCGTGAAGCCGGGGTCGGCGTGGCCGAGGTACTCGGCGACCTCCTTGATGGACACGCCGCCGGCCAGGAGCGTCGAGGCGTAGAAGTGCCGGAGGGCGTGCATGCCGTCGGTCCGCGTTGCGTAAGCGAGCCCGGCCACCCGGAACGCCCCGCGCCACATCACCTTGTTGAAGTGATCGCCCGAGTGCGGCTCGCCGCGCTCGTTCGAGAGCAGCAGCTCGACCTCGACGGTTCGTTCTCCGGGTTCCAGCCACGGCAGCCGTACCCGTGGCGAGGGGAACGACCGGCGATGCGTCGCGATGGCGGCGCAGACCTCATCGGGCAGCGGGACCGTGCGGGACTTGCCGCCCTTAGGAGGGGCGAAGACCAGCTGGCCGCGAATGATCCGCAGTTGCCGAACGACGTGGACGACGCCCTCAGCGGTGTCGACGTCATCAGCCGAGAGGCCGAGCACCTCGCCCTGGCGCAGTCCGAGCCCGGCCCCGACATCGGCCGCCAGACGCCACCGCTCGGCCAGCCCCTTCTGCACAGCGTGGACTCGTTCAACGGGCCATGGCACGACGCGCCGGCTGGACCGTCGGGGCTTCTTGATGCTCCGTGCCTGACAGGGATTGTCACGAACGAGCTTGTCCTCGACGGCGGCGTTCATGATCGAGGAGAGGGTGTCGAAGAGGACCGCTCGATACGTTCCGTCGAGCCGGCGCTCCTCCAGCCAAGCGAGCCAGTCGCGCACGCGAGCCGGTCCGATGGCGTCGACTGGACGCCGGTCGAAGAAGGGGTAGAGCTGGCTGCGCAGCCGGCTTTCGATCGACTGCCGTGAGGACGCGTCGCTGGACTGCCCCTTGACCCAGCTCTCTGCGTACTCGCGGAACGGCACCTTGCCGGCGTCGGGGTCGAGGTAGGTCCCCGCGCGGACGCCCGACTCCATCTCCCCGAGGAAGTCCTCCGCCGCCTTCTTGCGTCGGTCGGGGAACGACTTGGACCGCTCCCGGCCCTCGGGGTCGACGTAGCGGACCTTGTAGCGCAGCCCCGTGCCGTGCAGGTCGGTGCGTTCCCGACGGGGCTTGCCGGTGAGCTCGTCCCGCACGGTGCGGAACCATCGGTCTTGTACGTGGCCCATGAGCGATCACGCCGCTTCCGGCTGGGTGACCCACGCTCGCACCTGGTCAGGCACGTACCGGAGGTGGCGACCGATCTTCCGAACCGGCGGACCCTCGCCGCGCCACTTCCACTGGTACAGCGTCTTCACGGGGATGCCCAGGTACGCCGAGACGTCGTCGACCGACCAGAGGCCCTCGGTCACGTTGGCCGTCACGCCGCTTCTCCTTGATCACGAGTTGCCGAGCTGATGTCGGTCTTGGCCTGGTCGTACTGGTCTCGCCATCGCCGTCGTTGGGCGATGGACCGGAGGAGGAGTTGGAGCCGGTCGGGTTGGTCGCGGTCGCGGGGGCCGATGAGTTGCCAGTCGTAGCGGGCGAGGTCGCCGTCGTCGGTGACGTGCTCGGTGGTAGCGCCGACGGCTCCGAGGACCTTGAGGACGTGGGCGCGGCGTTCGCCGCGGTGCTCGGTGAGGGTCTTGCCCGACCACTTGCGAGAGACGAGGCAGCGCCGGCCGCCGTAGCCGAGGTGCTCGCGCTTGTGGGCCTTGGCGCGGCACTGGCCGGGCACCATCCCGGGCTTCGGGTTCTCCGGGGTGATGCCGTGAAGCAGCCAGTTCGGGCACGACTCCGAGCACGGCTCCCACCGCAGCGCCTCGACCAGCCGGTCCATGTGCGCGGCGGCGGCGGGGGTGTCGGGTTCGGCGGTCTCGCCGAGGCTCTTGGTCAGGTACTTGGTCAGGTACCGGATCGCCTTGTCCGACTTCTCGGTCCCCGAGAGGACTCCCTGGATGTCGACCTGGGTGCCGAACTCGATGACGTGAGCGGGGGCGGCGTCGGGGTCGTCGTCGAGCGCGTCGAGGGCCTGCTCCCAGGTCCGGAGCGGTCGCCCGGTGTCGGGGTCGACGTAGCAGGCCGGGTCGCGGGTCTCGTCCCAGACCGGCGGGTGGTCCTCGGTGTAGAGCGGCTGGTCGTGGTTCGGCCACCACACCTGGTGATAAGTCGCTGCGACCACCTGCTTGATGAGCCGGCGGGGGATGGTGCCGCGGATCGCGGCGTGCAGGTGCGGGGCGCCGCGGCGCTGGGGTTCGACGGCGGCGAAGTACTGCACGTTCCACCCGACCGCGCGGCGCAGGTTCTGCACGAAGCGGTCGAACAACTCCCCGAGGTGGATCGCGTCGCGGGCGGCGCGGCGATAGTCGTAGCGGGTCGGGTCCTTGGGGGCGCCGTCCTGGGTGCGGACCGGCCCGTAGGAGGGCAGGGTCAGGGTGACGAACGTCGAGGGCCGGTAGGTGCGCCCGTTGGGGGCCTCGAACACCCGACCCGTGGTAGTGGCCCGCACCGGGAGCCGGGGCAGGTCCGGGACGTCCTGACGCCGCTTCGTCGAGCGGGCACGACGTTTCGGCTTGTCCTCGCCCCGGGCGCGGTTGTCGGCGCCGCGGACGCCCTCGGCCCGGAGCATCTCGTCGGTCTGCTCAGTGGCGGCTTCGACCTCACGGACGCGGGTCATCTCGCCGGCCTCGAGCGCGGCGGCGCGGTCCTGCTCGAGGTCGGCCCGCTGCCCCAGCAGCGCCCGCTGCCGCACCGTGGGCTCCTCGGTCGGTGTCTCGGGTTCGGTGTCGAGGTGCCACCCCTGCTGCGCCTGCCACATCCGCAGCCGCCGTGCCCGGTCAGCACACGGCCCGCACACCGAGGCTCGGGTGGCGCCGCACGGGATCGGGACCACGGTCGTGGCGCCGGTCTCGCGGTCGATCCGGCGGACCGCGAGGGGGCGGATGCAGGCTCCGACCTGCTCTGCGGCGCTTTGGGCGACCTCGCGCACGACCGGGCCGGTGAGCTTCCCGACCGGGGTCGGCCCGGCCGCCGCGGTGTCCTGCTCGTGGGTGCTCATCAGGACGCCTCCCGATCCTCGCCGGTGGCGCGCTTGCGGCGCCGCGGCTTGTCCTGCTTGTCGGGGAGGTCGGCGACCTCGGGCAGGACCTCGCGGGTCGGGGACGGGTAGGTGGTGGCGAGCCAGCGCAGCTGGTCGTCCTCGACGTAGGCGGCGCGGACCTTGGTGACGACGGTGGAGCCGTCCTCGACGAGGTAGCCGACACCCGGCGTGCTCATCGGGATGCGGTCGCACAGCGCCCCGCGCTCGCGGGCACCGTCGCCGAGCACCATCGGGACCTCGGTCTTCTCGGCCAGCCGGAGTCCGATGCGGGTGGTGAACAGGTTGCGGACCTCCAGGACGTCCTTGCGGGGGTCCTGCACGCACCCGACGACCGAGACCCCGACCGCGCGACCCTTTGTGAGCAGCCGGCCCAGCGCCTGCTTGGCGCGCTCTTTGAGCGCCTTGTCGCTGATGTAGGCGGTCAGGGAGGCGATCTCGTCGACCAGGACGACGATGAGCGGGGCGTCCACGGTGGGGGTGTGCAGGCGCACGAGGCCCGCCAGGGATCGGGCGCGCTCGGCGACCAGATCGGCGGCGGCTTCCAGGGCGCGGACCATGTCCTCCTCGGTCTCGCAGGCGAGCAGGTGGAACAAGTCGTGGTAAAGCCCGAACTCCATGCCGCCCTTGGGATCGATCCCGATCAGCCGCACCGTGCCGGCGCGGATGGCCGGGGCGAGCGCCACGAGCAGGGAGGCGACGACACTGGACTTGCCCGCTCCGGTCGCGCCGGCCACCAGCAGGTGGCGCCCGAGCAGGCGCAGCAGCCACGGCTCGCCGTCCTCCCGGCGTCCGAGGTGCAGCGCGGTGAGGTCCACCCCATGGGGCGCCTGTTCGGTCTCGGAGCCGATGGGCGGGGCGATGGTGTCGAGCAGGGTGTCGGCGCAGATCACCCGTAGCGACACCCACCCTCGGCGCTGGTGGGGCAGGACGCGGACCTCCAGCGCGCGGAACTCGGCGCGCAACGCGTCGGCGGCCGCTTCGAGGTGCTCGGGGGTGATGCCGGGGCAGAGCTGCACGGTGAGCAGGTCGGCGTGGCGCCCGAGACGGACCCACAGCAGCCGTGGCACCCGGATGACGTGGTGGGCGTCGCGGGCGCGGACGTCGGCGGCCGCGAGCAGGTCTCGCCAGACCCAGCGGTAGCGGATGCGGCGGGTGAACCGCCACACCCGCGACACGACGAACCGTTCCCAGGTCTCGGGGTGTGCGCGGGACCAGGTGTAGAAGCCGACGCCGACCAGCGCGACGCACGCGAGGCCGGCGCCGCGGCCCTGCACCGCCCACACCATGGCGACCAGGGCGGTGGCGGCGGCCAGGATCGGGACGTAGGCCAGCAGCCATGCGGCCATGACCGCGCCCCACGCGGCGAGGACGAGCAGGCGCCCGACGGCGAGCAGGCCGCGGCGTCGCAGCCGCCCGAGGAAGGTCCGCGAGGGTTCGATGAGGGTGGGTTGGACGTCGGCGCGGCGCCGGATGGTGGCGCCGCGTCCGACGGTGTGTCCGATCGGCATCAGAAATCAGTCCTTCCGGAGCGGTCGCGGCGCACTGGGCGCCCGGTGGTGGTGTGGTGGCGGTCGTGCCGGGGCGAGAGGTCGTCGGCCCCGGAGCGGACGCGCCGACGTCGTCCGGGGACGGCCGCGAGCGGGAAGAGGGCCTGTTGCGCGAGGTGCTCGGTGCAACGCCGGGGCCGGTTGGTTGGGCTGTTGGGGTCGAGGCGGGCGGCGCAGACTTCGCAGCGCGGCCCGGCTGGCGGGCGGCTCACGCCACCGCTCCTGACTCGTCGCTGGCGTCGTCGAGGGCGAACGCTCGGGTACGGAGGTCGGCATACAGCCGGGACCGGTCGCCCGCAGACAGGCCGCCGAACACGCCGTAGCGGGCGGTCGGGGACTCGCGGGCCATCGTGTCCGCGAGGCACGTGGTCCGGACCGGGCAGCCGGCGCAGACCTGCTTGGCCTGCTCGATCCGCTCGACCCCGAGAGGTCCGCCGTCGGCGACGGGAAAGAACAGGGCCTCGTCCATGCCCGCGCAGGCGGCGTGCTCGTGCCAGTCGGGCACCGGGTGCCCGTCGAGGACCAGCTCCCGGACCACGGCGCGCAGCCGCTCGCGCGTCAATCGGCGCGCGGTACGGGTCGACGTCGCCTCGGTGACCTTCTTTGTGCCGTGGCTGGTGGTGCTCATGCCGCACCACCGATCGCCCGGTCCGTCGTGGGCGGGAGCCAGTGGGTGGCGTGCTCGACGAAGACCGTCAGCGCCGCGAGCAGCGACTGGGCCGCTTCCAGCTCCTCGGCGGTGACCTCGTCGAGGCGCCGCGCGGTCAGGGTGAGCACCACCCGGTGCTCGACGATCACGTCCAGGATCGGTGGCATGTCGTCGGGGAGGTGGACCTCGGCGCGCCCGACCGGGGTGAGACGGACCGACAGCCCGGGCATCAGGCCGCCTCCCCGTTCTTCGCCTCGCCCTTGGGCTGGCCGGCACGCCGGGCGTCTCCACCAGGGGTGGGGGTGCGCATGCCGGTGGCGCGCAGGCTGAACGCGACCTTCGGGCGCGGGCCGTTCGTGTCGAGGTAGGGCGTGACCTCCAGGCCCTCGAACTCCACCGGGCGGAACGGCAGCCCGGGCAGCGCCTCGGGCGGGACCGGCTGGTACTCGGCCGCGATCTTGACGTCCACTGAGCGCTCGGCCTTGCGGGCCTCAGGGTCGGGGTCGTGGACACCCACGCCCCACACCGGCAGGCCGGTGATCTTGTCGATGGCCTGCACGAACTTCTCTCGTGTCGACCGGTCGTAGTCGGGAACGGGCTCCGCGCCGTCGGTGGTCATGAACGCCCCGTGCGGGAAGACGTCCTCCATCGAGACCCGAAGCCGCCGCTTGATCGCCATTTCTGTTGCTCCAGTCCGCTGAATCCGACCCCGCGCGTCGGGGTCTGCAGCTAGCGTCAGAGCGGTTCCGGCGTTCGACCCGGAAGAAAATTCCGGGGTCCTCCGTGGGTGCGGGAGGAGGTTCTTGCCATGCGAGGGATGACCGAGTCACTGACCATCGGCGAGCGCGTGGCCTTCTACCGCCGTCGCCGCGGCCTGTCCCAGGAGGTCGTGGCCGGGCTGGTCGGCCGCACCGAGGACTGGCTTGGCAAGATCGAGAACAACCGAGCCGAGCTGGACCGGCTCTCGGTCATCCGACGCTTCGCCGACGTCCTCGACGTCTCGCTCGGAGACCTCCTCGGAGAGCCCACTCTTCTCGACTGGACCGCCGAGACCGGCACAAGCACCGTCCCGGCACTGCGCACCGCGCTCATGGACTACCGCCAGCTCAACGCCGTCCTGCGCCGTGCGGCACCGTCAAGCGAGCCGCCCGCGATGGCGTCGGTGGAGCGGGACGTGGCGGCTGTTTTCGACGCCTACCAGGCCTCGCGGTTCGGGTTCGTCACCAGCCGTGTCCCGCTGCTGCTCACCGACGCGCTCACCGCGGCGGACGCCTACGACGGCGACGAGGGCGAGCGCGCACATGCGATGTTGGCCCTGGCCTACCAGGTCGCGGCCTCGACTCTCACCAAGCTCGGTGAGTGCGACCTCGCGTGGATGGCCGCCGATCGGGGCCTGGCCGCCGCGCAGCGCTCCGGAAGCCTGCCAGTGATGGGCTCGCTGTTCCGGTCGGTGGTCCACTCGCTCCTCGCCACCGGTCGCTTCGACGCTGCCGCCCAGCTCACGGCCGACGGGTCGGACTATCTGTCGACCTCCCTCGGTGGCGCCGACGCGAACCTGTGGTCGGTCTACGGGTCGCTGTTCCTCGCGGGCGCCATGGCGTCGTCGCGGATGGACGACCGGACGATGACCCGCGACTTCCTCGAGCAGGCCCGCCGTGCAGCCGGCTATCTCGGTGGCGACGCCAACCACATGTGGACGGCGTTCGGCCCGACCAATGTCGCGATCCACCGGGTCGCGACCGCGATGGAACTCGGGGACGTCCAGGTGGCCGCCGACCTTGGGCCGACCGTCGACACCACAGCGCTACCGACCGAGCGGCGCGTCCGGCACGCCCTGGAGACCGCCCGCGCCCTCTCGGTCTCCGGCCGCCGCGACCAAGCCCTGAGCACCGTTCTGGATGCCGAGCGCCTCGCACCCGAGCAGGTCCGGCACCACTTCATCAGCCGCCAACTCGTCCTGTCCTGGATGAAGAACCCGCGCGGCACCGTCACCACCGAGCTCGGCGCGCTCGCACACCGCCTCCGACTCGCCGCCTGACCGCTGCCAGACGTCATCCTGACGTCCACCAGTAACCTCGGGGCGTGGCCGCACCAGAGGACACCTTCGCCACCCCACGGGTCGCCGCCGGGGCGTTGTTCGTCGACGCCGACGGCCGGGCGCTACTGGTCCACCCGACCTATAAGGACACATGGGACATCCCGGGTGGGTACGTCGAGCGCGGTGAGTCTCCCGCGGCCGCGTGTCAACGTGAGGTCCGCGAGGAGCTAGCCCTCGACCGAGAACCGCGCCGGCTCGCCGCGGTTGACTGGGCGCCGAACGACCGCGAGGGCGACAAGCTCCTGTTCGTCTTCGACTGCGGTCCCCTCGGTGACGACGAGGCCCGCATCCAGCTCGACGGCAGCGAACTTGACCATTGGGAATGGGTCGCCGCCGAGCAGCTCGACGACTACCTGATCCCGCGCCTAGCCCGGCGCGTGCGGTCCCTGCTGGCCGGAGACCGCGGGAACGGGGCCTACTTCGAGCACGGCACTCCCTTTCCAGGGTCTGCGCTCGTCTAAGCGTCCCGTTTGAGTTCGCGCTCAAGGCCGCGCAGGCCAAGCTTGAGAGCAATGGAACCGACTCTGTCGGAGGTCTGTCGGCCCCGGAGCGTCACACGGGCTGACTCCCGATCAAGAGTGCTGCGCATCGCTGCGCGACGGACTCCGTCCGCTCTTGATCGCGAGCCTCCACGCCCGTGTCCCTGCGCTCCAAGCGTGGCGGGGCAGCACGCCGCCACCCCGGCCGGGGCCGACAGACCACGGCACTTCTGAGGTGCAGTGCGCTACCTGGACAATGGTATTACTAAACAGACCGGGTGCTTATGGAGTGACAGCCCAGCGTATAAACCTGAGAAGGAGCCGCCGGACCGTTCCCGTGGGTAGCCCTAATAGTTCCCGTACGTCCAATTCCATCGCTCCCCACAGTCGGGCGCCACGCAGCTCGCGCCGCATCTTCCGAGAGCGCGCAAGCATTAGCTGCGACGAATCGAGATCACGACACCAGTAGCGACCAGCTGCATCTCGATATGAAAGCCAGAAGCGTATATAGTCGATCGGTACGCCAAGCTGTTTTCCAGTGAAAGTCCGAGTGAGTTCCTGGTCCCTCCTGAGAGAGATCTCATCATCCGGGGAGTGGCCGATATCGTAAGCTCTCCCACTAGAGAGCGCCCACATCGAGCGATCGGGAACGAAACGCCGATTTGATCTTCGATTCAGACGCTTTGCCTCGCCACGAGTATACGTCCTAGTCAGCAATATTGGCGCGATAACCGGATAGGAGGAACCGTTCAGCACGTGTGAAACCGCTCGGAGCACTTCGTCCTCCTGCCCGAGTTGACTGAAGCGGTGGACTTCCATCCATGCCACGACCTTCTCGGCTTCTTCACGTTCCTTGCCTCGGCGATCTCTAAGAATGATGTGTAGTGCAAGTAACACACTGCCAACCGATAGAACGGCAGCCGCCCAGGACGAAAGAGTGCCGTACCGTTGCGCGAAGTCGGCCGAGATGATCGCGAACACAGCCCCCAGTGTGCACGAGCCCGAGTTGCAAGCGAAAGGTCGATCGAGTTCACTGCTCGGCCCGCGACTTGCCGAATACACCTCTCATCAGTCAAGGCGGCGCCTCCGGCGCCGCGCCGGCCACGGCCTCTCGGCCCTGGCCTCCCGCTCCGCTTCGGCGGGCCGGCGGCCGAACCGGCGAAGACGAGGAGGATGCCGTTGACGTGTGAGCGGGAGACTTAGGCAGAAGCTATGCCAAGGTTGATCAGTCGGTAACCCATCGCCTCAGTGCTAACGTCAAATTCCCGAGCAAGCCGGCTGATTAAGTCCTCACGCGTTGTGGCGGAAGCGCTTAGCCGCACGACGGCCTCTTGCACCCACGCTTTGGGCATAAGGAGCGCCGCGGCGAACTTGTTGGCTTGCATCTCCTCTTCGTCGGTAGCCATGCTCGAAACGTCGTCCCGATAGTTAACGCGGATGCTGGAATCGACTATCAGGTTTCCGGAATGTAGCTTCAGATGGCCAATCTCGTGGGCGATCGTGAAGCGCTGCCTGCGTCGACTCGTGCCGTTATTAACGCCGATCACCACGCGGGAGCCGTCCCGAAGGACAAACCCAGACTGCCCGCCCTCGGCGCGTGTTCGGACCAACTCGGCCCCCAGCAGCCAGGCGAGCTTTTCAACGTCAACGGGCGGCGACCCAATTCCGTACTGCTTGAGGATATGCTCGGCTACCTGGTGCGAGTACATCGCGCTTTGACTCATTGCTTTTCACGCAATGCCAGCGTGTTTGCAAGGCTATTCTCAACAAATCGGCGAGCCGACTCGCTCTCGAAACTCGCACCGTCTTGCAACGACGACGGTACCGTAGAACGAGGGTCCGATATTGATTCTTCTTCTGGCAGCAATGATTGAGGGTCTACGGCGAGCGCCTTGGCTAGAGTAACCAATGTGTGAGCCTGTATGCGCTGTCTTCCGCCTTCCAGATTTGCTACCGATGACCTAGTGAGCTGTAATGCATCGGCGAGTGCTGCTTGTGATAAGCCGGCCTCGATTCGAGCATCCCGGACTCGCCGCCCTAGTCGTCGGTAGAACTCCGATAGCGCCTCGGCGGTGAGCATCCATGCCTCCCAAGTCCCCTTGAAGATCTTGTTTCAAGCCAGCGTACTCTGGGACGTTTGCCCTGTAAACACCAACTCTGAAAGTTTGCTGAGTGGGGTTGACGTTCGAGATCGACGCTGGATAGCGTCGGTCGTGCACGCAGCGTTAAGGTTTGCGAGACTGTCAGGGAGGTACGTGCATGGCTCGGAACTCAGGCCGCGGGTATCGGATCGGTGCCGTGAGACGGCGTAGCCAGGTCCTGAACCCGAGGACTCGGCGATGGACGACACGCGGGCCAGACGGCCGACTGATCAATGGCAAGTCGGACACCAAGCCCTTCAGGGGCGTGCGGAAGGAGCGGTAGGTCATGGTCGAGAACCGCAAGAAGTACTGGGTCAGTCCGAACGGGACCCTGTGGGTGGTCACCCACGACAAGCAGCAACTCTCGCGCCACATCACGAAGCAGGAGGCGGTGACCGCGGGCCGCAAGGTTGCCCGGGCCAACGCACCGAGCCAGCTGCTCATCATGAGGGGAGACGGCACGATCGAGGACGAGAACACCTACCTCCTCGACCCGTACCCCCCGCGCGGCTAGAGCTGATCGACCGAGGGACCACGCCGCTGATACCGGCGTGGTCCCTCGGCCAATCGCCGCTGACGCTATCCGTAGTTGAACCCCATCGCATACAGGAGGTCTGTTCTGTGGCTCCCTCGTCCTTCAAGTTCACCAAGGGTGGTCTGGAGCGCGCGGTGCGCGAGGCCGCTCGCGATGGCGTCCAGCGTCTCGCGGAGCGCTTCCAGGCCGTGCTCGACGAGGTGCTGGCGACGCACGCCGGCCGTCCGGTCGACGAGGTCAAACCTGTCCTCCAGGCTCGATGGCGCGCGGTCAATGATGGTGCGGACCTCACTGATCCCGAGCTGACCCAGTATGCGCAGGCATTGTCCGATGGCCAACGGGTCGTCGTGCGTGCCGAAGACTTCTGACCCGATCTTTCCTAGGCCGTGACCAGGCCGTCGGAGGCCGGGGAGGGCCGAGCGGAGCTGAGAAGTGCCGAGCAGCTCCGACCCAGGTCGGGGCAGGTGCACACGGAGTCGGCGCAGGTCGCCGACGACCCGCGACAGATCTACGACATCTTCGAGGGCACCGAGCAGATCCAGCAGCTCGTCATCGCCCGCGCCATCTCGGGCCGCCACATCGCCTGAGCGGGTTCGGACGCATCGACGCTGGTCACGAGGGCTGTCTCGTGATCAGCGCCGGCCCCGAGCACTGCGTCCACGGCCTGGCGAGCGCGGGCGTGGCTCGACGGCACGAGGTGGGTGTAGGTCCGGAGCGTGAAGCCGGGGTCGGCGTGGCCGAGGTACTCGGCGACCTCGATGATCGAGACGCCGCCAGCCAGGAGCGTCGAGGCGTAGAAGTGCCGCAGGGCGTGCATGCCGTCGGTCCGCGGTGCGTAGGCCAGTCCGGTCGCCCGGAACGCTCCGCGCCACATCACCTTGTTGAAGTGATCGCCCGAGTGCGGCTCGCCCCGCTCGTTCGAGAGCAGGAGCTCGGCCTCGACGGTGCGCCCTTCAGGCTCCAGCCACGGCAGCCGGACCTGCGCCGGCGGGAAGGACCGGAGATGCGTCGCGATCGCGGCGCGGACCTCGTCGGGCAGCGGGACGGGGCGGGACTTGCCTCCCCTGGGCGGGGCGAAGACCAGCTGACCGCGGATGATCCGCAGTTGCCGAACGACGTGGACGACGGCTTCAGCGGTGTCGAGGTCACCAGCCGAGAGCCCGAGCACCTCCCCCTGGCGCAGGCCGAGCCCGGCCCCGACGTCGGCCGCCAGCCGCCACCGCTTGGCCAACCCGTCCTGCACGGCGCGGACTCGTTCCAGGGGCCACGGCACGACGCGGTGGGTTGAGCGGCGGGGCTTCTTGATGCTCCGTGCCTGACAAGGGTTGTCACGAATGAGCTTGTCCTCGACCGCAGCGCCCATGATCTAAGAGAGGGTGTCGAAGCGCCGGTCCCCGAACATCCGGTACTGGAACGAGCCCGGCAAGGGCGGCCACTTCGCGGCGTTCGAGCAGCCGGCGTTGTTCGTCGACGAGGTCCGGTCATTCTTCCGGCTGGTCCGCTGATGGTCACCCGTACTCGGTAAGCGGCTGGCTAAAGATCAACAAGTGCCCATCGGGTGTCCGTACGTTGAAGTCGCGCATCCCGTAGGGCCGGTCAGCCAGTGGCTCGACGATGTCGGCGCCGCGGGCGCGCAGCTCGTCGTGGCAGGAATCGACGTCGTCCACGACAACCGTCACCCTGGCCGGGCCGACGCTGCTTTCGGCGTACAGGTGGAACTCGGCGGTGTCGCGGATCACGGCCGCGTAGCTAGGTGGGGTCTCCCAGGTGAATATGGTGTCGAATCCGAGCACGTCCGTGAAGTACGACCGCGCTGCCTGCACATCCCGGCATGGCAGCACGGGAACCGCCATCCGCATGACCATTCCGTCACTTTACTCACAGAGGCCGTCGACCGCCAGGAGCGCATAGGCGTGGCCGTCACCGCTTACCGAGAGGTCCTGTGACCGGGCTGCCGAATTGACCTCTCATCAGTCAAGGCGGCGCCTCCGGCGCCGCGAGCCGGCCACGGCCTTCTGGCCCTGGCCTCCCGCTCCGCTTCGGCGGGCCGGGGGCCGAGGCCAGCTCCAGGACCCGGAAAACCAGCGCTGACTGGCAAGAGGCAACGGCCACGACGACCTGGAGCCATGGATAGATGGGATCAGACCTGGCGCGTACTTCGAGAGTGGACCGATGGTCAAGCGCAATCAGAACGACTTGCTGCGCAGCTGGTGATGAGCGAACGCTTCACCAACGTCGATCCTTCGCACCCTCTTGGTGGGCCTGACCGTGGTGGTGACGCCGATGCACGGCGAGGTGACGCGACGTGGGTGATGGGAGTCTACTTTGCGCGGAAGCAGCTTCGATTCAGTCGTGTGAGAAAGAAGTTTGCTTCCGATCTGGCCGGCGTCCGCGCCAAGAAGGCCGACGGCTTCATTTCTGTCACCAATCGAGAGCTGACTCTCTCAGAACGCCAACACCTTCGAGGGTGAGCTGGATCGAAACCAGTGGAGTTGATTCATTGAGAGCGAGCTGTGGTCGGCGACGAAGCCAGCAAGATCGACGACATCTTCGAGGGCACCGAGCAGATCCAGCAGCTCGTCATCGCGCGCCATCAGCGGGCGGCACATCGCCTGAGCCCGGTCCTACGGCTCGCTGTGCCGCCAGGGGCCACGCGGGTGCGGGATCGCCACGGGATGGTGGCGGGCGATCCGCACGTCGGCGTGGTGCTCTCCCGCCGCGGAGAGATCCCGCCGCCGGCGGTCGGCCTCGCGGTGGGCCATGGCCAGCGGGTACGGGCCGTACGCGTCGCGGAAACGTCCCGCGCGGTCGGCGACGACCACGAGGTACTCGGCGGAGCCGTCGCGACGGTCCCCGTTCCTCGGATGAGCCTGTCCGTCCATCCACTCCCCCCGGCGGACCGGCCACGATGGTGTGGACATCGTCCAACGGGCCCCACCGTGGGTCCGTGCGCACCGCTCGGATACGGCTGCACGGGTGACGGGCAGTGGATATACCCGCCGACGGGGTGAAGGGAACAACCGGTCGTGCGCAACCTGCGTTTGATCGTTAGATTCGTCGCTCGGCGGACAGGACGGTGCGTCCGGTGTCCGTCGGCGACCACTCGGACGGGTGACACCCGGCCGGACCGCGAGGCGGGTCCGGCCGGGCGCCGAGCCCGGCGGTCATCGCCTCAGCTGGCCTCCTCGATCGGGGCGCCCTGCGCGGCCTTCTGGACGGACTCGCAGCCCTTCTTGGCCGCGGCCCGCGTCTCGTAGGCCTCGCCGGACGCGACGATCTGACCGTTGCTGGCCTTGAGGCGGAACCGGAACTTCCCGGCCTTGTCCTCGTACACCTCGAACTTCCCCGCCATGACGTCCCCTCCGCTCGGTGCTGAACGTGCCGGTCGAGGGCGGACGCTAGCGCGAACGGGCGCATCGTGGGGGTACCGAGCGGGCGGCGTGTGGCGCCGTGGGCTGCGACGACGCGGCCGCCTACGACCGGCGCACCAGCGACACGAGCGCCCGCCCCGCCCCGGTGATCAGCGCGCCGGTGACGGCGGCCCAGTCGAAGTAGTCGCGCCACAACGTGATCCGCCCGTCGTGCACCTCGAACGTGCCGCACACCCAGAACGACGTCCGCAGGCGCCCGATCTCGATGGTGTCCGTGCGCTCGGTCAGCACCACCGGGCCGTCGGCGGCCACGCGGTGGTTCTCGGCGCCGAAGCCGGTGGCGCGCGCGGTGAGCATCCCGAGCACGCGCCGGGTCGCGGCGATCCCGCGGGCGGGCGGCAGCGACACGTTCTCGTAGACGACCGCGGGGTCCAGGCGAGCGCACGCCGCGTCGAGGTCGAGGCGCTCGAGGTCGGCGAGGAAGGCGCGCACGACGGTCGCGGGATCGGTCGGATCGGTCAACGGAGCACTCCCGGGTGGCGTGGCGATCGCGGCGACGGGGAACCGTGCCCGCCGTAACCACCGTGCCAGGCCAGGGAGCGCCGATGACCGCCGACAGCAGCGTGGACAGCGACGGTCCGCTCACCGAGGCGCTCGGGACGGACTTCTTCTCGGTGCGCCGCCGCTTCACCGACGCGCAGTGGGACACGTTCATGGCCGTGCGCCGCTACGTCGACCGCGTGGTGAGCCCAGCCGCGCCCGCCGCGTGGGACGCCGCGGAGATGCCGTGGGAGGTCATCAAGGGCCTGCCCGAGCTGGAGGTCGTGGGCGACGACATCGAGGGCTACGGGTGCCCCGGCCACGACCCGCTCACGAGCGGCCTCGTCGCCATGGAGCTCGCGCGCGGCGACGGCAGCCTCGCCACCTTCCACGCCGTGCAGTCGGGCCTCGCGATGAAGTCGATCGCCATGCTCGGCTCGGAGGAGCAGAAGCAGGAGTTCCTGCCGGCGATGGCGCGGCTCGACCTCGTCGGCGCCTTCGGGCTCACCGAGCCCGAGCACGGGTCGGACTCGGTGTCGCTCGAGTCGACGGCCCGCCGCGACGGGGACGACTGGGTGCTCGACGGCCGCAAGCGCTGGATCGGCAACGGCAGCATCGCCGGGCGCACCGTGATCTGGGCGCGCGACACCGAGACCAACACCGTGCTCGGGTTCCTCGTCGACACCTCCACGCCCGGGTACGACGCGGAGGTCATCCCGCGCAAGGGCTCGATGCGTTCGGTGTGGCAGGCCGACATCCGCCTCGACGGGGTGCGGGTCCCCGAGCGCGACCGTCTCCCGGGCGCGGAGAGCTTCAAGGACACCGGCCGCGTGCTGGCGACCACGCGCGGGACCTGTGCCTGGATGGCGCTCGGGCACGCGACCGCCGGCTACGACGCCGCGCTGCGCTACGTCATGGAGCGCCACCAGTTCGGGCAGCCGCTGGCCGCGTCGCAGATCGTGCAGGAGCGGCTGGTGCAGATGCTGGCCGAGCTGACCGGCATGCAGCTCTACTGCATGCAGATCGCGCGGCTCGCCGAGGACGACGACCTGGCGCCGACGATCGCCGGGCTCGCCAAGATGAACAACACCCGCAAGGCACGCTGGGTGCTCGCGCACGCGCGCGACCTGCTCGGCGGCAACGGGATCCTGCTCGACAACCACGTGATGCGGCACATGGCCGACATCGAGTCGATCCACACCTTCGAGGGCACCGAGACCATCCAGACCCTCATCGTGGGCCGGGAGATCACGGGGTACTCCGCGTTCACCTGAGGCACGGCGGGCGCCAAGCCCGAGGCCGTCACCGCGCGGGAGCGACCGCCGGCTCGAGGCGCACGGGCATCTCGGCGTACCCGCGCAGGATGCGGGTCGAGCGCCGGCGCGCGGGGCCGGCCGGGGCGAGCTGCGGATGGCGCTCGAACAGCGCGCGCAGGGCCACCTCGCCCTCCATCCGCGCGAGCTGGGCGCCCAGGCAGAAGTGCGGGCCGCTCGAGAAGGCCAGGTGGTCCTTCGCGTTCGTGCGGGCGACGTCGAAGGTCGCGGGGTCGTCGAACACCCGCGGGTCGCGGTTGGCGCCCGCCAGCACGGTGACGACGAGTCCGCCCGCGGACACGGGGACGCCGGCGACCTCGGTGTCGGCCGTGGCGCGGCGCGCCGTGCGCTCCACGGGCGGGTCGAAGCGCAGGATCTCGTCGACGGCGGTGGACCACCGCTCGGGCTCGGCGGCCAGCCGTTCGCGCTGCTCGGGGTGCGCGAAGAGCTGGGCGGTGCCGTTGCCGATGAGGTTGACGGTCGTCTCGAAGCCCGCGGCCAGCACGAGCAGCGCGGTGGACACGAGCTCCTGCTCGGTCAGCCCCGTGCCGTCGTCGTCGACCTGCGTGACGATGCTCGAGAGCAGGTCGTCGCCGGGCTCGCGGCGCAGCCGGCGCAGGTGCTCGCGCATCCAGTCGTTGAGCGCGGCGAGGTGGCGCTCCATCGACGCGTGCGCCCGGCGGGTGAGGCCCATGTCCAGCGACGTGGCCGCGCCGTCGCCCCACTCCAGGAACTGGTCGCGCATCGAGGTCGGCACCCCGAGCATCTCGCTGATGACGGTGACCGGCAGCAGGCTCGCGTAGCGGGCGACGAGGTCGACGGTCTGCCCGTCGCGGGCCGCGCGGTCCATGTCGTCGAGGAGCTCCTGGGCGACCTCGCCGGTCCGCTCGCGCAGCGCGGCGACCCGCTTGGCGGTGAAGGCGCGGCTGACGAGCTTGCGGTAGCGCGGGTGGTCCGGCGCGTCGACGGCGAGCATCGAGGGCGGCTCGATCGGCCCGGGGTTGCGGGGCGGACCGGCGAGGGCCAGGGCCGCCTTGGCCGGCCCGGGCACCACCGACGTGGGGTTGGTGACCCCGAAGTCGTCGCTGCGCAGGACCGCCGTCGCGACGTCGTGGTGCACGGTCATGCGCGCGAACGCGCCGGGCGCGAAGGGATAGGACGCCCGGATCGCCTCGTAGTGGGGAAACGGATCGGCCTGCATGCCGGGGTCGAGCAGCAGGCGGGCATCGGGGTTGCCCGCCCGGACCTGGCGGCGGATCGCCGCGCGCATCAGCCCGTGCGTGGCGCCCCAGCGCAGGGTCGTGCCCACCGAGCTGGACCTGACGGCTTCCGACAGCGACACGGCGACCTCCCGCGGTCGATCGGTACGTGGACGTACCGGGTGCTCGCCGAAACCATACTCGGAGTATGTGTTCGTCGTCCAGGCCCGTCGCGGGTACGTCCACGGCCGTGCAGACGACGCTGCGGGCGACCGGTCCGCTCCCCGCCGACCAGGCGTGGGAGCGCTACGCCGACCTCGACCTCTGGAGCCGGTGGGCGCCCCAGATCACCGGGGTCGCGGCGGAGCACCGGCGCCTGCGGCCCGGCCTGCGGGGCACCGTCCGGGCGGCGGGTGTCGTCGGGCTGCCCTTCGAGGTCACGGCCGTCGACGAGGCGGCCCGCACATGGTCGTGGCGGGTGCGCGCGGGACCGGTCACGCTGCACCTCGACCACGGCGTCGAGGACGCCCGCGGCGACGACGGGCCGCGCGTGCGGTCGCGGACGTGGCTGCGCACCACCGGCCCGGCGCCCGTCGTCCTGCTCTACGCGCCGCTCGCGCTCGTCGCCCTGCACGCGCTGCTGCTGGAGCGCTGAGACCCGATGGCACCCGTGCGTCTCCTGCTCACCACCGACACCCACCTCACGCCCCGCTACCCGAACCGCGAGCTGCCCGCCGAGCTCTGGGAGCGGATCGACGCCGCCGACGTCGTCGTGCACGCCGGCGACTGGATGGACCCGGAGCTGCTCGACGGCTTCGAGCGGCGCTGCCGCCGGCTCGTCGCGTGCTGGGGCAACAACGACGGCGACGACCTGCGCGCCCGCCTCCCCGAGACCGCCGTCGCCGACGTCGGCGGGCTGCGCCTGGCCGTCACCCACGAGACCGGCGCGGCGGCCGGCCGCGAGCGGCGCTGCGACGCGCGCTTCGGACCGGGGAGCGCGACGCCGGTCGACGTGCTCGTGTTCGGGCACAGCCACATCCCGTGGGACACGACGACACCGGGCGGCGTCCGGCTGCTCAACCCCGGATCGCCCACGGAGCGTCGCCGCCAGCCGGAGTGCACCTACATGACGGCGGAGATCCGGGACGGCGATCTGCTGGACGTCACACGGCACGCGCTCCCACCCGCTGCGGTGCGGCAGGACTGACGCGCTACCGTCTGTCGTCGACCGTGAACGGACGTCACGGGGCCGTGATGGCGCCTCCGTGTCCCCCGTTCGGTGGAACACGGCGCGATGTCAGCGGGTCGCGGGCCACGGATGGGGGCGGTCAACCGTCCCCCTCGGTGAGCACGGTGGGTGATGCCCTTACCGTTTCCGGGACCGATGGAACACCAGCGGTCGCACGACCGGGATGACCGGACAGGAGGACGGCACGTCGGCGGTACCGCCTCCCCGCGGGTCCGCGAGGGGTGCGACGACGACGGGAGGCTCGTGACCACTGCCGGTGCTGCGGTGTCACGAGGATCGAGACGAAACGGCCGATGACCCTTCTTGCCGAGCGACCCCCGGACGAGGTCGACGAGTCGGAACTCGTCGTCGGCCGTCGTATCCAGGAGTTCTCTCAGCTCGCCGGGCCGATCCGCGAGCCCGATCCGGCCGACGGCCCGTACCGCGTCGCCTACCGCGGCGTGGACGCCGTGCACGGCAAGGGCCGGGTGGCCCGCTCGCTGCTCGTCGCCGGCCTGAACTTCGCCTTCGAGGCCCTGTTCTTCCTCTGGCTGCTGCACCCGTCACACCGGCCGCCGGTCATCGGCTCGACCTTCGCGATCTACGCGAACTGGGTCGTCATCGGCTCGATCGGCCTCATGGAGCTCCTGCGGCTGATCAACGTCTTCTCCCTGTCGCTCGCGTCGGTGATCAGCCGCGACCCGGTGCCGGTCCCGCCCGAGCCCGACCGGCGCATCGCCTTCCTCACCACGATCGTCCCCAGCAAGGAACCCATCGACGTCGTGCGCGGCACGCTGCAGGCGGCGCTGCGCATCCAGTACGACGGGATCCTCGACGTCTGGATCCTCGACGAGGGTGACGACCCGGACGTCAAGGCGATGTGCCGCGAGCTGGGGGTCAACCACTTCACCCGCAAGGGCATCGACAAGTACAACCAGCGCAAGGGCGCCTACAAGGCGAAGACCAAGCACGGCAACTACAACGCCTGGGTCGCCGAGCACGGCGACTCCTACGAGGTGTTCCTGTCGGTCGACCCCGACCACGTGCCGCTGCCCAACTACGCCGAGCGCATCCTGGGCTACTTCCGCGACCCCGACGTCGCGTACGTCGTCGGCCCGCAGTGCTACGCGAACGACGAGACGTTCGTGACGCGCGCCGCGGAGTCCCAGCAGTTCCCGTTCCACTCGCTGATCCAGCGCGCGGCCAACCGCTACAACGCCGCGATGCTGGTGGGCACCAACAACGCCATCCGCATCAGCTCGCTCAAGCGCATCGGCGGCCTGTCCGACTCGATCACCGAGGACATGGCCACCGGGCTGAAGTTCCACACCCGCCGCAACCCCGACTCCGGGCGCCGGTGGAAGTCGGTCTACACGCCCGACGTGCTGGCCGTCGGCGAGGGCCCGTCGTCCTGGGGCGACTTCTTCTCCCAGCAGATGCGCTGGTCGCGCGGCACCTTCGAGGTGCTCCTCAAGGAGATGGTCTTCCGGCTGCCGCGCCTGTCGCCGGGCCGCGCGCTGCACTACATCCTCATCACGACCTTCTACCCGTCGATGGCGATCGGCTGGGTGCTGGGCGCGGTCAACGCCTGCCTCTTCCTGGCCCTGGGGGTCCAGGGCGTCGTCGTGCCGGTGCAGCTCTGGCTCGCGCTCTACGTGGACGCCACCGCGTTCCAGCTGTGGGTCTACCTGCGCAACCGGCGGTACAACGTCAGCCCCTACGAGGCCGAGGGCTCCTCGGGCGTCAAGGGCATGCTGATGTCGATCTTCGCGGCGCCGATCTTCGCGGCCTCGCTGATCGCCACGCTGCTGCGCCTGCCGGCGCGCTTCGTCGTCACGCCGAAGGGCCTGTCGTCGAGCGCCGACCACATCCTGACCTTCCGGCGCCACCTGCAGTGGGCGGCGCTGCTGGTCGGCGCGATCGTGCTCGCGATCCTGCAGGGCTACGCGACCCCCGCGGTCCTGCTGTGGCCGGCCGTGGCGCTGGCCGCGTGCCTGGCGCCCCCGATCCTCTGCCTCGTCGAGCGCATCGTCGGGCGGCAGCCGGCGATCGAGTCGGTGCCCGTGCTCGCGGACGGCCGCTCCGGGGTCACCACCGAGTCGCTCGAGCGGGCCGCGCTCGACGCGCTGCTGGCCGCGGGCAGCACGACCCGGCGCTCCCCGATCCCGGAGGCGATCGCGGCCGGCGATCCGGCGTTCGCGCCGGTCGGTGCCCCGCGTCCCGCGGTCGCGCTCGACGGCGACCTGCCCGCGGGCTGGGTGCGGACGTCCTCGCTCTCCCGCCGCGGCGCCGACGAGTCCTCCCCGTCTCCGCGTCCCGCCGACGGCCGCCCCTCGCCGGCGCGCCGCCCGTCGCCGGAGAAGGGCGTCGACCCGGCACCGTCGCCGGTGCCGCGCAACCGCCCCTCGCCGGCGCCCCAGGGCCAGCCCCAGCCGGGCCAGCCGGGTCAGCCCCAGCCGGGTCAGCCCCAGCCGGGCCAGCCGGGTCAGCCGGTTCAGCCCCACCCGGGTCAGCCGGGTCAGCGGCCCGGGCTCCGGCCGGTGCCCCAGCACGCCGCCCAGCAGCCGCCGTCGCCGCAGCCGAAGGCGCCGCAGGGTCCGCAGCCGCAGGGTCCGCAGGGTCCGCAGGGACCCCAGCCGCAGGGACCGCAGGGTCCCCAGCACCAGGGGCCCGCGGCGCCGGGCGGTCCCGGCGCGCCGCAGGGCCCGCAGCCCGGCCGGCACACCGGACGCCGGCCGGGCCCCGGTCCCGCCGACCGTCCGGCCGCGCCGCCCGCCGGCCCCGCACGTCCCTCGCCCACGCCGGGCGCCCGGCCTCGCCCGACGCCGACCCCGCGTCCCGGCCCCGCTCCGTTCCCGCCCCCGGGCCACCCCGCCGAGCGGCCGGCGGCGGCCGAGCAGCCGGGTCAGCCGGGTCAGCCGGGTCAGCCAGGTCAGCCCGGCCAGCGCCCGATCGCGCCCGCGGCCGAGCAGCAGGGTCCGGCCCGGCCGGGCGCTCCCCGGCCCGAGCCCCGTCCCGACCGTCCGGACGACCGCCCGGACGCCCGCCCCGGGATCGTCCCCGAGGGCGGACGACCGACCCCGTCGCCGTCCGCGCGCCCGGACACGGGTGTCGAGGGGCGTCCTGCGCCCGCACCGTCGCCCACACCGTCGCCCACGCCGCGGCCCACGCCCCGGCGTGAGCAGCCACCGACGCCGATGCCGGCGGCCGCCGAGCACGCCGCGGCGAACGGTACGAACGGGACACCAGGGGTGATCCCGGTCTCGGCAGGGTCTAGCATCAGTAACGAATCGGCAAAGCGGCACGACGGACGAGACGGTGGGACGCGCGCGTCCGATGCCGTCTCGCTCAACGCCCCGACGGTCGCGGTCCGCGTGGTGGCGCTGGCCGCGGTGGCCGGCCCCTCCCGACACCCCGGTGCCGAGGTGCCGCCGGAGACCGAAGGGCGACGAACGGAGGCGAGTTGATCGAGCAGGGGCTGACCAGACGGGTCAAACGCTTCCTGCTCCTCATCGTCGTCCCGGCGGTCATGCTCGGCGTGAACGTGCCGCCGGCCTGGGCCTGGATCACCGAGCTCCGCCACCAGCGGCTGATCAACAGCCAGGAGTACAAGCAGCAGTACGGCAAGTGGGACGTCGTCGAGGTCCCCGACGACCAGAAGGTCAACGCGATCCACGCCGCGGTGCTGCCGACCGGGCGCATCCTCCTCATCGCCGGTTCGGGCAACAAGGAGGACATGTTCAACGCGGGGACGTTCAAGAGCCTCGTGTACGACCCGGCCACCGGGCGCAGCCGCGTCATCCCGACACCCGACGACATGTTCTGCGCCGGGCACACCTTCCTCGCCAACGGCAACCTGCTCATCGCCGGCGGGACCCAGCGCTACGAGCGCCTCGACGGCGCGGTCACCCACGCCGCGGGCGGGCTGACGGTCAAGAACGAGAACCCGGACGCGGCCCCGCAGAACTTCCCGGCGGGCACGGAGTTCCGTTCGCCCGAGGGCCTCGTCTACCGCGCCACGCACCCGTTCGTCGTCCAGCCGGCGGCCAAGACCGCCACCCGGCGCGGCGCCACGGTGACGGCCAGCGAGACCGTCGTGTTCGCCGAGGCCGTCGACGTCGGCGCGCAGTACATCGCCGTCGGGCCGAAGCAGTACACGATCAACGGCGTCCCCGCGGCCGAGGCGCAGAACCTCTACGCGCTGGGCCAGGCGATGACCCTGGAGAAGCAGGACTACCAGGGCATCGAGCAGAGCTACGAGTTCAACCCCTTCACCGAGACCTACGAGCGCGTCGGCGACATGGTCTTCAAGCGGTGGTACCCGACGCTGACGGGCCTCGCGAACGGCAGCGTCATCTCGGTGTCGGGGCTCGACGGCACCGGCGAGATCCTCAACGGGCAGAACGAGATCTACGACCCGGCGACGCGGCGCTGGACCGAGCGCAAGGACCTCACGCAGTACTTCCCGAGCTACCCGGCGCTGTTCCAGACCGCGCGGGAGAACGTCCTCTTCTACTCCGGGGCGAACGCCGGCTACGGGCCGGCGGAGCAGGGCCGTGTGCCCGGGTTCTGGAACCTGCGCACGAACCTGCTCACCCCGGTCCCCGGCATCCGCGACCCCGACCTGCTGGAGACGGCGGGCTCGGCGTGGGTCGGCCCGGTGCAGGACCAGCGGATCGCGGTGGTCGGCGGCGGCGGGGTCGGCGAGAGCCCGCGCTCGACGGGCCGGATCGACACCATCGACCTCGACGGCCCGAACCCGACCTGGCAGCCGGGCCCGTCGCTGCCCGAGGGCACCCGCTACCCGAACCTCACGACGTTGCCGGACGACTCGCTGCTCATCAGCAACGGCTCGCGGGACTACCGCGGCAAGGGCGCCTCGGACAACCACAACGCCCGCATCTACCGACCGCAGACCAACACGCTCGACTACGCCGCCGATCCGCAGGTGGGTCGCAACTACCACTCGGCGGGCCTGCTGCTGCCCGACGGCCGGGTGATGACCGTGGGCTCCGACCCCCTGTTCAACGACGCGGCCGGCACGATCCCGGGCACGTTCGAGCAGCGGATCGAGATCTACACGCCGCCGTACCTGTTCCGGGGTCAGCAGCCGACCATCGCCGACGCGCCCCAGACCGTCGCGCTCGGGCAGACGGTCGACGTCGCGACGCCCGACGCCGCGCGCATCGCGAGCGCGCGCCTCATGGCGCCGATGGCGTCCACGCACGTCACCGACACCGGGCAGCGCTCCATCGCGCTGGACCTGCGGAAGCGCGACGGCGCCGTGTCGGTGACGGTGCCCGAGGACCGCACGATCGCCCTGCCCGGCCGCTACATGCTCTTCCTCGTCGACGACCGCGGTGTCCCCTCCACGGCCCGGTGGGTCGACGTGCCGGCGGCCGGCGAGGCCGAGGCGGCGTGACCCGTGTCGCACGCGACCGGGTCCCCGACGCGCCGGGACGGCGGCGACGCGCGGTGGGCCGCCGAGCGGACAGCTCGCCGCGGTGGGCGGTTCATCCCCCCACAGAGGCGCTACGAACGCACCTGAGAGCCTGACTCCGGATGGCCGAGAGGCCGCGAGCAGGACGCGAGAAGGCCGGACGACACGACCGAGCGGGACGGAATCGATGATGCAGGACCAGGACACGCACCGCGGGGCCGGACCGATGACGAGGACCAGGCTCATGGCGGGCGCGCTGGCCGCGATCGCCGCGCTCGGTCTCTCGGCCTGTGGCGGCGGCGAGAGCGGCGGAGGCGGCGGAGGCCAGGGCCCGGCGGTCCCGCCGGCCGCCTCGGAGTTCTTCGTCGACCCGTCCTCGGCGGCCGCCAAGCAGATCGAGCAGTGGCGCGGCGAGGGGCGCACCCAGGACGCGGCGGCGCTGGAGAAGATCGCCCGCCAGCCCGTGGCGATCTGGCCGACCGGCGAGCAGGGCGGCGTCGAGGGCGAGGTGTCGGGCGTGATGTCGCAGGCCCGCGCCGCCGGCCGGACCCCGGTCCTGACGGCCTACAACATCCCCAACCGCGACTGCGGCCAGTACTCCAGCGGAGGCGCCGAGAACGAGGGCGCCTACCGCGACTGGCTCGGTGCCTTCGCCCGCGGGATGGGCGGCAACCGCGCGGTCATCGTCCTCGAGCCCGACGCCCTGCCCCAGACGCTGACCAACTGCGAGGGCGAGGGCCAGCAGGAGGGCCGCGAGGAGCTGCTCTCCGAGGCGGTGCGCACGCTCTCGCAGGCCGGTGGCGAGGTCTACATCGACGCCGGCAACCCGGGCTTCGTCACGGACGTCGGCAAGCTGGCCGACGGCCTGCGGAAGTCGGGTGTCGAGCAGGCGGCGGGCTTCGCGCTGAACGTCTCGAACTTCATGAACACCGACGAGGTGCGGGCCTACGGCGACCGGGTGTCCAGCCAGGTGGGCAATGCCCGCTACGTGATCGACACCAGCCGCAACGGCAACGGCGACTACAACGGCCCGGACCAGCCGACGTGGTGCAACCCGCCCGGCCGCGCCCTCGGCACCCCGCCGACCCGCGACACCGGCTCGCAGCGCGTGGCCGCGTACCTGTGGGTCAAGGAGCCCGGTGACTCCGACGGCGACTGCCGCGGCGCCCCCACGGCCGGCGACTTCTGGCCCCAGTACGCCCTCGAGCTCGCCAACAACACCCCCGGTGCCTGACGGCATGTGAGCACTTCGGAGTGCTGGGGCACTCCGAAGTGCTCACATGCGCGAAGCGCACCTCAGTAGGCGTGCCAGACCGCGGCCATGTCGTCCGCGCCGTGACCGGCGAGCGAGGCGGCGGCGCCCCGGTCGCGCATCGAGCGGGCCAGCGTCGAGTCGGTGCCGTGGTCGTCCATCGCGGCGATGATGAGGTCGAGGTCCTTGATCATTCCGTCGAGCTCGAACGACGGCGTGAAGTCCTCGTCGATGATCGCCTTGCCCTTGAGCTGCACGTAGGGCGCGTCGACGGCCTGGCCCGCGACGGCGTCGAGGAAGGCCTGCGGCTCGAGACCCAGCGCCTTCGTCAGCGCCATCGACTGGGCGATGCCGTTGACCATCGTGCCGACCCAGGCGTTGACCGCGAGCTTGAGCCGGCTGCCCTGCCCGGTCTCCTCGCCGACCCACTGGGTCGCGCTGCCGACGGCGTCCAGGACCGGCGCCACCTTCTCCCGCAGCGACGAGGGCCCGGACGCGAGGATCACGAGCTTCCCGTTCTCGGCGGGCGCCTTGGTGCCGATGACCGGCGCGTCGACGATCGCGACGCCCTTCTTCTCGGCGAGCGCGGTCAGGCGCCGCGCGCCCTCGATGCCGACCGTGCTGGTCTGCAGCCACACCGCGCCCTCGCGGGCGGCGTCGAGGGCGGAGTCCATGACGTCGACGACGGACTCGGTGTCGAACAGCATGGTGATCACGACGTCGGCGGCGGCGACCGCCTCCGCGGCCGAGTCCGCCACCCGGGCCCCGTCGTCGGCCAGGGGCTTCGCCTTGTCGGGGTTGCGGTTCCACACCGTGACCTCGTGGCCCTCGCGGAGCAGGCTGCGGGCCATCCCCGCGCCCATGATCCCGATGCCGAGAACGGCGACGCTTGAGCTCATGTCCGCCGCCTACCCCCGCGCCTGACGGCCCATGCCGAAGAACTCGGGGTTGGGCTTCAGCGCCGTGAGGTGGGCCAGGCGGTTGGACATCGCGAACAGCGCGGTGATCGCCCCGACGTCCCAGATCTCCTCGTCGGTCAGGCCGGCGTCCCGCGCGGCGTCGAGGTCGTCCCCGGACAGCGACGCGGAGTCCAGGGCCAGCGCCAGGGCCAGGTCGACGATGGCGCGCCGGCGCGGGTCGAGCGCGGCGCCGTAGGGGTTGATGCCGACGTGGTCGGCGAGCTCGGGCTCCTTGCTGCGGATCCGCAGGATCGCGCCGTGGGCGACCACGCAGTACGTGCAGTGGTTGGCGCCGGACGTCGCGACGATGACGAGCTCGCGCTCGGCCTTCGACAGCGGGGACTCCCGCTCCATGAGCGCGTCGTGGTAGTCGAGGAACGCCCGCAGCTCCGGGGTCCGGTGCCCGAGGGCGCGGAAGATGTTCGGCACGAAGCCCGAGCGCTCGGCGATCGCGCCGACGCGCTCGCGGAGGTCGTCGGGCAGGTCGTCGAGCTCGACGACGGGGAAGCGGCTGATGGGCTCGTCGGTCACTCCCGGGACGGTAATCCTCAGCCCGGGGGACGGAAGGTGATCCCGCAGCGCTCCTGGGTGACCTGCTGGATGCGGGTCACCGCCGGTGTCGCCTCCTGCTGGAGGCGCGCGAGCGTGGCGCGGTCGATGCGCGACGGGTCGCCGCCGGTCGCGGCGAGGGAGTCCAGCGCCTGGTTCGTCAGCGACTGCACGGTGCGCCACTCGCCGGCGAGCTCGGGCGGGGCGGCGGCGACGAGGTCGGCGACCTGGCGCCGGGCGGCGTCCGAGGACGCGGGCACGCCGTTCTGCCCGGCCCCCGGCGCGGACTGCTCGGCCTGCACGCGGGTCACCGTGTCGCAGTACTGCCGCACGGCGGGGTCGGGTGTCGCGGGCGCGGCCGACGCGGCCGGGGCGCTCGACGCGGCGGGATCGGTCGGCGGTCCACCGCCGCAGGCCGCGACGCCGAGCGCGAGACCCGCGGCCGTGACGGCCGTGGCCACCGAGGTGGCGACCCGCGCGCGCCGATCGAGACCCGTCCCAGCGCCCACGCCCGCTCGCCTCCCAGCACCCGTTGCGGTCGGCGCATCGTGACAGGCGCCCGGGGTCACCCGGAGGGCGGGTCGCCCGTCCGGGCTCGTCCACCAGGTGCTGCGGGCCACTCCCGGCCGGCGGGGCGGCCGTGTCAGAGTGAGCGCCGTGGACGTCCCCGAGGAGCACCGCGCGCTCGTGCGGCAGTGGTGCGCGCGCCGTGTCCCGGAGGGACAGCGCGACCAGGTGCGCATCTCCTACACCGAGCGCGCCGGCCGCATCACGCTCTCCGCGCGCCGCGCGCCGGTGTTCCCCGAGCTCGGGACGGGCTGGACCACCGAGCCGATCGCCCAGCTGCGCCTCGTCCCCGACGAGGAGCGCTGGATCCTGCTCTGGCCGGACTCGAGCGGCCGCTGGCACCGCTACCCCGACGAGTCGAAGGCGAGCTCGCCCGCGCCGCTGCTCGACATCGTCGACGCCGACCCGACGGGCATCTTCTGGGGATGACGCACCCCTCCGCGGCGGAGGTGGCCGCGCGCGTCCGCGGCCACGACCGCGACGACCGGCGCACCGCCCACCGCCCCGACCTGCGCGCGGCGGCGGTCGCCGTCGTCGTGCTCGACGACCCCGGCCGCGGCCCGGGCGTGCTGCTCACGCGTCGCACGTCGCGGCTGCGCGACCACCCGGGCCAGTTCGCGCTGCCGGGCGGGTCGGTCGACCCCGGCGAGGACGTCGTCACGGCCGCGCGCCGCGAGCTCGACGAGGAGCTGGGCCTGCGTCTCGGGGACGACACCGTGCTCGGCCTGCTCGACGACTACCCGACGCGGTCCGGGTTCGTGATCACCCCGGTGGTCATGGCGGCGCCGGGCGCGGTGGCCGACCTGCGGCCCTCGCCCGACGAGGTCTCCGAGCTCTTCCACATCACGCTCGACGAGCTGGACGTCGACCCGCTCTTCCACGCGATCGAGGAGTCCCCCCGCCCGGTGGTGCAGATGCCGCTGGTCGGGCACTTCATCCACGCCCCGACCGCGGCCGTCCTGCTGCAGTTCCGAGAGGTCGCCCTGCACGGGCGGACCACCCGCGTCGACGGCCTCGAGCAGCCGGTGTTCGCCTGGCGCTGATCCGGGGGCGGATCGTTACAGGGCAGTGACGCATGCGACGGATCGATGCGCGCGTGGGCGAGGGGTGGTTATCTGGAATGTGCTCTACGGCCTGTCCGTGGTCCAGTCGAGAACACTGAGGATGTGGGACGCACCGTGTGCGGAATCGTCGCGGCGTACGGAGACATCGACCCCGAGAAATGCGAGCGGATGCTCGCCCGCATCCACCACCGAGGACCGGACGACACCGGTCGGGTGCACCTCGACACCGCGTGGCTCGGCCACCAGCGTCTCTCGATCATGGACGTCACGGGCGGCAAGCAGCCGATCGCCGACGACACCGACTCCGCGTACGTGGTCGGCAACGGCGAGATCTACAACCACGAGGACATCCGCGACGTCCTCTCCGAGGTCCGGTTCGCGACCGACTCCGACACCGAGTCGGCCTTCCGCCTGGTGCTGCGTGACGGCTCGGCGGCCCTGCACGAGGTGCGCGGCATGTTCGCCCTCGCGATGGCCCACACCGACGGCCGCGGCGCCGTCGCCCGCGACCCGATCGGCATCAAGCCCCTGTACTGGGCCCGTCTCGACGGCGTGACGCTCTTCGCGAGCGAGCTGCGCGCCTTCGACCCCGAGGACCAGCCGGCCGTCGAGGCCTTCCCGCCCGGGTACGTCTGGACGCCCGGCGTCAACGGCGAGGACGTCGCCGAGGGCGCCATCGTCCGCTTCGCCGACGCCGTGCCGGTGGAGGTGCGCCCGGCGCGCTACGCCCCGGACAAGCAGTGGACCGAGGAGGACCTCGGCCACATCCGCGACGTCCTCTCCGACTCCGTGCGCCGCCACATGATGAGCGACGTGCCGGTCGGGGTGTTCCTCTCCGGCGGGCTCGACTCCGCCATCGTCGCCGCGGTCGCCGCCAAGGTGGCCGACGAGAAGGGCGAGCGCCTGCCGACGTTCGCCGTGGGCACCGAGGGCTCGGGCGACCTGCTCGCCGCGCGCGCCGTCGCCGAGTACCTCGGCACCGACCACCACGAGATCGTCCCGACCGCCGACGACCTCGAGTCGGCCCTCGACGAGGCCGTCACGGTCATCGAGCACTTCGACCCGGCGCTGGTGCGCTCCGCGGTGCCGAACCTGCTGCTCGCCCGCGAGGCGGTGAAGCACGTCAAGGTCGTGCTCACCGGCGAGGGCGCCGACGAGCTGTTCGCCGGCTACGAGTACGTGCACGCCGAGGAGTACGGGACGCCGGACGCCCTGCAGGCCGAGCTGGTGCGCTCCATCGAGATGCTGCACGAGCTCAACCTGCAGCGCTGCGACCGCACGACGATGAACTACGGCCTCGAGGCCCGGGTGCCGTTCCTCGACGCCACCGTCATGCGCGAGATGCTCGCGATCCCGGCGGAGTGGAAGCTCAAGATCCACGACCGCACCGAGAAGCAGCTGCTGCGCGAGGCCTTCGACGGGATGGTGCCGCACGACATCATCTGGCGCGGCAAGGAGCAGTTCGGCGACGGCTCCGGCGCCAAGGACGTGCTCTCCAAGCTCGTCGAGAAGGAGAAGGCCAAGGAGGGCGCGCAGGACGCGGAGCCCCCGACGGTCGAGCACGGCTGGGCGCTGCGCAGCGACGAGGAGATCGCGTACTACCGCACGTGGCACCGCTCCTTCGCGGGCGTGCGCCCCGACCGCACCCTCGGCGCGTTCGCCACGGCCTGAGACCTCGTCCGGAGGTTGAGGCTCGCACCACCTCGGGTATTCGCCTGTCATGAGCGATGTCCCCGGTATCGAGCTGAACAACGGCACGACGATTCCCCAGCTGGGGTTCGGTGTGTTCCAGATCGACCCGTCGGACACGGCGGAGTCGGTGACGACGGCGCTGGACATCGGCTATCGCCACATCGACACGGCGCAGATGTACGGCAACGAGGCCGAGGTCGGCGAGGCGATCGCGAAGTCGTCCGTCCCGCGTGACGAGCTGTGGATCACGACGAAGTGCAACAACGGCAACCACGGCTACGACGACTCGCAGCGTGCCCTCGACGAGAGCCTGGGCAAGCTCGGGCTCGACTTCGTCGACCTCTACCTCATCCACTGGCCGCTGCCCGGCAAGGCCCTCTACGTGGAGACCTGGAAGGGCTTCGAGCAGGCCTACGCCGACGGCAAGACCCGCGCGATCGGGGTGTCGAACTTCCAGCCGCACCACCTCGACCGGCTGAAGGAGGAGACGAGCACGACCCCGGCGATCAACCAGGTGGAGCTGCACCCGCAGCTGCAGCAGGCCGCCGTGCTCGCCTACGACGACCGCCACGGCATCGCCACCGAGGCGTGGAGCCCGATCGGCCAGGGGAAGGGGCTGCTCGACGCCCCGGAGCTCGCGCCGATCGCTGAGGCCCACGGCAAGAGCGCCGCGCAGGTGGTGCTGCGCTGGCACATCCAGATCGGCACGATCATCTTCCCGAAGTCGGTGACGCCGGAGCGGGTGCGCGAGAACTTCGACATCTTCGACTTCGAGCTCTCCGCGGACGAGATGGAGACGATCAAGGGGATGGACCGGGACCGCCGTCTCGGTCCCGACCCCGACAAGTTCGAGCGCTGAGCACACCCCCGGCCGCCGCCTCCCGCGCGGCCGGGGTGCCCCGCGGCCCGGTCATCGGCGGCTGCCCCCGCCCGCCGATGCCCGGGCTGCGCCACGTCCGGGGTCGGCGTGGTTGTCAGCCTGGCGTCCACGCTGACGTTGGACGTCAGGAAATCCACCAGCTCGCGAGGAGGCCATGAGCTTCTCGGACGACCTCCGCGCGGCAACCGCGCCCACGTGGGACGCCGCGACCGGTCACCGGTTCGTCGACGAGCTCCGGTCCGGCACGCTCGACGACCCCGTGCTCGCCCGCTACCTCGCGCAGGACGCCCTGTTCCTCGACCGCTTCGTCGCCCTGCTGGGCGCGGCGGTGGCGCACGCGGACCGCACCGAGCCGCGCCTGGCCGTCGCCCGCCAACTCGGGCTGGTCGCCGGCGACGAGGACGACTACTTCACCCGTGCCCTGACCCGGCTGGGCGTCACCGGCAACGCCGACCCGCTCCCGCCGACCAGCGACTTCCTCGCCCTCATGGACGACGCCCGCCGCTCCGCGAGCTACGGGCAGGTGCTCGCCGTCCTGCTCGTCGCCGAGTGGCTCTACCTCGACTGGGCTTCCCGCCCGGGCCCCGCCCCGGACGACTGGCTGCACCGCGAGTGGGTCGACCTGCACCGCGGCCCGGCCTTTACCGCGTGGGTCGACCTGCTGCGCACCGAGACCGACCGCGTCGCCGCGGGTGCCGACGCCACGACCCGCGAGCACATGGCCGCGGCGTTCACCCGCGCCGTCGACCTCGAGCTGGCCTTCTTCGACGCGGCCTACCAGGACTAGGCGGCGACCCGGTTCCGCAGCCGGCGCAGCTGGGCGTCGAGGTGGGGACGCGCCCGCCGCTGCCCGCCGCGCTGGGCGATCGCGGCCACCAGCGACACCAGCACCCGCTCGAGACGGACCGCGTCGGGCGCCCACCCGCGGCGCTCGCACTCCTCGAGCCACTCGACGGCCCCGCGGTGGCCGCGCTCGCCGTTGCAGCGGCGGCAGGCGGCGACCTCGTTCTCCAGCCACGACGGCCCGCCCTTGACCTTGGGCACGACGTGGTCGGTGGTCGCGGCGACGGTGCCCGTCAGCGGTCGGGCGCACCACAGGCAGGCGTCGCCGTCGCGCTGGCGCGCGGCGATCAGCCGCTCGCGTCGCCCCGGCTGCCGCATCACCTCCATGGTGCCACCGGACCAGCGCACGGCGGCGACGTTGCGGTCCCGTGACGAAGCGGGTCCGGACGATGTGACAGCGGTCACCGACGTGCTCCCATCGCGGAGATCGCCACTGCCCGAGGAGGTCCCCGCCGATGCCCCCGCCCACCGACGCCCAGCTCTTCCCGCTCGGCGACGTCGTCCTCCAGCACGGGATGACGCTGCCGGACGCCCATCTGGCCTATCAGACCTACGGCACGCTCAACGCCGACCGCTCCAACGCCATCGTCTACCCGACCTGGTTCTCGGGGTGGCACACCGACAACGAGTGGCTCATCGGGCCGGGCATGGCGCTCGATCCCGCCGAGTGGTTCATCCTCGTGCCGAGCATGCTGGGCAACGGGCTCTCGAGCTCTCCCAGCAACACCCCGCAGCCCCACGACCGGGCGCGCTTCCCGCACGTCACGTTCCACGACCAGGTCGCCTGCCAGCACCGTCTCGTCACCGAGCACTTCGGGATCGAGACCCTCGCCCTGGTCACCGGCTGGTCGATGGGCGCGGGCCAGACCTACCAGTGGGCCGTCAGCCACCCCGAGATGGTGCAGCGCGCCGTCCCGTTCTGCGGCTCGGCGATCACCGCCGACCACAACAAGGTCTTCCTGTACTCCCTCGGCGAGGCGATGCGCGCCGACGCGACCTTCGCCGACGGCTGGTACACCCCCGACCGGCTGCCCCTGCGCGGCCTGCGCGCCTTCGCCCGCATCTACGCCGGCTGGGGGTTCTCGCAGGCCTTCTACTGGCAGGAGGAGTGGCGCAAGCTCGGGCACTCCTCGCTCGAGGACTTCCTCGTGGGCTTCTGGGAGGGCTTCTGGCTCGACGGCCGCGACCCGAACAACCTGCTCGCGATGCTGTGGACCTGGGAGCACGGTGACGTCGGGCAGACGCCGGGCTTCGACGGCGACACCGTCGCGGCGCTGAACTCCATCCGCTGTCCGCTGCTCTCCCTGCCGGCCGAGAAGGATCTCTACTTCCCGCCCGAGGACGAGGAGTGGTCGTCGCAGCACATCCCGCGCGGCGAGGTCACCGTCATCCCGGGCGTGTGGGGCCACTTCGCGGGCGGCGGGAAGAACCCGGTCGACACCGCGTTCATCGACGCGGCGATCGCGGAGATGCTCAAGCGTCCGGTGTAGATCGCCCGCGCAGGTGCCGCGACGGTGGGTGCCGTCGGCGGAGTGTCCTACCGGTTGTGCACGTCTAGCGTCAGGGAGTGATGACCACCAACGGCACCGTGCCCCGCCCCTCCGACGTGAGCGGGCCGATCCTGACCGAGGCCGCCCGGCGCATGCTCCCCGTGCTCGCCGGGCGTGTCCTCGCGGCGCTGGTCGACCGCGCCGTCGAGAAGGTGGACGACCTCGCCGACCGGATCGGCGAGCGCAGCGCCGAGCGCGAGCCGCGTCAGGACGAGGACCAGGGGCGCGTCGGCGCGGCCGTCGGGTTCCTCCTGGAGCAGGCGCGGCTCTTCCTCGCCTTCGTCGTGCGCCTCGCCGCACAGGCGCTGGACGTGCTGCGTCGCGCCACCGAGCGTCTGCGCGAGCGCCGCGCGCCCGAGGGCATCGACGAGGCGCCCGACCCCGAGGACGTCCTGGACCCGGACGAGTTCGACGACGAGTACGACGACGAGTTCGACGACGAGGACGAGGAGGACCGCGCCACCGTCCGCGCCTGACGCGTCACGCGGCGTTCGGGACACTGGGGTCCATGTCCGATTCGCCCTGGTGGCGCGACGCCGTCATCTACCAGGTCTACATCCGCAGCTTCGCCGACGCGGACGGCGACGGCATCGGCGACATCGCGGGCATCCGCGAGCGCCTGCCCTACCTGGCCGCGCTCGGCGTCGACGCGCTGTGGATCAACCCGTGGTACGCCTCGCCCCAGGCCGACGCCGGGTACGACGTCGCCGACTACCGGGCGATCGAGCCCGCCTACGGCACCGTCGCCGACGCCGAGAAGCTGATCGTCGACGCCCACGAGCACGGGCTGCGGCTGATCCCCGACATCGTCCCCAACCACACGTCGGACCAGCATGCGTGGTTCCGCGCCGCCCTGGCCGACGAGCCCGGCGCCCGCGACCGCTACGTCTTCCGGCCGGGCGCGGGTCCCGACGGCGCCCGGCCGCCGAACAACTGGCAGTCGCACTTCGGCGGCCCGGCGTGGACGCGCGTGGCGGACAGGCCAGAAGAGACAGCACAGTGGTACCTGCACCTGTTCGACCCCGGTCAGCCCGACCTGAACTGGGCGAACCCCGAGGTGGCCGCCGAGTTCGAGGCGGTCCTGCGGTTCTGGTTCGACCGGGGCGTCGACGGGTTCCGCATCGACGTCGCCCACGGCCTGGTCAAGGACCCGGCGCTGCCGGACCTGACCGATCCGCGCGACCAGCTCGGCCGCACGTACCCGGCCGGCGGGCACCCCTACGTGGACCGCGAGGGCGTCGAGGAGATCTACGAGGCCTGGCGGCGGGTGTCCGACTCCTACCCCGGTGAGCGCATGTTCGTCGCCGAGGCGTGGACGCCGGCCCCGGAACGACTGGCGCGCTACGTCGCCCCCGGCCGGCTGCACACGGCCTTCAACTTCGACTACCTCGTCGCGCCGTGGGACCCGGCGGCGCTGCGCGAGGCCATCGACGTCACCACCGGGCACCTGCGGGCCGCGGGCGCACCGGCGACCTGGGTGCTGTCCAACCACGACGTCGCGCGCCACCCGAGCCGCTACGGCCGGCCCACGACCGAGCGCGAGGAGGTGCCGACGTCCACGGTCGCCCGCGACGGCGACACCGACCTCGTCCTCGGCACCCGCCGCGCCCGGGCCGCGCTGCTGCTCGAGGCCGCGCTGCCCGGCGGCATGTACGTCTACCAGGGCGAGGAGCTGGGGCTGCCCGAGGTGGAGGACATCCCCGACGACGCCCGCCAGGACCCGACCTGGCGGCGGTCCGGGTTCACGGTGCGCGGACGCGACGGGGCTCGGGTGCCGCTGCCGTGGTCGGCGACGGCGGGCACCTCCGCCGGGTTCAGCCCGGAGGGCGCGGCGGCCCCGTGGCTGCCGCAGCCCGCGGGGTGGACGGACTACGCGGCGGACCGCCAGGAGAGCGACCCGGACTCGGTGCTGGAGCTCTACCGCGCCGCGCTGCGCCTCCGCCGCGCCCACCCGGCGCTGGGCGACGGCGACATGGCGTGGGTGTCGGCTCCCGGCGACGCGGTGCTGCACCTGCGCCGCGAGCCGGGGTTCGCGTGCGTGGTCAACCTGGGCGCCGAGCCGGTCGACCTGCCCGCCCACCACGAGGTGCTGCTCGCCAGCGTGCCGCTCGAGGAGGGGCGCCTGGGCCCGGACGCGGCGGTCTGGCTGGCCTGATCACCACGCCCGTCACCATTCCGGGGGGACGTCGGGCACCGCCGGGTCCGCCTCGACGACGGGGATGTCCGACGCGGTGTCGACGACGACCGAGCGCGCCGCGGAGTCGGCCGGGGCGCGCTCGGCGAGCGTCGCGAGGGCCCGCTCGGTGCCCACGTCGGCGCCCTCGGCCTCCGAGAGCAGCCACCGGACCTCGAGCAGGTCGCAGTAGGCCTGCACGGCCGTGCCGACGTGGCGCACGGCGGCGTGGGCGCGGCGCATGCCCGGCGCCAGCACGTCGTGACGCCAGCTGGCGATCGCCTGCTCCTCGGTGATCCGGCGCTCCGGGTGCTCGCGGGCGATCGCGCGCTGGTGGGCGCGCAGGTCGCCGAGCAGGATGCGGGCCTGGCCCTCGCCCACCTCGAGGCCGGTGAGCTCGCGGAGGTAGCGGGCGTGGTGGTTGCGCTCCCCCACCGCGACGCGGAGCCGGACGACGCCGCCGTCGGTGTCCTCCGCGGGCGCCAGGCTCACCTCGTCGACGACGTAGCCGAGGTCGTTGAGCTCGCGGACCGTGCTCTCGACCCGGTAGCGGTCGCCGAAGGCGAACTGGGCCTGGCCGTGCAGGACGTCCCAGAGCACCTCGTAGCGCGCCGGGAGCCCGGTCGCCTCCTCGATGAGCTGCTCCTCGATCTCGGGCGGGCGCCCGAGGCTCGCCGCGAGGTCGGTCATCCCCGAGGCCACGTTCTCCACGAGGATCTCGAGGTCCTGGGCGCGCTGCCCGTCCGAGAGCGACGGGTGCACCTCGCTGGTCTCGGCGTCGACGAGCCGCGCCGCGAACAGCTGGCCGTCCCGGGAGAACAGCGTGTTGGCCAGGGAGCAGTCGCCCCAGTAGACGCCGTGGCGGTGCAGCTCGACGAGCAGCCCGACCATCGCGTCGAAGAGCCGGGCGCGCTGCGCGGGACGGTTCGGGGGCAGCCGCGCGATGAGCCGCCGGTACTGCCAGGAGCCGGTGAGGTACCTGGTGAGCAGGATCGAGCAGTCCTCGCCGGGCTGGGTGACGAGGCCCGCCGGTCGGACGGCCGGCAGGCCCGCGGACTCGAGGTGGCGCAGCACGTCGAACTCGCGCGTCGCGATCCGCGGCGGCAGCTCCTTGAGCGCCCAGAGGGCCCCGTCGACCTCGACGAAGCGCACGAGGTGGCGGCTGGGTCCGACCGGCAGCTCGCGCAGCGGGACCGCCGCCGGGTCCCAGTCGCCGAGCGGCCGGTCCCACGGCAGCGCGAGCAGCCCCGGTGTCGGGGCGCGGAGACGGAGATCGGGTGCGGTCATCGCGGTGCTCCCGGTGGTGCGGTCGTGCCGCGCAGCACGAGCCGGGTGGGCAGGATCTCGGCCGGCGGCACCCGCTCGGTGAGCCCGCCGCGCAACGCCGCCAGGACCATCTGGCCGGCGCGCCGGCCCTGCTCGCGGACGGGCTGGGCCACGGTCGTGAGATCGGTGAGCGCGGCCAGCGGGTGGTCGTCGACGCCGATCACGGACAGGTCGCCGGGCACCCGCAGGCCCGCGCGGCGCAGGGTGCGGACCGCCCCGAGCGCGGTCTCGTCGTCGTGCGCGAAGACCGCGGTGGGCGGGGTGCGCAGCCCGAGCAGGCGGGCCATGCCGTCCGCGCCGCCCTCGCCGCCCCACGGCACGGTGACCAGCAGCTCGTCGTCCGGCTCGACCCCGGCGTCGCCGAGCGCCGCCCGCCAGGCCGAGATCCGGCCGTCGGGATCCGGCGCGAGCTGCCCCGCGTCCTCGACGGCGATCATCCCGATCCGCCGGTGGCCGAGGTGGAGCAGGTGGTCCATGGCCTGGCGGCCGGCCCGGTGGTCGTCGATGCCGACCGACGGGTAGGACGCGACCCGGCCGCCCGCGGCCACCACGGCGACCCCGAGGGACGCGAGGCGCTCGTGCTCGGCCTCGTCGACGGCGAAGGCCAGCACGACCACGGCGTCCACCTTGCGCCGGGCCGGCAGGCGAGCGAAGAAGGCCGTGCGCTCCTCGGGCCCTCCGACCCGGAACAGCACGAGGTCGAGGTCGGCACCGCGCAGCTCGCCCTCGAGGCCTTCGAGCAGCTCGCCGAAGAACCACCGCGACGGGTGCGGCACGAGCACCGCGACCCGGCCCGTCGGCCCCCCGGCGAGCCGGGCGGCCTCCGGGGAGGCGACGTAGTCGAGGGCCTCGGCGGCCTCCCGCACGCGGGCCCGGGTGGCCTCCGCGACGTGGGGGTGGTCGCCGAGGGCGCGCGAGGCGGTGGCCGCCGAGACCCCGGCCCGGCGGGCGACGTCGTCGAGCGTGGGGCGGACGGCCGCCCTCCCGTCGCTCGTGTCCCCGGTCACAGCAGTCCAGCATGACACTGCGCTGGAAGCGCTTCCAGAGCTGCGGCGACGTGCCCCGGAAGGGGTGGACCGCCGCTGCCCCAGATGTCCCACTGCGCTCGGTTCGTCGCTCTTCGTGCTTGACTTGTGAGACCTGTATCACCAGTCTCCCTCCGCAAGCGCTTCCAGCTCACAGCAGTGCGGGAGGGGAGACCGATGCGAGGCCCACGACGGCGGCTCACCGCGGTGGCCGCCGCGATCGCGGTGATCGCCGCGCTGTCCGCGGCGTGCAGTTCCGCGCCGGCCGGCCCCCCGACGCTGACCTGGTACATCAACCCGGACGACGGCGGCCAGACCGAGATCGCGGCGCGCTGCACCGCCGCCGCGAACGGGCGCTACACGATCGCAACGTCGACGCTGCCGCGCCAGGCCTCCGAGCAGCGCCAGCAGCTCGTCCGGCGCCTCGCGGCCAACGACTCGTCGATCGACATCATGAGCATCGACCCGCCCTACGTGCCCGAGTTCGCGCAGGCGGGCTTCCTGGCCCCGATGCCCCCGGCGGTCGAGGCGGCCGCCCGCGAGGACCGCGTGCCGAGCTCGATCGAGGCGTCGACCTGGCAGAACCGTCTCGTCGTCGTGCCGTTCTGGGCGAACACCCAGCTGCTCTGGTACCGCAAGGCGGCCGTCGCGGCGATGGGCCTCGACATGAGCCGGCCCGTCACCTGGGACCAGATCATCCAGGCGGCCGCGGCCAACCGGACCCAGATCGCCGCCCAGGGCGTGCGGGGCGAGTCGCTGACGGTGTGGGTCAACGCGCTCGTCGAGTCCGGCGGCGGCTCGATCATCACCAACGTCGGTGAGACCGACCCCGCGCTGATCCAGCTCGGCCTGAACGCCCCGCCCGGGATCGACGCCGCCCGCATCCTGCGGGAGTTCGGGGACGCCGGGGTCGCGCCACCGGGCTTCCCGACGGCCGACGAGGACACCAACGCCGAGTCCTTCCAGTCCGGCTCGGCGGCGTTCATGGTCAACTACCCGTTCATCTGGGGGAAGGCCAAGTCCGGGGTCGAGGAGGGCACCCTGCCGCAGTCCGTCCCCGACGACTACGGCTGGGCGATCTACCCGCGCACCTCGCCGGACCTGCCCAGCGCGCCGCCTCTCGGCGGCATCAACCTCGGCGTGGGCGCCTTCAGCGAGCACCCGGACCTCGCCTACGAGGCGACGACCTGCATCTCTAACCCCCAGAACTCCGCCTACTACTTCGTCTCGAACGGCAACCCGTCCTCGCGGATCTCGGTCTTCTCCGACCCGGCCGTGCTCGCCGAGTTCCCGATGGCCCCGGTCATCCGCGACTCGCTGACCCAGGCCAAGCCCCGCCCGCAGACCGCGTACTACGCCGAGGTCTCGGGCGGCATCCAGAGGACCTTCCACCCGCCGGGCGCGGTCGTGCCCGGCGCCACCAACCAGGCGGCGACGGACCTGATCACCGCGGTGCTCCGGAAGGAGGCTCTGCTGTGACCACCACAACGACCGCCATCGCGGTCGCTCCTGCGTCGCGCCCGCGCTGCCGTCGGTGGTGGGGGCTGTGAGCACGACGCTGGAACGCTCCGAGACGGTCGCCCCGGTCTCCAGCACGAGCGACAAGTCACGCGCCGAGCGGCGTCTCGGCTGGTACCTCGCCGGCCCCGCCTTCGCCGTGATGCTGCTGGTGACGGCCTACCCGATCGTCCAGGCGGTCTTCGACTCGCTGTTCGACTACCGCCTCACCGACCCGCAGAACTCCGCGTTCGTCGGCCTGGGCAACTACGGCGTGATCCTCACCGACTCGGTGTGGTGGACGTCGTTCGGCGTCACCGTGCTGATCACCGTCGTCACCGTGGCGGTCGAGCTCGTGCTCGGCTTCGCGCTGGCGCTGGTCATGCTCAACGCCCTGCGCGGCCTGCGCCCGGTCCTGCGCACGGTCATCCTCATCCCGTACGCGGTGATCACCGTGGTGTCGGCCTTCGCCTGGCAGTTCGCCTTCAGCGTCGACTCGGGCTTCGTGAACGCCTGGTTCTCGTTCCTCGGCACCACGGCCGACACCGACTGGTTCGGCACGCAGGGCTCGTCGCTGTTCGTCATCTGCCTGGCCGAGATCTGGAAGACGACGCCGTTCATCTCGCTGCTGCTGCTCGCCGGCCTCGCCCAGGTCCCGGACGTGCTGCAGGAGGCGGCCAAGGTCGACGGCGCGACGTGGTGGCAGCGGATGCGGCGGGTCACCCTGCCGAACATGAAGGCGGCGATCATGGTCGCGGTCCTCTTCCGCACCCTCGACGCCTTCCGCGTCTTCGACTCGGTGTTCGTCATGACCGCCGGCGCCAACAACACCGAGACCGTCTCGTTCCTCGCCTACCGCCAGACCATCGAGCGGGTCGAGATCGGGCTGGGCTCGGCGGTCTCCGTGCTGCTCTTCCTGTCCGTCGTGCTGATCAGCGTGCTGTTCATCAAGGGCTTCAAGGTCGACCTGTCCCAGGCGCGAGGGAAGTAGCGATGTCCACCCGCGAGAAGGTCGGCTGGGGGATCGGCGGCCTGGTCATCATCGTCTACTGCCTCTTCCCGGTGGCGTGGATCGTCTCCCTGTCGTTCAAGTCGTCCGACGACATCGCCAACGGGCAGTTCCTGCCCACCGTGTTCTCCGGCGCCAACTACGAGCAGATCCTCGTCGGCGACGCGGCCGGGCTCTTCCTCCCGGCGCTGGTGAACTCGTTCGGCATCTGCCTGATCGCCACGTTCATCTCGTGCCTGCTGTCGATGTTCGCGGCCTACGCGATCGCGCGGCTGGACTTCCCGGGCAAGAAGCTCATCCTGTCCACCGCGCTGGCCGTGGCGATCTTCCCGGTGATCTCGATCGTCACGCCGCTGTTCAACCTCTGGCGCCAGATCGGGCTCTACAACACCTGGCCCGGACTGATCATCCCGTACCTGTCGCTGACGCTGCCGATCTCGATCTGGACGCTCTCGGCGTTCTTCCGCGAGATCCCGTGGGAGATGGAGCAGGCCGCGCAGGTCGACGGGGCGACGCCGTGGCAGGCCTTCCGCAAGGTGATCGTGCCGCTGGCCGCGCCGGGCGTGTTCACCACCGCGATCATCGCGTTCTTCCTCGCCTGGAACGACTTCGTCTACGGCATCTCCCTGACCTCGACCGAGGCGGCCCGCCCGGTGCCCGCGGCGCTCGGTCTGTTCTCGGGCGCCTCGCAGTTCGAGTCGCCGAACGGCCCGATCGCGGCCGCCGCGGTGATCGTCACGATCCCGGTCGTGCTCCTCGTCCTGCTCTTCCAGCGGCGCATCGTCGCCGGTCTCACCAACGGCGCCGTGAAGGGATAAGACCATGGCCTCGATCGAGATGAGCCACATCGTCAAGCAGTACGGCGACGGCTACCCCGCCGTGAACGACGTGAGCCTCGACATCGCCGACGGCGAGTTCATGATCCTGGTCGGGCCGTCGGGCTGCGGGAAGTCGACGCTGCTGCGGATGATCGTGGGGCTCGAGGACATCACCTCGGGCGACATGGTCATCGGCGGGGCGCGCGTCAACGAGAAGGCGCCCCGGGACCGCAACCTGTCGATGGTGTTCCAGAACTACGCGCTCTACCCGCACCTGAGCGTCTACGAGAACATCGCCTTCCCGCTGCGCCTGGCGAAGGTGTCCGACGACGAGGTCCGCAAGCGGGTCGAGGAGGCCGCCGGCGTCCTCGAGCTCAAGGAGCACCTGCAGCGCAAGCCCGCGAACCTCTCCGGCGGCCAGCGCCAGCGCGTGGCCATGGGCCGGGCGATCGTGCGGGCGGCCGACGCGTTCCTGTTCGACGAGCCGCTGTCCAACCTGGACGCGAAGCTGCGCGGGCAGATGCGCACCGAGATCGCGCGCCTGCAGCGCCGCCTCGGCATCACGACCGTCTACGTCACCCACGACCAGACCGAGGCCATGACCCTCGGCGACCGCGTCTGTGTGCTGCGCAAGGGCGTCATCCAGCAGGTCGCCTCGCCGCGCGAGCTCTACGAGCAGCCGGTCAACCTGTTCGTCGCGGGGTTCATCGGGTCGCCGCCGATGAACTTCCTGCCGGCGAGCGTCGACGGCTCGAGCCTCGCCACGCCGTTCGGCACGGTCGAGCTGGGCGCCGAGCGCGCCGAGAAGATCCAGGGTCACGACCTGCTGCTCGTCGGCATCCGCCCCGAGTACTTCGAGGACGCGAGCCTGGTCGACGAGGCCAAGAAGCCGCACGGGTCGACGTTCAAGGCGCGCGTCGACGTCACCGAGTGGCTCGGCGACGCCCAGTACGCCTACATCCCCTACGAGGCGCCCGCCGAGATCGCCGAGCAGCTCAAGGAGCTCTCGCGCGAGCTCGACTCCGACCAGCTGCGCACCCAGGCCGTGGTGTCGATCGACTCGACGAGCCGCATCCGGGAGGGCCGCGAGGCGGAGTTCTGGCTCGACACCCGCAAGCTGCACGTCTTCGACCCCAAGACCGGCGAGAACCTCACCCGCGACGCCGAGGCCGGCCGGAAGCTGACCGAGATGGCCGAGGAGGACCGCGTCGAGCAGGTCGGGCGGGCGAAGGTCTGAGCCCGCGTCGGACGGGCGCGCGGGGCGCACACTCGCCGTCGATGTCGACCTACTGGCTGGTATCCCTCGCGAGGCGAGCGATACCGGCCAGTAACCGGTCGACGCCCCCGTGTCGCGCCTCTCGATAAGCCCCGGGGCGGCGGAGTGCCGCCGGATCACCGACGCCGGGGGCCGGGGCGAGTGAGGGTCAGAGCCGGTGCCAGGCCTGGGCGAGCTGGGACGCGATCGGGGTGACGACGCGGCGGTCGTTCCAGTAGTACGGGTGGGCCAGCGGGGTCCAGCCGAGCCACCAGGGGCCGACGTCGACACGCCGGTCCTCGGACACCGCCTTCGACCAGCGCTCGCTCAGCGGACGCAGGGGTGAGGCGATGACGTCGTCGGGGTCGTAGACGTTGACCCACTCGCCGCCCTGCCCCGGGTGGCGCCGGGTGAAGTCGGGGTGGGGCACGGCCAGCGGCTCGCCGAACCCGGGGTGGCGCTGCGCCCACAGCGCCAGCGGGCTGCCGAGCGTGTAGAACCAGCCGAACGTCTCCGCGCGCTCGAGCGGCGTGTCGCCGAGGACCGCGGCGGCCTGCGCGGCCAGCGGCGTCCCCGTGGCCACGCCCTGCAGGTCGTAGAGGAAGTCGCTCGCGACGACACTGCCGAGGCTGTGGCCGAGCACGGCGAGGGGTGCGTCGGGGCCGGCCCGCGTCGCGAGCTCGTGCAGGGAGCCGGCGAGGATCTCCTGCACGTGCTCGTAGTGCCCGGTCCCGTCGCGGCCCGAGTGGTAGGCGACGGCGTCGCCCAGGTAGTGGACGATCAGCCAGCGCAGGGTCGGGAAGTGCGCGTCGTCGAGTCCCGGCAGCCAGCGCAGGCCCGCGGTCGATGCGGCCGCGAGCAGCGCGGCGGTCGACCCCTGGCTCGCGCGGGCGGCGAGGCCGTCGAGGAGCCCGGCCAACCGTCGGGCCCCGCGGCCTCCGATCCGGTCGCTGAGCGCCTCCTGGCCCGGCTCGAAGACGGGCGCCCAGAACGTCGGTTCGATCACCAGCGCGTCGTCGGCCGGGACTCCCGCGATCCGGGTGAACTCCTCGCGCAGCAGGGCCGTCGCCCGGACCGCGTACTGCTCCCCGGCGCTCTCGACGCCGTGCACCAGCATGACGGCGAGCTTGCGACGCGTCACTTCGACTCCGTCAGCTCGGCGTACGGGGTGCGGAAGCCGTCCTTGACCAGCGCCACGACGGCCTGGCGGCGCAGCACGAACAGCACGATCGCCGCGACGAGGTAGACGCCGGAGACGATGAGGAGCTCGGCCTCCTGGAGCGCCTCCGGGAGCGTCGCGGCCAGCACGAACTGGGCCAGGAAGAGCACGAGGAGGCTGAGTGCACCCAGGACCGTGATCGACAACGTGACCAGCAGCGCGACGGCGAACAGCGACTGCGCCGCGGTGATCAGCAGCTCCTCGCGCTGGACCGCGTCCACCGGCAGGCCGTTCAGCGAGCCCGCCGAGATCGCGAACACGATCGGCAGGGTGCCGACGAGCAGTGACCACTGGTTGACCTTCGACGAGACGAGCGTCGCGAGCGCGTCGGTGGTCTTGAGCTGCCAGGCGTACAGGCCCGCGACGAGCAGTTCCGGGGCCTCCGAGGCGAGCGGCGCGAGCCACTGGACGAGGAAGAACTGGCTGATGCCGAGCTCGGTGCCTGTCTCGACCAGGGAGTCGGCGAAGGGCTCGGCGCAGGCCACGATGATCAGCGCGGAGACCACGAACAGGCCGATGTAGCCGGTGCGCCGTCGCGGCGCCTCCATCCGGCCGATCCACGCCGACGGCCCGATGAGGTCGGGGTCCTCGGCGGGTGCCTTGGAGACCCGGACGCTGTAGAGCACGAAGATGCCGACGAGGACGACGGTGTCGACCAGCGTGATGCTCTCGCGCAGCGGCAGGGTCAGCGAGTAGAGCGTCGCGACCAGCAGGAACACCAGCGGCACCGAGTCGGTGCGCATGAGCGTCACCTTGGTCGGGCGGCCCGGCTCGTGCGACGTCCCGGCCCCGCCCGACTGCCCCGCGTCGGCGCCCCCGACCCGCAGGCGGATCGCCGCGAGCAGCACGACGAGCGCCCAGCCGACGCCGACGAGGATCCGGTTGGCGCCGGTCATGTTGGCGAGCGCGAGCCCGCAGGGCGACTGCTCGGCCGACCCCGGCGGCAGGCACGTCGGGCCGTACTGGGCGTAGGCGGCGCCGCCCTGGGCGGTGAAGACGAAGTCGACGGCGTACTCGGGCAGCACCGCCACCAGGGCGAGCAGCGCGATCGCGAGCCCGGCCGAGATGTCGACCTGCGCGGCCTCGGCCGCCCACGACAGCAGGAACGCGGCGCCGACGATCGCCACGCCGAACAGCAGCGCGTCGACCGGCGGCGAGATGTGCAGGCCGCCGAACCGCAGCACGAGGCCGGGGACCGCGGCCGCCACAGCCAGCGCCACCAGCAGAGGGGAACGGTCGCCGCGACGGGTCGCGCCGCGGCTGCTGGTCGACATGTCCGTTTCTCTACCCCGCTCCCCGCTCCGGCACCCGCTCGACGCGCCCTTTCACATCCCGATCACGCCGAGCGCCGCATCCCGGCGCCGAGCGGCGGCCGACCGGCCTGGTGCGCAGGCGATTTGTCACGTCCCGCATTCTCCGGCACGGTGACGTGCCGGCATCCCAGCCCGATCGCTCCCCGCTCCCCCGAGGTGGTTGCCGTGTCACCCTTGCCTGCCCTGTCCGTCGACGCCCTCATCCGCATCGGCGTGACCGTCGCCGTCATCGTCGTCATCGCCGTCGTGCTGCGGTTCGTGGTCAACCGCGTCATCAGCCACGTCTCCGCCGGTGCAGGTCTGCCCGGCATGCTCAGCCTGCTGCGCAGGCGGCGCGGGGTCACCGACGCCGACCGCATCCAGGCCTTCGGGTCCGCCCGGCGCGCGCAGCGTGCCCGCACCGTCGGCTCGGTGATCAAGAACGCCGCCACGATCCTGATCTTCGGAACCGCGTTCATGATGGTCCTGGGCCAGTTCGGCGTGAACCTCGCGCCGGTCCTCGCCTCGGCCGGCGTGCTCGGGCTCGCCATCGGCTTCGGCGCCCAGAACCTCGTCAAGGACTTCCTGTCGGGGATCTTCATGCTCCTCGAGGACCAGTACGGGGTCGGTGACCACGTGGACCTCGGCGACGCCGTCGGCACCATCGAGCGCGTCGGCCTGCGCACCACGACGGTCCGCGATGAGTCCGGCATGGTCTGGTACGTGCGCAACGGCACGATCGAGCGCGTCGGCAACGGCTCGCAGGACCACGCCGTCGCCGTCGTGGACGTGCCGCTGGCCCTCGACACCGACGTCACGAACGCGGCGTCGATCGCCGAGGACGCCGCCGCCACCGGTATCGACGAGCACGGCCACGGCCACGACGTCCTCGACAAGCCGCAGGTGCTCGGCGTCCAGTCCCTGTCCGCCTCCGGCATGACGCTGCGGCTGACGGTCCGCACCAAGCCCGGCCGCCAGTGGGCCGTGCAGCGGGTCATGACCGAGCGCGTCGTTGCCGCCCTCCGGGCGGACGAGGTGGTCCTGGCGGCCTAGCAGCCGCTCGGTGTCGCGTGACCGGCGTGTGACGCCCTCGGCGGCTGCCGTGTGTCGGCGCGCGACCCCGTGGCAGGAGGCGCACGATCGAGGGGTGATCGTCGGCCGCCTCCGCCGCGGGACCCGTCTCGTCGCCGTGCTGCTCGCCGCGGCCGCCCTCGCCACCGGCTGCGCGCAGGTCCGGTCGTGGACGGGACAGACGCCGACCCCGCCCCCGCCGGTCGCGGCGCCGCCGCCGGTGGTGACCACCCCGCCGCCGACGACCACGACCACGCCGACACCCCCGGCGTCCCGCGCCCAGGAGGCCGTGGACGCGACCGCGCCGGCCGCCCAGGAGCGCGACGACGTCACGCTCGGGGTGGCCGTCCTGGACCGCACGACCGGGACGACGACGGTCAACGACGCCGGCGACACCCCGCTGCGCGCCGCGTCGGTGGCCAAGCTGTTCACGATCGTCGACATCCTCACCCGCCGGGAGGCCGGCCAGATCCAGACGAGCGACGGCGACGAGCAGCGGTTCCGCCGCGCCTTGAGCCTCAGCGACGACAACGCGATGAACGCGCTGTGGTCGAGCTACGGCGGGCCGGAGGGCATCCGGCGGGTGTCGGCGCTGCTCGGGATCTCGGAGACCAGCCCGCCCGACGACACCTCGCAGTGGGGTGAGGTCGAGACCTCGGCGCGCGACGTGGCGACGCTCTACAGCTTCGTGCTCACCCGCCTCACCGACCCCGACCGCGACTTCGTCCTGGAGTCCCTCGAGGCCGCCGCGCCCACCGCGGCCGACGGCTTCGACCAGGCCTTCGGGCTGCTCGACCCGTCCCGGCGCGGGACGGCGGCGGCGAAGCAGGGGTGGCTGTGCTGCCTGCAGTCGAGCATCGACCTGCACTCGACGGGGCTCCCGGACGCGAGCGGGCGCTACGTCGTGGTGCTGCTGTCCAACCAGCCGCGCGGCTACGACGCGGCCAAGAGCCTGCTCGACGACGCCGCGGCGGCGGCCCGCGACGCCCTGTCGACCTGACCGGGTGCGGCTCCGCCGCATGTGAGCACTTCGGAGTGCTGGAGCACTCCGAACTGCTCACCAGCGCGCAGCCCACCTAGGGTCGGGCGCCGTGCAGAGCCTCGCCCAGATCGACGACTGGCCCGTCGAGCACGCCGCGGCCGGGGTGATCGCCGCCGACGGCACCGTGCGCGGCACCCGCGGCGACACGGCCCGCCGCTTTCCGCTCGCCTCGGTGACCAAGCCCCTCGTCGCGACCGCCGCGCTGGTGGCGGTCGAGGAGGAGGCGGTGACGCTCGACCAGGCCGCCGGCCCCGAGGGGTCCACCGTGCGGCACCTGCTCGCGCACACCTCGGGGCTGGCGTTCGGGGAGCACCGCGTCGTCGCGGAGCCGGGCACGCGGCGGCTGTACTCGTCGGCGGGGTTCGAGGTGCTGGCCTCGACCATCGAGGACGCCACCGGCATCGGGTTCGCCGACTACCTGCACGAGGCGGTCCTGGCGCCGCTGGGGATGACGTCGACCACGCTCGACGGCTCGGCGGGCCACGGGGCGACCTCGACCGTCGACGACCTCCTGCGCCTCGCCGCCGAGCTCCGGGCGCCGACGATCCTGCACACGTCGACCCTCGCCGAGGCGACGTCGGTGCAGTTCCCGGGGCTCAACGGCACGATCCCGGGTTTCGGGCACCAGAAACCGAACGACTGGGGCCTGGGCTACGAGCTGCGCGACGGCAAGTCGCCGCACTGGACGGGGACGGCGAACTCGCCGCGCACCTTCGGGCACTTCGGCCAGTCCGGCACGTTCCTGTGGGTCGACCCCGAGGCCGGCGCGGCGTGCGTGGCCCTCACCGACCGGGACTTCGGCGACTGGGCGAAATCCGCTTGGCCGACCTTCTCCGACGCGGTCCTCGCCGACCTCACCTGAGCGATCGTGTCAGCCTGGCGTCCACGCTGACGTCAGACATCAGGAAATCAACCACGATCTTGGTCGCGTCGAGCTGGTGGAAATACTGACGTTGAACGTCAGCCTGGACGCCAGGCTGACACCACCCCGTGCGTCGCCCACCTAACGCGGCACCACGAGGACGAGGGCGTGCTCGCTCGCCTGCTCGACGGCCAGGCCCGCGTCGCGGAGCAGGGCGAGCACGCCGCCCGCGTCCTTCGGGCGGCGGCGGGACGAGGCGAGCAGGCGGGCGGCGTGGCCCTTGTGCGACTTGTTGGCGTGGCTGACCACCGTCCGCGAGCCGTCGGCGGCCTCGCTGTGCACGTCGAGGGTGACGGCTCCGCGCGCGGGCCCGAGCGCGGCGTACGGGCCGGAGCGCAGGTCGACGACGAGGTCGTCCATCTCGTCGAACAGCGGCATCAGCTCGGGGCGCCACGCGACCCGGAGACCCTCGCGCCCGGGCAGCGTGCTCCCGCCCGAGAGCCGGTAGGCCGGGATCGGGTCGGTGCCGCCGACCAGCCCGAACAGCGCCGAGCAGACGAGCAGCCGCTGCCGCGCGGCGGTGGTCAGCGAGCCGGGGTCCAGCGCGTCGTAGAGCACACCGGTGTAGCGGCGCAGCGCCGGCGCGGTCGGCGACGACCACAGCGCGGCGTTGCGGGCGATCTCGTCGTCCTGGCGCTCGGAGATCCCCAGCGCCGCCCTGGACGCGGGCAGGTCGGCGGCCAGCGCGACCACCTCGTCCACGAGCGCCTTGCGCGTCGGGTTCAGCGACGGGAACGACAGGGTGTCGAGGTCCAGCGGGCGTCCGCGACCCCCGGGCGCCTTGGTCTCCGAGGGCGGCAGGACGACGAGCACGTGCGGCACGGTAGCCCCGTGGAGGAGCGCGGCACCGAGGCGTGGCGGCACGAGGTGCTCGCCTGGGTGGCCGCGACCACCGGCCTGCGCCCGACCGCTCCGGTCCGGCAGCGGCACCGCGCCTGGTCGACGGTGTTGCGGATCCCGACACGGGAAGGACCGGTCTGGCTCAAGGAGCCGGTGCCGGGGATGGCGCACGAGGTCGGCCTGCACGCGCTGCTCGCCCGTCTCGCACCCGACGCCGTCGCGACCCCGCTCGCCGTCGACACCGCCCGCGGCCGGCTCCTGCTCCCCGACACCGGCCCGAGCGTCCGGGACGTCGGCGCCGACCCGTCCGCCGCGATGACGGCCGCGCTCCCGCGGTACGCGAGGCTGCAGCGCGCGGTGGCGGGGCACCTCCAGGACATGTCGGCGCTCGGCGTCCCGGACGCGACGCCGCCCGCGCTGCCGGCCCGCTACGCCCAGGCCGTCGCCACGATCGGCGGCGAGGCGCGGTGGGCCGCACAGATCGCCGACTGGGCCGCCCGGCTCGACGGCCCCGTCCCGTCGAGCGTCGACCACCAGGATCTCCACGTCGGCAACGTGCTGGTCGACGGCCGGTTCCCCGACTGGGGTGACGCGGTGCTCGCCCACCCCTTCGCGAGCCTGCTCGTCGCGCTGGGCTCGCTGCGCCGGACGCTCCAGGTGGCCACCGAGGATGCGGCGATCACCCGCCCCCGCGACGCCTACCTCGAGGTGTTCACCGATCTGGCCCCGCGCGCGGCACTGGCCGACCTCGCCGCGACCGCCTGCCGCGCCGCCGTCGTCGCCCGCGCCCTGACCTGGACCCGCGGCGCCGCCGCCGACCCCCGGTTCACCCACACGCCGCGCGAGGTCCTCGACGTCCTCGGCGACGCCGACTGGCTCGCAGGCACCTGAACCACGCTCCGTACCCTCGTCCGGGTGCCTGCCGAGGATCAACAGCGCTGGAAGCCCTCCCGCGCCGGCATCCTGAACGTCTACCAGTACCAGGACGAGGTGCTGGACTTCGCCGACGGACGGCTGCTGCTGCGCGGGGTCAACGGCTCTGGCAAGTCGACGGCGATGAACATGCTGCTGCCGTTCCTGCTCGAGGCCGACGTCCGCAAGATCGACGCGGCGGGCGAGCAGCGGGGCGTGCTGCGCAGCTGGATGCTCTCGGACAACGACGACACCCAGCGCACGGGCTACCTGTGGATCGAGTTCGAGCGTCAGGGCGAGTACCGGACGGTCGGCTGCGGCATCCGCGCCAACCGCAGCACCGACCGCGTCACGGTGTGGTGGTTCTCCACCGATCGCCGGGTGCGGATCGACCTGCGCCTCACCGAGGCCGACGTGCCGTTCTCGATCGACGTGCTGCGCTCGGAGCTCGGCACCCGCGGACAGGTGTTCACCTCGACCGCCGAGTACCGCGCCGAGATCGCGCGGCGGTTCTTCGGCGGCGTCGACCCCGGGTCGTACTTCCGGCTGCTGCACCAGGTCCGCAACCCGCGCGTCGGCGACCGCATCGACACCGACCTCCCGCGCACGCTGCGCGAGGCCCTGCCGCCCGTGCCCGAGGACGCGGTGCACGACGCCGCCCAGCCGCTCGAGGACCTCGAGGACCACCGCCGCAACGTCACCGACCTCACCCGCACCGCCGAGGCGCTCGACGCGGTCGTCGAGGTCTACACCGACTACGCCCGCCGCGTGCTGATGACCGAGGTCGAGGCCGCCGGCTCCGCGGTCGACGTGGCGCGTACCGCCGCCCGGCGGCTGGACCGCGACCGCGCCGCGGCGGAACGCGCACGGACCGCCCAGGCCGCGTCGGTCCGCGACGTCGACGAGCTCGCCGCGGAGGAGCGGCGCGCGACCGCCGAGCGGCAGGGTCTGGTCAGCCTGCCCGAGTTCACCGCGCACGCGGAGCTCCTGCGGCGCCGCGACGAGCTCGCCCGGGCCGACACGCAGGCCCGCGGCCGCGAGGCCGACCGGGACCGCGCCGCCGAGCGCACCGGGGCCGCGGCGTCGCGCGTGGCCGGGGCGCGGGGGCAGGTGGAGTCCGACCTCGCCGGGGTCACCGAGTACCTGGCGGCGGTCGCGACCGCGGCCCGCACGGCCTCGGCGACGGCGGTCGTCACCCGGCTGCCCGACCCGCCGTCGCTGGTCACCGAGCCACGCCGGGACGAGGGCGGGCAGACCACCGTCGACGCTCCGCCGGACCCCGACGCCGCGGACCCGACCGCGGACCTGCCCGGAGCCCTCACGGGGATCGGCGACGCCCTGCGGTCCCACCGCACCACCGTGCGCGGCCTGCGCGAACGCGCCGTCGCCGCCGACCGGGAGACGACCGCCGCCGACCGCGCCGAGGCCGAGGCGGCCGACGCCCGCGGACGTGCCGGGGAGGCCGCGGAGCAGGCCGACGCCGCCCGCCGGGCGGCCCGCTCCGCCGCGGACGAGCACCGCGCCGCCGTCGGGACCTGGGTCGACCGGTTCCAGGCGCACGTCGCCGCCGTCCCCGCGGCCGAGCCGGACGGCACCTCGGGCTGGTTGCCGCTGCCGGACGGCGACGACCACCACGACGACCCCGGCGACGTCGACGCCGGCGCTGACGACCCCGGCGCTGACGACCACCGCGACGACGACCTGCGCGCCGCCGCCGACCGTGCCGTGCGCGCCGCCCGCACGCAGGCCGACGCCGCGTCCGCCGCGCTGGCCGACGCACGGTCGCGGGCGGGCACCCGCGCGGAGGCGGTCGAGGCCGAGCTCACCGAGCTGCGCGCCGAGCACGCCCGGGTCGAGGCCGCGGCGGAGCTCCCGCTCCCGCGCGCCCCGTGGCGGCGGGACACGCAGGTCGAGGACGCCGCGCTGTTCGCCGCGGTGGTCGACTTCCGCCCCGACGTCGACGACGCCGCCCGCGCCGGGCTCGAGGCCGCGCTCGAGGCGTCCGGCCTGCTCACCGCGCACGTGCGCGACGACGGGACGGTCCGGGACGGTGACGGCGAGCTGCTGGTGGCGCCGACCGGCGCCACGGGTCCCGACGACGGTCTGGGTCGGTGGCTCGCCCCGGCCGACACCGGCGCGGTCGCCCCCGACGTCGTCACCCGGGTCCTCGCGGCGGTGGGGACGGCCCCCGGACCCGGGCTCTGGGTCTCCGACGACGGGGCGTTCGGCGCCGGGCCGCTCCGGGGCCGGCACCGCAAGGACGCCGCCGAGCACGTCGGCGCCGGGGCCCGCGCCCAGGCCCGCGAGCGGCGTCTCGCCGAGCTCGCCGCCCGGGCGGCGGACACCGAGGAGCGGCTCGACGCCGCCCGCGCGGTGCTCGCCGCCCTCGACGGGCACGCCGACGGCCTGCGGTCCCTCGTTCGCGAGCTGCCCCCGACCCGCCCGGTCGACGACGCCGTCGCCGCGGCCACCGGCGCCGTCCGCTACGCCGAGGAGGCCCAGGGCCGGGCGGCGCAGCAGGCGTCGGCGGCGGACGAGGCCCGGCGTCGCGCCGACGACGCCTGGGCCCGCCTCCAGCAGGAGGCCGGTGACGCCGGGCTGCCCACCGACCCGTCGCGGCTCGAGGAGCTGGGCGAGGCCGTCGGCGACGCCGAGCGAGCGCTCGCGGCCGTCGAGGCCGCCCGGGAGCGGACCCACCGCAGCGTCGGGGTTTGGCTGGAAGCGATCACCGCGTGGGACCGGGACGGCGCCGACCACGCCGCCGCCCTCGCCGCGCACCGCGCCGCCGACGAGCACGCCGGGTCGGTGCGCACCGAGCTGGAGACGATCGAGGCGTCCCTCGGCGAGGAGCCCGCCAAGGTGGCCGCCCGCGTCGCGGAGCTCGACGACCAGCTGCGCGACGTCGCCGACCGGCTGGAGACCGCGCGCGGGGCGAAGGAGTCGGCCGCGGTCGCGCTCGCCCAGGCGGACGGCCAGGTCGAGAGCGCCGTCGCGACGGCGGCCGAGCGCGAGGCCGCCGTCCGGGCCGCGCGCCGGCGTCTCGCCGACGTCGTCGAGACCCCCGGGCTGCTCCCCGCCGCGGAGCGGCACGTCGACACCGCCGCGGAGCGGAATGACGGCGAGGACGAGCCGGAGCCCGTCCCCGCCACCGCCGACACCCTCGAGGGCGCGCAGGAGCTGGTCGCCGCCCTCCGGGAGCGCCTCTCCGCGCCGCGGAACAACGTCAGCGAGGACGCGCTGGAGAAGGCCCTGCGGACCGCGCGTGACGCGCTGGGCGGCGGCGGTCGGGACATCGAGAGCCGGCGCACCGCCGACGGGATGCCGATGGCGGTGTTCGTCACCAGCGGGTCGCGGGCGACGCTGCCGCAGATGGTGCTGCGTGTCGCCGTCCAGAAGCGTCAGGCCGAGGGGCTCTTGTCGGCCCAGCAGGACCAGGCGCTGCGCAACCTGCTGCACGGCCGCATCGCCCGCGAGGTCGCCGACGCGCTGTTCGCCGCGCGGGAGCTGGTCGACCGGATGAACCGCATCCTGCGCGGGGTCACCTCGAGCCAGGGCATCGGCGTGAAGCTGCAGTGGCGCCCGCGCTCCGATCTCGACGCCGACACCGCGACGGCGCTGGAGCTGCTCGGCACCCACCCGGACCTGCGCAAGCCCGAGGACGACGACCGGGTCCGCGAGGCGGTGAAGGGTCTCGTCGAGCAGGCCCGGGCGGAGAACCCGGAGGCGTCGTACCGCACCGTCATCGGCGAGATCCTCGACTACCGGACCTGGCACGAGATGCGGATCTACCTCCGCCGCCCGGGACGCTCCGACGAGCTGCTCACCCGTCGCACCACGCTGTCGGAGGGCGAGAAGAAGCTGGTCACCGTGCTGCCGATGGCGTCGGCCGCCGCCGCGAGCGCCGCGGCGCACGATCCGCACGGGGTCGGCGCGCCCCGCCTCGTGCTGCTCGACGACGCCTTCGCCAAGGTGTCCGAGGACAACCACGCGAAGCTCTTCGGCCTGCTGGTCGACCTCGACGTGGACTTCGTCGTGACCTCCGAACGGCTGTGGGGCACGCACCCGAACGTCCCCGCGCTCGCGATCACCGAGGTCCTGCGCGACCCCGAGCTGCGCGCGATCGCGCTCGTCCACTACCGCTGGGACGGGTCCGCGCTGGCGGTCTCGGCGTGACCGGCGCGTCCGCCCCTCGGGACGGTGTCCGGACGTCGGTCTTCGCCTACGTCACCGAGTCGCCGGACTACCGCGCGATCCTCGCCGTGTTCGCCGGGACGTTCTTCGCCGAGCTGACGCCGGCCGACGTCACCGCGCGGCTCGACGATGCCGGCACGGCGATCGACGAGCAGACCGTGACGCTGCGCCTGGAACAGCTGCGGGCCTGGGGGAACCTGGAGGTCTCGGCGTCGGTGGGGCAGGTCGGCACCGTCGAGGACTACTACCGGCGCCGCAACCGCTACCTGATCACCCGCGTGGGCCAGGAGGTCCACGACGTCGTCGAGGGCGTCCTCGCCCAGGTCGACGACGTACGGGACGTGTCGCTGGGGCGGTTGGAGCAGCTGCGGGCGGGGCTGGAGACCCTCGCCCGGCTCGACGCCGCGACCGCGCCGCCGGACCGCCTCGCCGAGGCCGTCCGCGGCGTGTTCGACCCGCACGTCGCGTTCTCCGCGGAGATCACGCAGTTCTTCGCGGCGATCAACCAGTGGCAGTCGCGGTTCGACCTCGACGCCGACGAGTTCGCGTTCTTCTCCGAGGTCCTCGTCGGCTACGTCGGCGAGCGGCTCGAGACGCTGCGCCGGGCGGCGCGGCCGATCGCCGCGCTCCTGGAGACGGTGGGCCCCCGCGTCCCGACGATCGTCGACCGCGCCGCGGACGGCCTCGCCGCGCGGGTCGCGGCGGCCGGGCTCTCGGCGGTGCGGGTGCGCCGCGAGCCCGGGGCTGCGGTCGCGGACTGGGAGAACCTGGCGTCGTGGTTCGTCTCCTCCCCGGGCCGGCCGTCGCGCGTCCAGACCCTGGAGCGCGACGCGGTCGACGCCGTCCGGACCCTGACCCAGAACCTCACGCGGCTCTCACGGACCGGCACCGCCGGGTCGTCGCGGCGCGTCGATTTCCTGCGGCTCGCGATGTTCTTCGGACGGTCCGACGCCACGCGGGCCCACGAGCTGGCGGCGGCCGCGTTCGGTCTCCACGGCGCCCGGCACCTCGGGGTGGCCGGGGGCGACGACACCGACCCGGTCTCGTCGTCGATCTCGTGGTGGGACGCGCCGGTCGCCCCGGTGCCCGTGTCCCTGCGCGAGCGCGGCGACACGACCAGCCGGGGCCGGACCTCGCGGGTCGCCGACCGCAGCCAGGAGCGTCGCCACCTGCTCGCCCGGCGGGCCGAGGTCGAGAAGCGGGCGGCCGCGGCGCGCGCGGAGCTGCTGGAGGCGGGCGCCGCGGCGTTCACCGACCGGCTCTCCGAGCCCGCCCTGCGCGAGCTGCAGCGTGTCCTCACCCGCGCCGTCGCCGACCTCGGCCCGGCTGCGGCGTCCGGGTCGGTGGCGCTCGACGGCGTCCGGTGCGTGGTGACAAGGACGCCCGGCGAGACGACCACGGTCCCGACGCACGGCGGGTCCCTGCGGCTGGAGGGGCTGGCGCTAACCGTGGAGCCCACGTGACCGCGCCGCGGACCGACCCGCAGCGCGACACCGAGCTCGTCGTCGCCACCCGGGCGCTGCTCGCCCGGCCGTGGCGCACCGTCGAGTCCGACCCGGACCTGTTCGCGCTCATCCGCCGGCACGCGGACGCGCTCGACACCTGGTTCTCCACCGAGCTGACCTACCGGCTCGTCGTCACCGCCGACACCGCGCGCCTGGTGAAGACCGGTCACGTGCCCACCGACCGGCCGCTGCGCACCGTCTCGACGTCCCCGCGGGCGTTCACGTCGGCGGAGTACACCGCGCTCGCCCTGGTGCTGGCGGCGACGACGAGCGGCCCCGACCGGACGAGCCTGCGGGACCTGGTCAACGCCGTGCACTCCGCGGCGGCCGAGGCGGGCGTCGTCCAGGACACCGATCCCGCGTCCCGGCGGGCGCTGGTGACGGCCCTGCGGTGGCTGATCGCGCACGGGATGCTGCGCGAGCTCGACCGCGGGGTCGCGAGCTACGAGCACGACGCCGACGCCGACGCGCTGCTCGAGGTGCGCCAGGACCGGATGGCGCTGCTGCCGACGGCGGCGCTGGTGGGGGCCGAGACGGCGGACGAGCTGGTCGAGCGCGCCGGCGAGCGGGGGTCGGCGACGACGACGGTGCGGCGCCGGCTGGTCGAGGACCCGGTGGTCCTCGCCGAGGACCTCGAACCGGCGCGGTTCGCCGAGCTGCGGCGCCGGGCCGCGGACGAGGCCCGGCGGATCGAGGCGCGGACCGGGCTCGTGCTCGAGGCGCGGGCCGAGGGCGTCGCGGCGCTCGACGTCGACGGCGGGTGCTCCGACACGGCGTTTCCCGGCAGCGGCACGGTGGCGCACGCGGCGCTGCTGCTGGTCAGCGAGCTGATCTACCAGTTCCGGCCCGCCGAGGACCCGGAACCGATCGCCTGGCCGTCGGTGCGCGAGGTGCTGGGCGAGCTGGTCGGCGAGTACGGGCGGTACTGGTCGAAGGCCGCGATCGGCGACCCCGAGCGGTTCTCCCTCGACGTCGTCGGGCTGCTCGAGTCCATGCGTCTGGTGGTACGCGAGGCCTCCGGCGCCCTGCGCGTGCTGCCGGCGGCCGCCCGCTACGTCCCGGCGGTCACCGTCGCCGAGGGCGACGAGGAGGACGAGCAGCCGACGCTGCTCTGAGGGTTTGTCAGCGAAGTGCCGTCGCAGACGCTCAGCGTCCGTATCGGGACTTCGATCACCGACGTGTAACTGGACGGTTCATGAAGCTCCTGGTTACATATCGGAGGTGTTCCCCGCCGAGGCGCTCGCCGACCCGGTCCGCCGGGCGATCGTCGAGCGTCTCGCGGAGGGCGAGGTCGGGGCGGGCGAGATCGCCGAGGCGTTCCCGATCAGCAGGCCGGCGATCAGCCGCCACCTGCGGGTGCTGCGCGAGTCCGGGCTCGTGGTCTCGCGGGTCGCGGGCCAGCACCGCATCTACGCCCTCGACCGCCGCCCGCTGGCCGAGCTCGACGCCTGGCTGGAGCGGTTCCGGCCGCTGCCCGTCGCCGGTCCTGCGCGCCGGCTCGACGCCCTCGACACCGAGATCCGCCGCGGGCGCCGCGCCCGTCGCGCCATCGAGAACCCCGAGAACCCCGAGAACCCCGATAACCCCGACCAGGGAGACGACCGTGCCGACACCGCCGGCTGAGACCCGCACCGAGCCCGACGGCGCCACGACGCTGGTCTGGCGCCGCCCGTACCCCGACCCCGTCGAGGACGTCTGGGCCGCGATCACCGAGTCCGAACGCCTCGGGCGCTGGATCGGGACGTGGACCGGCGAGCCCGGCGTCGGCCGGACCGTCGCCTTCACGATGACCGGCGAGGCGGACGCCGGCGGCGAGGTCGCCGAGCCCGTCGACGTGCGGATCACCGCCTGCGACCCGCCGCACCGGCTCGCCGTCGAGTTCCCCGAGAACGAGTCCGACCGCGTCTGGCACCTCGACCTGCGCGTCGAGCCCGACGGCGACGGCGCGGTCCTCGTCTTCGCGCAGTCGCTACCCGAGGGCCTGAGCGCCTCGGACCTCGACGCCGGCTGGCGCTGGTACCTCGACCGCCTCGCCTCCGCCCTCGCCGGCACCCCGATGCCCGACTGGTCGGCGTACGAGCCCGCGTGACGAGGCACGGGGTGTCTCAGCCTGGCGGCCACGCTGACACTGGACGTCAGGAAAGCCACCAGCTCGCGGCCGTTCCGCCCGTCCTCCTCGACGCCACGTTCGATCCGCTGTGGCGCCAGATCGCCGCGGCGCTCGACCGGCGCGGTCTGGCCGACCGACGCCCGGTCGCGCTCCCGCGGGGCCTCGATGCGCGGGTTCACGCGCGTCTCGGCGAGGTCCTCGGACACCGCTTCCCCACGACACGGCACCGTCTCGACCTCACGGCCCTGGACCGCGGGCTGGCGGCCCGCGGCACGGACCTGCTCGCCGTGCTCGCCGCCGCGGGCCACACCCCGGCGGGACGCAAGGAGGCCCGCGACGACGATCGCGCCCGCCGCGACGACCGCGACGCGGTGCTGCGCGACGAGGCCCGCGCGCGTCTGGGCGCGGAGCCGTGGGTGGACGCGTGGGCGCTGTCCGCCCGGCGCTGGGCACCCGACGCCGGGCAGGCGCGGCGCGCGGTCGACGTCGTGGCCCGTGTCCTGGACCAGGCGGATCACCGCCGGAGCCGCGGCGAGGTCGCCGCCCGCGTGCTCGGGTCCGCGCACGCCCTGGACCGTGGCACCGCCGAGCGCCGCTGGGTCCGGGCGGCCCTGGCGCACCGGGCGGGCGACGCGCACCGCGACGACGCCGACCTGTGGAACGCTGCCGGCCTCCCCGGCGACGTCGTCTCCGCGCCGACCCTGACCTGGCACCTGCCGCTGCTCGGTGACGGCGTCGCGGCGGGCGTCCGGGCGATGACCGCCGCCGGTGCCCCCGCACCGCTGACCACCCTGACCGTGCGCGACCTGGCGGTCGCCGTGCCGCCCGGGTGCGTGGTGCTGTCCGTGGAGAACCCCCGCCTGCTCGAGGCGGCGGCGCAGCAACGTCTCGCGGCCCCGCTGGTCTGCACCGCCGGTGAGCCGACCGGCGGTGCGCTCGCGCTGCTCGAGGCCCTGCGGGAGGCCGGCGCCGTCGTCCGCCACCACGGCGACGTCGACGCGGGCGGCCTGCGCATCGCGTCGCGGCTGTACGACCGGGGCATCGAGCCCTGGCGGATGACCGCCGACGATTACCGGACCGCCGTCGCGGAGGCCGACGTCGACCTGCCGGCCGTCGACCCGGACGCCGTGCCGCCGACGCCGTGGGACCCGGAACTGCAGCTCGCCGTGCGGGAGGCGGGCCTCGCGGTCGAGCAGGAGCGGGTGATGGACGACGTGCTCGCCGCTCACGTCCTCGAGGCCGGGCGTTCCTGACCCGTCGGTTCCCCGCGCAGCTCGCGGGCGAGCAGCGTCGCGGCAGCCGAGCCGGAGGGGATCGCGACGATCGCGACGAACGGGATCACGGCGAGCAGGTAGGTCGGGATGCCGACGCCCCAGGTCAGCAGCCGCCGGGTGCGCAGCAGCGCGCGCCGGCCGCGGAAGTCCAGGCCGCGGCGCTGCAGGGCGGGCGCGGCGAGCTCGATCATCAGCAGCCGCCCGCCGACGAGCGCGGCGCACACGGGCGCCAGCACCGGGCCGACGACCGGGATGAGGCCGAGCAGGAACAACGGGATCGCGGCGAGCACCGAGAGCCCGACGAGCACCAGGCCGTCGCGCGCGCCGCGGGCGATCGAGCGCACCCACGAGGGCTCGGCCGCGGCCGGCACGGGGCCGACCTGCTCGTCGACGATCTCGGCGAGCTTCTCGTAGAACGGCCCGCCGACGGCGAGCGTGACGGCGACGAACGTGACCACGGCGATCGCTCCGGCGGCCCCGACGAGCGCCGCGCCGGCCGCGACCCGCGCGATCGTGCGCGCCGTCCCCGACCACCCGTCGGCGAACGGGGTGAGCCCGGACGTGAGCTCCGGGAGCCAGGCCACGAGCGCCACGATCCCCGCGACGTAGAAGATCGAGACGATCAGGGCCGGGATCGCGCCGAGCAGGAGCAGGCGCGGCGTGCGGAACACCGTCGCGGCGCCGCGGACGAAGAGCCGTACCCCGAGCAGGAGGTCCACCGGTCCGATTCTCGCGGTCACGGGATCCAGTCACGAGCCCGGGCGAGCAGCGCGCGGGCGGCGGGGCTCAGGGGCGTGTCGCGGCGGCGGGCGAGGTCGATCCGCGCCCGCACCTCGGGGGTCAGCGGCGCCACGCGCACGTCGTCGCGGCCCGCGACCGCCGGTGCCGGGACCACGGCCACGCCGAGACCCTGACGGGCGAGGTCCACCAGCACGGCCGGCGAGCCCGCCTCGAGCGCCGGGCGCAGCGTCACCGCGGCGTCGGCGGCCGCGCGGTCGAGCGCCGCCCGCACCCCGGCGCCCACCGGCAGGGCGATCACCGGGTGCTCGGTCAGCTCGGCGGCCGTGACCGTGTCGCCGAGCGGGGAGTCCGGAGGGAGCACGGCGACCAGGGGGACGTCGAGGACGACGTCGACGTCGAGATCGGGTGGTGCGTCGCCGTCGCGGCCGACCCAGGCGAGGTCGAGGTCGTGGGCGCGCAGGCCGTCGAGCAGCGCGTCCGTGGCCGCCTCGACCAGGCGGATCTCGACGCCGGGGTGGGTGCGGTGGAAGTCGCCGAGCAGCCCGGGGAGGTCGACGACGCCGCCGCCGCGCACCATGCCCACCGAGACCCGGCCGCGGACGAGTCCCGCGATCTCGTCGGCGGTGTCGCGCACCGCGGCCACGGCGGCGAGCGCGGCCCGGGCGTGCGGCAGGACCGCCTCCCCGGCCGGCGTGAGCCGCACCCCGCGCGCCGACCGGTCGAACAGCACCTGCCCGAGCTCCCGCTCCAGCCGCGCGATCTGGGCGCTGATGCCGGGCTGGGCGACGTGCTCCCGGGCGGCCGCCCGCGTGAACCCGCCCTCCTCGGCGACCGCGACGAGGTACCGCAGCTGGTGCAGCTCCATCATCAGAGCTTATCGCGGGGACCATTGACAGCTCTTGGACTTCTGGAGCGCTCCGGCCGAGGCTGGAGTCATGAGCGAGAACAGGACCCCCGCCGAGACCATGACCGCCTACTTCGACGCCTGGCGCCGCCACGACGCCGAGTCGCTGCGCGACGTCCTCGCCGACGACGTCGTGTTCGACGGCCCGATGGGCCACGTCGAGGGCGTCGACGACAACGTCACGGCTCTGCACGGCCTGCTGGGCATCGTGACCGCCGTGGACGTCCAGCACGTCTTCGTCGACGGGCCCGAGGTCTGCACCGTCTACGACTTGCACACCACCGAGACCGACGCGCCGCTGCGCACCGTCAACTGGGCCCACGTCGCCGACGGCCGCGCCCGCACCATCCGCGCGATCTTCGACCCCCGCCCGCTCCTGCGTACGTGAGTGAACTTTGGTGCTATAGCCCCAAAGTTCGCTCACATAGGGTCGGGGACGTGCGGATCGCGTCGCTGCTGCCCGCGGCCACGGAGATCGTCGGGGCGCTGGGGCTGGCCGACGATCTCGTGGCCGTGACGTTCGAGTGCGACGAGCCCGCCGGCATCCGCGAGCGGCGACCCGTCGTCGTCGACACCGCGCTGCCGGCGGGGCTCACGCCGGGCGAGATCGACGCGATCGTCCGCGACCGGGCCGCGCGGGGCCTCCCGCAGTACGACCTCGACCGCGAGGGCCTGCGGGCCGCCGCGCCCGACCTGGTGCTCACCCAGGACCTGTGCCGGGTGTGCGCGCTGCCCGAGGCGACGGTGTCCGAGGCACTCGACGAGCTCGACCTCGACGCCCGCGTGCTCACCGTCGACCCCCACACCCTCGACGAGGTGCTCGCGGCCGTCGGCACCGTCGCCGACGCCGCGGGGGTGCCCGAGGCCGGCGCACGCCTCACCCTCGACCTGCAGCGACGTCTGCGCGCGGTCGACGAGGCCCTGGCCGGACGACCACGACCCCGCGTCCTCGCCCTCGAATGGGTCGATCCCCCGTTCCTGCCCGGTCACTGGGTGCCGGCGATGGTGCGCCGTGCGGGCGCCGAGCCGCTGGCCGGCATCGACGGCGGACGCAGCGTCGCCACGACGTGGGACGAGGCGCGCGCCCAGGAGCCCGACGTCGTGGTCGTCGCCCCGTGCGGGTTCGGGCTCGACGACGCGGTGGCTCAGGCGGCGGACGTGCGGGCCCACCTCCCGGGCGTCCCGCTGGTCGCCGTCGACTCCGCCTCCTACGTCGTGCGCGCCGGCCCGCGGCTGGTCGACGGGATCGAGGCGATCGCCCACGCCCTGCACCCCGACGCGGTGCCCGCCCCGCCGGGCCGGGTCACACGCCTCGCGTGATCATCTCCGCCAGCTGACCGGCCAGCTCGCCGGCCTCGGCCGGATCGCCCAGCGCCTCCGGCAGCGTCAGCTGGTCGAGGATCAGCCCCTCCATCGCGTGGTGGAGCAGCGCCACGGCCCGGCGACCACCCGGCGCCCCGGCCTGCTCGTGGAACGCGACGTCCTGCTCGAAGCGCGCGCGCACCGTCGCGGTCAGCGACCGACGCAGCGCGGGGCGCCGGGTGGCCTCGAGGCGCAGCTCCAGCAGCGCGACGTAGACCTCGCGGCGCTCGAGGACGCGGGCGAGCAGCCGCCGCATCACCGCGGGCGTCGGCGCACCCGCGAGCGCCGCACCCAGCTCCTCCTCCCCGGGCTCGAGCCGGGCGTGGATGCGCTCGCCGAGCTCGGCGAGCAGGGCGTCGCGGTCGGTGAAGTAGTTGGTCGCCGTACCCGTCGCGACCCCGGCCCGCGCGTCCACCGCCCGGAACGTCAGCCCCCGCGCCCCCTGCTCGGCGAGCACGGCGAGCCCGGCGTCGAGCAGCTGGTCGCGCCGCGCGGGATTGCGGGGGGCGCGGGGGCTCACCCGGCGGCCTGCTCGGCCAGCCACGCCGGGTCGGGCGTCGTGACCTGCACGATCTCGATCCCCGTACCGGCCGGGTCGCGCACGAGGAAGCGCCGCTGACCCCACGGCTCGTCGCGCGGCGGGACGCCGACGGGCACCCCGAGGGCGCGCAGGCGCGCGTGCTCGGCGTCGACGTCGTCGACCAGGAAGGCGAACACCACACCGCGCACCGGGCCGGCGAGGTCCTCGCCCAGCGCGTGGTCGCGGTGGACGACACACACCTCGAGGTCGTCGTGCCCGTGCTGGCGCAGGCTCACGAACCAGCCGATGTCGAACGCCACGGTGAAGCCCAGGACGTCGACGTAGAACGCGCGGACCGCGGCCACGTCCTCGGCGTGCACGCACATCCCGACGGTGCTGAAGCGCATGGGACCTCCTGACCACGTCATCTGTCGTGGTCAGAGATTAACCACGACGCATGACGTGGTCAACGGTCAGCCGACGAGCCGGCGCGGGCCGGGTCCTTCCTCCCCGAAGCGGTCGCCCGGGTTCACGAGCGAGCACCGGTCGATCGACAGGCACCCGCACCCGATACAGCCGGTGAAGTCGTCGCGCAGTTGCTGGAGGCGGTGGATGCGGTCGTCGAGCTCCTCCCGCCACTGCGCGGAGAGCCGTTCCCAGTCCTGACGGGTGGGCGTGCGGCCGTCGGGCAGCGAGTCGAGCGCCGACCGGATCTCGGCGAGCGGGATGCCGACACGCTGGGCGATGCGGATGAACGACAGCCGCCGCAGCACCACGCGGCGGAACCGGCGCTGGTTGCCGGCCGTCCGCCGGCTGTGGATGAGGCCCTCGCGCTCGTAGAAGTGCAGGGCGGACACCGCGACACCGCTGCGCTCGGCGACCTCGCCCACCGACAGCTCCTGGCCGGGATGCGGGCGCACGGGGTGGTCGGTCATGGCGACGACGGTAGAACCTCAACCATTGTCGAGGTCAAGGCCCGAGGTGGCGAGCAGCCGCACCGTCGCCACCGCCGCCTCCTCGGTGCGCGCCCCCGCCCGCTCCGCCCACGACGACACGGTCTCGCCCACGGCCAGGGCGGCGCCGAGCCGGCCTTCGGCGCCCTCGAGGTCGCCGGGAACGACGACCCCGGCGGTCACCGCGTCACACGCCTCCAGCACCCGCTCGCGCCGGCGCGCGAGGTGCTCGGCGAGCACGTGGCGCAGCTCGGTGAGCGCGGCGTCGTCACCCCCGGCGAGGTCGGCGGCGGCCCGGCGCAGCAGCGCCTGCAGCGACTCCGGCGGCAGACCGGGGTCGGTGGGCCGCGGCGCGGCCTCGGGCGCGTGGCCCCGCTTGGCGTCGCGGCGACGCTGCTTGGCGGCGCGTCGCTCGCGGTTGCCGGCCATCCGCCCATCCTCGCCTACCCCTCAGAGAGGGCGTCGCGGCCCGGGGTGAGGCTGGCGGCGTCCGCGGCGGCGCGCCCCGCCGCCCATCCCGCGCCGTTGCCGACGCTGAACCGACGCCGCGTCAGTCGCGGGAACAGCTCGCCGACGGTGCGTTCGACGACCTCCGCCCGCGCGGCCAGCACCGGCAGCAGGGCCTCGCCGAGCTCCGCCCGGGCGTGCGCCTGCGCCTCGTGCGCCGCGGCGGTGAGCCGCTCGCCGATGCGGGTGGCGTAGGCGAGCAGGAAGGCGTGGCGGAACGAGCGCCGCCGGGCGCGGGGCACCGTCTCGTCGTCGGCCGCGAGCATCGCGCGGTCGGCCTGCACGAGCAGCGAGGTGACCAGCAGCTCGACGGTCGCGAGGTCGGCGGCGTGCCCGACGACGGTGACCATGTCGAGCGCGCCGAGGCTGATCGCGCGGCACCGGTTGGCGGTCGCGACCTGGTGGACGAGGCTCGACTTCGCGCTCGCGTAGGGCGGGTCGAGCCACAGGCGCCGGGCCGACGCACGCGGCTCGGCGTCGACCGGAGCCCCCACCAGCGCCTGCTCGAGCGCGTGGCGGCCCATGAGCTCCTGGGCCTTGGCCGAGAGCGCCTCGGCCTCCTCGGGGAACTCGGTGGACTCGGCCTTCGCGAGCAGCCCGCGCACCCGCGCGAGCACCCGGGCGTCGACCCCCTCCGGCGCGCGGGCCTCCTCGCCGAGCCACGGCAGCGCGGGCAACGTGCGCATCAGGCCCACGAGGGCGACGCTCGCGGCGAGCGCGTCGTCGGGGTCGAGCCCGCGCACGCTGCTCCACTGCGCCACCAGCGGGACGTCACGGGGCAGCGGCGTCCCCTCGAGGTCGGGGGCATCCCCCCGTGGCCGCCGGGCCGCCGCGGCCCCGAGCACGTCCACCGCCAGCACGACCCGGCCGGCCGTGAGCCGCCGGCGCACCACCTCGGTGACGTCGCGGGCGCCCCAGCCCCGCTCGTGCAGCGTGTCGGCCGCGTCGAGCAGGGCGAGCTGCGCGCCCATCAGCAGCGTGCGCCCGGCGCCGTACCGCGTGCGCAGCACCCGTACGGCCTGCTCCGCCCGTCCCCCGGAGGCCGCCAGCCCCGTGAGGAACCGCGCGGCCTCGGCCGGATCGTCCCCCGTGCCCATCCGCCCCGCCTCCTTCCCGCTCCGTCACGGGGTTCGACGGTGGCGACGCCCCCACGGTTCCATCCCGGCGACCGGCCACGCGTGATCACCTCCGGGATGCGATTCTGGACCGCCGGTGACGTGAGGGAAGGGAGCGTGGTCGTGCCGCAGGAGGCGCCCGCCGAGCGCCCCGAGAACGACCCGGCCCTGCGCGACCGGGTCCAGCGGTTGGTCGGGGTGCTGCGCCGGGTGGCGCTCGCCCGGGCCCGGCCGGTCCGGCACACCCGCCACCACGTCGGCGAGCTCGCCCTGGTCGACGTCGCCGACCAGTCGGCCGTGCGCCGCCCCCGCGAGGCCGGCGACGAGATCCTCCGTGCCCGGCCCGAGGGCCCGATGCGCGCGACGTTCGACGCGCTGTTCGACCTCATGCGGACCGCCGCCGACCAGCCCGAGGCCGTCGAGCTCGTCCTCGCCGGCGGGCTGCTCCACGCCCCCGGCCACGACGTGCGCGTCCCCCTGCTGACGCGCCCGGTGCGCATCGAGCACCGCGACGAAGCTATGGTCGTGACGCTCGCGGGCGACGCGACCCGCTGGGAGGACGACGAGCTGCTCGCCGGCACCGGGATCGTCGACGACGCCGCGCCCCCCGAGGACGGAGCGCCGACCTCACCGCTCGACACCGACCTCGTGACGCTCCTGGAGAGCTGGGCCGACCGCCACCTGCGCGTCCCGGCCCGCCGCGGCGACGACTGGATCGGCCCGACCGGGAGCGAGGCGGCCCTCGTGCCGGCGCCGACCCTCGTCGCCCGCCGGCGCGGGGCCGCGGCGCTGCGCGCGTTCTACGACGCGATGACGGCGGACCTCGCCGACCCGAGCAGGCCGCTGCCCGTCGGCCTCGCCCAGCTCGTCGCCGCGATCGAGCCGCGCGACCGTGCGGCCTGGCTCGCCCGCGCCGGGCACGACGAGCCGCCCGTCACCGACCCGCTGTTCCCGCTGCCGGTCGGCGCGGCGCAGGGCCGCATCCTGTCGCGGCTGGGTCGCGACTCGGGCGTCGTCGTGGAGGGTCCGCCGGGCACCGGCAAGACCCACACGATCGCGAACCTGCTGTCCGCGCTGCTCGCCGAGGGCCGCCGCGTGCTCGTCACCAGCGAGAAGGCGCAGGCCCTGCGCGTGCTGCGGGACAAGCTTCCCGCCGAGATGCGCGACCTGTGCATCTCGCTCGCCGAGGCCGACGACGAGCCCGGCGTCGGGGCGGGCATCGCCGGCCTGGCCGCCCGCAGCACGGAGTTCGACCCCGACGACGCCGAACGCACCGTCGCCGAGCTGACCGAACGCCGGGACGGGCTGCTCGCCGAGCGGGACACGGCGCTCGACGCGCTCGTCGCCGACCGCGCGGCGGAGACGGCCGTGCAGCGCGACCTCGGGCCGGGGATGACCGGGACGCGCGCCGAGATCGCCCGCCGGGTGCGCGACGCCCACGACCGCGACGGCTGGCTCGCCGACGTCGTCGACCCCGACGCGGACCTGCCGGCCACGCCACCGCTCGACGCGGCGGAGTTCGCCGAGCTGCGGACGCTGCTGGCCGGCGACTCCCCGGCGCGGCGGGCGCGGGCCCGCCAGCTGCTGCCGCCGCCGGTCGAGCTGCCGCCCGAGGAGCACATCGCGGATCTCGCCGCCACCGTCCTGCGCGGGCTCGACGCGACCTCCGGCGACACCGGCGATCTGGTCGCCGCGCTGGGCCGGCTGCCCGCGGACGCGGCCGAGCACCTGCCCGCGGTCAGCCGCCGGGTCGCGGACGCCCTCGCCGACCTCGACGAGTCCGGCGACGAGACCCCGTGGGCCCGGGAGGTCGCCGACGCGGTCCTGTCCGGGCGCGCCGGGCACCTCTGGGGCCGCGCCACCGACGGGCTGCGCGACGTCGACGTGGTGCTCGAGCACGATCGCCGCGCCGGGTCCGCCCAGGTCCGCGTGGAGGACGGCGTCGACGTCGCCGCCGCCGCGCCGGCGTTCGAGCGCTTCGCGCAGTTCCTGGCCGACGGCGGGCAGACGCGCCGGATGTTCAAGCCCGACGAGCAGAAGGCGGTGGAGCCCTACCTGGCCGGGGTCCGCCTGCACGGCGCCGAGCCGGCCACCGTCTCCGGCGCGGAGGCGATCGTCCGCCACCTGCGGATCCTCGAGATCACCGACCGGCTCTCCGAGGCCTTCGCCCCGCTCGGGCACCCGCTGCGCCGCGCCGAGCACCGGGCCATGCTCGTCGAGCAGGTGCTGGCGCTGCGTGCCGCGTGCCTGTCGGTCGGCCGGGTCCTGACCGCCGCGGTCGGCGTGCGGCGCCTGCTCGCGGCGTTGCCGCCCGACCAGCGGCCGCGGATCGACTCGCTGGCGCGGTTGCGGGTGTTCGCGACGCTCACGCTCGACGTCGACGACACCCGCGCCGCCGACCTCGCCCGCGGCGAGCTCGACGAGGTGGTCGAGCGTCTGGAGAGCGGGGCGCCGCCCGATCGCCGCGCACCGGAGCTCGTCGCCGTCCTGGAAACGCTGCGCCGCCGCGACGCCGACGGGTACGCCGAGGCCGTGCTCGGGGTGGAGTCCGCGCACGACGAGGCCCGGGCCCAGCGCCGCACCGACACCCTGTCCGCGCGGCTGGAGAAGGCGGCGCCGGGCGTGGTGTCGCTGCTCTACGCCCACGCCGGCGAGCCGTGGCCCGACCGTGAGGAACGGTTCGAGCAGGCCTGGGCCCACGCCCGGGCGGCGGCGCGCGTGCGCTCGTGGGCCGACGCGGAGTCGGCTCCGGACCGTCTCGCCGACCTCGACGTCGAGCTCGCCCGCGCGACCGCCCGCCTGGCGTCGGCACGGGCGTGGCGGGCCTGCCTGACCCGGATCGGCGCCGAGCAGATGCGCGCGCTGCAGAGCCACCGCGCGTCGATCGCCGCGGTCGGACGGGGCACCGGACGCCACGCCGACCGCTACCGGGCCGCGGCCCGCGAGGCCGTCGAGGTCGCCCGCGACGCCGTCCCGGCGTGGGTGATGCCGATCCGCGAGGTGCTCTCGGCCGTCGCCCCGCGGCCCGACGCGTTCGACGTCGTGATCGTCGACGAGGCCAGCCAGGCCGACCTGACGAGCCTGTTCCTGCTGTGGCTCGCGCCGCGGGTGATCGTGGTCGGCGACGACCGCCAGTGCACCCCGGCCGACGTCGGGGGCGGGACGCTGGAGTCGTCCTTCGCCCGTCTCGAGCACGACCTGCCCGACGTGCCCTTCTACCTGCGCAGCCAGTTCACGCCCCGGGCCAGCGTCTTCTCGGTGTTCCGGGCGACGTTCGGGCCGCCGATCCGGCTGCGCGAGCACTTCCGGTCGATGCCCGAGATCGTCGGCTGGTCGTCGCGCGAGTTCTACAGCGGGCCGGGGGAGGAGGACCTCCCCCTCGTCCCGCTGCGCCAGTTCGGCGCCGACCGCCTGCCGCCGCTGCGGGCCACGTTCGTGCCGGACGCGCAGGCCAGCGGCACGGGGTCGGGGCTGACCAACGACGCCGAGGCATCCGCGCTCGTCGACGCCGTCGCGCGCTGCGCGGCCGACCCGGCGTACGCGGGCGCGACGTTCGGGGTCGTCGTGCTGCAGGGCCACGGGCAGGTCGAGCTGATCGAGAGCAAGCTGCGCGACCGTCTCGGCGTCGCCGCGTGGGAGGCGCGCCGGCTGCGGGTCGGCGTGCCCGCGGACTTCCAGGGCGACGAGCGCGACATCGTGTGGCTCTCGATGGTCGTCGCTCCCGGCCGGCGGCTCGTCGCCCTCACCGCCGAGCGCTTCCGCCAGGGGTACAACGTCGCCGCCTCGCGCGCCCGCGACCAGTGCTGGCTGTTCCACTCGGTGCGCGCCGACGACCTCGCCGAGGCCGACCTGCGCCGCAAGCTGCTCGAGCACGTCACCGCCACCGAGCCCGTCGGCTCCGCGGGCGCCCCGGAGAACCGTCCGGCGCCCGCCGAGGTCGACCGCGACCACCGGCATCCGGCGTTCGGGAGCCTGTTCGCCCAGCGGGTGTTCGCCGACCTCTCGGCGCTCGGCTTCGCGGTCGTCCCGCAGGTCGAGGTGCACGGGCGCACGCTCGACCTCGTCGTGACCGGCGCGAACGGGCGGCTCGCCGTGGTGTGCGACGGTGACGAGCAGCGCCGCCCGGCGACCCGCGCCGACGTCGAGGCCGAGCACGACCTGCGCCGGTGCGGCTGGCCGGTCGTGCGCGTCCCCGAGTCCCGCTACGTCGCCGACCCCGAGGGCGCGCTGACCCCGGTGCTCGACGCCGCGGCGGCCGCCGGGATCACGCCGTCGGCGCCGACCGGTCCGCTGGCCGTCGTCGAGACGGCGCCGGGGGAGGGCGGCGAGTACCGGCCGCGGCGCGGACGCTCCGGGCGCGCGGTGCTCGGGGAGGCGGCGCCGGAGACGCTCGAGGACCTCGTGGACGACCTCGCCGCCCAGGGCTTCCCACCCCCGCGCCGCGACGCCCGCGTGCACGACCCCCGCGGCGGCGGTGTGCTCGCGGACGCCGCGATCCTCTGGCCGACCGGCATCAGCCGCCGCGCCCTCGCCCCGCCCGTCGTCCTCGACCCCGAGCTGGGAGAACCCGCCCGCGACCGCCTCCGGGCGCTCGGCTACCAGGTGTTCACGTCGATCGCCGACGTGCGCGCCCACGTCGCCGCAGCGGCCGAAGGATAGTTCGGCGCGGCTCAGGCCCCCGCGAAGATCTCGTCGCCCTCGTCGTCCATGTCGTCGCCGCCGTCGTCGGGCTCCCCGTCGACGTAGGGCCGGTAGGTGGCCGGGTCGAAGGGCAGGTCGACGCCGAAGGGCAGCTCGTACTTGTCGTGCAGGAAGCGCTCGCCGTAGAGGTGGACGGCGGTGTCGACGACCTTCGCCAGCAGCCGCGCCGAGAGCACCGCCCCCACGCCGATGCCGAGGACCGGCACGAGCTGGGCGGCCTCGCGCTGACCGATCTGGCTCAGCAGGCGCCGGTGCACGGCCCCGCCGAGCCGCTTGATCTGCGCCTGCTGCTGCTTGCGCTTCTGGTTCTCCTGCGTCTTGGCCGTGATGAGCTCGATGACTTCCTGATAGGCCCCCGGCGTCTCGTCGTCCCCCGAGAGTCCGACGGCCAGCACGGCGAGGGCGATGAGCTGCTCGGACCGCTTCGTCACGTCGTAGCCGTGATAGGCCGCGACGTGCGCGACGGCGCGCGTGCAGGACGCGACGGTGAGCAGGGCGTCGCCGGTGAGCGTGACGATCGTGACCGCGATCCCCGGCAGGCTGCCGATCCCGGCGCCGTTGGACCCGCCCGCCACCGCCGTGACGCCCGCGCCGGTGAGGAAGCCCGTGACACCGCCCTGCACGCCGGCGAACACCGTGTAGCCGAGGTCGAGGCGCGGCATCGCTGCCTGCACGTCGGCGATGTCCAGCCCGCGGATGTCCTTGAAGTCGGTGACCTCGTGGCCCAGCGCGCGGAAGTCGGCGAACACCGCGTCGCGCCGCAGGGTCGCGGCCCCGGCTCCGGCACCCGCCGAGGCGAGCTGGTGGAGCGCGTTCTGGACCCCGTCGTCGACCTGCGACACCCCGGGGATTCGCCGCAGCAGGCCGGTGACCTCGGCGCGGACCCCCGCCACCCCGTCCCACAGCGGGCTGAGCAGGCCCGACGAGCTGGTCAGCTCGCGATCCTTCCACTGCACGACCTCGCGCCAGTGCTCGGCGTCGCCCGGCGACAGGTCCGGCGGGGGCGCGGGGATGTCGTCGGTCGTCGTGCTCACGCCGGGGACGGTACCCACAAGGTGGACGTTCGACCTCATCGACGACGTGACATCCGCATGTCCAGCGACCCGTCGGGGCGCCGGCGGACGATCACGTCGGCGGCGTCGGGCAGATTCTCGTGGGCGGCCAGCACCTGCTCGCGCGCCCGCCAGGTCGCGCGGTGCGGGGCGTAGAGCGGCCAGTCCTCGCGGGCCCGCAGCCGCCGTTCGCGCTCGCCGGGCTCGGCGTCGACCCAGACGGTCAGCGCCTCGTGGGCCCGCAGCACCGTGGCCCCCGCCCCGCAGCCCTCGAGGACGACGACCCGCGCGGTCAGCGGCCGCTCGAGCTCCGGGCCCTCCTCGCCGCGCTCCCAGTCCCACGCGCGCCACCGGGGTGTCCGCCCCGCGCGCAACGGTTCGACGAGCCCCGCGACGGCCCGCGCCGGACCCTCCTCGAGGCCCGCCCAGCCGCGGTAGAACTCCTCGATGGAGACGACGTCGACGTCGTCCTCGTGCCCCAGGTCCTGCGCCAGCGCCGTCTTGCCCGCCCCGGAGAACCCGTCGATCCCGACGACCGCGGTCGCGCCGACCGACGGCGGCAGCGTCCTCAGGTGGTCGGCGAACGACGCCGGCGACGTCACGTCAGAACGGCCGGCGACGCCCGGCCGGCCCGCCGGCGGCCGGGCGCACCTTCTCGCCCCGGGCACGCTGGCCGGCCAGGCGCATCGCCTCCACGATGAGGTCGCTGTTGCCGCGCCCGGTGGCGGCGTCGACGCGCGGGTAGACGAGCGGGCTCGGGTGCGGGGCGAAGGCGACCGTCGCGTCCCGCAACCCGCCCGGCAGACCGCGGCGGGCGATCCGCGCCCACGCCCGAGCCGCCGGCCGGCCCAGGACCACGACCTCGGTCGGCGCGGGGTCGAGCAGCTCCAGCAGCTGCTCGAGGTAGGGCAGCGCGCGCACCGACTCCTTCTCCAGGGTGCGCACCGGCTTGGCCGGGTTCGCGACCCACCACGGCACGACGTTCCAGTGCAGGCTGATGTCGTAGCCGAGCTTCGCGCGGTCGCTCGCGACGTAGGTGTTGTGCGCGGTCGGGTCGTTGTTGTGCTTGCTGACGAAGCCCGACCCCTCCTCCGCCTCGCCCGACGGGTCCTGCAGCAGCACCAGGACCCGTGCCCCCTGCCCCGCGCTCGCCGGGTCGAGGTAGGGGAGGTTCTCGTACGTGGTGTCCCGGACGTGGTCGACCCAGCGGTTCAGCACCCCGACCGTGCCGTCGTAGCGCTGCGCCCAGCGCTGCGCGTGCACGTCCGGGGCGAGGTCGCGACTGAGCAGCTCGCCCCGCTTGTGGGCGAGCGCGTTCCACACCGGGCGGGGCATCAGCGCCGTTCGAGCAGCACGACCGGGATCGTCCGGTCGGTCTTGTCCTCGTAGCCCTGGAAGCCCGGGTAGTCGGCCTTCTGCTTCTCCCAGATCGGCGCGCGCTCGTCGGCGGGCAGGTCGCGGGCCCGCAGCGCCTCGCTGCCGGTCCCGATCTCGGCGGTGACGTCCGGGTGCGCCAGCAGGTTGCGGTACCAGTCCGGGTGCGTGTCGGCGCCGGCCTTGGACGCGAAGACCGCGTAGGCGTCGCCGACCGCCTGGTACATCATCGGCGTGACGCGCTCGGTGCCCGACTTGCGTCCCGTGTGGTGCAGCAGGAGCAGGGGCGCGCCCTCGAACGGGCCGCCGACCTTCCCGTCGTTGGCACGGAACTCGTCGATGATCTGCTGGTTCCAGTCGCTCACTCCCGCCATCCTGCCCTCGCCGCGGGTGATGGTCATGCGGAGAGCGCCCATCCGAGCTCCACCGGGGGACGGTCGTCGCACGCGAGCACCGTCCACGCCGTCGCGCTCCACCGGAACACCGCGTCCTGGCCCCACGCCGCGCCGAACGCCCGGGCGGCCTCGTCGTCGAGCCCGACGACCAGCGCGCCCTCCTCCGCGTGGCTCCCGTCCTCGGCGCCGGCGACGGTCCGGTGGTGCCGCAGTCCCCGCCGATCGAGCTCGGCGTCGAGCCCTGCCTGGCGGGCGGTGTTCTCCGCCGGGCCGGGTCGTAGCGCCCCGGGGTTGTGGGCCGTGACGACGTGGACCGGCGCGTCGAAGGGGAAGGTGCCGCAGACCTGACCTGCCGGCCGGGGCTTCAGGAGGAGCCCGAGATCCGGCACCCGCAGGACGGCCCGCGTGTAGGCGTCGGTGCGGTCGGCGCGGCTCATGACGGCGTCCGATTCTGCCGAACGGCACGTCTCCGCGCGCCGACCTGCCTACCGTCACGCCCGTGGCCGACGTGCGGGTGGTGCTGCAGGCGCTGCTCGTCGCCGCGCACGGGGTGGACGCGGTGATGGTCGAGCTGGTCGCGCACGACGTCGCCGACCTCGTGACGGCGACCGCACCGTTCGGTCACGACGTCCTCGGGGCCGTCGTCGTCGACTTCGGCGATCGGTGGTCCCACGGCCTGGCCAACCTCACCGACGACGGCAACGCCCTCGCCCGCGGACTCCACGACGCCGCCGGCGCGTACGCCGAGGCAGAGGGCCTGACCATCGACCAGTTCCGCTGGGGTCGGTGAGCCCGCGTGCCGCCGCTCGGGTCGGGCGCGGACCCCGCAGCCCTCGTGCCCGGCGACCCGGACGCGGTGCGGTCCGTCGCCTCGGCGATGTCCCGCCTCGGCAGCGCCCTGGTCGGCGCCGGGGACGGGTTGGGCCGCATCGACACGGGCGACTGGCAGGGCGACGCGGCCGACGCCTTCCGCCGCGCGTTCGATCCGGTGCCGCCGCAGTGGAGCGGGACGGGCGAGGCGTTCCTCTCCGCCGCCGACGCCGTCGCCGACTTCGCGGAGGTCCTGGCGTGGGCGCGATCCGAGGCCGTCGGCGCGGTGCAGGACTGGGACACGGCGCAGGCGCTCAGCGCGCAGCTGCTCGGCGCGGAGCAGGTCGACCCGGGTGAGGCCGGCCGGATCGCGGCGACGGACCGTCTGCGGGCGGCCCGCACCGCCGTCGCCGAGGCGGGGGACCGTGCGGCGCCGATCGTCGCGCGGGCCCGTGACCTCGCCCCGGCGATGCCTTCGGTCGCCCAGCAGATCGGCGGGTTCCTCGGTGATCTCGGTGGCGGCGCGTGGTCGGAGCTCGCGACCACGGGCCAACTGCTCTGGCAGGTGAACCCGACGCGGTTGATCGTCGAGCCGGCCGAGGCGGTCGCGGGGTGGGGTGAACTCGCCACCGGTGTGGCCCACGCGGTCACGCACCCCGGCGAGACCGTCGAGCAGGCCGTCAACCCCCGCGAGGCGGCCACGAACCCGACGCGTTGGGCGGGCGGGATGCTCACCGGCCTCGGGCTCTCCGCCCTCGGCGGTGCGGGCGCGGCCGGGCGGGCGTCGCGCGCGGTCCGCGCGGCCGGGGTGGAGCCTGCCGACGCGACGGGGCCTTCGGGTGTGCCCCTGGGCCGGTACCGCGGGCTGACGGCGGCGGAGCACGCGGCGAACGAGGGCGTGCTGATCGGGCGGCGCGGCAGTGCGCGGAGCATGAAGATTCCGGTGCGCGAGGTCGATACGGTCGCCGAGATCGACGAAGTCTTCCGGGCGTTGTCCGACGGTGGCCAGGTGGTCCACACCTCGGACGCGAGGATCGTGGTCCTGCTCGATGACGGCACCTACATGACGTACCGGCCGACGTCGTCGACCCCGCCGCACGATCCCGCCGTCGACATCAACGCGGGGCGTGATCGACAGGTCCGCGTCCACACGCCGAGGGAGGACGGATGAGCGACGGTGATCTCGCGATCATGGACGACATCGTCGGCGAGGCCCACGTCGACTGGATCGACATGGGCCACGCGATCGGCATCGTCGCTCTGGCTGAAGGAGGCGACGACGATCTCGCCCTCCTCCACCGCGCCGGGGGTCTCGTCGCGCGGTTGGTCCGCGACGGACGCCTGGTGCCCGGCGACGTCGGGACCGCGCCCGGGGCGTTCATCTCCTGGTCCACAGCCCCGGAGGCGTCGGCGAGGTTCATCGAGGAGTACATCGCCCAGGTCGTCGCCGGCAGCAAGCCGTTCGAGCCGTGGCAACCCTGCTTGTTCGCGCCGGGGGAGGGCGCATAGTTCGGTGACGACGCTTCGGTTTCCGAAGTGTCGCGAGCGCCTGCGCGCGGTCGTCCCGGGGAGGAAACCGCTGCAGCCCCGAAGGACTTCGACCAGAGGTGAGCCGAGGGCGAGTCGCCCGACGTTGCTGAGGATGCTTCGAAAAACGAAGCGTCTCTCCAGCACCTCGACCCTCCCCGCGCGGTTGTCCACAGGCGCCACGTCCGCGGAACCGATGGAGCCCCGCGGCTCTCCAACCAGGAGAGAGCCGAGGAGGCGACATGGTGAAACCCGCGCGATCGCGGAGGAGCAAGGAACGCACGGTGGCCGGGCGCCATCACGAGGACGTGGACGCCGTCGTGCGCCGCACTCTGGGTCGGCCGGCGCTGCGCGAGGAGCGCCCGGAGGGCGAGCTGACCGTCCAGCTCCTGCCGCACCACCTCGCCGCCGGGGCGCTGACCCTGTCCGTCGGTGACGAGACCGAGGTCGCGCCCGCGATCTACTCCGGCGGGCACCTGCCGGCGCTGTCGGACCGCCAGACTTGGTCGGTCGACGAGTTCGGCTGCTTCGACGGGCGCGGCGAGGTCATCACGGCGCCCGTGTCGGTGGACGAGTGCTCCTGCCACGTGGACGTGCTGGATGTCGCCGGGCGCCTGTTCCCGCTCAACTGGGCGGCGTCGGAACCGACCGACGGCCGCGTGTGGATCGAGGGTGCGCTCTACCTGGAACCCGAACTCGCTGCGGGGACCGAGCACGGCGAGGCGGTGGCACTGTGCCGTCGGAACTACCGGGTGCGGGCCATGCGGCGCTACCGGCGGACGACGTATCGCCCGGTCGACCCGGTGCGCCTCGAGACCGTCCCGGCGCCCGACCGGGTCACCGACGAGGCGATCTACGTCGCCGACCTCCGGCTCGTCGACACGACCGTTCCGGAAGCATGATCTCTCCCGGTGCTCCTCTGACCCTGTGACATCGGGTCAACGGAGCACCGGGGCGGATCAAGGTCGTGGCAGCCCCGGCACGAACTGCGCGGGTGCGCGCCAGCACGGGGAAGTGCTCCGGAAATCGAAGCATCTCCGGGAGTGCTTGGCGGTCAGCGCGCGCCGCGCCCGCCTTGGCCGCCGTTCACGCCTTGCCCGCCGTTCACGCCTTGCCCGCCGTTGCCGCCTTGGCCGCCGGCAGCACCGCCCTGGCCACCACGATCGCCGCCGCCACCGCCGCTGTGGCCACCACGGTCGCCGCCGCCTTGGCCACCGCGGTCGCCGCCGCCGCGAGGACCGGCGTCGCCCCGATCGCCGCCGCCACCTCCGGCCGAGGCGCCGGCACGCGGCGGAGGTCCGTCGTCTCCACGGCCCCCGCCGGCGTTCCCGCCACCGCCGCCGTTGCCACCGCCTCCGTTGCCACCGCCTCCGTGATTGCCGCCGCCGGCGTTCCCGCCACCCCCATTGCCACCCTGGCCACCGCCACCGGCCTGGCCGCCGGAGTTCCCGCCGCCGCCACCACCACCGCCACCGGTCTGGCCACCGCCACCGGCCTGGCCACCGCCACCACTACCGGAGTTCCCGCCGCTTCCGTTGCCACCGGAGGGCTGGGTCGGCTGGGTGCTCGGGCCGGGGTTCGCGGTGGACGGCTGGGGCGAGCCCGCCGAGGATGCCGGCGGCCCGTCGGCTCGCGGCCCCGCCGGCACGGCGCGCGGCGTCCCGCCGGGCACGCCGACCGGGGCGGGGCGGACGCCCGCGGCCAGAGACGGCGTGACGGGACCGCTGGGGCCGGCCGGCGCAGAACCGGCGGACGTCGCATCGCCCAGGCCGAGGTCGAGGGCGGCGTCGCCAGCCGGGGCGGCGGGCGTGGCGCCCGCTCCGACCGGCGGCAGGGCACCGCCGAGTCCGGGCGCCGCACCGGGTCCGGCGGGCAGCGGAGCCGAGCCGCCGCCTGTGGTCTCCGGGGCCGCGGTGTGGTGCGCCGCCGTGGCGACGGCAGCGCCGAGGGCGGCGACGGACGCCGCCGTCAGGGTGGCCGCGACGAGGGGCAGACGGTTGCGGCGCTCGGCCGGCGGCGTCTCGGCGGGCAGTGCGGCGCCGGCCGCGAGACCCGCCGCCGCGCCGGACGACGCGACCCCGCCGCAGCCTCGGGCCGGGGTCGTCGGACCGCGGGAAGCGCCCGCGCGAGTCGGGGCGTCCGGCGTCCACGGACCGGCCGGGTGCGGCCCACCGGCGGAACGACCGGCGAACGCGCCCGCGGCAGCGCCCGCCAGGCCGACCGTCGCCGCCGTCGCGGGGCCGCCCGCCGCCGCCCCGTCAGAAGAGGACGCTCCAGAAGCAGACGCTCCAGAAGCAGACGCACCAGTCGCGGCGACGGTCGTGGTCGTCGCCAGGGTCGACGTCACGCCCCCGTCGCCGTCGCGGTCCGTCGCGGGCTCGCGGCTCACCGCGTGAGCAGCGACGCCCGCCGCGGCGGCGTCGCGCCCACCCCGCCCCCATCCACGGCTCAGGCGCGAGCGCGCCGAGGTCGCGTGCATCGGGGCGAAGGTGGGTCCCGCGATCGAGGCGTCGGGCAGGTCGGCGAGCGGGGCGAGGTCGCGCTCGGCCACGGCACCCGGCGTCTCGGGCCCGACCGCGAGGCCGAGGTGGTGGGCGAAGGCGAGCTCACCGTGGGTCAGGCGGCGCTCGACGACGTCGACGGCCACGCGGTCGGCGGCCGCGATGTCCTCGGCGTCCATGCCGCGGATGTGGCGCATCACCAGCGCGCGGCGCTGGACGGCCGGGAGGGCGTCGAGCGCGGTCAGCGCGGGCGGGGCGATCGGGGTCGCCCGGGTCTCGTCGGCCACCACCGGGGAGATCACGGCGGTGTCCTCGGCCGAGCGCGCCGGGCGGCGGTGGCCGTCACCCGGCGACTCGCCGTAGGTCCACGTCAGACCACGGCCGACCGCCATCCCCCCGGAGGTCATGCGGGGCCGGCCTCACCGGACTGCGCGCCGTCGTCGTCGCCGGTCTCCTGCGGACCGAAGTGCAGGTTGGACCGCGGCTCCTCGATCGTCTCGCCGGCCGGAGCGGACGGCGGCGCGGACGACGGCCCGGACGACGGAGCGGACGGCGCCATCGCGGGCGACTGCACCGCCGCGGCCGCCTGGGCGACCGAGAGGTGACGCCCGCCGTCTCGCGCCGGCAGCTGCCCGGACAGCGATTCGAGCAGGCGGCCCAGGTCGGTACGGACGCCGTCGTGCAGGCCCTTGAGGCGCTCGAGCTCGTTCTCGGCCTCGGTGTGGCGGCGGCGGATGAGCGCCTCGGTGTCCTCGCGACGGCGCTGGGCCTCGGCCTCGGCGTCGCGGGTGATCTGCTCGGCGCCGGTGCGGGCCTCGGCGAGCGTCTGCTCCGCCTCCTCCCGGGTGGTGGCGGCCTGCTCGTCGAGCTCGCGCTCCCGCTCGTCGAGCTCCGAGCGGCGCCGCGAAGCCTCCTCGTCGAGCGAGGCGCGGCGCGCGGAGAGGTTCTGCTCCACCTCGCGGCGGTGCGAGTCCGCCTCCTTGCGCGTCCGCTCCATGAGCGCCGAGGCCTCGCGCGCCGCGGCGGCCCGCGCGTTCGAGGCCTCCTGCTCGGCCACGCGGAGCACCCGCTCGACGCGGTGCCCGAAGCCCTGCTGGACGGTGGAGTCGCCGGGGTCGGCATCCGCCGGGCGATCGGTGCGCGACCGCGCCCGGGTCAGCTCGGCCTCGGCCTCCTCGGCGCGCTGCTGCTCCTGGTGGTGCGCGTGTTCGAGCATCTCCACGCGGGCCAGGAGGGCCTGGACGTGCCCGTCGACCTGGTTCGGGTTGTATCCCCGCTTCGTCAGGTCGAACACGTTGGTCTGAGAAGCATCGCCCGTCTGGCTCACAAACGCGGACCTTAACTCACCCGTTCGCGCGTTATCACCCCCACTCCGCAATACATTCGTGACCCATCTGTGACGCCTTCTGAACGACATCGATGCCATTCATCGCCGGTTCGGATGACGGCCATCCGGACGCCAACGACGTCGGGCGCTCAGGTCCCCAGCGAAGATCCGGCGATCAGCCCCGCAAGCAGGGCGATCCGTACCGGCAGGTCACCGAGCACGACGTACTCGTGCTCGGCGTGCGCGCCGCCGCCGCTCGCCCCGAGGCCGTCGAGCACCGGCAGCCCCGCGGCGGCGAGGATGTTCCCGTCGCTGCCCCCACCGACCTCGCGCGGATCGAACGGGACGCCGAGCGACGCCGTCACCGCACGCGCCCGGTCGACCAGCCACGTCGCCGACGCCTGCCACGGCGGCCGGTTCCAGCCGCCGGTCACACGGAGACGCACGCGCGGATCGGGCGGCGCCCACGCCGCCAGCGCCGACCCCACCCGCTCGGCCTCCGCCGGCGTCCGCGCCCGCACGTCGATCTCGAGGCGCGCGTGCTCGGCGACGACGTTCGCCCGCGTCCCGCCCGCGAGCACCCCGACGTTGACGGTCGTCCCGGCGGCCGGGTCGGCCAGCCCCACGAGGTGACAGATCAGCGCCGCGAGGGCGTGGACCGCCGAGGAGCCCGCCTCCGGGTCGAGGCCGGCGTGTGCCGCGATCCCGGTCGCGGCCACCTGCCAGAGCCCGACGCCCTTGCGCGCGGTCTTCACCGTGCCCGCCTCGGCCCCGGGTTCGAGCACGAGCACGGCCGTGCAGCCCGACGCCGCGGCCACCATCGCGTCCCGCGAGGCGACGGTCCCGATCTCCTCGTCCTCGTTGACGATCAGGCGCACCGTCGGGCGCGGGATCCCGAGCGCATCGAGCGCGGCGACCGCGGACACGCCCTGGACCAGGCCCGCCTTCATGTCGAACACCCCGGGCCCGCGGGCGATCCCGTCGGTCACCGTGAACGGCCGGCGGGCGACCGTGCCGGCGTCGAACACGGTGTCGATGTGGCCCAGCAGCACCAACGTCCCGGGCAGCGAGCCCGGCGTGTCGACCTGCAGCACCGGGCCGGGCAGCGTCGAGGCCGCCGCGTCCGTCCAGGACTCCAGCACCCACCCGGTGAGCACGGCCCGCCCGTCAGCGAGCAGGACCGAGTCGGTGCTCGGCGTCTCGGTGTCGACGAGCACGGCGAGGTCGTCGACGATCTCGTCGAGCCGCTCGGCCGCCCAGTCGCGGACCTCCTCCATCGCGCCCCCCGGCGGTCACGGTCTCCGTCAGACCGACGACCTTCCCGCGACCGCCCGCGAGGATCAAGAACGGCTACGGCCAGACCAGCTCCGCGGTGCGCACGACCGTCTCGAGCTTGCGACGCTGGTCGTCGGCGCCGAGCTCGTTGCCCTCCCACGTGCTGGCGAACCCGCACTGCGGGCTGAGCGCGAGCCGCTCCAGCGGCACGTGCTGTGACGCCTCGTCGATCCGGCGGCGCAGGTCGTCGACGGATTCGAGGTCCGGGTGCTTCGTCGTCACCAGCCCCAGCACGACCGTGCTCTCCGGCCGCACGAAGCGCAGCGCGTCGAAGCCGCCCGCGCGCGCGTCGTCGTACTCGAGCAGCAGCCGGTCGTAGCGCGCCTCGGCGAACAGGACCTCGCCCATCTCGTCGTAGGGCACGGTGCTCTCGTACATGCTGCGGTAGTTGCCGCGGCAGATGTGGATGCCGGTGACGACATCGTCCGGGAGGCCGTCGAACACCCGCCGGTCGGTGCGCATCAACTCGGCGAGCCGCGCGGCCCACCGGTCCGGGTCCGGGAACAGCCGCCGGTTGTCCAGGAACGTGTACTTCGGCGCGTCGAGCTGGAGGTACCGCACGCCCGCGTCCGCCAGCGCGCGCGCCTGGCGCTGCAGGATCGTCACCAGGTCGTCGAGGAACTCCTGCGGGTCGGGGTAGGCGCGGTCGGAGACCCCGGCGGTCCAGTAGCTCAGGAAGTTCGTCGGGACCGGCAGGGTCACCTTCACCGGTCGGTCGGCGTGGGCCAGGACGAAGCCCGCCTCGACGTCGACGAGGCTCCCGCGCTCGGTCAGACGGGAGGCCACGACGGGCGAGGTGTGCGACGCGGTGCGCCCGTCCTCGCTCGTCCACGTGCGCGTGAAGCCCTCGGGGTCGAAGCCGTCGGTGACGTCGAGGACCGGTCCGTGCCAGATGCGCCGGCGCATCTCCCCGTCGCCGACGACGGGCAGTCCGACCGACCGCTGCAGCTCGAGGACCTCCAGCACGGCCTGGTCCTGGACCTCGCGCGACGCCGTGCCGGCCGCCATCGCGTCCCGGAGGTACGGAGGCCGCAGCAGCGAGCCGACCGTCTCGGCGCGGACATCGAGGTCAGCCATCCCGGCGCACCCGCTCCGCGGCCCGGGCGGCGGCGGTCATCTTCGCCATCGCGAGGTTGCGCGGCACCCGCCGCAGCCCGCAGTCGGTGGAGATCTCCAGCGCCTCCGGGGTCCGGTACTTCAGGCACGTGTGCAGGCGCTCGACGAGGTCGTCGGTGGTCTCGGCGTAGTGCGTCTTGATGTCGACGAGACCCGCGGACAGCAACCGTCCCGGGTCCCACTGCCCGACCAGGTCGATCTCGGCCATCTCCCGCCCGCCGAACTCCAGGCTGAATCCGTGGACGTGGGCGTCGAGCAGGGTCGGGAAGAGCCATCGGTAGGTCCGCTTGGCGTAGGGCAGGCGCCGGAACGAGCCGAAGCAGATGTGCACGGTGAAGGTGCAGCCGTCGAACCCGTCGACCACCTTGTTGATGATCTCGACCATGGAGGCCGGGCTGCGGTCGTCGTCGGCGACCGCGGGGGTGATCGGCTCCTCGAGCTGGATGTAGTCGCAGCCCGCGTCGATCAGCTCGCGGATGTGCCCGCGCAGCGCCGGCACGAGCGCCTCCGCGCACGCCTTGCGCGACGGGTAGACGTCGCGGAAGTCCAGCTCGGTGGTCATCCCGTACGGGCCGGGCATGCCGACGCGGGGACGGCGGTCGGTCGCGGCGCGCAGGAAGCGGTACTCGCCGACGAAGTCCCACATCCAACTGAGCTCGTCGAGGGGCTGGGTGACCTTCCAGACGTCGAGCATGTCGTAGCCCAGCGCGCCCAGGCGGCGCGGCGCGGGCTGGAGCTCGAGGCCGGGCAGCGCGGCGGTGATGTTCTCGATCCACCCGCGCCGGCGGTGCTCGCCGTCGGTGACGATGTCGAGCCCGCAGCGCTCCTGGTCGTCGATCGCGAGGCGGCAGTAGTCGTCGTAGAGCTCGCGCTCGTCGTCCGGCCCGAACCGTCCCGCGGCCTCGGCGGGCTCGACCACGTCCCACCACCCCGGACGCGCCCAGCCGCCGGTGGTGGTCACGGCGATCTCGGTGTTGACGATCATCCGCCCTCCTCGAAGCGCAGGCCGGTGGCCTCGACCAGCTCGTCGTGCACGGCCCTGCCGACGCTGGCGACGACGTCGTAGCGGGTGGAGGCGTCGCGGACCTCGCCGGCGAAGTCGGTGACGCGCCCGCCGGCCTCCTCGACCAGCAGCCGTCCGCCGGCGACGTCCCACGGCGGCATGTCGCGCTCGACGTAGCCGCCGAGGTGCCCGGCCGCGAGGTGGGCCATGACCAGCGCGGGGGCGCCCGGGAAGCGCACACCGCCGGAGACCGTGAGCATCGCCCGCATCAGCCGGGCGAACTCCGCGATCACCACCGGGTCCGACGACTGCGCCTGCACGACCACCACGACCTCGGCGGCCTTCTCGGCGCCCGACACCCGCAGCGGCGTCCCGTTGCACGTCGCCCCGCCGCCGCGCACGGCCCGGAAGAGCTCGTCGCGCAGCGGGTCGTAGACCGCGGCCACCACCGGCTCGCCGCCGAGCGTCACCGAGACCGCCGTCGCGAACCACGGGAAGCCGTCGATGAACGAGCGGGTGCCGTCGAGCGGGTCGACCCACCACTGCAGGCCCTCGCCGGGACGGCTGACGTCCGGCGCGTCCTCCTCGCCGAGCACGACGTCGTCCGGGCGCTCGGCGCGGATCGCGGCGATCGTCGCCTCCTGGGCGGCGAGGTCGGCCGACGAGCTGACGTCGACGCGCGCGTCCTTGAGCGTGACCTCGAGGACCTTGTCGCGGTACTCGAGCAGGACGGCGCCGCCGGCGCGGGCGGCCCGTTCGGCGGTGCCCGCCAGCGCCTCCAGATCCGTCACAGCACCTCCACCACGCCACGGTCGCCGTCGATGCGCACCCGGTCGCCGGTCGTGATCGTCGAGGTGGCGACGCCCGTGCCGACGACGCAGGGGATGCCGTACTCGCGGGCGATGATCGCCGTGTGGCAGAGCGTCCCGCCGGTGTCGGTGACGCAGCCGCTGACCAGGCCGAACACCGGCGTCCACTCGGTGGTGGTGCCGCCGCAGACGAGGATGTCGCCGTCGCGGACCTGGTCGATGTCCTGCGCCGCGCGCACCACTCGCGCGGTGCCGACGACGGTGCCGCGGGACGCGGCGAACCCCGACAGCGTGGCCGTCGTCTGCTGCGCCTTGATCGTCGCGAAGTAGTCGGGGGTCAGCCCGAAGAGCTCGGTCATGATCGGGTCGTGGACGGCGTCGGGGACGTTGCCCATGACCGGCGGGAGCTCGCCGCCGCGCGCCGACCAGTGGTCGTAGTAGTCGCGGCGGGCCGTGACGAGGTCGCCCCAGCCCGACGGTCCGGAGCCTGCGAGCTCGTCGAGCAGCTCGTGGCGGAACAGGAAGAAGACGTCCTCGCGTGCGTCGAGGCGGCCGTCGGCGACGAGGCGGTCGGCCGCCGCGAGCGTGAGCCGGCGCAGGGGCAGGTGGATGCGGCGGTCGATGAGGAAGTTGTGCTCCTCGTTCCACCACACGAAGTTCGCCGCGCGGTTCGAGGCCAGCACCTCGTCGAAGCGGGCGCGGTCGCCGTCGTCGGCGATCGCGGCGCGCGCCGCGGCGACGAGGCGGTCCCGTTCGGCCAGCACCTCGCGCCGGGCGGCCGCGAAGTCGTGGCCCTCGGGGCGGGTGAGGAACTCGCGGATCGTGCCCAGCGGCGTCGCCGGGTGCTCGGCCCAGGACGGGCGGTCGAGGGTCGCGGTCTCGTCGGTGCGCTGCCCCCACACCGCGAGGAACTCCTCGAGCTCGGCCCACCACGCCGACCCGTTCGCCTGCGTCGCCAGGGCGGCGCGGACGCCCTCGACGGTCGGTTCGGTGAGCGCCTCGGCGACGCCCAGCTCCCGGGCACGGCCGGCGAGGCGCCAGAGCTCCGCGTCGGTGCGCAGGTACGAGGTCTCCTCGCCGGCGAGCCACTGCGCGATCTGCCCGGTCTCGAGACCGAGGTCGGTCGCGAGACCGAAGAGCGCGAGGTAGTTGGCGGCGAGCAGGTACATGACCTCGAAGTGCACGCCCCACGCCCGGCGGTGGAAGGCGATCGCGTCGACGAGCGCGGCGTGCAGCTCGGTGCGGTCCATCGCGTCGACGTCGAGGGCGTCGAAGTGGGCGTAGGCCGCTTCGAGCTCGGCGCGGTAGCCGGCCCAGTAGCCCTCGAAGTCGGCGAGGCGCGGCGCGGCGAAGGCGCCGAACCGGTCGGCCCGCGTCCCCATCTGCCACGCCGACGTGATCGGGCACTGGCCGAGGTAGACGTGCACGCCGGCGATCCGGTTGACCATGCCCGCGGTCGGCGGGATGCCGACGATCTCGGCGCCGTACTGCGTGCCCCAGGTCTGGGCGTCCTCGAGCAGGGCCATGCTCGCCGGGGTGATGCCCTCGGCGAAGTGCTGGGAGTCCCGCATCCAGAAGCGGCCCTCGTCGGCGCGCGTGAACGGCGCGAGGGGCTCGGCGAGGAACGGCCGGGACTCCAGCCGGGGCTCGTAGCCGGGGTAGAAGTCGGCGTCGGCGTACTCGCCGAGGGGGATGACCGTCCCCGCCTGCATTGACTCGTCGGTCGTCGTCACCGGCGTCACGTCCTCGGGTGTGCGGTGGATCACTCGACGCTAGGAGGCGTCGCGGCGTCCCGGTAGCCGCTTCCGGCGGCGCCGTCCGCTTCCGGCACGTCTTGACACCCGCGAGGCCTCCGGCCAGCGTCGAAGCTCGGCACGAGGAGGTGCGGGGATGGCGGCAGCCGGGGTCGTGCGCGGCGGCTTCCGCACCGCCGACCCCGAGGAGGCCCACGAGCGCACCGAGCGCCTGATGACCGGGCACCGGATGGCGGTCGGCCGCGAAGGCGCGTTCCGGGCCGACGTCCGCTGGGTCGCGGGCGACGGGCTGGGCCTGCTGCGGTTCTCCTACGGCGCCGGCGTGGAGATCCGCTCGCACCCGCTCGACGACTTCGCGACCGTCCACCTGCCCTCGCGTGGCGGGTTCCGCGCCGAGCACCGGGGCATGCGGGTGCGGGCCTCGACCGCCTGCGGGGCCGTGTTCTCGTCGTCGGGGCCCCTGACGATGCAGTGGGAACCGGGTCTCGACCTGCTCGTCCTCAAGATCGACCGAGTCGACCTCGAGCGGGAGCTCGCGTCCCTGCTCGGGCGCACGCCGGACCGCCCGCTGAGCTTCGACCTCGAGGCGCCCCGCGGCGGCGGCACGCTGAACGGCGCCGCGGAGCTGGTGCGCAGCACGTGCGTCGCGGCCGGGCCGGAGGGGCCGCCGGAGCGGGTGTGGGCGGCGCTCAAGCACGTCGTCGGCACCGCGCTGCTGCTCGGGCACCCGCACTCGTACCGCGACGCGCTGCGCGAGCCGGCCTCGCCCGCGTCGTCGACGGTCGTGCGCCGGGTGCTCGACCGCGCGGCCGCCGACCCCGCCCGCCCACCCACGGCCCCGGAGCTCGCACGGTTGACCGGCGTCAGCGAACGCACCCTGCGGACGATCTTCCACGCGGAGTTCGGCGTCGGGCCGGTGACCTATCTGCGCCGCCGGCGCCTCGACGCGGTGCACCGGGATCTCAGCTCCGGCGACGATGCGTCCGTGGCCGACGTGGCCCTGCGGCACGGCTTCGCCCACGCGGGCCGCTTCGCCGCCGAGTACCGGGCGCGCTTCGGCGAGGCGCCCAGCGCGACGAGGTGCGCTCCGCGCAGGTGAGCAGTTTGGCGTGCTGGGGCACTTCTTTCTGCTCACAGGCGCGCAGCGCACCTGGGAGGATCCCAGGCCATGGGGGACGCCGCCGTGGACGTGGCGCCGGACGACGTCGACGAGGTCGCCGCGGCGATGGCGCGCGCGTTCGCCGACGACGGGATGTTCACGTTCGTCTTCCCGGACCCCGCGCGCCGCCCCGCGAAGCTCGACCGCTTCTTCCACGGCGCGGTGCGCTACGGACACCTGTGCGGTCACGCCCTCACCACGCCCGACCGCTCGGGCGGGGCGATCTGGCTGCCGCCCGGGAGCACGTCGATGTCCGTGCTCGGCATGCTGCGCTCCGGGATGCTCGCCTTCCCGGCGACGCTCGGCCCGGGCGCGTTCCGGCGCTTCGTCGCCTACACATCGTGGCTCGACGGCCAGCGCGCCGCGCTCGCCCCCGACCCGCACTGGTTCCTGCTCGCGCTCGGCGTCGACCCGTCCCGGCAGCGGATCGGGATCGGGTCGTCGCTCCTGGCGCCGATGCTCGACGACGCCGACCGCCGGGGTCTGCCGTCCTATCTGGAGACGACGAGCGAGGCGAACGTCGCCTACTACGCGCGGGCGGGCTTCGCCGTCGTCCGCGACGCCGTCCCCGACACGGGGCCACGGACGTGGCTCATGGTGCGGGCGCCGCAGCCCTGATCGCGGGATGATCGGGGGCATGGGGGGAACGATCACGCGGCGGGACGCCGAGACGCGCCGGCCGCCCCGGACCGGGCTCGCGGCTCCGGTCGTGGTGGCGCTCGCCCTGGCCGCTCCGGTCGTGCTCGTCCTCGGCGGGATCGCCGCCCAGCTGGCCCAGCCGCCGGGGACCTACGACGCGGTCGGGCAGACGGTCAGCACGCTCGCGGGCCGGGGCGCGGTCGACCGCTGGATCATGGCGACGACGCTCGCCGTGGTCGGCGGCATCTTCGTGCTCGTCGCGGCGGGTCTGCGGCGGGTGCCGCGGGCGTCGCGCCTGATCCTGGGCGCCGGGGGCGTCGCGGTCGTCGTCGCCGCCCTGGCCGCGCAGCCGGCGCACGGCAGCTCGGTGCTGCACATGACGGCCACCGCGACCGCGTGCGGGCTCTTCGTGCTCTGGCCGGTGCCGGTGGCCCTCGACCGGACCCTGGCCGCACGGCTGCGCCGCGACTCGCTCGTCGCGGCCGCGGCGATGACCCTCGCCCTCGCGTGGCTCTGCGCGCAGGCCTGGACCGACGGGACGTGGCTCGGGGTCGCCGAGCGCGTGCTGATCCTGAGCCAGACGGTGTGGCCGGCGCGGGTGGCCGTCGCCGCGTGGCGCGGTCCGACCCGCGAGCGTCCGGGCACCGGCTCCGGGGCGGCGACCCTCGCCCTGGCCGTCGCGGCGCCGATCGTGCTCGTCGCCGGGCTGCTCGCGGCCCAGGCCGCCTGGCCCGGACCCGACGCGTGGGACCAGTCGCTGAGCACGCTCGCCGGTCTCGGCGCGACCAACCGCTGGATCATGTCGAGCACCCTGGGCCTCGTCGGCGTCCTGCTCGTGCTCGTCGCCGCCGGGCTGCGGGGCCGGGTGCCGACCCCGTCGTGGGTCCTCCTCGCCGCGGGCGGCGCGCTGCTCGTGCTCGCGGGCCTCGAGCCGCAGCCCGTCGGCGGCTACAACATCGTGCACATGGCCACCGCCGGCCTGGCCTGGGCGGCGTTCACGCTGTGGCCGCTCGGACTCGCGTTCTCCCGTGCGGTGGACCTGCGGCTGCGGTGGGCCTCGACGATGACCGTCGTCGTGCTGATGGTGCTCGTGGGCTGGTTCGGGATCCAGCTCGTCACCAGCGGCACCTGGTACGGGGCGTCGCAGCGGATCGTCGTCCTCGCCCAGGCCGTGTGGCCGATCGTCGTGGCCGCCGTGGTGCTCGACCACCGGGGCGCCGCGCACCGATGACGTCGCTCAGGGGCCGGCGTCCCCGCGCGCCTCGGCGAGCGGCTCGCCCTCCGGGCCGGACCGCCCGATGTTGACCTCGGCGGCACGGCGCGCCACCCGCCGGAACCGTTCCGGGTCGCTCTGCAGGACGGCGATGCGCCGCCACTGGTCGAGCATCCGGAACAGCTCGGTCAGGTCCCGGCTCGCGTTGACGTCGTCGAGCGCGGCCGCCAGCGCGGCGTCGAACTCGGCCCGATCGTCCGGCCCGGCCAGGTGCGCGCGGATCGCGTCGGGCGACGCCCCCTTTCTCAGCGGGTGGTCGGCGGGGTCCGCGGGCTCGTCGTCGACGGAGTAGGTCGTCGTCATCTCGAGACGGTAACGCAGACGCCCGACACCACGGCCGCGCTCGCGGTCGGGGTGCGTTGCCGGTCGAGATGCTTCGATTTCCGAAGCGTTGCGCCCCCTACTTCACGCAGAACCCCGCGTCGACGGGCAGCGTCACGCCGCTGACGTAGCGCCCCGCGTCGCTGACGAGGTAGAGGATCGCGTTGGAGATGTCGACGGGCTCCACCATCTCGACGGGCATCAGGTTGGCCAGCGCGTCGCCCTTCTCGGGGTTCGCCGCCATCCACGCCTCGAGCTGCGGGTTCACGACCATCGGCGTGTTCACCCCGGTCGGGTGCACGGTGTTGACGCGGATGCTGTGCGGCGCGAGCCAGTGCGCGAACGTGCGCATCAGCCCGACGACGCCGTGCTTGGCCGCGGCGTAGCCGCTCATCGCGCCGCCGCCGTCGCCGCCCCGGCCCGACAGGCCCTGGGTGGAGCTGGTCAGCACGATCGCGCCGCCGTCGCCCTGCTCGATCATCCGCGGCGCGGCGATCTTCACGGTGTTGTAGACGCCGGTCAGGTTGATGTCGATGACGGTCTGCCAGCCGAGGAACTCGTCCTCGGGCTCGCCGCCGACCTGGTTCGCGATGCCGGCGTTGGCCAGGATGATGTCGACCCGGCCGAGCTCGGCGACCCCGGCCTCGAAGGCCTCGCTCAGGGCGCGGTGGTCGCGGACGTCGGCCTGGCGCGTGACGATCCGGCGGTCGAGGTCTTCGACGCGCTTGGCGGTCTCGGCGAGGTCCTCCGGCGTCGCCCCCGCGTACTGCACGGTGTCGACCTGCTCGCAGAGGTCCACGCCGATGATGTCGGCGCCCTCCTGTGCGAGCCGTAGCGCGTGGCTGCGTCCCTGGCCGCGCGCCGCGCCGGTGATGAAGGCGACCTTCCCGTCGAGCTGTCCCATGGCTCTCCGCTCCCTCGATCGACATCCTCGTCGCCTCCACCGTGACCCACGCCACGTCGATCTCGGAAGGGCCGGACGGCCGATCTTGTGGTTCGCCGGTGGCGCGCGGTGCGCGGGTGCGGGACGGTGCTCGCCGTGATCGGGCGCCTGCTCGCGGTGGTCCTCCTCGCGGTGATCGGCGTCGTCGCCGTGCTCGCCGAACGCCCGCCCGACCCGGTCCCCGCGTCCGCCCCGCCCGCCGACTTCAGCGCCGAACGGGCCACGGCGGCCGTCGACGCCCTCGCGCGCGCGCCCCGACCCATCGGCAGCCCGGCCTCCGACGCCGCCCGTGACTCGCTGGTCGGGCGCCTGCAGGCCGAGGGCCTCGCCACGCGCGTCGAGACGTCCGCGTCGCTGTACTCCGAGGATGGGCAGACCGGCGCCGGCCGGGTCGAGAATGTCGTCGCCACCCTGCCCGGCACCGCCTCGACCGGGTCGGTGGTGCTGATGGCGCACTACGACTCGGTGACGGCCGGGCCGGGTGCCGCCGACGACATGTCGGGCGTCGCGACGATCCTCGAGACGGTCCGGGCCCTGCGCGCCGGCCCGGCGCCGCGGAACGACGTCACGGTGGTGCTCACCGACGGCGAGGAGGCGGGCCTCTACGGCGCGCGGGCCTGGGTGCGGGACAGCATCCCAGGCGGCACGCAGCGCAGCGGAGCTGCCGCGCCGGAGGCCGGAGACAGCCGTCCGACCGTCGTCCTCAACTGGGAGGCCCGCGGCGTCTCGGGGCCGTCGCTGCTGTTCCAGACCTCGCCGGGCAACGCGGGCCTCGTCGACGCCTGGGCGAGCTCGGTGCCGTATCCCCGCGGCGACTCGTCGCAGGTCGAGATCTACCGCTTCCTGCCCAACGACACCGACCTCACGCCCGTGCTCGACGCGGGCCGGCCGGGGATGAACGCGGCGTTCATCGAGGGCGCGCACCAGTACCACACCCCCGGCGACATCCCGCTGAACCTCAGCCGGTCGTCGGTGCAGAACCACGGCGGCAACGCGCTGGCCCTGACCCGCGCGCTCGGCGACCGCGACCTGGCGCCGCTCGACCCCGCCGCGTCGCGCCAGCCCGCAACGGGCGACCGGACCTACTTCACGGTGCTCGGCCGCCTCGTCACCTACGACACCTCCTGGGCCTGGCCGATCGCCGGGCTGGCGCTGGTCCTCGTGATCGTGCTGATGGTCGTCGGACGTCGCCGCTCCTCGGTCGGGGGCGTGCTCGGGGGCGCGGTCGTCTACGTGGTGGGCCTCGCGGCCGCGCTCGCGGCCGGGATCGGGTTCTGGCAGGCGCTCGTGTGGCTCCGGCCGTCGTATGCCGACACCGGCCCGTTCCTCGGGCAACCGCTGCTCTACGAGATCGCCGCGGGCGTCCTCGCTTTCGCGGTGACGACGCTGGTCGTGAGCCTGCTGCGGCGCAAGCCCGGAGGCGCCGCGCTGTGCACCGGTGCGCTGCTGGTGCTGGCGCTGCTGTCGGTCGGGCTGGCCGTCGTCGCGCCCGGCTCGGTGTTCCTGCTCGCGTGGCCGGTGATCGGGCTCGCGCTCGGGATGATCCTGGTGCTGGTCTCGGGCGAGCGGCTCTGGCTCGCGACCCCGCTGCTCGTACTCGGCGCGGCACCGGCCGTGGCGCTACTGATCCCGTTCGCGGTGTCGTCCTTCGGGGTCGCCGGGGTGTCGGACGGGCTGGCGGTCGCGGTGTTCACGCTGGTCGGCATCCCGATCGGGGCGGCGCTGTCCGCGCTCCCGCGGCCGGGGGCGGTCCGCGGCTACGCGCTGCCGATCCTCGCGATCGTGTGGGTGCTGATCCTCGGCGGTGGCGGCCTGCTCTACGACCGCACCGACGACGGCAACCCGCAGGGCAGCGCGCTCGCCCTCGTCGTCGACGCCGACCGCGGCGGCGCCGGGCAGTGGGTCACGACGGACCAGGCACCGGCCGACTGGACCCGCGGCTACGCCGGTGGAGCGCCCGCACCGGACGTGCTCTGGCCGGGCGACGACGCTGTCGGCAGCGGGCCGGGGCCGGTGGTGCCGGTGCCGGGTCCCTCGGCCGCGGTGGTGGGGCGTTCTGCTGACGGTGTCCGCCTGCAGGTGACGTCGCCCCGTGGTGCCCCGACGATCTTCGTCCGTTCCGACCTCCCCGTCGCCGGCGGCACCGTGACGTTCCCCGGCGCACCGCCGCTCGCGCTCCCGCCGTCGCCGGGCCCGCTGGACCTGCGGCTCGACGCCGTGCCGCGCGAGGGCGTGACCGTGGACCTCGTCGCCACCGGGCCGGTCCAGCTCCGCGTCGACGACCAGACCCTCGGGCTCGACGGCGTCCCCGGGTTCACGCCACGGCCGCCGGACCTGCGGCAGGCGCGCGGGAACGAGAGCGACGTCGTGGTCGTGTCCCGCCAAGTCGCCGTCCCCTGAGGCCTGCGGCACCATGGCGATGTGACCGATCCCACACTGTTCGCCTACCTGAGCTACCGGGACGCACCGCAGGCCCTGGACGCACTGGCTTCCCTCGGGTTCGAGGTCGTCGTCCGCCAGGACGGTGAGCACGGGACGGTGGTCCACTCCGAGGTGCGGCTGGGCTCCGTGGTGCTCATGGTCGCGAGCGACGACGCCGGCTACGACGTCCCGGCCCTCAAGGGACGATCGACGGGCGGCGGGCTGTACCTGCGGGTCGACGACGTCGACGCGCTGTTCGCCCGGGCCGTCGCCGTGGGTTGGCGCTCGGTGTTCCCGCCGGAGTCGACGGAGTGGGGCACGCGGCGCGCCCGCCTCGTCGACGAGGAAGGGCACGAGTGGAGCTTCGGGACCTATGAGCCCGGGCAGAGCTGGGGATGACCGGCCGCAGGTCCAGCTCGAGGACCGCGCGGCGTGGCGGGCGTGGTTGACGGCCCACGCCGCGACCAGCGCCGGCATCTGGCTCGTCTACGACAAGGGACCCCGACGTCGGCTGAGCTACGACGACATCGTCGACGAGGCGCTGTGCTTCGGGTGGGTCGACAGCCTGCCCCCACTCTCGACGACGAGCGCGCGATGCTCCTGCTCGCGCCCCGGAAGGCGACCAGCGCGTGGTCGCGGGTCAACAAGCAGCGGGTCGAGCGTCTGACCGCGGCCGGCCTCATGACCCCCGCGGGCCAGGCGGCGATCGAGGCCGCGCGGGCCACCGGCCGGTGGGCCGCGCTGGACGCGGTCGAGGACCTCACCGAGCCCGACGACCTCCGCAGCGCGCTCGACGCGGTGCCGCGCGCCCGGGCGGCGTGGGACGCGTTCCCCCGCTCGGTGAAGCGGGCGATCCTCGAGTGGATCGCGGCGGCGAAGAAGCCGCCGACCCGCGCTGCGCGGATCGCCGAGACGGTCGGTGAGGCTGCGGAAGGTCGTCGGGCCCACCAGTGGCGACAGCCGCGGGGTCGCTAGGGCACCCACTGCGTGAGGTCTCGCCAGCTCAGCGCACGTTTGGGCTGCATCGCCCCCGGCTGGACCGGCGCGGGGTGACCGAGACAGATGATCAGTTCGGCGGTCCAGGTCTCCGGCAGGCCGAGGACGACCCCGACAGCCGCCTTGCTGAACGAGCTCACCGGCCCGGCGCCCACGCCGACCGCCTGCGCGGCGAGCAGGACCGTCGCGGTCGCGGTGCCGACGTCGATCCACGGGCCCTTGTTCTCGGGCGGGAAGCCGTACTGCTCGACCAGCCCGTGGTCGATGCAGATCGCGATCGCCGAGGTGGGCTTCGCGATCATGCCGGGCGAGACCATGCGCAGCACCCGCAGCGTGCCCGGGTCGGTCGTCGCGACGAAGCGCTGGAGGTGCCGATTGCCCGCGGTCGGGGCCCAGCGTGCGGCTTCGAGGATGGTCTCGACCTGCTCGCGCGTCACCGGCTCGTCGCTCATCGCGCGGGTGACCCGACGGCGGCGGATCGCGGCGAGGACGGGGTCGGTCACGGCGCGTACCTCTCGCGCAGGTGCGCGGCGACGGAGCGGCAGACGCCGTCGAGCTGCTCGACGTACGCGCCGCGGTCGTCGCGGGGGACGGCGAGCAGGGGCATGTCCTGCAGGGGGCCGTTCAATGCTTCCGCCGTTGCCTCGGTGGCGCGGGGACCCATCGCCTCGGCCAGCCGGTGCGCGGCGGTCAGCAGGCGCATCGGCCCGTACTCAGCGGCCTCGTCGACCTGGGTGCGGGCCGACGTGATCAGGTAGGCGAGCAGTTCGAGCGCGTCGTCCTCGTCGAGGACCCAGGGTGCGGCCACGGGCTCATCCTTCACGTCGTCGGGTACGCGATCTCGCCGGTCGCGGCGCGTGCGGCGATCTTCTCGATACGCGCGGCGCGCGTCGTCGCCTTCTTGGCCTCGACCAGCCAGACGAGCATCGCCCGGCGCTTGGAGCGGCTGAACGCGTCCCAGTGCTCGCGGGAGCCGGGGTGGCCGGCGAAGGCCGCGGCGAGGTCGGGCGGGACGACGAGGTCCTCGACGTCGTCGAGCAACGTCCAGGAGCCGTCGGCCTTGGCGGCGTCGATCAGCGCTCTCCCCGGCGGGGCCATGAGGCCGGCACCTTCGAGTCGTTCGATGCGCTGCTTGTTCGACCGGGCCCAGCCGCTACCGCGCCGGCGCGGGCTGAACCACATCGCCGTGCGCTCGTCGTCGAGCGAGCGCGTGGTGCTGTCGATCCAGCCGAAGCACAGGGCCTGCTCGACGGACTCCTCGTACCCGACGGTCGCGCGCCCCGTGCGGGGCTTCCAGGTGACGAGCCAGACGCCGGTACCGCGGTCGTGGTGCTCGGCGAGCCAGGCGCGCCAGGCGTCGACGTCCTCGGGGTGCACCTGCTCGTCCGTCACCACGACCGACAGCATCACCGGCGGCCTCGGGTCGGGCCAGCCCCGCGCGTAGCGTGCGCGCCGTGGTGAACCCCGGTCCCGACCGCGCCGGCCGTCGCGGGCGTCTCGCGCTCAGCGCCGCCTTCAGCGGGATCCTCGGTGGCGCGGGCGTGATGTACGGGATCGTGAACTCGCAGACGGGGAGCACCGTCGTCGGCCTGATCCTGCTCGCGACGACGCTGTACTGCCTCATCGTGCTGCGTCGCCTGATGCGGAACGACCTCTAGCCGGTGCGTCGCCGCCGGTCCTCGACCTTGTCGGCGAGCAGGCCCAGCGGGATCGCCAGCGCCCAGCTGGCCCGCGCCCACTCGGGCGAGACGTAGGCGAGCGGCAGGGACGGCAGGAACCCGACGACCAGGGCCGCCGTCCCGAGGTACTTCGCGCGACCCCAGCGCCGGGCGCGCTCACCGTCGAGCAGACCCTGGCGCTCGGCGGTCCACCAGAGCCCCAGCGAGCTCACCGACGTCGCCATGATCGCCAGCGCGTAGACGATCGTCGCCGTCGTGCTGGTGCCGTCGCCGAGCAGGGCGGTCGGGAACGGCAACATGACCACGAAGAACAGGAACACCAGGTTGGCGATGAGCAACGGCCGGCTGACGGCCCGCATCGCCGCCAGGTCGTCGTGGTGCATCAGCCAGAAGCCGCCGATCACCGCGAAGCTCAGCAGGAGCGCGAGGAACTGGTGCCCGAGCGCCGTCAGGTCCTCGAGGACGTGGCCGTCGCGGATCGGGGCGTCGGTCAGCGGCAGGATCAGCAACGTGATCGCGATGGCGAACACGCCGTCGCTGAACGCCGAGACGCGGTCGAGGTTCGGCAGTGGCGGCCGGTCGTCCTCGTCCGCCACCGCCGCCTCCTGGTTCAGCCGCTGATCTCGTAGGTCGGGGTGATGATCGCGCGCCCGATGCTGTGGAAGAAGAGGTTGAACCCGAGGAACGCCGGCGTGGCGTCGGCGCCGACCCCGAGGTCCTCGACGTCGACGGCGTGGACGACGAAGAAGTAGCGGTGCTCGCCGTGCCCGGGCGGCGGCGCGGCGCCGATGTAGCGCTTGGCGCCGGCGTCGTTGGCCAGGGTGATCGCTCCCTGCGGCAGCAGGCCCTTGTCGGGGTCGCCGGCGTCGGTGTCCAGGCTCGTGGTGGACGCGGGGATGCCGGTGACGGCCCAGTGCCAGAACCCGCTGGCGGTGGGGGCGTCGGGGTCGAAGCAGGTCAGCGCGTAGCTCTTGGTGCCCTCGGGCGCGCCGGACCAGCTCAGCTGTGGTGTGACGTCCTGGCCCCCGGCGCCCATGATCCCGCTGACCTGCGCGTTCGGGAGCGTCTGCCCGTCGCTGACGTCGGTGCTGGTGACGGTGAACGATGCGACGTCGGGAAGGAACTCGTAGGGGTCGGGCGGCTGGTGGGACACGGTCGTGGCCTCCTTGGTGCGCGTGTCTTGCTCGCCGCGCCAGGTACCCCCGAGTCGCGGACGTCCATGCGTTCCGGACGGACGTCGAGCACGGGACTCACCCCCTCAATTCAGGGGCCACCGTGATCTGCCAGAGGGCGACGACGTGTTCACGGTCGTGGACGACGAAGAGGGCGAGACCGCGACCGTCGGGGCCGAACGTCGCCGTCTGCGACCCGCGTGGGTTGCTCGCGACGTAGGGACGTCCGGCGGCCCACGGATCGTCGCCGAGAGCCGCTCGCAGAGTCCGGAAGCCCGCGACGAACTCCGGCGGCAGCGACTCGATGGCCGCATCGATGTCGCTGCCGACCGTCTCGACCCGGTACACGGGCGCCCTACATGCCGGCGTGCGCTCGGGTGATCTCGAAGGGCTCGTCGTCCGGTACGGGCTCGCCGGTGATGAGCTCAGCGGCCCGGCGCACCGCGCGCCGGAAGGCGTCGGGGTCGGACTGCAGGACAGCACGGCGGCGCCACTCCTCGAGGACGTCGTGGACCGGTGCGAGGTGCAACGTCGACCGGGCCTTCTCGAGAGCGGCGTCGTACGCCGCGAGGAAGGCCGCGCGGTCCTCGGGGAAGAGACCGGAGTGGATCGCCGCCGGCGATGCCCCGAAGGCGAGCGAGCGGTCGTCCGGGTGCTCTCGAGGCGCCGGAGCGGTCATGCCGATGACGGTAGCGGGCCCGTCCGACATCGAGGGTCGGTATCGACCGGCCGCCGGTCTCGTTCAGCCCGGATGTGCGATCACCCGGTGCGGTCGAGATCGAGTTCCGTCTCCCCGGGCCTCGCGGTGCTCGCGGCCTCCTCGAGGTGCACCAGGAAGAGCTGCCACGCCGCGTCGACCGGCAGGATGGGTCCGAGGCATCCGACGCCACGGATCGCAGGTGGCGGCCGAAGCTCGCTGACGTGAGGTGGAGACGGAAGGGAGTCGCGAGAGGTCGGTGATCGAATTTGGTCAGAACCAGCAGACTGCCGTCGCTGTCCTCCTCTGAGCGCGAAGCCGACGCGTTACCCGGATGCTCGTCAGTCGTACGCCGAGGCGATGAGGGCGCCGAGCGCCGTTGCGAGCTTGACCGGAACGGCGTTTCCGATCTGACGCGCGATGGAGACCTTCGGCCCACACCATTGGTAGTCCATGGGGAACGTCTGGAGTACCGCCGCCTCGGCGTGAGTGAGCGGTCTCGGCTCACTGTAGTGCAGATAGCGTCCTTTCTCCGGCTTCACGAACTCGGTCCTGATGGTTACGGACGGGCGATCCTTTCGAAGTCGACCCATTACGTCCAGGGAACCAGAAGTGTGACCACGCCAGCAAGGCGCCTGTAGATGGAAGGGTATGTCGAGACGATTTCCGCCCTCCGGGATCGTCGCGATGCGGTCTTGTGAGATCTTCTCGAGGCGACGGGTGATGTGGAGTTCGGAGGTCTTAAACGCGCCCGGCAGATCGCCGTGGAAGTCGTAGACGCCCTCCGGGAGATCGATCTTCTCCTGGGGCACGTGCTCGGGTAGTTCGGCGAGCGCGGCTCCCACGGTCGGGAACCGTTCGGCCGGCTCGACACGTATCGAGGCCGGGTCCGGTAGGTGCGGCCGCCCGCGGCGGCGGCCGATGACGACGGCACGCTTGCGCACCTGCGGCACGCCGAACTCCGCCGCATTGAGGATGTGGGGGTACAACTCGTAGTCGTGCAGCGGGTTCCCGTCTTGCACCGCGAGCTGGAGAAGGCCCCACTGTGGCGACCTGAAAAACGCTGCCACGTTCTCGATGAGGAAGTAGTCGGGCTGGATCAGCTCGACCGTCCGTGCGTACTCTCGCCACAGCCGGTTCCGTTTGTCCATGGGATCGCGCTTGCCGAGATTGGAGAAACCTTGGCACGGCGGCCCGCCGACCACGACATCGGCATCTGGGATTTCTGCGGGCTTCCAATTCTCGATCTCGAGATTGAACAAATGGTCCCGGCCGAAATTGGCGGCGTACGTCGCCGCCGCCGCACGATCGGATTCGACGGAGGCGACGACGTCGAACTCGGAGGGGATCGACGCGTCGTGGTTGACGTCGAGAAATCCGCGCGTCAGACCGCCGCATCCCGCGAACAGGTCGACCAAGGCCAAGCGTGCCACGCTGGTAATTTAGCTCGGCGCCCCGACAGTCCGGTGGACCCGGGCCGGGGCAGGTGGCGAGGCGTCGCACGGTCTCACCGCCGACCTGCGCCGAAGGAAGAGCGAAGCTTGTCCGCTGACCGCCCGACGCCGTCCAGCGCAGGCGTGTCCGCCCGCATGAGTCGTGCGCGGCGCAGGGACACCGCGCCGGAGATGCTCATCCGTCGCGAGGCGCACCGTCGCGGCCTCAGATACAGGGTCGATGCACCCTTGCCCGGCCTGCCTCGCCGTCGCGCCGACCTTGTGTTCCCCCGCAGCCGGGTGGCGGTCTTCGTCGACGGATGCTTCTGGCATTCGTGTCCCGAGCACGTCAGCATCCCGCGGGCCAATCGGGAGTGGTGGGTCCGGAAGCTCGACACCAACAGGATGCGCGACCGTCAGACGGACGCCCACCTGGAGGCCCTGGGCTGGACCGTCCTGCGCTTCTGGGAGCACGAGGACCCGGACGAGGCCGTCGACCGACTCGAAAAGGTCGTGCGGGATCGTCAGGGCCGGCCTGGGCCGTCTGCTCCCGGCCCGTAGCCGCGCACGGCCAGCTCGTCGACCGACCTCTCGGCCTCTTGGCGGACGAGACCGCGAAGCTCGTCCCCGTCCAACGCGTCGAACTCGAGTACCGCCGCCACCCGCAGCAGTCGCTTCAGGAGATCACGCAGGACGAGTCGGCTCGGCAGGCCGCCCCGGTCGATGCTCGGCCAGATGTCGGCGACGGTTCGGATCAGGGACCGACTCCCGCCGAGGAGCGCACGGCGCGCGTAGATCTGATCGAAGTCGGCCTCGCCGAAGGTGTCGAGAAGGCGGTATCTGTCCCCTGGACCCTCGGGCAGCACGAGAAGGTGGGCCCGCCACCACAGACGGCCCCAGACGTGTCGGGTGATGTCGGTGGCGAGAACCCGATCCCCGGGGGGATCGGGGAACCTCCAGTAGGAGACGTCCGGAGTCACGACGAGGGCGAGGAAGGCCCAGATCGGACGAATCGCCGCCTCCGCGGCGACGAGACCGCACTTCTCGTGCAGTAGCCGCGCGACCCGTTTGTCGAAGTCGGAGTGATCACGGCGCCGACCGCCTCCGGGAAAGCCTTCTTCCTCGGCGGCGCCGACGATGCTCCCTCGCAACTCCTCGAGCTGCGGCACCGGGACACGGTGTCCTCCGGTCGCAGTGAACACCGCGGACGGATGTGTGAAGGCGAAGTGCCCGCGGAGTTCCTCGACCGCGAGCTTCGAGTACCGGGCGTGAAGATCCCTCGCCGCTCCGTCGAGCAGGCGCGGGTAGAGGACGCTGCTCAAGGCTCGGCCAGCAGCTCGGTCGCGTTCTGGACCCGGGTCGTGAAGAGGATCGGCTCGTGGGCCCGGTCCCGCCGCAGGGCCTCCAGCGGTCTGTCGGGGAAGGAGCGGCGAACGACCGCGGCGAGCAGAGCACCGATCGATCCGGTCGGGTAGTCCTCCTCGAGGTCGAAGTCCTCGTCCGTGACCGCCCTCTCGATCAATGCGCGTGTCACGTCGGTCCGGATCACGGACAGCACCCGCCGATCCGCGTCGGTGGGACTCGCGGCGGCCTCCAGGGCGCTCCTCACCATTTCCCGTCGTTTGTTCGCCAGCAGCAGGATGGAACCCAGCGCCTGTGCCTCGAGGTCGTGACCGAGTTCGAGGTGCCATGCCGCGCCGGTCGGGTAGGGCAGCTGCTCGAAGTCCACCAACGCCAGCGGGAAGAGCACGGCGTCGCCTTGGAGCAGCACCCCGCGGTTGTCACGCCACAACACGCTGCCCGGACGCCGTGGCGCACTGGCGCCTTCGGCGTTCCCCGGAGCGCGCAGGGTCACGACCGTCTCGAGATCGAGCCGCCCGCCGAGGTCTCCGCCCTCGAGCTCGAAGTCGATCTCGAGGTCGAGATCGTCCTCAGGGGGCACCTCCATGTGCCAGGCCCTCCCACGAAGCCCCGAAGTTGCTGCCGCCCACACCACGGAGACGGTCACTGCGGCGTCGTCGCCGAGCCCACACGAACGACGGGCTCGCAGGCCGTCGACCCGGAGCGGCCGGCGCAGGCGGAGGACGGACTCGTAGTCCCAGTCCGGCAGCTCTCCCGGGAGCTCACGGACCGAGGTCTCCCCGTTCTGAAGCCAGGGCCCGGTCACCACCACATCCGCCGCGGGCCTGCGATAGGGATAGGCACGGCTCATGGCGCCGTCGATTCCTCGTACAGCGTGCCGACGACCGAGATGTCGGTCATGGTGTCGGGAACGGGGAGCACGACGAGGTCGATCTCGACGGGCGGGTCGACCACGCAGGTGTCGCCGTCGATGTCGCCCGTCGGTGTCGACCAGACCAGGACGCGCGGGTGTTCTGCCCCCGCGGGCGCCTCGTCCTCCTTCGAGCGCTCACCGAGCCCGACGGAGAGTCTGGCCTCGAGGTGTGTGCGGTTCGATCCGCCGACCGCGAAACGTTGAACGAGAACGGCGTGACCGTCCCGTTCGTCGATGCCCGGCTCGGCGAGTGCCGCGACACGGACCCGGTTCGTCGACCCGGCGTTCCCGGTCCGGCGGGCCCCTGCGCCTGCGCCTGCGCGAGAGACTCCCTCGACCTCGCCGACGGGTACTCCACCGCGGGTCTCGGCGCCGGAGGCGAACGCTGCGGCCACAATGCCGCCGAGGAAGTTGCTCGCCGCTCCCAGCGAGACACCACTCTCCGCGCCCGTCGTCGAGATCTCGACCTTCTTCAGCTCGTCGACCTCGTCCTTGATGCGACGGAAGGTGACGCGGATGAACGTCTGGTCGTGACCGGTGAGCTGCTCGTGTACCCAGTTGTCGTGGGTGGGTGGCTCGGCGGCCGCGTAGACGTCATCGAGTTCATCGAGAGCGCGGAAGACACCCGCGTAGGCACGGTTGACCGAGCCGGTCTCGGCCTGACGCAGGTATCTCACGACGAGCTCGGGGGATCGCATCAGGCAGATGTGGTGGGGGTCGGCGGGCACTCCCGCGCAGGCGGCGGCGAGGGTCGCCGTGTCGGGGGCCATCGGGCTAACGAACTCCTGCTCCAGGGCGAAGCGGCCCAGCTCCCTCCGTGGACTCTTGCACCACAACGTGGTGCCGTTGCCGTCGCGCTGCGTCCGATACGCGGCCACGAACATCTCGAGCGGATACGTGGCCGCAGGATCGGGCACCGGGAAGGAGACCCCGCCCGCGTTGACCTCCGGAACGAGTCGATCATCGCCCCGCTCGGGCAACATGATCGGCCACAGTTGCCAGGCCATTGTCTGCGCGAGGTGGTCCGCCACCCGGTCCACATCGTCATCGAACTCGTCGAGGTCGGGATCGAGGACCGTCAATGTCGTCCCGGACTCGTGCTCCGCGAAGGGGCGCAGGCCCAGGCTGCCGGCGACGCTGTCGGCCTCGGCCCCTCGCAGCGGTTCGACATGGTCGTCGGCCACGTCTCCCCACCAGTGCCGGCCCGTGAACGGCCTGAAATCGGCGTCGACGCGATCGCCGCTCGTGAACGACTCGCCCAGGGCGATGCCGATCAGACGGGACGAGAGCCCGAGGCCCGGCTCCTCCGTGCGCGTGTAGACCAGGATCGTCCCGACCTTGGACATCCGGTAGAGCACGGCCTTGCCGTAGCCGTACGTGCCGCCGCCCTGGTCGGTGTCCCGCTTCTCCCCGACATTGAGCACGAACGAGACCCAGTCCCGCCGCTCGTCGGCCACCTCGTCGGCGCGTGTCGGGCCCCCGAGGCCTTTGGTTCCCCGGTCCACCACGGACAGGAGCCGGAGGTTGGGCGTTCGGACGACCCGTCCGACCCCGAGGTGCCTGTCGGTGCCGGCCGGCGGACTCAGCAGTCGTTGCCAGTTCGGTCGATGCGTCGGTGCGACGGTCGTCAGCTCGAGGCGGTAGGTCGTCGGTTCCACGCGCAGCCGCGCGTCCCACGAGTTCTGGGCCGTTTCCCGGACGAAGACCGTGAGCGGATCGACGGGAGGCCGGCCCAGCTGATTGCGGATGCCCTCCGACGCGATCGCCCCGGTGGGGGGAAACGGCTGGGACCACCATCGAGGGGGCGTCACGGGCGTTCCATGAAGGCTTGCGCGGGGTCCACCTCGATGAGCGCCGCGTGGGCGGGAGCACTGTCGAGGTCGAGGTCGTAGTGGATGTCGTCGACCCCCGCCATTCCTGCATCGCCGGTCAGGCCGGAGGGGGTGATGCGCGGGAATCCGGGTCCGACCTCGTATGTCCGCTGTTCGGCGACGTCGAAGGTCCGGAGGGTGTACGCGTCGCGCTCCGCCGTCCGATAGCCGGCGTCGAGGAGGGCGGTAAGGAAGCCGTGCTCGTCGTCGGTCGCGGCGAGAATCTCGTCCACCAGGTCCGGCACAGACCGACCGGAGCCGGGGCTCAGGCGAAACCAGGTCAAGAGGAGGCGCCCGGTGCCGGCGCCGTCGAGCTGGCCGACCCCGTGGATGCGAACCACGCGTCCCTCCGGCGAGGCCGTCGCCTTGACCTCCAGAGCGGTCGAGCCGCGGTGGAAGTCCTGGGCGGTGCGTGAGTGGCCGGTCCAGAAACCGACGGCCCCGGGGTCGAGCGCGACGAGCGTCTGGAGCACCGTCAGTTCGCCGAACAAGCCGGCGAGCTCGGAGGGGCCCAGGGTTCGGCCCGAGCCGGACAGCAGCGAACGCCAGTCGACGAGGGTCCTGCGGAGAGCTGAGACGGCACGCCGAGGTGTCTCGGTGATCCTGACGAGGACCTCGGAGCACAGCGCCGTGAAGAGCTCCTTCTGGTTCTCGTCGATCAGCGCGAGCGCCGCGTAGGTCCGGTAGCTGCCTTCGTCCTCGAGGACGCGCCTGCGCAATGTGACCGCTCGACCGTCGAGGTCTTCTCGGAGCGTGTGCTTGGCATCGATCGGGACGAGCAGGTGGCGCACGCCGTCGCTCTGTACCGCGGCGAGTACGGGTCCGTGCGGCGTCTCGACCCCCGTCGACGCGCTGCGGAACGTTGCGTCCGCAGGCCGCGCCTGCGCGGCCGACCAGAGTCCTTCGAGGTGGGAGCCGTTCGGAGTCACTCGTCGTCGTCCTGCTCGAGGATCGAGTCGTCCTCCTCCTCGACGGCGACCTTCGAGAGATCGGCGCTCCAGTACTCGACCTTGGAGTCGACGCCCTTGGGCTCGGGGAAGACGAGAGCGGCGCCCATGACGACGTCGTCCGTGTGCGCGGCGAGCGCCACACGGTTCTTGGTGCTCGGCTCCGACCGGGGTTCGATCGGGTAGAGCAGCAGAAGCCCTTCGGTCGGCCTCTGCGCTCGTCGAAGAGAGACAAGCTCCTTGCGGGTCAGGGAGCTGGCTCGGTCGGTGTCGAGGTCGAGTGCTTCGTCGCGGCGGCTGGTCAGCGTCTTGATGTCGGCGACCCCGTCGAACTGGCCCTCGGAGTCGTAGTTGAGGCGAGCGCGCCGAACCATTCGGACGTCGACTCCGTTCCCGAGGTCGCATCGCTTCGTGTCGGCGTTCGCGAGCGAGTTGCCGACGACGCCGACGCTCCAACGCCCGAGCGATCCGCTCCGGACCCGCTGTCGAATGTAGTCCGCCATTCGTCCTCCGCCGCCGTCGGACGAGCGATCGTGGAAGGAGTACGCCTCCAGGAACTCGAGCACGTCTTCGTGGGGGACCTGTGTGAAGAGCGCCGACTCGGAGTGGGACGGGACAGCGATGCCGTCGTTCGCCGCCCGAGCGACCAGGTGTCGCGCGGCTCGGGCGTTGTTCTCCAACCATCGACCGCCCTCGGGCGAGACGTCGAAGAAACGAGATTCCACCAGTTGGCCGCCGAAGGCCGCGGTGGCGCGCACCGCGCTCGTCATCTTTGCCTTGGTGGTGATGCTCATCTTCGGGTGGTCCCGCAGCCGGACGGCGAAGTTCAACGGTGTCACCGACGGATTCATGTATCTGTTGATGTCCTGTCGCATCTCCGCCTCGACGGTGGCCAAGTGGCTGAACCACTGCGCGAGCTCGTCGGTCATCCAGATACGGGGTAGGTCGCCGTAGTGGCTGCGGTAGCCGAACCATCGGCCCATCTGCAGGAGCGTGTCGTAGGCGGACACAGCACGCACGAAAAGGCTCGAGATGAGACCTTCGAGGGTGAGACCGCGGGACAACGTGTTGCCGCCCACGGCGATGGCGGTCACCGGTCCCGACTCGTAGTCGAGGCGGTCGGTGCTGCGATAGTTGTCGATCACGACCTTGGTGTCGTGAACCACGTCGTGCAGCTTCGGGAGTAGCTCGTCGAAGGTGACGGGCAGCTCGCCGAAATCGGCCGCGGGCACCCGGGCCGTCTCCTTCTCCCAGGTCGTGCGGAGCCGAGCCAGCAAGGTCGGGCCCTGGCGGTCGAGATCACGGAGGGCCCGGGACCGTAGGTCGAGGAGAGGGTCCTTGAACCGCTCGTGTGTCGTGGTGTCGGTCGTGGTGTGAACGAGCATCGTGGAGTGGCGGTTGCCGCCACCTCGTATTCTTCGGGCTGCGGTCGCCAGCCAGAACCATTCGACGGCCCGCCGGAGCGAGGGGGCCATGCCCGGATAGAAGTCGGCGGCCTCCTTCTTGCTGCGAGGCTTGAGCTCGTCGACCTCGTCGTCGGGGACGCTCCGGATCATGTCGTACCCGCCGTCGAGCATGGAGGCGTCCTCGCCCGGGAGGAGCTCGCGACCGAACAGGACTTCTGTGCCGTGGTAGCCCGTGGGCTGCGGCAGGTTGACGATGAAGTCCCGCGGGTAGAAGTCGTTGTCGTCGGCCGGGTTGATCAGGAGGTTGGCGAACGGCGTTGCGGTGTAGCCGATGTATCCGACCTTCGGGAACTTGTCGAGGACCCCGAAGAGGAGTGGGTTGATCTCGTTGGTGGCGACGGTCGACTGGTCGGCCTCGTCGTCGATGATCAGGGTGGGGCACTTCTCGAGGTATTCACCCGCCGACGACAGCCATGCAGAGAGTTTGCGCAACACCGGAGCATTCTTCTTCACGACGAGAAGGAGGTGCTGATCCTTCGATGCGAAGAACGCCTTCGCGTTTCCCTGGGGAACGAAGTCCTGCTTCTCGGTGGTGACCTCGTGCCACTTTCCCGGGTTCGCAAGAACGAGGTCCCCGGCGAGCCGAATCTGGGTCTGCCGCCGCAGGGTGTTGTGGATACCCGACAGTACGATGAACAGCTTGTAGCCGCGGTCGGCGGCTTTCGCCATGACGGCCGTGAAGTTGGTGGTCTTACCCGACTGGACGAATCCGACCACGAGCCCACGGGTGCGGAAATGGTCTTGCTTCGGATGGTCGAGCAGGGACACCACCTTGGTCGACGAGGCGTCGACGGACTCGATGTTGGCCGACCCGAAGCCCTTCTTCTCCATCGCCGACTTGATGGCGGGCCAGTTCTTGTCCTTGGCCATGTCTGGGCCGAGGTACCAGGTCACGCGACCGTCGCGCCAGACCGACGGCGGCTCTTCGAGGTTCCGGATGCGGATCGTCTCGGACTCGTGCTTCTCCCGGATCCGGTTGATCATCTCCGGTGGCTGCCCCATGAGCTGCAGGTCGTCCAGCGCCTCTTGTGGAGAGCTCGAGTCCGCGTACTTCAGGAAGACCTTGTAGATCTTCTCGACCTGCTCCTCGGTCACGCCGTCAGCCACACTGCGCCCTTCGCCACGCTGCTTCCGCGGTCTTGAGGCTACCGAGATCCGTCTGCGGTCCGTGACCGGGCCGCTCCTTCAGGTGACCGCCAGCCGGGTCGACAGTCGTGCTCGCATCACTCCCGTCGCCGTGATCAGGGAGAACGGTGGCGGGCCCGGTCGGAAGGCCGACGCATCACACGACGCTAGCGGAGCGAATCCGCTGGGGTCGGGGATCGAGCCGAGAGCGCTGCCCGGTCGGGCCGAGGGTTGTCGGCGGCCCGGCTTCTCCGTCGGGTCGGGAAGGGGGTGCGATCGTCGGGGTCCTCGCCGCGAGGGTTCGCTCCGTTGGAGCGTGACGCGCCCGCATCGGTCGTGCTGTACGTATAGCCAGAGCCAGCGGACAAGCGGGGTTCCCCCGGCGCAAGCGCCGACCCATGCCGCGCGACCCGCCGAGCGCGGGACCACCCGACACCGGCTGCGCCAAGAGGTGCAGAACCTCGAACCCTCCGCGCTTCGGGGCAATCACGAGACGGCTTGGTCGGAGGCCGTCCATCATGTTCGTCAGTGTTCTGCTCTGCGTCGGCGGCCGCTGTGCGGCTGGGCGTGCAGGCGGTTGGGGGAATCAGGCGGCGACGTCGCCCGCGCGCACGGCGCGGACGCCGCCGTCGACGAGCACGAGGTGGTCGTGCCCCGGCTCGCGGACCAGGATCGCCTCCTCGATCTGCGCGAGCAGCGACTGCAGCGAGGCGGCTTCGGCGTCGTCGAGCGCGTCGGGGTCGTCGTCGAGCGACGGGCGGGCGCTCGGGGCCACACCCTCGTCGTCGCTGACGTGCTCGGCGAGGCGGCGCGGGCAGACGTGCAGGCGCACAGCCGGGTCGACGGGCTCGCCGTCGAGGTCGGTCAGGTCCACGCCGTCGGCCGGGGCCGTCCCGTCCAGGTTGGCGCGGAAAGCAAGGGCGGAGAGGAATCGGTCGTAGCGTTCCTGGTCGTTCATCGGCGGTACCTCCTTGGTCGGGCCCCGATGGTGCGAGGAGGAAGCGGCACCCTGCCACATCGGAGAGGTGTGACCCTCGCCGGACGGGCAGTGACGTGCCTCGCTGATGCCGCTGCTCTCCTACTGATGGGGGAAGCGTTCCCCGACGGGAGCCAACTCGAACGGCTGGTGGGGCTCCGCTTGGTACCAGTAGGCGACCGACGACCAGTCGTCGCTGCGGCGGTTCGCGTGCCCGTGCTCGATGCTCACGCGGATCGAGCGCTGGAAGACCACCGGGTCCTCGATGTGGAAGCGGTACAGGCTCACCGGACCGCGCCAGTTCTTGCCGCCGGCCAGCGTGACGCCGTGGTACGGCGCCGAGTAGGTCTGGGTCGGGCACCAGGCGGTGTTGACGTAGTCCTCGGTGCCGGTCCCGTGCAGCGTCGGCGGCCAGACGTCGCCGTCGATGAAGATCATGTCGTCGCCCTCGCCGTACCAGTTCCAGCGGCGGGTGCGTCGCCGGTTCTGGATGTTGAGCACGCAGCCGACGTAGTGCCCGTGGCCCTCGGCTTCGAGGATCGTGTAGTTGTCATTTCCTGTCAGGTTGGTGCCGCCGAACTGGTAGTGCGCGTTGGACGGCCCCGGTCGGACGCCCTGGGTGAGCTGCCGGCGCCACTGCGCGTGGAAGCGCCCGACGTCGTCGGCGACCTCGTCCAGCTCCTCGTAGTCGACGTAGAAGTAGACGAGGACGTCGGCGTCCTCGACCTCGCTCGTGATCTCCATTCGCGCGCCGGCGCCGAACGGCATCGCGAACCAGCAGTTGAACGCCTTGCCGTCCTCCGGGCTCATCTGCAGCGGCAGCGAGACGAAGTTGGTGGTGCGGCCGTGCCCGACGCCGAAGAAGTCGCCGAGCGGCACGGCGACGCTCGGGTGCTCCTCGCCGTCCCACCAGGCCCGCAGGACGAGGCGGCGCAGGAGGTCGTCCGCCTTCCCGCGGGGGTTCCGGATGCCGCGCGACGCCGCGACCGTGACCCAGACGTGGGTGACGACGCCGGCGCCGGCGACGTCGAGCATCGTCGCGGTCTCGCCGGGGCGCAGCGTCGCGCGGTCGTCGTTGCCGCCGGTGCGGTCCCAGCTCGACTGCCGGCGGCGACGGGTGCGACGCAGCCGGGGCAGGTCGCGCAGGCTCGATCCGTGGGGGCCGTAGTCGACGGTCATGGGTTCAGCGTGCCCACCAGGTCGAGAGTCGATGGAACCGCTAGGCCTTCGAGGGAGTCAAAGCCTGATGACGACCCCGAGGGCGATGGGAGGCGGTGGAGATGTCGACGGCGGAAGAGCTGGACGAGACTCCCCTGCTCGGTCGGGTGAGGGCGCAGATCTTCGCGCTCGAACTGATGGAGGAGGGTCTGATTCCAGCGATGGCGGCGGGTGACGTGCGTGAGCTCGCCGTGTCGGTCGATGACTGGAACGTGGTGGAGGTCCCCGACAACGGCATGGAGTACCTGATCACGAAAGATGACTGCTGGTCGGTGACGCGAGGATTCCTCCGCCAACACTCGGGGGGCGGGCCACGGGACGGCCAGATGCGGGTCGACACCTGTGGCCAGGGCTTCCTGCTCAGCGGGAGCGCGAGGGAGTACCCGCCGCCCGATCGGCCGGTCTACATCGAGGGATTCCTGTATGTGGAGTCGATGAGGTTTCCGATGCTCGGCTTCGACAATCCGCAGGCCTGGCCGATGCGGCGCCCGTGGAAGGTCGTCGCGCTGCATCGCGAGATCCGGCCGCGTGGCGAGGAGGGAGGGCGAAAGCCGGCGACACCCATCGAGCGGCTGCCGGACCCTTCGGACGTCGACACGGGTAGCTACTACTTCGCGGACCTCGTCCTTGCCTGACGGTCAGCGACCTGCCGCAGTGATCCGGTCGAGCCACTCCCGAAGCACCCCAAGCTCAGCCGGGCTCAGGGCGTCGACGTCCGGCAGTGCCGCGCGCAGCGCCGAGGCCGCGGGTACCGGGCCGGGCGACGGGAGTGCGGGCGCGTCGGTGGTGATCGCGGCGATGACCGCCTCGCGGGCCGTGACCGCGAGCTGGGGGTCGCGGTGCTCCTCCGGCGTGGCGATGAGCGTCAGCGTGGTCCCCTCGCCGACGGCGCGGATCAGGGCGACGGCGCGCTCCTCGGGGACGCGGAGCCGGCCGGCCTCCGCGATCCGTCCGATGCGTTTGGCCAGGACGCTTGCGGCGGCCTCCATCGCCGGCGAGCCGGGGCGGGTGCGGGCGTACATGAGGTCGTAGAGCGCGGGGTGGGCGAGCCCCATCGCGATGTGCTCGTCCCAGCTCTCGCGCAGCTCCTCGACGGGGTCGGGGTGCGGGTCGCCCGCCGTCTTGCTGGCGGTGTAGGCCGCGAAGCCCCGGGTGGCGACGGCGTCGAGGAGGCCCTGCTTGTCGCCGAAGAGCCGATAGATGGTCGGTGCCTGGACGCCGGCGGCGGCGCTGACCGCGCGCGTCGACACCGCCTCCGCGCCGCCCTCCTCGAGCAGGCGCAGCGCGGCCGCGACGATCCGTCCGCGCGGCTCGTCCTCGCTAGCCATGTTCACGACGATAGCGCTGAGACGCTTCCACCGCTAACAACGGTGCTACCGTCGAGGCGTTACCACTGGAAACGGAGATGGCATGATCATCGTGACCGGGGCGAGCGGCCAGCTGGGCCGCGCCGTCCTCGAGCGGTTGGCCGACCGCCTACCCGCCGGGCAGGTCGGCGCGAGCGTCCGCGACCCGGAGAAGGTCCGGGACCTCGCCGAGCGCGGCGTGCGGGTGCGCCGCGGCGACTACACCGACCCGGCGAGCCTCGCCGAGGCGTTCGAGGGCGCGTCCCAGGTGCTGGTCATGTCCGCCAACGTGCTCGGCGAGGAGGCCCTGCGCCAGCACCGGACGGCGATCGAGGCGGCCGTCGCGGCCGGCGCCGACCGCGTGCTCTACACGGCGCACATGGGCGCGAGCCCGACCTCGCCGATGCCGCCGATGCCCGACCACTTCGCCACCGAGGCGATCCTCCGCGACTGCGGAGTCGCCTGGACGTCGTTGCGCAACGGCTTCTACGCCTCGACCGTGCCGATGCTGCTCCAGAGCGCCTGGCACACCGGCGAGTTCCGCACGCCCGAGGCCGGGACGGTCGCGTGGACCACCCACGGAGACCTCGCCGACATCACGGCCCTGGCGCTCACCACCGACACGTTCGACGGCCTCACCCCGCCGCTCACGGGGCCGGAGGCGCTGTCGATGGAACAGGTCGCGGCACTGGCGTCGGACGCGGCCGGGCGCACGATCCGGCACGTGACGGTGTCCGACGACGACTACCGCGCCGACCTCGTCGGGCACGGCGTGCCGGAGGTGGCGGCCGACATGCTGCTGACCATGTTCGCCGCGAGCCGCCGCGGCGACTTCGCGCCGGCCGACCCGACACTCGCCCGCCTGCTCGGCCGTCCGGCGACGCCGCTGTCGGCGGTGCTCGAGTCGGCGGTGCCGGCTCAGGCGTAGTCGTCGTTGGTGCGGCCGGTGAGCACCGAGGTGTTCTCGGTGGCGGCGGGGTCACGGTCCGGCTCGGCGGCGTCGTCGCGGGTCTTGACCAGGATCCAGTCGTCGCCGCCGGTGCGCGTGAGGGCGTAGCCACCGGTCAGCTTGACGCCGTCCAGCACGACGGAGAGGTGCCCGGCCGCGAGCGCCTCGGCAGCCGTGGTGTCGTCGTGGCGCATCGCGTAGGTGCCGGTGTCCCAGACGATCACGGTGCCGGAGCCGAGCCGGCCCTCGACGTCGATGTGGTCGAGGGCGTGGTCGTCCACGCGGCGGGCGAGTCGGCGCTGCGCCGGGTCGGTCGACGGGCCCTTGGGCACCGCCCACGACACGAGCACACCGTCGATCTCGAGCCGGAGGTCGAAGTGCAGCGTCGACGCGTGGTGGCGCTGGATGACGAACCGGTCGGGCACGGCGCCACCTCCTTCGGGGGTCCTGCCTACCCGCTCGGGCGGAGATCGGCGACGAGAGGCCGGTGGTCTGAGGCCGTGGTGTCCGGGGCGTCGGGCGGGTCAACGGGGGTCAGGCCGCGCAGGAAGACGTAATCGATCTTCCCCTCGGCGGTGGTGGTGTGCTCGGCGCCGGGGTCGACCTCGGTGAACCCCGCGCGCAGGGGCGCGAGCTCGGGATCGGTGGGGCCGATGTTGAGGTCGCCGAGGACCACCGCAGGTCGGGCGGTCGCCGCGTCCGCCAAGCGACGGACCTGGTCGACGCCGACGCCGTTCAGGCCGAGGTGGGTGTTGTAGACCGCGACCGTCGCGCCCGCGCTCGTGGTCACCCGCAGGCTCATGAACCCGCGCTGCTCGTCGCGGCGGTCCGGCGGGTAGGTCGTGATCCTCGGGTCGCTCACGGGGAGCCGGGAGAGCACGGCGAGCCCGAAGGCGACGTCGTCCGGGCCGGTGCCGCACGCCGGGCCGAGCGCCTCGTTGACCGGCGCGCGGGCCTCGTCGGCCGTCGGCGGTCGGATGGGGCCGGGCACCGACCGGTAGGCCAGGCCGTGGTCGCGCCGCAGGATCGCGGCGAGCTCGTCGGCCTCGCCGGCGCAGATCTCCTGGAGGGCGAGGACGTCGGGGTGCTGCTCGGCGATCACGTCGGCCCAGTCGGACGGGTCGTGGGCGTGCGTCTCGACGTTCCAGGTCATGACGCGCAGGGCGGCGGGGTCCGACGGGGGTGGCGCGGCCGGTGCCGAGCAAGCCCCCAGCACCACGAGGGCCAGGCCCAGCAGGACACGCCGCACGCCACCATCGTCGTCGCCGGCTCGGAGCCGTCGAGCGGCACCCTCACCCGAAGCGTTCGGTCGTGATGGCGCGGGCCGGCACGCCGAGGCCCACGAGCCCCTGCAGCGCCGCGCCGACGAGCGGCGGGGGCCCGCAGACGAAGTACTGGTGACTCGCCGGCACGCCTCCCGGCATGACGGCGCTGAGCATCGCCGGGTCGAGGCGCTGCCCGCCGGTGCGCAGCACGGCGAGGTCGAGGCGGTGGGACAGCGCGCGGATCTCGGACGAGAAGAGCGCCTCGCCCTCGGTCTCGGCGAGCAGGAGGGCGTGCGCCCTCGGGTCGGCGGCCGCGGCGTGGGCGCGCAGGATGCTCATGATCGGCGTGACGCCCACCCCGCCCGCGATCAGCACGAGGCCGCCGTCGCCGCGGACCGCGACCTCGGTGGGCACGAACGCGCCGTGCGGACCGTCCAGCCACACCGGTCGGCCGAGCGGGAGGTCGTGCAGACCGCCGCTGAACGGGCCCTGGTCGCGGACGGTCAGCTCGAGCAGCCCCGAGCGCGTCGACGCGGCGATGGTGAACGGGTGCTCCTCGATGAGCGGGACGCGGCGCAGGCGCAGCCAGACGAACTGGCCGGGCTCCGGCGGCGGGTCGAGCGCGCGCCCGCGCGGGCTCAGCACGACGGTCGAGGTGCTCGACGACTCCGGCCGCACGGCGCTGACGAGGTAGGCCCCGCGTCCGAGCAGCGGCGCGACGAGCCAGCGCCGGGCCAGCAGGGCGAGCACGACGGCGCCGAGGATCGCCAGCAGCACACCGATCAGCGGGTTCTCGGCGAGGTGGCCGAACAGCGCCACGTGGGCGGCGACGAGCACGGCCACGAGCGCCCCGAACACCGCGTGCACCCGCGCCACGAGCCCGTAGCGACGGACGGCCTTGCGCGGGAGCACGACGGCCGCGACGAGGATGACGCCCAGCGCGGCGATGCCCGCCTTGATCGGCGGGCCCACGGCGACGATGTTCAGCAGCCCCAGGCCCCGGGGCGAGTGCAGGGTCGCGGCCACGACGTGCGCCAGCACGAAGCCGGCCGCGGCGGCGCCGAGGCGGCGGTGGGTCCGCGTCCCGAGCTCGACACCGAGCAGCCGGGTCAGCCCGCGCACCCGGGAGGCGAGGACGACGGCCGCCGCCATCAGCACGGCGGCGATCAGCCCGAACGCGCTGGTCCAGCTCACGGTCTCGCCGAGCGCCGGCGACGCGAACGAGAGCGCCAGGGCCACGAGCGGCATCACCAGCACGAGTCCCAGGCCCATCAGCCACGCCCGTCCGCGCTCGGTCATGGCTGCGGACGCTAGGTAGGGCCAACGAGGTCGCGGTGGCGGTTCCGAGACGCCGTCACTCATTCGTTACCGTCGATCGGCACGCCGGTGACGAGGGGGATCACATGAGGGACGACGCGACCGTGCCGATGGCCGTCTCGGAGGGCCAAGTCGTGGCCTGGGCCGAGGATGGACGCTTCCTCATCACCGGCGACGACGCAGCGGTCGACCGATTCGTCGAGGAGCTCGAGCCGCGCCGCCGGCTCCGCCTGACCGACCTGCGTCCGGCGGCCGATGCGCTGGCGGTGCTCTCGTCGGTGATCGGGTTGCGGCACGCGGGCGGCACCTTCGTCCAGGTGGACCCGGTCAAGTGGTCGCAGCTGTTGCGACAGGGGGTGCCCGATGGCTCGGGAGCGTTCCTCCCAGCCCTGCGGGACGTGAACGGCCGCTTCGTGCACAACCTGCGCCTGCGTCCGGTCAATGGCATCCAGCTGGCCAGCATGCAGACCACTCTGATGATGTCTGCGCTGAGGCTTGCGATCGAGGAGACCCTCGAGGCCGTCGAGGCGATCGCCGCCGACGTCAGCGATCTCAAGCGGATGGCCGAGGCCGCCGACATCGGAGATCTCGCCGGGCTCTACCGCGTGCTGGCCAACACTCGTAGGCAGGTGGACGACGCAGGTTCGATCTCGCAGGCGGGATGGGATGCGATCGCCCCGCACGAGGTCACGGCGCAGCAGGCCGCCGACCGGCTCCGGGTGCTGCTGCATCGGCGTATTCAGGATCTCCCTCTCCACGAGGACGCGGCGACCCGGCTCGAGCAGGCGGAACGCCTGCTGGCCGACGAGTTCTTCAGCCGCAACCTGCGCCTGCTCGTCCTCGCTGAGCAGTGCCGCCTGCTGTGGCGGTCGCTCAAGCTCGATCAGGTTCGTCGGACTGAGCCGGACGCGCTGGTCGGCGAGGCGATGGCGGCCAAGTCTCTACTGGAGGAGAACGCGGCTTCAGATCAGCGGCTCATCGTCGACCTCCGTGATGCCCTGGTGCGGCTCGGCAAGCTCGGGCCCCTCGACGGTTTCCGCGTCTTCACCCGCAGCGGGCTGCCGGAGACCGTGAAGAAGCTCCGGGCTCATGTGGAGGACTTCGCGAGCACACGCCAGCAGCAGATCGACTCCTGGGTACCGGACCCGACCCCGACGATCGGCGACGCCTTCTCCGAGCTGGGAATGCGCGCGGGGGCGGCGGCGGTCGACGTTCGTCGGACCGTGGGCTCGTGGCTCGTCGACCTCGGCGGGGCGATGGCGAAGGAGCCGGAACCGCGCGTCAAGGAACCGGTCGACGCGGCGGACGTTCCCGACCTCGCAGCGGACAGCTCCGACGTCTCGGCCAATGCTGCGCAGACGGCGCCGGTCCAGGTCCGCGGGCGCTGACCGCCTTGGCGACCGACGACCCCGAAAAGCTCGCGACGCTGCTCTCCGCAGCGCAGGTCTTCGTCGACCGAGGACTCCGCTCCGACGACTCAGCCTTCGCGCCGGGTAGCTCCGTCTGGACGGCGGAGCACGCCGAGGAACTGATGCACCACTATGTCGGCGACCTAGACGCCGGCGGCCGCAGCTTCTTCGACAAACTCAAGGACCAGCTCGCTTCGGTCAGCGATGGCGCGGTCCAACTCATGGCCGAGCTCCTGTACCTGAACATGCTGCCGCTCGCCGACTTCCGGGCCACCACGAAAAAGGCGAACGTCGAACGCGTCCTTGCGATGATGGGACGTCCTGTCGACATTCCTTCGGAACTCCTTGACGCGATGGACGCAGGCGCCTTCGCCGGCGGTGTGGCGTTCAAGACGTCTCGATGGGCCCAGCTCGCGCTGCTCGTTCAATTCGTTGCGTGGTGGAAGGGTCAGGATGCGGCTCGCCGCGCGGCCCTGCTCGAGGACCCCTACGGTTTCCGCGACGCCGTGAGTGAGCTGCCCGGCCTAAGGGCCCAGTCGCAGCGGGCCGCGCTGGTCTACCTCTTGTTCCCAGAGACCTTCGAACCGATCGTCAGCGCCGATCACAAGCGATGGATCCGGAACGCGTTCGTCGATGAGATCGGCGGCTCGACCGGTGACCTTGACCGCGATCTTGTCGCCATCCGCGAGAGTCTGAGCGCCCGCGCGGGGGAGCGGATCGACTTCTATCGCCCGCCGTACCGAGAGCAGTGGAAGCCGACGGAGGCCCCGGGCAAGCCGGAGCCGGTCCGACGCGCGTGGTTCGTACGGTCCGGCGAAGGCGACGAGGTCGTCGAGCGATGGGTTGCGGAGGGCTGGGTCAGCCGGCCCGCGACGCACCTCGAGGGGCTCGACGCCGAGGCCGACCGCGAGAGCATCCGAATTGCGCTCGAAGCGGGCCACACTGCCGTGTCGGTATCCGCGCGGTCAGAGAAGGTCGACGAGGTCGAGGCGTTCCTCCATCGCGTCCGTCCCTCCGACCTCGTGGCCGCCCTCGTCGGCGACGTCGTACACCTCGGTGAGGTCAGCGGGCCGGCAACCATCGTGACGGAACGGGGGGATCGGACACGCCTGCGGCGCGAGGCGCAGTGGCGACACGCGGTGCCGCTCACTGCCCTCCCGCCTGCGCTCGCAGCTCGACTCGGCGCTCGCGGACTCCTTGACATCTCCGAATATCTCGACGCCATCGAGTCCCTGCTCGTCGGCGGTGACGAGGGCGCCGGCGAGGGCACCGCTGTTGTCCTGGATCCAGCATCCGACGAGCTTGCTGACCAACTACTGGTGCCGCGCGCCTGGCTGCAGGAGTGCATCGATCTTCTCGATGAACAACGCCAGTTGATTTTCTACGGCCCACCGGGCACCGGAAAGACCTACCTTGGCCGCGAGCTTGCCCATCACCTCGCTGGACGGGCTCGGACGACCCTTGTCCAGTTCCATCCGGCGTACAGCTACGAGGACTTCTTCGAGGGCTACCGCCCGAGCGAGCCACGCGAGGGCGTCGTCGGCTTCACCCTGACCGCAGGCCCTTTTCGGCGACTCGTCGATCAGGCACGGGAGAATCCAGCCGAGCCCCACGTCCTGATCATCGACGAGATCAATCGCGGGAACCTCGCGAAGATTTTCGGCGAGCTGTACTTTCTGCTCGAGTATCGCGGTGAGGCCATTGACTTGCTGTACGGCGGAGCCGAAGGCCAGTCGTTCACCCTGCCGCCCAACGTCTTCCTCATCGGCACGATGAACACGGCCGACCGGTCCATCGCCCTGGTCGACGCCGCTATGCGTCGTCGCTTCGCCTTCGTGCCGCTGCGTCCGTCTGAGGAGCCGACGGACGGCCTGCTACGGCGCTGGGTCACCCAGCGCGGCCTACCAGAGGGCGTCGCCGACCTGCATGAGCGGCTCAACGAGCTGATCGACGACCCCGATCTCGAGATCGGCCCGTCCTACTTCATGCGGCCGGCGGTTCACCGCGATCCGGCGGCACTGGAACGGGTGTGGCGAACGTCGATCCTGCCGTTGCTCGAGGAGCATCACTACGGCGACGGTGTCGACGTGCGGGAGCGCTACGGGCTCGAGGCGTTGCGAGGCACCACGGGGTGACGGTTCTCGATCTCGTCGAGAACGGGCCAGTCCAGGAAGTCGCGCTGCCCGACGCGGTCATCGCGGGTTTGGTCGAGAGCGGCGCAATCTCCGCAACGCCCACCCGGCGTCCTGGGCGATGGTTGGTGGCCGCCCGCCGAGTCGGGGTGGTCGCCGTTGATGGTGTCCAGGTCCGCGTCGAGCCCAAGGTCCCCGTTCGCCGACTCCTGTTCCTGCTCGGCTACGCGCGCGACCCGCGTGTCTGGCGCGACCCGTCGGTCGACCTGGGCACCGTCGATGAGCTCCTCCCGGCCCTCGCGCACGGTTTCGTCCACCAGACCGAGCGGGCGCTGCGCCGCGGAGTGCTGCACGGATACGTGGAGCGGCAGGACTCGCTGACGGTGCTTCGTGGCCGGCTGCGCACTGCAGACCAGCTCGCCCAGCGACACGGTCTGCCGTTGCCACTCGAGGTGCGCTACGACGAGTTCGTCGACGACATCGCCGAGAACCGACTGCTACGCACCGCGGCGCAAGTTCTGGCCGGCGTGCCTCGGGTCCCCCGCCCTCTTGTCGTGCGCTTGCGCCGTCTCGTATCGCGACTCGAGGGCGCCACCATCCTGAGCCGTCGAGAGGGCCGACCGTCCTGGAACCCGACTCGCTTGAACGCGCGCTATGTGCCCGCGCTGCGTCTCGCTGAGCTCGTCCTCGACGGGGCGTCGGTCGAGCACACTCGAGGCGGGACCGCCATCACCGGGTTCCTCGTCGAGCCCTGGCGGGTCTTCGAGGACTTCATGGGCGTCGCCCTTCGCGAGGCACTCGCCCCTGAGGGGGGCTCGCTTGATCTCCAGAGCACTCGCGATCACCTCGATGTCGCCCGCTGCGTGAACCTGAGACCCGACATGGTCTGGCGCCGCCGCGGCGAGACGCTGGCCGTCCTCGACGCGAAGTACAAGGTCGAGACCGTGCGCGGTGTGCCTGATGGCGACCTCTATCAGATGCTCGCCTACTGCACGGCCCTCGGACTCGACCGCGGCTACCTCCTCTACGCCCGAGGGCTCGGACCGACGCGCGAGCACGTCGTTCGCCGTGCGGGCGTTGTCCTTGCCTGCCGTGCGATCGACTTGGATCAGGAGCCGTCCTCGCTCTTGGCGGACATCGGCGGCTTCGCGGCGGGGTTGGCCGACGAGGTAGCCAGCAGGACGAGTGAATGACCGCCATCGAGGCCATCGCCCGCGCCGTCGTCCGTCGCGGGGACCACGTCCTGCTCGTGCAGGAGATCGCCGCGGGCTACTGGTTCTTCCCCGGCGGACACGTCGAGGCCGGGGCGAGCCCGCACGACGCGGCGGTGCGCGAGCTGCGGGAGGAGCTCGACGTCGGGGCCACGGTCGACGAGGTCCTCGGCGAGGTGCCGAACGTTTGGGTGCACGACGGCGTCGAGCACCGCGAGGTCAACCACGTTTTCGCCGTCCGCGTCGACGCCGCCGATCCCGTGAGCCAGGAGCCGCACCTCGCCGCGGGCTGGCACCGCCTCGACCAGTTGGCGACCACCGACGTGCGTCCTCGGGTGCTCGCGGAGCTCGTGGTGGGCCTGAGGCGCTGACCTCGGCGTGTCACGCCGGCGAGCGTGTGGCGATCCTGGCGTCTCACGCCAGCAAAGCCGCATTGCTCGAACAGGGCGCGAGGGTTTGTCCCCGCCGCGGTCGAGGCCAATGCTGGGGGCATGGCCGACCTGACCGTCGCCGGGGTGAAGGTGACCCACCCGGACAAGGTGCTGCTGCCCGCCCGCGAGGGCGGCGAGGACGTCACGAAGGCCGACCTCGCGCGGTACTGGGAGGCCGTCGCGGCGACGGTCCTGCCGCACCTGCGCGATCGACCCCTCACGCTGCAGCGCTTCCCCGACGGCCTCGACGCCGGCGGGTTCGTGCAGCAGGACGCCGGGCAGCGGGCGCCGAAGGGCCTGCACACCGTGGACACGCCGCGGCGCGACGCGAAGAAGGGCGCCGACGACGTCGTCCACCACCCCGAGGTCGAGGAGACCGCCGATCTCCTCCGGCTCGTCCAGTACGGGACCGTCACGCTGCACGGCTGGAACGCCGTCGCCGGATCGCTCGAGCGGCCCGACCGGCTCATCGTCGACATCGACCCCGGCGAGACCGCCGACCTCGCCGGCATCCGCGACGTCGCCCGCGCCGTGCGAGCGGCGGTCGAGGGGCGGGGGCTGGTCGCGTTCCTGCAGAGCACGGGCAGCCGCGGGTACCACGTCGTGGCCCCGCTCGACGGGTCCGCGAGCCACGACCAGGTCCGCGCCGCGGCTGAGGAGATCGCCGAGGCCGTCGCCGCCGACCACCCCGACGAGCTGACGACGGCGGTGCGCAAGGACGCCCGCGGCGGCCGGACCTTCCTCGACATCGGCCGCAACGCCTACGGCCAGACCGCGGTCATGCCCTACTCGCCGCGCGCCCGTCCCGGCGGCCCCACGGCGACGCCCCTCGACTGGGACGAGCTCGGCCGCGTCGGCCCCGACCAGCACGACGTCCGGTCGATCCCGCGCCGGCTCGCCCGCAAGACCGATCCCTGGGCCGACTTGCCGCAGCACGCTCGGGCGCTCTCCTGAGCCGCCGATCGCGGAGAGCCGAACAGGATGTTCCGGTCGGCGGATGAGCGAATCCTCAGTGACCGGAGCACCATCGGAGGGCGAGGCCCATCGCCGTCGACGGGAGGATCGCGATGACCGACCAGGTGACGCACGAGAGCCAGGCGTGGACCGGCGAGGTGGCCGCGCAGCGCGACGGGTTCACGCTGCTGCCCGAGGTCGAGGCGCTGCGCGCATCCGGGGAGACCGCGCGGGTGGCGACACCGTTCGGGCACGAGGCGACGATGTTCAGCCGCTACGCCGACGTCCGCGAGCTGCACGGCGACCCGTCGCGCTTCCGCCTGGACGGGGTCGGGGCCCCACCGGCGCTCATCGCGGCCGGCCGGGACAACGCCGAGTTCCGCCGCCGCCAGGCCGGCAACCTGCTCGGCCAGGACCCGCCCGACCACACCCGGCTGCGCCGCATGCTCACCGGCGAGTTCACCGTCAAGCGGATGAAGCGGCTGGCGCCGCGCGTCGAGGAGATCGTCACCGAGCACCTCGACGCGATGGAGCAGGCCGGGCGCGCCGAGCTCGTCACCGACTTCGCGCTCCCGGTGCCGTCGATGGTGATCTGCGAGCTCCTCGGCGTGCCCTACGACGACCGCGACGACTTCACCGAGCGCAGCGCCCTCTCCCTCGACAGCACGATCTCCGCGCCGGAGCGGATGCGGCTGGCCGACGAGTCCCGCGCGTACATGACCTCGCTGGTCGACCGCCACCGCGCCGACCCCGGCGAGGACCTGCTCGGCATGCTCATCCGCGAGCACTCCGACGACATCACCGACGACGAGCTCATCGGCATCGGCAACCTGCTGCTCGTCGCGGGCCACGAGACGACGTCGAACATGCTGTCGCTGGGCACGCTCGCGCTGCTCGAGCACCCCGACCAGCTCGCCCGCGTCCGCGACGACCCGTCCGCGGTCGACGGGGCGGTCGAGGAGCTGCTGCGCTGGCTGACGGTCGTGCACGGCGGCTTCCCGCGCGCGGTCGTCGAGGACACGACGATCGGCGGGCACCCGGTGGCGGCCGGCGAGCTGGTGATCTCCTCGCTCGCCGCGGCGAACCGCGACCCCGAGGCCGTCGACGACGGCGACCGCCTCGACATCACCCGCGCCCCGGCCCCGCACCTCGCCTTCGGCCACGGCATCCACCACTGCCTCGGCGCCCCGCTGGCCCGCATCGAGATGCGGGTGGCGTTCCCGGCCCTGCTCAACCGGTTCCCGGACCTGCACCTCGCCGGCGAGCCCGAGTTCCGCCACCGCACCCTGATCTACGGGCTGCACCGCTTGCCGCTGGCCTGGTGAGGTGCCCTCCGGGCATGTGAGCACTTCGGAGTGCTCCAGCACTCCGAACTGCTCACGAGCGCGGAGCGCACCGTGATCGGGCACGAGCTCCATCGCGGGGTCGCCGAGAACTACCGGCGGTTCGGCCTGCGCGAGGCCCGGGGACGCAGTCTGCTCTACGAGGCGCTGACGCTGGGCGTCGCCGGCGACCCGTCGCTGGTGGCGTTCCTCGAGGAGCTCCCGCCCGGCAAGCGCCAGCCGAACCTGCTGCTGGCGACGGTCCGGTTCCTCGCGGGCGTCCAGCCCGACTACCCGGCGTTCCGTGACGTGGTGCTGGACCGGCGGGACGAGGTCGCGGCGACGATGCTCGCCCGCCGGACGCAGACGAACGAGCCCGCCCGCTGCGCCACTCTCCTGCCGGCGTTGGCGCAGATCGACGGGCCGTTGGCGCTCCTCGAGGTCGGGGCGAGTGCTGGCCTGTGCCTCTACCCCGACCGCTACGGGTACCGCTTCCCGCCCACCGATGTCGTCCTGCCCGGCGAGCCGGTGCTGACCTGTGACGTCCGGGGTCCTGCGCCGCTGCCGAGGGTGCCGCCGACGGTCGTGTGGCGGGCCGGGATCGACCTCAACCCGCTCGACGTCGCCGACCCGGACGACCTGCGCTGGCTGCACTGCTTGATCTGGCCCGGCGAGGAGGGTCGCGCCGAGCGCCTCGACGCGGCCGCCGCGGTCGCCCGCGCCGACCCGCCGCGCATCGTGCGGGGCGACCTCGTCGACGACCTCCCCGCCCTGGCCGCCGAGGCACCGTCGGACGCGACGCTGGTGGTCGTCCACTCGGCGGTGCTGGCCTACGTGCCGGCGGAGCGTCGCGCGGCGTTCGCGGAGGTCGTGACGCAACTCGGTGCGGTGTGGCTGGGCAACGAGTCGACGACCGTCCTCGCCGACCTCCCCGCTCCGCCCCCGACCGACCTCCCGGCCCCGCCGTCCGGCCCGACGCCGTCGCTGCTGGTCCGCGACGGCCACCGCCCCCTGGCCTGGGTCGACGGGCACGGCACCTGGCTGGAGTGGATCGCCGCGAGCTGAGGGGAGGTCGCGAAGCCGAGCGGGATGCTTCGGATTTCGAAGCATCTCCACGAGATTCGACGGGTCGACTCCGCCGTCACTGCCGCCGGCGGACACCCCATACGACCGCTCCGGCCACGACCACTACCCCGACCGCACCCAGACCGATCGCCATCGTCTGCGGGGTCGGGCGACGCGCCGTGGCCGCCAGGTCGGGCCTGCTGCCCCACGGCGGGAGCGCGGGCTCGTCGGCCGCGATCTCGGCGGCGACATCGGCCACCGCGAGCTCGGCGGCGAGGTCCTCGGCGGCCAGCTCCTGCGCCGCGATCGCCGCCAGCTCGCCACCGACGACCTCGGACACCTCGGCCAGCTCCATCAGGCGCGTCCAGACCTCGGGCGGCACGGCGGCCGCGCCGCGGGAGAAGGACGACTTGAGCGCCGGCCACTCCGCCACGACCGGGTCGGCCTTGAGGTCCGCGAGAGGGATGGGGCGGTCGAAGCGCTCGAGCACCTCGACCGTGCAGGCATGGGTCTGACCAGGGCCGGGGCGCTCGTCCTCGGGCAGCTCGTAGGCGTCGCCGACGGCCCGGAGGCGGTAGGCGATGTCCTTGGCCTCGCGCGAGCGGTACAGCACGGCGAGGTCGCCGGCGCGGGTGTCGCGGTGACAGCTCCACGAGGTGCCACCGGAGGCCGGGTCGAGGTCGGGGTGCTCGCCGCCGTCCCCGGTGCCGTACCGATCGGGCGTCGCCACCCACACCCAGTACTGCCGTTCGTCCGTCCCGCTCATCTGCAGCCCCCGATCTCTGCGCAGTTCGGGTGAGGCTGTCACATCGTCGCAGCGCACCTATCGTCGGCAGTCGTGGCGCTCGTGCTCGGGATCGACATCGGGACGTCGTCGTCGAAGGGTGTGCTCGTCGACGACGAGGGACGGGTGGTGGCGCGCGCCGAGCGCGAGCACGCGACGTCGTTCCCGCACCCGGGGTGGGTGGAGCACGACGCCGAGGGCGTCTGGTGGGCGGACGTCGGCGCGATCACCGCCGAGCTCCTCGCCCACGGCACGCCCGACGCGGTCGGTGTCAGCGGGATCGGGCCGGTGCTGCTGCCCGCTGACGCCGAGGGCCGGCCGCTGCGTCCGGCGATCCTCTACGGCGTCGACACCCGGGCGACGCGCGAGATCGCGGAGCTGACCGACGAGCTCGGTGCGGACGCGATCGTCGCGCGCGGCGGGACACCGTTGTCGAGCCAGGCGGTCGGTCCCAAGTGGCGATGGCTGCAGCGCCACGAACCCGAGGTCTGGGCCGCCACGCGGCTGTTCCTCATGGCGAGCTCGTTCCTCGTGCACCGCCTGACCGGCGAGTACGTCCTCGACCACCACTCGGCGAGCCAGTGCGACCCGATGTACGACCTAGAGGCCGCCGACTGGGCGCCCGACTGGTCCGAGCTCGTCGCGCCCGGGCTCGCGCTGCCGCGGCTGCTCTGGCCGGGCGAGGTCGCCGGCACGGTGACCGCGGCGGCCGCCCGGACGACGGGCCTGCGCGAGGGCACGCCCGTCGTCGCCGGGACCGTCGACGCGTGGGCCGAGGCCGCGAGCGTCGGCGTCCGGGACACGGGCGACACGATGGTCATGTACGGCACGACGATGTTCCTGGTGCAGGTCACGGACGCGGCCGTGCGGCACCCGGCGCTGTGGGCCACCCGCGGCGTCGCGCCCGGCTCGTTCAGCACGGCCGCCGGGATGGCGACGTCGGGGGCGATCACCGGCTGGCTGCGCGACCTCGTCGGCGCCGACTACGCGACCCTCGTCGACGAGGCCGCGGACGTCCCGCCCGGCGCCCGCGGCCTGCTCCTGCTGCCCTACTTTGCCGGGGAGCGCACGCCGATCTTCGACCCCGACGCCCGTGGGCTCGTCCTCGGCCTGACCACGAGCCACGGGCGCGCCGACCTCTACCGCGCCGCGCTCGAGGGCATCGCCCACGGCGTGCGGCACAACCTCGAGGCGTTCCGCGACGCCGGCGGCCCGGAGCCCCGGCTGGTCGCCGTCGGCGGCGGCACGCGGGGCGGGCTGTGGACGCAGATCGTCAGCGACGTGACCGGCCACGAACAGCAGGTCCCCGCCGACACCACGGGCGCCGCGCTCGGCGACGCGCTGCTGGCGGCGCAGGCGATCGGGCTCGACGCCGACCCCCGCACGTGGAACCCGATCGTCGCCACCGTGACGCCCGACGCCGAGAAGACCGCCCGCTACGACGCCTTCCACGCGCACTACCGCGCGCTCTACCCCGCGACCGCCGACGCCGCCCACTTCCTGGCGCAGGAGCAGCGCACGGCGGACGGCTGACGGTCAGCGCGTCGGCACCGTGTCCTCGAAGTCCACATCCTTCGTCTCCGGCCCCGCCGCCGCGCCGACGGCGCCCAGGACTCCGCCGAACGCCAGCAGGACGAGGACCGCCGCGGCGTAGGGCATGACCCCGCCGAGGCCCTCGAGGAAGAACGCGTAGAACGACGGGATCACGACCGACACGCTGAAGCCGAGCCCGAAGCCCGAGGCCCGGACGTCCGTGCGGAACCGCTCGGTGATGTAGGGCAGCACGACGCCCCACGGCGCGGTCACGACCACCGAGAACACCGCCACGACCAGCACGATCAGCCCGAACGGCAGGCCCTTGCCGTTGACGAGCACCGCCATGAGCGCGACGCCGACCGTCGCGATGGCCGCGCCCCCGATCATGAAGAAGCGCCGCCGCCCGATGCGCTGACCTATCACGCCGGCGCCGATGTAGCTGCCGACGAGGCAGACGTACGCGACGAGCAGGGCGAGCGTGAGCTGGTTGTTCGAGAGCCCGACGAGGTTGCGCAGCACGGTGGTCGGGAGGAACAGCGTCACGAGGTTCTGGGTCAGCCAGAAGCCCGTCATCATCGCGAAGACCTGCAGGAACGTGGAGCTGCGCAGCACTGCGAGCAGTGGGCGTCCGGCGCCGCCCTGCGAGGTGCCCTCGGACTTCGCGGCGGCGGCCGCCTCCCAAATCTCCGACTCGGACACGCTGCGCACGTAGTAGATCGCCAGCACGAAGGCGAGCAGCGCGCCGAGCACGAACGGGACGCGCCAGCCCCACACCGCGTACGGGGAGTCCGCGCCGCTGAGCGGGAAGAGGGCGAACGACGCCAGCCCGAGCAGCGTGATCACGACGTAGGCCAGCGGGAACGCCGAGAGGATGATCCCGCCGAGCAGCCCGCGTCCGCTCTTGCGCGAGTACTCCATCGCCAGCGGGAGCGCGCCGGTGTAGCCGCCGCCGAGGCAGATCCCGTCGAGGAACCGCAGCAGGATCAGGATCCAGTACGACGCGATGCCGAGCGTCGCGTAGCCCGGGATCAGCGCGATGAGCAGCGTGATCACACCGAACCCGGTGACCGAGATGATCGTGCTGCGGCGTCGGCCGACCCGGTCGGCGAGCGCGCCGAACACCGCGGCGCCGATCGGCCGGCCCACCAGCGTCGTCGCGAACACGAGCGACGTGAAGATCGCGGCCGTGCCGGGGTCGAGCTTGCCCGGCGGCTGGAAGTAGAGCAGCGCCGGCGTGAGGATCACGGTCGGCAGGTAGATGTCGAACATGTCGACGAACTCGGCGAAGAACGCGCCGCGCGTCGCCGACCTCCGCTTCGCCGCGCGCTCCGGGCTCTCCGTCGCCGCGGCCGTGGTCACCGACCCGGCCTGCTCGGGGCTCGTCATCGAGACCACTCCTCATGTCTGGCTGTCAGACAATCGGCAACGTAGGGTCGGGCCGCAGCCGGTGTCAACGACGACCAGCCGACGACGAGGAGGCGCGGGATGGGTCCGGACGAGCAGCAGGTCACCGCGAGGCTCACCGACGACCTGCTCCGCGGCCTCCCGCCCGGCCCCGACTGGAGCCTGCTGCTGGAGATCGGATCGCGGCGCCACCTCGTCCGTGTCGTCGACGGCTCGCTCCAGCACGAGGGGGCGCCGGGGATCAACGCGACCTGGGACGTCGGGTTCGCGGTGTCCGAGCAGGAATGGGCGGAGTTCTGCGCCGACCCGCCGCCGCGCGGCGCGACGTCGGCGCAGGCGCTCGTCGCGACCCGCGGCGCGGAGCGCGTCACCGGCCGCCGCGAGGTGTGGGCACGGGCGGCGCCGGCGATCGACCGGTTCCTCGAGGCCCTGCGTCCCGGCGAGCGCAAGCCCCGCCCCGACCCGGCCCCACCACGGCCGGGCTTCGGACCGAGCGTGGGGCGCTACCTGCACCTCGACGACGGGCGACGCATCTTCGTCGAGACGGCGGGCGACGGCCCGCCGCTGCTCTGCCTGCACACCGCCGGGGCCGACTCGCGCCAGTTCCGCGGGCTGCTCGAGGACCCCCGCGTCACCGACCACCACCGGGTCGTCGCCTTCGACATGCCCTGGCACGGGCGCTCCGACCCGCCCGACGACTGGCAGCAGCGCACCTACCGCCTCGACACCGCGACCTACGCGTCGACGGTGCTCGCCGTCGCCGACGCGCTGGAGCTCGACCGGCCGGTGCTGCTCGGCTGCTCGATGGGCGGGGCGATCGCGCTCTACCTCGCCGCCGAGCACGGCGACCGCTTCGCCGGGGTCTGCGCGCTGGAGGGCGGGCTCGGTAGCCCGGGCCGATTCGTCGAGTGGACCCACCGCGCCGACGTCGACCACTCCGGCTTCCTGGCCAGCTGGGTCGGCGGGCTGATCGCACCGGCCAGCCCTGACGGCCCGCGCGCGCAGACGCTGTGGGGCTACGCCAGCAACGGCCCCGGCATCTACCAGGGCGACACGGCCTTCTACTCGATCGACTTCCCCCCGATCGCCGCCGGGCTCGGCCGCGCGACGTGCCCGCTCTACGTCTTCAGCGGCGAGTACGACTACTCGGCCACCACCGAGATGAGCCGCAACGCGGCCGACCGGCTCGGCGGCGAGCTGGTCGTCATGCCCGGCCGGGGCCACTTCCCGATGTCCGAGGACCCCGAGGGACTGCTCGAGTACCTGCTCCCCGTGCTGGAGGGACTCCGATGAACGAGGTGCTCGCCGTCCGCTACGGCACCCGCGTCACCACCCGGGGCGAGGCGTACCTCAACTGGCACGTCTACGGTGAGCCCGACGAGTCCTTCCGCATGGACTACTTCTTCTGGGTCGTCCGCGGCGGGGGACGTACGACGGTCGTCGACTGCGGCTTCGATCCCGAGGTGGGCGCGCGCCGCGGGCGCGAGACGCTCGTCGACCCGGTGGACGCCCTGCGCGCGCTCGGCGTCGAGCCCGCGACGGTCGACCGGCTGGTGGTCAGCCACGCGCACTACGACCACATCGGCAACCTCGCGCACTTCCCGGCCGCCGAGATCGTCCTGACGGCCCGCGAGCTCGCGTTCTGGACCGGACCGCACGCCGGGCGCGTCCAGTTCGCGCACTCCACCGAGGCCGCCGAGATCGCCGCGCTCGTGAAGGCCCGCGACGAGGGGCGGGTGACGACGTTCAGCGGGCGCTGCGAGGTGGGCGACGGGTTCGCGCTCGTCGAGGTCGGCGGACACACCCCGGGCCAGCTCATCGGCCGGGTCGCCGTCGAGGGCGGGGAGGTTGTGCTCGCCGCCGACGCGCTGCACTTCTACGACGAGCTCACCCGGGACCGCCCGTTCTTCGTGGTCGCCGACCTCGAGGCCATGTACGCGGGTTTCGACACGCTGCGCGAGCTCACGGAACGCCCGGGCCGCGCGCTCGTCGCCGGGCACGACGCCGACGTCGGCCGCCGCTTCCCCGGCCGCGCGGAGGGCACCGGCATCGATGACCTCGTCATCCGCCTCGACGTCCGGGAGGAGATCCGATGACACCGGTCGGCATGATCGGTCTGGGCAACATGGGCGGGCGCATGACCCGCCGGCTGGTCGACGCGGGGATCGAGGTCGTCGGCCACGACCCGGTCGCGGGCCGGGCCGAGGAGGCCGGCGCGGCGCCCGCGGCGTATCCGGCCGAGGTCGCGCGCCGCTGCCCGACCGTCCTGCTCTCGCTGCCGGACTCGACGGTCGTCGAGCCCGTGGTCCGCGACCTGCTGGGTGCCGCGCGCGCCGGGACGACGATCGTCGACCTGTCCACCGCCTCGCCCGAGTCCACGGTCGCGCTGGCCGCCGAGGCCGCCGCCCACGAGGTCACCTACCTCGACGCCGGCATCTCCGGCGGCGCCGCGGCCGCGGAGAAGGGCACGTTGACCATCATGGCGGGCGGGGACGCGGCGGCCGTCGACGCGATCCGTCCCGTCCTGGCGCCGATCGCCGCGACCGTGCACCACCTCGGTCCGGTCGGCGCGGGGCACACGGCGAAGCTGCTCAACAACTTCCTCAACGCGGTCACGCTCGCCGCGACCGCCGAGGTCATGGTGGCCGGGCAGCGGGCCGGGCTGGACCTGCGGACGCTGCTCGCGGCGGTCAACGGCGGCAGCGGGCAGTCGTTCGCGTCGAGCAACCGCTTCCCGCGCATCGTCGAGGGCGACTACCTCGAGGGCGGTCTCACCAGCCGCCTGATGACCAAGGACGTCACGCTCTACACCGAGCTGCTCGGGCGGCTCGGCGTGCCGTCGCTCAACGCGGCCGGCCCGCTGGCGTCGTTCGGCCTGGCCGCGCACCTCGGCTACGGCGACGTCATCTCCAACCGCGTCGTGGACGCCCTCGGCGACCTCGCCGGCGGGGTCCGGATCCAGCAGCCCACCAGCCAGGAGGTCTCGTGAAGATCGTCCACGGGCGCGCCGAGGGCGCGGTCACCGAGGCGCGCGGCGCCACGTTCACCGGCACCGTCTGGGGCGACCCGGTGCTGCCGACCACCGACGGCACCACGATCAACTCGGTGACGTTCACGCCGGGCGCGCGCACGTTCTGGCACCACCACGAGGGCGGGCAGATCCTCGTCGTGACCGCGGGCACCGGGTGGGTCTGCACCCATGGGGAGACGCCGCAGCCGCTGACCGTCGGCGACGTCGTCTGGGTGCCGCCGGGGGAGCGGCACTGGCACGGGGCCGGGCCCGGCTCGATCATGACGCATCTCGCGACGTCGCTGGGCACGACGACGTGGCTCGACGAGGTGTCCGCCGACGAGTACGGGCAGGTCGCGTCGTGAGCGGCACCAACGGGAGCGATCCGCGGTTCGAGCGTGGCCTCGCCGTGCGCAAGGAGGTCGTCGGCGAGGCGCACGTCGAGCGCTCGATGGCGAACGTCAGCGACTTCTCCCGCCCGATCCAGGAGTGGGTCACGCGGGCCTGCTGGGGCGAGGTCTGGGACCGGCCCGGCCTCGACCGGCGCACGCGGAGCCTGCTCAACCTCGTCATGCTCACCGCGCTGGGCCGCTCCCACGAGCTGGCGGTGCACGTCCGCGGCGCGGTGACCAACGGGTGCACGACCGAGGAGATCCAGGAGGCCCTGCTCCAGGCCGCCGTGTACTGCGGGGCGCCGGCGGGCCTGGAGGCGTTCCGGGTCGCGGAGAAGGTGCTGGACGAGGAGGGGGCCTCGTGATCGGCACCGTCGGGTTCGTCGGTCTCGGGCACATGGGCACGCCGATGGCGTCGCGTCTCGTCGACGCCGGCGTGACCGTCCGGGCCTACGACGCGGCGGCGGACGCGCGGGGGGCGTTCGCCGCCGCGGTGCCCGGCGCGGTGGTCGTCGACGACGCGGCCGACACCGCCGCCGGCGCCGACGCGGTGCTGCTGTGCCTGCCGAACTCGGACGTCGTCGAGTCCGTGGTGGCCGAGCTCGACGCCGCGCGCGTGATCGTCGACATGAGCTCGTCGGAGCCGCTGCGGACCCGCGCCCTCGCCGCCCAGCTGGCCGAGAACGGCCGCGTGCTGGTCGACGCGCCGGTCTCGGGCGGCGTCTCCGGCGCCCGGGCGGGGACGCTCGCGGTGATGGTCGGCGGGCCGGACGACGTCGTCGCCGACCTCGAGCCGGTGCTCGCCGCGATCGGGCGCCCGCGCCACGTCGGGCCGGTCGGCGCGGGGCACGCGCTCAAGGCGTTGAACAACCTCATGTCGGCCGCGCACCTCGTCGCGAGCTCCGAGGCCGTGCTCGTCGGCGAGGAGTTCGGGCTCGACCCGGCGGTGATGCTCGAGGTCGTCAACGGCTCGTCGGGACGCAGCGGCTCGACCGAGAACAAGTGGCCCAACCACATCCTGCCCGGCACCTACGGCGCCGGCTTCGGTATCGGGCTCATGGTCAAGGACATCCACATCGCCCTCGACCTCGCCGGGAGCACGAGCGTCCCCACCCGGCACGCCGCGGCGACCGTCGCGCTGTGGGACGAGGCCCTCGCCGCGCTGGGACCGGGCGCCGACCACACGGAGATCGCCCGCTGGCTGCGGGAGAAGGGGCCGTCATGACGCTCACCGACGAGCAGCAGGCGATCAAGGACGAGTTCGTGCGCGTGCGCGGGACGTGGGGCGAGTCCTGGCAGCACATGCTCGAGCTCGACCCCGCGTTCGTGCGCGCCTATCTCGACTTCTCCGCCGTGCCGTGGCGCCGCTCGCCCGGAGCCCTGAGCCCGAAGGTGCGCGAGCTGCTCTCCATCGCGGTCGACGCTGCCGCGACCCACCTCTACACGCCGGGCGTGCGCCAGCACGTCGCCGCCGCGCTCGACGCCGGGGCGACGCCAGGGGAGATCATGGAGGTCCTCGAGCTCACGAGCACGCTGGGCATCCACGCGGCCAACATCGGGGTCCCGCTGCTGGTCGAGGTGCTCGTCGAGGAGGGGCTGCGCGAGGGGCCGGCCCCCCTCGACGAGCGCCAGGAGCGGCTCAAGGCCGAGTTCACGGCGACCCGCGGGTACTGGCACTCGTTCTGGGACGAGATCCTCGAGCTGGACCCGGACCTGTTCGAGGCCTACGTCGCGTTCTCGTCCGTGCCGTGGCACACCGGCACGCTCGAGCCGAAGGTCAAGGAGCTCGTCTACTGCGCCTTCGACGCCTCGGCGACCCACCTGTACGTGCCGGGTCTCAAGCTGCACCTGCGCAACGCGCTGGGTCACGGCGCGACGGTCGCGGAGATCCTGGAGATGTTCGAGATCGCGAGCGTCGTCGGCATCCACGCCGCGACCACCGCGGCCCCGATCCTCGCCGAGCTGGCGGACGGTCGCTGATCGGCGCGGGTGGGACCATGGACGTCGTGTCGTCCTCCGTCTGGGGCCCGGAGCCGCTGCCGCGGGTCGCCGCGCCGTTGCGGGAGCAGGTGACCGACCGGGTGCGCGCGGCGATCCTCGACCTGCGGCTGCGCCCCGGCGAGCGGCTCATCGAGCGGGAGCTCACCGAGAACCTCGGGGTCTCCCGGGCCACGGTCCGCGAGGTGATCCGCCAGCTCGCGGCCGAGGGGCTGGTCACGGTCGTGCCGCAGCGCGGCGCCGAGGTGACATCGCTGTCGGCGTCCGACGCGGCCGACATCTACGAGATGCGGGCGTCGCTGGAAGCCCTGGCGGTCCGGCGCTTCGTCCAGCGTGCCGGCGACGACCAGGTCCACGCGCTGCGCGAGGCCGTCGACGAGATCGCGCGCAGCGCCGAGGCGGCCGGCGACCACCTCGCGGCGAAGGACCGCTTCTACGAGGTGCTCATGGAGGGCTCGGCGAGCGGGCCGCTCCAGCAGACCCTCGCCGGCCTGCAGGCGCGGGTGCGGCTGCTGCGCGCCACCTCGCTGTCCGCGCCGGGCCGGCCCGCGCAGGCCGCCCAGGAGCTGAGCGCCGTCGTCGACGCGGTCGAGGCCCGCGACGCCGAGGCCGCGGCCGACGCATGCGTGCTCCACATCAGGAACGCCGCCGCGACCGCGACCGCGCAGCTCGGTGCCTCCGGCATGTGAGCAGTTCGGAGTGCTGGGGCACTCCGAAGTGCTCACATGCGCCGGAGGCGCACCTCACGCGGTCGGCAGGGTCGGCGGGTCCTGGCGGGGGCCGGGGACGCTGCGGTCGCCGCCGCGGCGGGCGCGCTTGTTCTCGTACATCAGCGCGTCGGCGTCGGCGCAGGCGCCGGGGAAGCCGCCGCCGACCGTGAACGGTGCGGTGCCGATCGAGCACGGCACCCCGGCGGAGTCGAGGGCGTCGCGGAGCCGGACGACGAGCCGCTCGGCGTCCTCGGTGCCGACCTGCGCCACGAGCGCGAACTCGTCACCGCCGAGGCGGGCGAGCGGGTCGGTGCTGCGGATCGTCGAGCGCAGGACGGCGGCGCAGTGGCGCAGGTGGCGGTCGCCCGCGTCGTGGCCCTCGGTGTCGTTGACCTCCTTGAGCCCGTCGAGGTCGAGCGTCACCACCGAGGCCGGGTCGCCGAAGCGGCGGAAGCGGTCGTCCTCGCGCTCGAGCCAGCGCTCCCAGCCGCGGCGGTTGAGCAGGCCGGTCAGCGCGTCGGTCTCGGCGTCGCTGACCGCCCGCTCGAGGGCGCGCGCGGAGTCGACGGCGGCGGTGTCCGCCTCGAGGACCGACGACAGCAGGCTCGAGAGCAGGTCGAGCAGCGGCTCCTGGTCGACGAGACGCGGGTCGACCGGCTCGCGGTTCATGCCCACGACCGTGCCGAACAGCGCGCCGTCGCCGGTGACGATCGGCGTGCCGACGTAGGTCCCGACGTCCATGCCCTGGGCCGCCGCCTGGGAGGCGATGCGCTCGAGGTCGGGCACCTCGCGGGTGTTCGGCACGATCCGCGGCGCCGTGCCGGCCACCATGTACTGGCACATCGACGCCGTCCACGGCGCGCTGAGTCCCGGCGCGAGCCCGTAGCCCGCGTCGGCGGTGACCAGCATCGTCTGCTGCCCGTCGGCCACGCGCGTGACCGCCCAGGCGTCGAGCGGCACGACCTGCGCGAGGTAGTCGACGACCATCCGGCACGCGGCGTCGAACGCCCTCGGCGGCGCGAGCCCGGCCGCGACCCGCAGGTCCTGAGTCGTCGTCATGGTCCTCCCCCTGGGCAGCCCCTCGGTCCTCTCCACCGCTGCCGTCGGATCCAGTGTCGCCGCCCAGGATGTACTCGGGTCCATCAGGTCCTGGTTCATCACCCGACCTGAGGATCGAAACGGCCCCGGTCGGCGCGGATCTCACGCGTGGTGAGGTGGGTCGGTGCGCACGACACGGCTCCAGGTCCGGCTCGACGAGATCACGCCGACGCTGCTGCGGGTGCTCGACGTCCCCGCGACGTCGAGCCTCGCCGAGGTCCATCTCCTGCTGCAGGCGGCGCTCGGGTTCGTCGACACGCACCTCTACGAGTTCGGTGCCGGCGAGGCCCGGTACGGCCCGATCGACGAGGACGCGGACGAGGAGCTGGTCGACGCCACCGAGGTCCGCCTGAGCGCCGTGGCGCCGGAGCTCAGCTACGTCTACGACTTCGGGGACTGGTGGTCGTTCACGGCCACCGTCCTCGGTCCGGGCGACCACGAACCGGGCCTCGTGTCCGGGGAGGGCGACGAGCCGGTCGACGACATCGGCGGCGCGACCGGTTACGCCCGGGCCCGCGAGGCCGGCGAGCTGCGTCCGTTCGACGCCGACCGGATCGGCGCGCGCCTGCAGCGTGTCCTCGGCCGCGTTCCGACGGGGGTCCAGGTCGTGCTCGACGCCATCGCCGGCGGCGTGCAGCTGACCCCGCAGGGTCGGCTGCCACGGACGGTCGTGCGGCAGATCCAGCAGCGGTACCCGATGTGGCACCCCAGGGGTGACGAGGCGCCGCCGGCGCAACGGGAGGACGACCTGCATCCCCTCGTCGTCGTCCACGACCTGGTGCGCAGGAGCCGCCTCGCCCGCGCCCGGCACGGGGTCCTGTCCCCGACGAAGAGCGCGGCGGACACCGTCGAGTCCGTGCGTCGCCTGCGCGCCGCTTTCCCTGCGGGCAGCTTCCGGCGACTCCTCATCGAGACGGTGGTGGGGATCCTGCTGGTCGAGGGCCCGCAGCGGACCCAGGCTCTCGTGTCCGCGCTGTACGACGGGCTCGGGCTCTACTGGATCAGCCGGGGCGAGCCGCTCAGCGAGGAGGACATGATGATCGCCCTCCTCCGGGACGCGAACCTGCTCATGGCGCTCGGTCAGATCGAGCAGGAGGACCACCGGTCGGTGGACACCTGGCGCGCCGGGCCCGAGGCGGGGTGGTTGCTGCCGCGGACCGGCCTGTTCGCGCCGGAATCGTGAACTCTCGGGCCGTCTAGTGATGATGCGAGAGAGCGGCAGACGGCCGGATGCTCGGGATGTCTCACGATGTCTCCGGACGTCTCGTGATGACGCTAGACAGCAGCAGAAAGCCGGACACCCGACCGCCACACACCGCGGATGTCGCGGGTCGCGGTGATGTCGGCGACCGGGTCGCCGGCGACGAGCAGCAGGTCGGCGCGCTGTCCGACCACGATCCGCCCGCGGTCACCGAGCCCGAAGACGTCCGCGGGCGTCGCCGTCGCCGCCCGCAGCACGTCCCGCGGCGCCATCCCGGCGCGGACGAGCAGCTCCAGCTCGAGGTGCATCGAGGCGCCGTGCAGGACGGCCGCCGCGTGGCCCGGGACGTCGTTCGCGTCGGTGCCCGCCAGGATCGTCGCCCCGGCGTCGGCCAGGCGCGCGAGGTTCTCCGCCGCGTGCGCGTACGCGGTGCCGGGGCGGTCGCTGACGGGGAGGTGGCCCCGGTCCCCGGCACGCAGGGCGGCGACGACCTCGGGGTCGTGGCCCGCGAGCAGGCGCGGGTCGGCGAGCAGGTCGTCGGTGCTCCGGGCGTCGGCGCGCGCCCGCATCATCGCGAGGGTCGGTGAGACGACGAGCCGGGCGAGGTCGAGGTCGTCGTCGAGGGAGCCGTCGAGCGGCACGTGGGTGAGGACGTCGACCCCCGCCGCGATCGCCGTGCGGAACGCCCAGAGCGTCGGGGCGTGCGCGACGGTCATCAGTCCGTGCGACCGGGCCGCGGCGCACACCGCGGCGACGGTCTCGGGGCTCAGCACCGGACGGTCGACGTCGGCCGGGTTCTCGACGAAGACCTTGAGGTAGTCGGAGCCCTCGCGGACCCGGTCGGCCACGAACTGCTCGGCGTCCTCGGGTCCGGACAGCCCCGGCATCCGCCAGCCCGACGGATCCGGCGGCAGCATCACCGCGGGCCAGCCGTCGACCGCCCCGGCCATGAGCCCGGAGCTGCGCAGGTCGGACTCGTGGGTGTGCGCCGCGGCGCGCCCGCGCAGCATCGCGGTGAACTGCGGCGGTGCCGAGAACATGTCGAGCACGGTCGTGACCCCGTGCCGCAGGTCCTGGCCGAGGTTGCCGGCGCCGCGCAGGTGCACGTGGGCGTCGATCAGCCCGGGCAGCAGGGTCATGCCGCGGCCGTCGATGTCGCCGCCGTCCTCGGCGCCCGGCCGGACGTCGGTGATCACCGCGCCCTCGATCGTCACGCTCGCGGGGCCGAGCACCTCGGTCCCGTCGAACACCACCGCGCCGGAGATCGTCGTCATGCATCGCCTCCCTGACCGATGCGGCCAGGGTGACACCGCACGGGACGCCGTGTCGTGGTGACCGTCGATGGGTGGACGGCGACGGTGCCGGAGATGCTTCGGAAACCGAAGCGTCTCAGCGGGCCCCGGCGTCGAGGTCGAGCGGCACCGGTGCGCGAGTCGCCGACCGCGGTCCCGGTGTCAGGCGAAGCAGGTCAGCGGGCCGCCGTGGTAGGTGACCATGTCATCCAGCGCCGCGAAGACGTCGATCTGCCCGCCGCGGTCGAGCCCGTCGAGCTCGGCGTAGGCGCGGTGGAGGTTGCCGACGATGCGTTCGGCGTCCGGCCAGTCCGTGAAGCGCCCGAGGTCGGTGTCGCGCGCCGCCTGGAGCGGGCTGACGCCGGCCGCGCGGCCGCGCCCGGCGACGTCGAGGACGAAGCGCAGGTAGTCCAGCGTCGCGTCGAGCGGGGCCTGGTCGTGGTAGACGGGCCCGTGGCCGGGGACGGTGGTCTGCGGTGCGAGGGGCTTCAGGACGTTCTCGAGGACGTCGACGGCGCCCGCCACCGACCCCATCAGCAGGAACGGGGTGCCGCCGTTGAAGACGAGGTCGCCGCAGAAGAGCGTCGAGCGCTCCGGGAACCAGACGATCGTGTCGTTGGTCGTGTGCGCGGGGGTCCCGACGTGGACGACCTCGGCGCGCAGGTCGCCCGCGTGGACCGCGACGCGGTCGGTGAAGGTCACGAACGGCGGGTCGAGGGGGAGGTCGCCCCACTCGGGGTTCTGCCAGTAGGGCAGCTCGCGGGCCGGGCCGAAGGCGATCGCCTCGGCGCGGGCGCGCTCGTGCGCGACGATCGCGGCGCCACCGAACAGCGCGTTGCCGAAGGTGTGGTCGCCGTGGTGGTGGGTGTTCACCAGGGTGCGGACGGGACGGTCGGTGACCGAGGCGATGGTGTCGATGAACGCGCGCGTGCGCCGCTCGGTGGAGCACGCGTCGATCGCGAGCACGCCCTGCGGGCCCACCACGAAGCCGGTGTTGTTGATCCACCACGTGCCGTCGGGCTGGACGTAGGCGTGGATGCCGTCGGAGACCTCCTCGCGGCGCGGGGGACCCGGGACGGTGATGTCGTCGTGACGGGAGCTCACTACGTCTCCTTCAGCGGGATCGGGTCGACGCCCGGGACGATCCCGGCGTCGATCGCACCGAGACCGTCGGCCTCGAGGTGCACGCGGTCGCCGGCCTGCAGCCACGGGTAGGTCTCCGCGCCGTGCACCCGGGAGAGCTCGAGCAGGCAGCCGGTGCCGACCGTGCCCGAGCCGATGAGATCTCCCGGGACGACGCGGGTGCCGCGCGACGCGTAGGCGATCATCTGGGCGAAGCTCCAGTACAGGGAGTCGAGGCGCCCGGCGCTGCACTCCCGGTCGTTGACCGACGCGGACATCGCCGCGGACGGGACGAGCTCGTCGGGCGTGAGCATCCACGGCCCGCAGCTCGACGCGAAGTCCTTGCCCTTGGCCGGGCCGAGGTTCAGCTTCATCTCGGCGCCCTGCAGGTCGCGGGCGCTCCAGTCGCAGAACAGCACGTAGCCCGCGATGTACGCCCCGGCCGCGTCGGGCGCGAGGTCCCGGCCCTCGCGCCCGATGACCGCCGCGATCTCCAGCTCGTAGTCCAGCGCCTGGCTGCCGGGCGGGACCGCGACCTCGTCGTGCGGTCCCCGCAACGACGCCGGGTTGGTGAAGTAGAAGACCGGCTGCTCGTACCAGAGCGGGTCCACCGTCAGCCCGATCGCGGCGCTCGCCGTGACGACGTGCTCCTCGAACGCCATGAAGTCGCGGATCGACGGCGGGCGCGGGATCGGGGCGAGGAGGGTGACGGTGGCCGGGTCGACGCCCGGCTCGTCCGCCGCCTCCTGCGCGGCCGTGTCCAGCCGCTCCCGGGCGACCAGCTCGAGCAGCGACGAGGTGCTCCGGACGGGGTGCAGCAGGTCGCCCCGCCACACGCCCACCCGCTCGTCGCCGTCGGACGTACGGAACGTGCTCCAGCGCAAGAACCCTCCTCAGCCGAACTCGGCCCGCAGCAGCTCCGCGGCCTTGGCCATGGACACGAGCTTCCCGCGCGCCATCGGCCGCGCCAAGGAGAACAGCCCGCAGTCCGACGTCAGGTGCACGCGGTCGGGCGAGACGTGCTCGAGGGCCTTGCGCACGCCGGCCGCGATCGCCTCCGGGGTCTCGACGACCAGCCGCTTGATGTCGATGCAGCCGACCCCGATGCCCTTGTCGCTGGGGAAGCGCGACCACAGGGCGAAGTCGTCGTCGGGGAAGCCGGTCTCGGCGAACGCGTACTCGACGGCGTCGACCTGCAGGTCGTTCGCGACGAGCTCGTGGAAGCCCGCGTACGGGGTGATGCCGACCGGGACACCGCTGGCCAGGTGGCAGATGTGGAAGATCGTCAGGGCGTCGACGCCCTCGAGGGCCTGGTTGAGCGTCTCGACGACCAGCGGGTAGTCCTCGGGCTGGTGCAGCGTGAAGCCGACGTCGTCGAGCTGGAGAACCTCGACCCCGGCGGCGACCGCGTCCTTGAACTCGGCGTTGTAGGCGGCCGCGAGGTCGCGGTACAGGGCCTTCTTGTCGTGGTAGTGGCGGTCGGTCAGCCAGCCGCCGATGTTCGCCGGGCCCATGCCGCTGGCGAACTTCACGGTGCGGGGGCTGACGGCGCGCGCGGCGCTCCACAGGTCGGCGAGGTGCATCGTGCCGCGACCGATCGGCCCGTCGACGGCGACCTCGCTCCACGTGCCGGCGAACGGCGCCGCGGTCTCGGTGCCGAACATGTCGAACAGGTGGTTCGGCGCGGGCTCCACCGTGATGCCGTCGAGGTGGTAGGCGGGGTAGAGCAGGAACGAGGAGATGAAGCCCTCGTGGCGGTCGTACCAGAGGTGCCCGTCGGTCGGCAGGTCGATCCCGGCGTCGATCTGGTCGCCGATCATGGCGCGGACGCCGTCGGAGTAGGCCTCGGCGAAGTCACCGCGGCGCATCGCCACGCGGATGTCCTCGCCGCCGAGGTCGAAGGTGTTCCACTTGGGCCGCGGGTAGGAACCCACCGCGGTCGTCGGGAAGAGGTGGCCGAAGTGGTCGCTGAGCCGGCGGGGCATCGTGGGCCTCCCACGTCGTCGGGGTCGTGGAAGCCACCGTGGCGCGGATCCCGTCGCGGATCAGGTGCCGGTTCGGTTGCGATCCGGGCTTGACACGCCCACCAGGTCCGCCGCCTGGCGGAACGCGAGCGCCGTGCGCGAGGTGTCGTCGACGCGCGTGGCCACCGAGACGTGGCACTCCTCGCCCGCCAGCGGCACGAAGCGCACGTCGGGCCGGGCGAAGAACCGCCGCGCCGGGTCGCCGTGGATGCCGAGCATCCCCGACGTCGCGACGGCCGCCGGGATCGCGGCCGGGGTGCGCACCATCGGGCTGCGGCGCGACACCTGCGTCGCCGGTCCGGCCCAGCGTCCGAGACCGGGGTGCCGCCCGACCGGGCGCACCCACGGCGAGCCCGCGACGTCGTCCTCCTCGAGCCGCTCGGCGTCTGCGAACGGGGACGCGACCGGCACCACGGCGACCCGCCCGGCCCTCAGCACGTGGTCGAGACGCAGGCCGTCGACGGGTCCGACGTCGTGGACCACGGCGACGTCGACCTCGCCCTCGCGCACGGCGTCGAACTGCGAGTCCCAGTCCAGCTCGATGTGGACGAGGGTGCTGGTGGGGAGCTGGGCCTGGACGAGCCGGCGCAGCGCCGGCCAGCGGTCGGCGGCCCCGAAGCCGAGGACGCCGACGCGGACGACACCGTCGTCGTGCGCGGGCGGCGCGTCGCGGACGGCGGCCGCGAGGTCGTCGACACGGGCGAGGACGTCCCGGGCCCGCTCGACCAGCCGTGCTCCGGCGGGCGTGAGGTCGACCCGCCGGCTCGTGCGGTCGAACAGCCGCGCGCCGATCTCCTTCTCGAGGGCACGGACATGCCGCCCGAAGGCCTGCGGAGCGATGTAGTGCCGCTCGGCTGCCTTCCGGAAGTGCCGTTCCTCCGCCAGCGTCACCACGTAGCGGAGTTCCCGTATGTCCATGTCCCGTCCTCCGTGCCCGGCGACGCTACTGCGACGGGCCTCCCGGAGGAACGGCTCGATGCCCGGGGCTCGGGTGCTCGAGATGCTTCGACATCCGAAGCGTCTTCCACGGACCCGGGCTGTCCCGGCCGCGCAGCCTCGATCGCGCTGCGCGGAACCGGTGCTTGACCTCGACCTTTGTCCAGGTCGCACCGTCGAGCGCATGACCGAACACCGACCCACCGCACTCATCACCGGCGCGTCCCGCGGACTCGGACGAGCCCTGACCGCCGACCTCGCGACCGACGGCTGGCGGGTCGTCGTCGACGCCCGGCACGGCGACGAGCTCGCCGCCGCGGTCGCGGGGCTGCCCGACGTGGTGCCCGTGCCCGGCGACGTCGCCGACCCCGCCCACCGCGCGGAGCTCGCCGAGACCGTCGACGACCTCGGCGGCCTGGACGTCCTCGTCCTCAACGCGAGCCTGCTCGGGCCGAGCCCGCAGCCGCAGCTCGCCGACTACCCCCTCGACGTGCTCGAACAGGTCATGCGCGTCAACGTCGTCGCCCCGCTCGGGCTGGTCCAGGCGCTGCGCGGGCTCCTGCGGCCCGGTGCGCGGATCGTCGCGATCACGTCCGACGCCGGCGCCGAGCCGATGGACGGCTGGGGCGGCTACGGCACGTCGAAGGCGGCGCTGGAGTTCCTCGGCGCCGTCCTCGCCGTCGAGAACCCGCAGTGGCGCGTCCTGGTCGTCGACCCCGGCGACATGCGCACCGTCATGCACCAGGAGGCGTTCCCGGACGAGGACATCAGCGACCGCCCCGAGCCCGAGACCGTCGTCCCCGCGCTGCGCGTCCTCATCGACGGCGATCACCCGAGCGGCCGCTACCGCGCCGCCGACCTGGCCCCGGCGGTGACGTCGTGATCGTCATCCCGTCCACCCGCTTCCTCCTGCCGCCCGGAGCCGAGGCCCACGAGCCGCCCGAGCACCGCGGCCTCGCCCGCGACGGTGTGCGGCTGCTCGTCGCCCGACCCGACCGCGTCGAGCACCGGCGGTTCGGCGAGCTCGCGGCCGTCCTCGAGCCGGGCGACCTGCTCGTCGTCAACACCTCCGCGACGCTGCCGGCCGCGCTCGACGTCCGGCACCACGACGGGCGGCCGATGACGCTGCACGTCGCGACGGCGCTCGACGACGGCGACTGGGTCGTCGAGCCGCGCCGTCCCGACGGCCCCGAGCGCGACGTCGCCCCCGGCGACCGGCTCGGGCTGCCCGGCGTCGTGCTGACGCTGGTCGCGCCGTATCCCGACGAGCTCGCCCCGCGGCGGCTGTGGCGGGCGCGCCCGTGGCCGCTGGTCGGGCTGGCCGGGTACCTCGCGACGTACGGGCGCCCGATCGCGTACGGGCACCTCGAGGGCCGCTTCCCGCTCGCCGACCACCAGACCGTCTACGCCACCGAGCCCGGCAGCGCCGAGATGCCGAGCGCCGGGCGCCCGCTCTCGGAGCAGCTGCTCGTGCGGCTGATGGCCCGCGGCGTGACGGTGGCGCCGCTCGTCCTGCACGCGGGGGTGTCGAGCCCGGAGAAGCACGAGCCGCCGACGCCCGAGCGGTACACGGTGCCGCGGGCGACCGCGCGGCTGGTCAACTCGGCGCACGCGGTCGGGTCGCGGGTCGTCGCGGTCGGGACGACGGTCGTGCGGGCGCTGGAGACGGTGGCCGCACCCGATGGCACCGTGTCCCCGGGACACGGGTGGACCGACCTCGTCCTCGGCGCCCACCGTCCCGCGCGCACGATCACCGGGCTGATCTCGGGGCTGCACGAACCCGAGGCGAGCCACCTCGCGCTGCTCGAGGCCGTGGCCGGCCCGGAGCTCGTCGGGCGCACCTACGAGGCCGCGGTGGCCGAGCGCTACCTGTGGCACGAGTTCGGTGACTCGACACTCCTCCTGCCGTGAGGTCGTTCCCGGCCACGGTCACCCGGGTACGCGAAGCGCATGCAGACGACGCGATTGGGCAAGACCGACCTGCAGGTGTCGCGGATCGCGTTCGGCACCTGGCAGGTCTCGGGCGAGTGGGGCTCCTACGACGCCGACGCCGCGCAGCGGGCGATCCGGCACGCGCTGGACCTCGGCGTGAACTTCTTCGACACCGCCCAGGCCTACGGCTTCGGCGAGTCCGAGGAGGTCCTCGCCAACGCCCTGCGCAACGAGCTGGACCGTGACCGGGACTCCGTCGTCATCGCCACCAAGGGCGGCATCAACCCCGGCACCGACCGTCCGCGCGACTCCCGCCGGGAGTGGCTGCGCTCGGGTGTCGAGTCGTCCCTGAAGGCGATGAAGATCGACCACATCGACCTCTACCAGGTGCACTGGCCCGACGAGCAGACACCGTTCGAGGACACGGCGGGCTACCTGCAGGAGCTGGTCGACGAGGGCAAGATCCGGCACGTCGGGGTGTCGAACTACTCCGCCGAGCAGATGGCCGCGTTCGACCGTCGCCGGCCGGTGGAGACGCTGCAGCCGCCGTACCATCTGTTCCGCCGCGGGATCGAGGACGACGTGCTCCCGTACGTGCGCCAGCACGACATCGGCACCCTCGTCTACAGCCCGCTCGGCTCGGGCCTGCTGACGGGCACGATGGACTCCTCGACCACCTTCGAGGACTCCGACTGGCGCGCGCAGGCCTCCGCCTTCAACGGCGAGAAGTTCCGGACGAACCTCGAGGTCGTCGAGCGGCTGAAGTCGTTCGCCGCCGACAAGGGCTGCGAGGTCTCCCAGCTCGCGATCGCGTGGGTGCTGGCCCAGGACGGCATCGACGTCGCGATCGTCGGGGCGCGGTCGGACAAGAACATCGAGCGCTCGCTGGCCGCGGTCGACGTCTCGCTGTCCGCCGACGACCTCGCCGAGATCGAGAAGATCACCGCCGACGGCGTCCAGGTGAGCGGCGCCTCGCCCGAAGGCGTCGCCTGACGCGACACTTGACCCTCACGCGACGAGAGGGCCGAGGGTGGTTCCCATGACCGAGACGGCACCGGGGACCACCCAGCCGGTGACACAGTGGACGGTCGGCCAGGTGGCCGAGCGTTCCGGGGTGACGGTCCGGACCCTGCACCACTACGACGAGATCGGGCTCCTGCGCCCGAGCCGCCGCAGTGCGTCGGGGTACCGGATCTACATCGACGACGACCTCGTGCGCCTGCAGCACGTGGTCGTCTACCGGCGGCTGGGGTTCTCGCTCGAGGAGGTCGCCGTCCTCCTCGACGACCCCGACGCCGACGTCGCCGGGCACCTGCGCCGGCAACGGGCCGCGGTCATGTCCCGGCTGGGCGAGCTCACCGAGCTCGTCACGGCCATCGATCGAGCCCTGGAGGCAGCAGTGTCCGGCATCCAGCTGACGCGTGAGGAGCAGCGGGAGCTGTTCGGCGAGGGGTACTCGGAGGAGTACCAGGAGGAGGCGCAGGAGCGCTGGGGCGACACGGAGGCGTGGCGCCAGTCCCAGGAGCGCACCACGCGCTACACGAAGGCCGACTGGGAGACGATCAAGGCCGAGACGGACGACGTCAACGCCCGCTTCGTCGCCGCCCTGCAGGCCGGCGAGCCCGCCGACGGCGAACGCGCCATGGACGTCGCGGAGGCCCACCGACAGCACATGGCGCGGTGGTTCTTCGACTGCTCGCCGGAGTTCCACGCCTGCATCTCCCGGATGTACGTCGACGACGAGCGGTTCCGGAAGACCTACGAGGACCAGGCGACGGGCCTGGCGCAGTACGTCCACGACGCCGTGCACGCCAACGCGATGCGTCCGGAGTGAACGGCGGCTCGACTTTCGTCTGATGTGCGCGCGGTCGACCGCCGCCTACGCTCCGCGACATGGAGGCAGGCCGTCGGGAGCAGCGCTGGGCGACGGTGACCGTGCTCCTCGTCGTCGCCGTCCTCGGCGGCCTGTCGGTGATCAGCCGCACCGACACCCGCGCGTCGCTCCCCGCCACCGTCACCGACATCGCGGCGACGCTCCTCGCGTGTGCGCTGGTCCCGGTGCTGATCCGCCGGCCGGTGCCCGGGGCGCTCGGCATGGCCGTGCTCGCGACGTTCTCGCCGGCGGCCACCCCGGCCGCCACGATCGCGGTGCTGCGGGTCGCGTCGCAGCGGCCGCTGTCCGTCGCGGTGTGGGTGGGTCTCGCGAGCACGGTCGCCCACGCGATCCAGGGCGTCGTCCGCCCGATCCCCGGCCTGCCGTACGGCTGGTTGCTGGTGATCGACGTGGCCGTGCACGCCGCCCTCGTCGCGTGGGGGGCGCTCGTCCGGCAACGGGAGGCAGCGCGGGTCGACCGCGAGCAGCGCGACCGGGAGGAGCAGGCCGAGCGCATCGCGGCGGCCCGCCGGCACGAGCGCGCGACGATCGCGCGGGAGATGCACGACGTCCTCGGCCACCGGCTCTCGCTGGTCGCGGCGTCGGCGGGAGCCCTGGAGTACCGCCCGGACGCCTCCGCCGAGCAGGTCGCCCGTGCCGCGAGCGTCGTGCGGGCGGGCGCGCACCAGGCGCTCGAGGAGCTGCGGGAGGTGATCGGCGTGCTGCGGGCCGACGACCTCGTGGGCGTCTCCGACAGCCAGGCGCCGCCGCAGCCGACGCTCGCCGACCTCCCCACGCTGATCGCGGAGTCGCGGGACGCGGGGGCGACGGTGGAGCTGGACGACCAGGTCACCGAGGTCCCCGACACCCTGGGCCGCACCGCGTACCGGATCGTGCAGGAGGGGCTGACGAACGCGCGGAAGCACGCGGCGGGGGAGACGGTGCGCGTCGCGGTCTCGGGTTCGCCGGGGTCGATGCTCCGGATCGAGGTCCGCAACCGGGTGCCGGACCCGCGGTCGTCGTCCGACGGGCGCGGCACCGGGCTCGTCGGGCTCGGTGAGCGCGCGGCGTCCGTGGGTGGGCGTCTCGAGCACGGCGAGACGCCCGACGGCGACTTCCGGGTGATCGCCGAACTACCGTGGCCGGCGTGAGCTCCGAGGACGGGATCCGCGTGCTCGTCGTCGACGACGACGCCCTCGTCCGCGGCGCCCTGACGATGATGCTCGACGGCGCCGACGGCATCCGCGTCGTCGGCGAGGCGTCGGACGGCGACGAGGTGCCGGGCTTCGTCGACGCCCACGCCCCGCACGTCGTCCTGATGGACCTGCGCATGCCCCGCGTCGGCGGACTGGCTGCGACGAAGCGGCTGCGCGAGCGCCCGAACCCGCCCGAGGTCGTCGTGCTCACGACCTTCGACAGCAACGAGAACGTGCTCCACGCCCTGCGCGCCGGCGCCAGCGGCTTCCTGCTCAAGGACACGCCGCCGGCGCAGATCGTCGATGCGGTGAAGCGGGTCGCTCTCGGTGACCCCATCCTGTCGCCGACCGTCACCCGCCGGCTGATGGAGCGCGCCGGAGCGGAGGAGGGCACGCGGGAGAAGGCCCGGGCTTCTCTGCGGTCTCTCAGTGATCGGGAGCGCGACGTCGCCGACGCCATCGCCCGCGGCTGCTCCAACGCCGAGATCGCCGCCGAGGCGTACATGAGCGTCGCGACCGTGAAGGCGCACGTCTCGCACGTGCTCTCGAAGCTCGACCTCGACAACCGCACCCAGATCGCCCTGCTGGTGCACGACGCGGAGCGGTGATCGCTGCCCGGGTGACGAGCGGTGTCACATCTGACCGGGATCGTCACCGGGCTGGCGATCTCAGCCGAACGGCACCCGCGTCGGGCCCTCGATCGCTAGCGTGAGATCCGCTCGACGAGCCGGAGGAGGACCGCGCCATGACCGAACCCGGTGGGTTGGGTGACAAGGGGTCCTTCAGCGTCGACATCTCCCAGGCGCCGGGAGCGATCCGGGAGTTGGAGCAGGCGCGCCGGGAACTCGTGTCCATTCGAAGCGAAGCGCAGACCCTCGGTCAGGTGAACCCGCCGTCCCGAGACCAGGTCAGTCTCGATGCTGCGCAAGCACTCGGATTGGCGGGTGTCGGATCGCCTGCCTCATTCATGCAGGCGCTCGACGGCGGAATCCAAGAGCTCTCCCGGATGATCGATGCACTTCGCGCGAGCTTCGAGAACTACCGAGCCGGCGATGAGCAAGCGCGTTCTGCGCTCAGCCAACAGCCATGATGCGCGCTGGGATGCTGATGGCTCTTCTCCTACTCGTCGCCGCATGCGCATCTCGACCGGAGCCCACGAGTCAGCCGCTGACCACCGATCGATTCGGTGCACCCGCCGTCACGGAGCCGAGAGATGTCGCGCCATACGGGGCGCGACCCTGCGCCGGGCCGCTCACCGGGTCGGATTGGGCCGCTCTCGGCTTCGGGGAGAGCGGTCGGCCGAGGACTCTGATGACCGGGGAGGAGTCGTGCGACCTCGAGGGTCCTGCCAACGAACGGTCGGCCTCCTTCATCGTCGTTCCCGGACGCGACGTCCTGGTCGACACCTACCGGGCACGGCAGTTCGCCCTCTTTCGACCAACGACCATCGGTGGACTGCCCGCAACGGTTGAGCAAAGCTTTCGAGGAGCCCTGACCTGCTCCGTCACCGTTGGTACGGCGAATGGGCAGGGGTTCATCGTGAACTACTCGGAGTTCGGCGCGGCTTCGGCTTCGTCCGGCTCTGATCCGTGTGCCCGCGGGCAGCAGGTCGCCGAGCGCATCGTCGCCGCTCTCCCTCCCCTCCCCGGCAAGTAGTTCCAGCAACCCGTGTCCTCAGGACACGGTTGCTCGCGACCACCCCACCCCCGGGGTCGGGTTCGAGCGAAGCGACCCCACGACCACGTCGCGCTCGCTAGCGTTTCACTGATCGACGGCAGGAGGAGGGACGACGCCCATGACCCAGCCCGGGGGCCTGGACGCCAAGGGGTCCTTCAGCGTCGACATCACTCAGGCACCCCGCGCGATCCAGGAGCTGGAGGCCGCCCGCCGAGAACTCCGCAGCATCCGTGATGAGGCGCTCTCCCTGACCGACGTCCGTCCAGGGGCTGCGGACCAGGTCAGCATCGATGCTGCGACGGCACTGAGTAGGCGAGCGAACGGTTCGCCCGCGTCCCTGATGGAGTCGCTCGATCAAGGCATCGCCGAGCTCACCCGCATGATCGATGCGCTCCGAGCTGGCTTCGCGGACTACGAGCACGCTGATGACGGCGCGAGACGGAGTTTCGCTCAACGGCGATGATCAAGCGACTGTTGTGCCTGCTCACCCTCGCGCTGGTGGCTTCGTGTGGCCAGGCGGCTCCCCAACCGCCGAGCGACCAGCGCTTCGGGGCGCCGCTTCCCGGGACGACGCGAGACCTTGGAGTGGCCGCGAACGACCCATGTCGGCTACTCGACCGAGGGGCCTGGTCGCGTCTCGGCTTCAACCCCACGGGGGAGCTGCGGCTGCTCAGCACCGGAGAGCGATCGTGCTGGTGGACGGCCCCGAGCGACGATCAATTCGTCAGCGTGATCGTTTCGCCGGCCCGCGACGTACTCGTCGATGCGTACCGCCTTCGCAAGTTTGCGATCTTGCAGCCGATCACCATCGGGGGACTTCCGGGGACACGGGAGCAGGCGTCTGCAGATTCGTTCTCGTGCACGGTCACCGTTGGTACGGCGGTGGGTCAGGGTCTCATCGCGACGTATGACGATCAGGCCGCTGCTTCGGGCCGACACGCTGTGAGGGCGTGCCCGCAGGCGGAAGCCGTCGCTACAGAGATCGTCGGATCGTTGGCCGTCCCGCCTGGGAAGTGACGGCTCACGGGATCAGGAGCGTCTTCCCCACCGTCTCCCGCGCCGCGATCGCCGCGTGCGCGTCGGCAGCCCGAGCCAGCGGGAAGGTCTGGCCGATGACGGGCCGGTACCGCCCGGCTGCGGCTTCCTCCAGCGTCCGTTCCACCAGCGCACGGCGCCGCGCCCGGTCCAGTCGCGGGAGGTCGGTCAGACCTGTCACCGCGATCCCGCGCCGAGCGGCGTCCGATGCGTCCGGAACAGCGAACTCCCCGCCCGCCGTCCCGTACGACACGAACCGACCGCCGTCCGAGACCAGCGAGAACGCCGTACGACCGAGCGCGCTCCCGGCCCCGTCCAGCACCGTGTCGACGGTCCCGACCCGGTCAGACCAGTCGGGCTCCCCGTAGTCCACGACCTGGGCCGCGCCGAGCGACCGAAGTACTTCGGCTTTCGAAGCACCACGAGCGGCAGCGACGACCTCCACCCCGCGGCGGGTCAGCTCCTGCACGAGCAGCACCCCCGCCCCGCCGGCCGCCGCCATCACGAGCACCCGCGAACCCGCCGCCGCCGATACGGCCTCCAGCAGCAACTGGACCGTCGGGCCGTCGTGGAGGAGCGCGACCGAGGAATGGTCACCGAGACCCGAGGGCACCGGGATCAGCTCCGACAAAGCCACCACGGCCCGGGAGGCGTAGCCGCCGACCGGGATCTCCGCGCCGCCCACGTCCTGCTTCGTGTCGGCCACGACGCGACGGCCGGAGGCGTGCCCGACGACCCCGCTCCCCGGCACGTACGGCAGCGAGAGCGGGAAGAAGCCCGAACCCCAACCCGAGCGCAGCAGGGTGTCCAGGAACATCACGTCGGCGGCGGTCACCTCGATCACCGCCTCGCCGAGACCGGCCACCGGGTCGGCCACCGTCGCCGGCCGCAACACCGAGGGTCCACCGAATCTCTCGACCTGCACCACGTCCATGCCGGGAGGGTCGACGCTGAAGGAAGGTCGAGGTCAAGAGACACGCGCGCCCCCGGAGACCGGGGCTGTCGGGACCCTCGTCTAGCGTCGTCGGGAAGCGGGAGGGGGAGGTGTCGGGCGTGCTGCACGTGCACCGGGCGGAGCGGGCCGACCACCTCGTCGAGGCCCTCGCCGACGTGCTGGCCGACCCGCTCGACGACCCCTTCCAGGCCGAGCTCGTGTCCGTCCCGACGCGCGGGATCGAGCGGTGGCTCGCGCAGCGCCTGGCCCACCGGCTCGGGACGACGGGCGGCGACGACGGGGTGTGCGCCAACGTCGTGTTCCCCTCGCCGGCCGAGGTGGTCGGGCGGGTGCTCGGGGTGCCCGACGACGACCCGTGGCGCCCGGAACGCCTCGTCTGGCCGCTGCTCGAGACGATCGACCAGTGCGCCGAGGAACCCTGGTGCGCCCCGCTCGGCGCGTTCCTCGGCGTCGGCGACCCGAGCGGCACGCGCAAGGGGCGTCGGTTCGCGGCCGCGAGGCACCTCGCCCGGCTGTTCACGAGGTACGCCGATCACCGGCCCGCCCTCGTCCGCGCCTGGGCCGCCGGCGACGACTCGGGCACGCCGGTCGATCTCCGCTGGCAGCCCGAGCTCTGGCGGCGGCTCCGGGCCCGCCTCGACACCACGAGCCCCGCCGAGACGGTCGCCGACGTCCGGGTTCCGCCGGGACGGTTCCCCCACCGCCTCTCCCTCTTCGGCGCCACGCGGCTCTCGGCCACCGAGCTGACGGTCCTCGACGCCGTGGCGGTCGACCACGACGTGCACCTCTGGCTGCCGCACCCGTCACCCGCGCTGTGGAAGCGCCTCGAGGGCCACGAGGCCGAGCGCCGCGCCGACGACACCAGCGCCCGCTCCGTCGCCCACCCGCTGCTCGCGAGCCTCGGCCGCGACGTCCGGGAGCTCCAGCTGCGCCTCGCGCGCCCGCGCCGCGCCGAGCGCGCCGACCACCACCACGGGCGCGACGAGGCGCCCACGACGCTGCTCGAGCAGCTCCAGGACGACCTGCGTCACGACCGCGCACCGTCGGGCCGGCCCGCCACCGACGACGGCAGCATCCACATCCACCGCTGCCACGGGCCGGACCGCCAGGTCGAGGTCCTGCGCGAGACGATCCTCGGCCTCCTGAGCGCCGACCCGACGCTCGAGCCGCGCGACGTGATCGTGCTGTGCCCCGACATCGAGACGTTCGCGCCACTGGTCACCGCGTGCTTCGGGCCCGGCGACGGCGAGGGCGCCACGCACCCCGGGCACCGGCTACGGGTCCGGCTCGCCGACCGGTCGCTGCGCGAGGTCAACCCACTGTTCGGCACCCTCGCGACCCTGCTCGACCTCGCCGACGCGCGGATCACCGCGTCGCAGCTGCTCGACCTCGCCGAGTCCGACCCCGTCCGGCGGCGGTTCCGGTTCGACGACGAGGACCTCCCGCGGCTGCGCGAGCTCGCCGAGCGCGCCGGGGTGCGCTGGGGCCTCGACGCGCCGCACCGGCAGGCGTTCTCGCTCGCGCGGTTCCCCGACAACACCTGGTCGCAGGGCCTCGACCGCCTGCTCGTCGGCGTCGCCATGTCCGCCGACGGCGGCGACTGGCTGGGCGACGCGCTGCCCCTGGACGAGGTCGACTCCAGCGACGTCGAGCTGGTCGGGCGCCTCGGCGAGCTGGTCGACCGGGTCGGCGCGGTCGTCGAGGAGCTGCGGGGCGAGCAGCCGCTCACGGCGTGGATCGAGGCGCTGCGGCGCGGCCTCGACGGCCTCACCGCCACCGTCCCGGCCGACGCCTGGCAGCTCGCGCAGGCCCGGGCCGAGCTGACCGCGGTGCTCGAGAGCGCCCCGCACGACCCGGTGATGACGCTGCACGACGTCCGCGCGGTGCTCGGCGACCGTCTGGCCGGGCGCCCGACCCGCGCCAACTTCCGCACCGGCACGCTCACCGTCGCGACGCTGATGCCGATGCGCTCGGTGCCCCACCGCGTGGTCTGCCTGCTCGGCATGGACGACCAGGTCTTCCCCCGCGAGACCCGCGCGGACGGCGACGACGTGCTCGCCCGCGATCCGCGCGTCGGCGAGCGCGACCCCGCCGCCGAGGACCGCCAGCTCCTGCTCGACGCGATCGTGGCCGCGACCGACCACCTCGTCGTCGTCTACTCGGGCGCCGACGAGCGCACCGGCGTCGACCGACCGCCCGCGGTGCCGATCGGCGAGCTGCTCGACACCCTCGACGCGAGCTTCGCCTTCTCCGACGGGGAGCGCGCCCGCGACCACCTCACCCGCCGCAACCCGCTCCAGCCGTTCGACGAGGACGACTTCGACGCGAGCGGCCCCTTCTCCTTCGACGGCGCGGCCCTCGCCGGCACCCGCGCGCTGCGGCGGGAGCGCTCGGGACCCGTCGCGTTCCTGCCGGGCCCGCTGCCCGCCCGCGCGCACGGTCCGCTCGACCTCGAGGACCTCGCCCGCTTCGTCGAGCACCCGGTGCGCGCGTTCCTGCGCCAGCGTCTCGGCGTGTTCGCGCGCGGCGACGAGGAGGAGACCGTCGAGGCGATCCCGGTCGAGCCCGACGGCCTCGCGCGCTGGGCGATCGGCGAGCGCCTGCTGCGCGACCGCCTCGACGGGCGCGACCCCGCGGCGTGCATCGCCGCCGAGCGCCGCCGCGGCGAGCTCCCGCCGGGCCCGCTGGGCGACAAGCTCGTGCGCGAGGTCGGCCGCCTGGTCGAGCCGCTGACGCAGGCCGTCGCCGGGTTCCGCACGACGGCGGCGGTCGACCTCGACGTCACCACCGACACGCTCGTCGGCTCGGTCGCCGGCGTGCACGACACGACGCTGGTGACGGTGACGTTCTCGCGGCTGGCGCCCAAGCACCGGCTGCGGGCCTGGGTGAACCTCCTCGCCGTCGCGGCCGCGCACCCCGACCGCCCGTGGCGGGCGGTCACGGTCGGGCGCGGGGGCGGGCGGGACGACCCGATCGCCGTGTCGACCCTCGGCCCGCTCGAGCCCGCGGTGGCGCGGACGGTCCTGGACGACCTCCTCGCCGTGCACGCCGAAGGGATGCTCGAGCCGCTGCCGCTGATGTGCCGCACGTCGGAGGCCTACGCGCAGGCGCGCGCGACCAAGGGCGAGATCGCGGCGATGAACCGCGCCCGCGACCGGTGGACCGACCGCTACGGCGCCGAGCAGGACGACCCCGCGCACGTGCTGGTCTGGGGCCGCCGCCGAAGCCTCGACGACCTCGTCGGACCCGCCACCGGCCCGCCCGAGAACCAGGCCCCGAGCCGTTTCGGCGCGCTCGCGACACGCCTGTGGACCCCGGTGCGCGAGGCGGAGGGCATCCAGTGACCGCGCTCCTCGAGGCGCCGACCTCGTTCGACCTCGGCGGCCCCCTGCCCACCGGCACCACGGTGCTCGAGGCCAGCGCCGGCACCGGCAAGACGTACACGATCGCCGCGCTCGCGGCCCGCTACGTCGCCGAGGGCCGGGCGACGCTGCCGCAGGTCATGCTCGTGACGTTCGGGCGCGAGGCGACCCGTGAACTGCGCGAACGCGTCCGCGAGCGTTTCGTCCGCACCGAGCGCGGGCTCGCGGATCCCGAGGCGGCACGGCGCAACGGCGACGACCCCGTCACGCAGCTCCTGGCGCAGGCCGACGACGCCGAGGTCGCGGCCCGCCGCGCCCGGCTGACGGCCGCGCTCGCCGGCTTCGACGCCGCCACGATCGCCACCACCCATCAGTTCTGCCAGGACATGCTCACCGGCCTCGGGATCGCCGGTGACACCGATCCCGACGGCACCTTCGTCGAGCGCATCGACGACGTGGTCACCGAGGTCGTCGACGACTTCTACCTGCGCAAGTACGCGGTGCCCGGGGCCGGGGCGCCCGACTTCGACCGGGCCGAGGCGCTGGAGATCGGGCGCGCCGTGGTCGGTGACCCGTCGGCCGGGATCGCGCCCGGCCCGGACGCCGAGGGCCCCGCCGGCGCGCGGGCCTCCTTCGCGCGCGCCGTGCGTGCCGAGGTCGAGCGGCGCAAGCGTCGGCGGCGCCTGTTCACGTTCGACGACATGCTCACCCGGCTGCGCAACGCCCTCGTCGACGCCCGGCTCGGGGACGCGGCGTGCGCCCGGCTGCGCGCGCGGTTCTCGGTGGTGCTGGTCGACGAGTTCCAGGACACCGACCCGATCCAGTGGGAGATCCTGCGCGTCGCGTTCCACGGCCACAGCGCCCTGACCTTCATCGGCGACCCGAAGCAGGCGATCTACGCCTTCCGCGGGGCCGACGTGGTCAGCTACCTCGCGGCCGTCGAGTCCGCGGGCACCAAGTCCGGGCTCGCGACCAACTGGCGCAGCGACGCGCCGCTGGTCCGCGCGCTGGAGAAGATCTTCAACAACGCTGCGCTGGGCGACGAGAAGATCGTCGTCCCGCACGTCGAGGCGGCCCACGAGGGCCGCCGGCTCGTCGGCGCCCCGCGTCCGGCGCCGTTCCGCCTGCGCGTCCTGCCCCGGGAGGGCCTGCGCAGCCGGTTCGCCACCGGCCTGCCGATCGTCGCGGGCGTGCGCGAGAAGGTCGCCGCCGACCTCGCCGCCGACATCGCGGAGCTGGTCGCCGCCGCGTCGCGGTGGGAGGAGGCCGGGCGCGTCGACCCCACGCTCGGCCCCGGCGACGTCGCCGTGCTCGTGCGCACCAACGCGCAGGCCGGGCTGGTCCGGGAGGCCCTCACCGCGGCCGGCGTGCCGTCGGTGCTCGCCGGTGCCACCAGCGTCTTCGCCACCGAGAGCGCCGAGGAGTGGCGGACCCTCCTCGAGGCCGTCGAGCAGCCCGGCCGTCCCGCGCGGGTGCGGGCGGCCGCGCTCACGGTGTTCCTCGGCCACGCCGCCGCCGACCTCGACGCCCACGCCGACGCGGTGCTGCCCGAGGTCGGCGCCTCGTTGCGACGCTGGGGCGCGGTGCTCCACGACCGCGGGGTGGCGGCGTTCCTCGAGGCCGTGGCCGCCGAGACGGGGCTCGCGGCCCGCGTGCTCGCCCGCGTCGACGGCGAGCGGCGGATCACCGACATCCGCCACCTCGGCCAGGTGCTGCACGCGGCGGCGGCCGAGTCCCGGCTGGGCGTCGTCGCGCTCGTCGAATGGCTGCGGGCGCGCATGGCCGAGGCCGCGGCCGGCACCGGCGAGCTGCGCCCCGAGCGCAGCCGGCGCCTCGAGTCCGACGCCAGCGCGGTCCAGGTGCTCACGATCCACAAGTGCAAGGGCCTCGAGTACCCCGTGGTCTACGTGCCCTTCGGGTGGGACCGGTGGGTCGCCGACGAGCCGAAGGTCGTCACCCACCACGACGCGTCCGGGCAGCGGGTGCGCGCGGTCGGTGGCGTCACCGACCCCGCGTGGCGCGACCACGTCACGGCGGCCCGCGAGGAGGACGACGGCGAGGACCTGCGGCTGCTCTACGTCGCGCTGACCCGGGCCCAGGGCCAGGTCGTGTGCTGGTGGGCGCCGTCGACGACCACCAAGCCGTCCGCGGTCCACCGCCTGCTCATCGGCCGGCCCGCCCCGGGCACGGGCCCGGACCGGCTCTACCCGGTGTGGGAGGACGCGCGGGTCCTCGCGCACCTCGAGGCCCTGGCCGACGACGACGTCGCCGTCGAACGCGTCGAGCCACGCCGCCCGGTGCCCTACGTCCCGGACGCCGGCGACCACCACCCCCTGGCTGCGGCGCCGTTCGACCGCGCGCTCGACCTCGCATGGCGGCGGTCGTCGTACTCCTCGCTGACCGCCGGCGCCCACGCCGGGAGCCCGGCGGCGAGCGAGCCGGAGGACCGCACGCTCGCCGACGAGACCGACCCCGAGGACGCGCCGCCGGCCGAGGCCGACGAGGTCGAGCCGCTGCCCTCGCCGATGGCCGACCTGCCGGTGGGACCGTCCTTCGGCACACTGGTCCACGCGGTGCTCGAGACCGTCGACACCGCTACCGGCGACCTGCACGCGGCCCTCCTCGACGCCGCGCGCACCGAGCTGACCCATCGCCCGCACGCCGAGGTCGACGCCGCGACGCTCGCCGACGCGCTGCTGCCGGTGATGCGCACGCCGCTGCCCGCCGGGGGCGGACCGGCGACGCTCGCCGACGTGGCCCCGCGCGACCGTCTCGCCGAGCTCGACTTCGAGCTCCCGCTGGCCGGCGGCGACCGCGTCCGCCCGGGCGCGCCGCCGGTGACGCTGCTCGAGGTCGCCGCGCTCCTGCGCCGGCACCTGCCCGCCGACGACCCCCTCGCCGACTATCCCGACGCCGTCGAGCACCCGGGGGCGCACGGCGTCGGCGACCAGGTCCTGCGCGGCTACCTCACCGGCAGCATCGACGGCGTGCTGCGCGGGCCGGACGGGCGGTTCGTCGTCGTCGACTACAAGACCAACTGGCTCGGGCCGATCGGACCGACGGGGCGGGCGCCGCTGACGGCCGCGCACTACGGACCGCGGGCGATGGCCTCCGCGATGATCGCGTCGCACTATCCCCTGCAGGCGGTGCTGTACGCCGTCGCGCTGCACCGGTTCCTGCGCTGGCGGCTGCGTGGCTACGACCCGGCCACGCACCTCGGCGGCGTGCTCTACCTGTTCCTGCGCGGCATGTGCGGGCCCGACACCCCGGTCGTCGACGGGACGGCGTGCGGGGTGTTCGCGTGGAACCCGTCGCCGGCGCTGGTCGTCGAGCTCTCCGCGCTCCTCGACGGAGGTGGGCGGTGACGGCGGAGCTGCTCGCCGAGGACGGCATCCGGTTCGCGACCCGCGCCACCGGGCTGCTCGCCGCGTTCAACGAGCGCGGCGTCCTGGCGGCCACCGACGTCCACGTCGCCCGCCGCCTGGGTCGCCTCGGGGGCGAGGCCGACGAGCAGGTGCTGCTCGCCGCCGCGCTGGTGGTGCGCGCCCTGCGCACCGGCTCCGTGTGCCTCGACCTCGCCACCGTCGACCGCACCGTGCTCGTCGAGGGTGACGAGGTCGACGACACCTCCGACCTCCCCTGGCCCGACCCGGCGCCGTGGACCGCGACCGTCGCGGCGTCGCCGCTCGTGGCCGACGACGCGGCCGACGCGACGGGCCACCCGCTGCGCCTGGTCGACGGGCTGCTCTACCTCGACCGGTACTGGCGCCAGGAGGAGCAGGTCCGCGACACCCTCGCGCGCCGGGCCGCCGCCCCGCCCCCGAGCGTCGACACCGACCGGCTGCGGGCCGCGCTCGACCGTCTCTTCCCGCAGCACGGGGGCGCCCAGCGCCGTGCGGTCGCCGTGTCCGCCCTGCGCTGGACCAGCGTGCTCGCCGGCGGCCCGGGCACCGGCAAGACCACCACCATCGCGACGCTTCTCGCGGTGCTGCGCGACCAGGACCCCTTCCTGCGCGTCGCCCTCGCCGCGCCGACCGGCAAGGCGGCGGCGCGGATGCAGGAGGCGCTCGGCGAGGTCGAGCTCCCCGCGGCCGACCGCGCGCACGTCACCGGGCTCTCGGCGTCGACCATCCACCGGCTGCTCGGCGCGCGGGCGGGCACCTCGCGGTTCCGCCACGACCGCCACCGGCACCTGCCCTACGACGTGGTCGTCGTGGACGAGACGTCGATGGTGTCGCTGACGCTCATGGCCCGGCTGCTCGAGGCGATCCGCCCCGACGCGCGCCTCGTGCTCGTCGGCGACCCGGACCAGCTCGCGTCGGTCGAGGCCGGCGCCGTGCTCGGCGACCTCGTCGGGGCGCCCGCCGACCCGGAGCCGCTGCTGGACGAGGCCCTCGACCGCGTCGACGCCCCCGGGCCGCCGGTCCGCGGGGGCGTCACGGTGCTCGACCGCACCTGGCGGTTCCACGGCACGATCGCCACGCTCGCGGCCGCCATCCGGGCGGGCGACGCCGACACCGCGATCGCGGCGCTGCGGGCCGGCGAGCACGACGTCGTCTTCGTCGAGGACGCCGACCTCACCACCCGCGACCCGGGCGGGCTGCGGGAGCTGCGCGAGGACGTCGTCGGGACCGCGGGCGAGACCGAACTGGCCGCGCTCGACGGCGACGCGCCGCTCGCGCTGGAACGCCTCGATGAGCACCGGCTGCTCTGCGCGCACCGGCGGGGGCCCTACGGCGTCACCCGGTGGGCCGGCGACGTCGAGCGCTGGCTCGTCGAGGCCGGGCCCGTCGCCGACCGCGACGAGGAGTGGTACCCCGGCCGTCCGCTGCTCGTGACGGCCAACGACCACGACCGCGGCATCTACAACGGCGACACCGGCGTCGTGATCGAGACGGCTCGCGGGCCGCGGGCGGTGTTCGCCCGCGGCGGGGCACCGGTCGAGATCGCGCCGAGCCTGCTGGACGGCATCGCGACGGTGTACGCCATGACGGTCCACCGGGCGCAGGGCAGCCAGTTCGCGCGGGTCTCGGTGGTCCTCCCGCCGGCGGAGTCGCCGCTGCTGACGCGCGAGCTGCTCTACACCGCAGTCACCCGGGCGAGGGTGCGCGTCCGGCTCGTGGGCAGCGAGGACGCCGTGCGCGCGGCGATCGCCCGCCCGATCGGGCGGGCGTCGGGGCTGCGCCGCCGACGATGAGCACACGCCGGACCGGGTAGTCCTCTGCGCATGACCGAGGACCCCGCCCGCCGCGTCCGCAACACGACCTCACCGGACAGCACGTCGGAGAAGCAGAGCGAGCTGAAGCTCAACGTCGGGATCGGCACGATCGGGACGATCCTGTCGGCCGCCGTGGCGGTGATCTTCTTCTTCATCCTCGACGAGATCGTGCTCGGCGTCGTCTTCGTCGTGGTCGCGCTCGTCTCCCTGGCGATCACGCTGTACGCGGCGGGCCGGAAGCGCCGCGCCGCGTCACCGGATCAGGCGTAGCCCCGGAAACCGCGCCACGCGAGCCGGCGCTCGCGGCGGGGGTCGGCCTCGATGCGGTCGGTGCGGTCGAGGATCTTCGTCAGCCGCTCCCCGGCGTCGTACTGCGGCCAGAACGTCGTCGGCGTCCCGCGGTGGGCGAAGTGGATCCAGTCGCGCTGCACGCGGTCCTGCATGGCACGCAGGGCCCGGCGGCCGCCGAGCGCGGTGAGCCACCGGGCGGCGCCGGAGCCGGCCAGCCCGAACACCGGGTAGAGCTCCATGCCGTGGGTCGCGCGCACGCCCATGAGGTTGAGCACCGGCGTCGTGAGGTCGTAGCGGTACGCCCACACCGGCCCGCGGTGGGCCTGCATGACGCGCACCGACGGGTACCAGAACATGTAGTCGCCGCCGAGGTCCCTGCGGTGCGGCGTGCCCTCGTAGGCGGCGAGCACCTGCTCCCGGAGCTCGGGCTGGGTGAGCTCGAACATCCGCGTGGCCTGCTGCTCGCTGACCAGGACGTCGAGGCGCAGCCGCGGCAGCTCGAACAGCCGGCCCTCGGTGTCGTTGGTCCCGATGATCAGCGGGACGTCCGACGCGCGCCCGCCCTCGAACGCGTCGAGCGGGGACTCGGGGAGCAGGTCGCCGTCGACCACGGGCGCGGTGGGGATGGTGCCGGGCGTGTCGCCGAGGCGCTCGCGCAGCACGCGGGCGGCGCCGAGCAGCTGGTCCTCGGTGGCGCCGGTCAGGCCGGCGAGGGGGTCGCCGTCGGCCCCGAGGGCGCTGACGAACCCCGCCGCCCAGGCGCGGGCGCGCTCCTGACCGAAGACCATGCCCGGCGCCGAGCTCTCCGCGATGGCGCGGTGGAACAGGCCGTGGGCCGACGGCGTCGCCATCAGCGTCGTCACCGAGATCGCGCCGGCCGACTCACCGAAGATCGTCACCTGGTCCGGGTCGCCGCCGAAGGCCGCGATGTTGTCGCGGACCCACTCCAGCGCGGCGATCTGGTCGCGCAGCCCGAGGTTCGACTCGATCGGGCGTTCGGGCGTGCCGTAGCCGGAGAAGTCGAGGTAGCCGAGCGCCCCGAGGCGGTAGTTGACGCTGACGAACACGACCTCGCCGCGGCGCACGAAGTCGTAGCCGCGGTAGGTCGGGGCCGACGACGCCCCGACGACGAAGGCCCCGCCGTAGAACCAGACCATCACCGGGCACGGCTCGTCGGAGTCAGTGGTCGGGGCGCTGACGTTGAGCGTCAGGCAGTCCTCGCCCATCGGGGTGTCCTTGCCGGCCCCGATGAACTCGCCGATGCGCTCCTGGATCGGCACCGGCCCGTACCGGGAGCCGTCGCGCACGCCCTCCCAGGGCACCACCGGGTGCGGCGCGCGCAGGCGCAGGTCGCCGGTCGGGGGCGCCGCGTAGGGGATGCCGCGCCACGCGTGCACCCCGTGGGTGGTGATGCCGCGGACGACCCCTCCGGTCGTCTTGATCTCGGGGCCCGGAGCCGGGGCCTGGTCGCGGGAGCGCATACCCCGAGTCTGTTCGACGCGGCACGCGGCCGCCCGCCGATGTGATCGAGCAGCCCGTCCCGGGCGTGTCGCGACCATCCGAGCACCCCCTCGACGACAGGACGAGTGGACGTGCCGACACGCTCGGCGGTACGCAGCGCGACGCTCGGTCACACATGCAGGTCATATTCGCTCTATCGGCCCAGCGTGTCGCATTGCAAGGACCAAGATTTCTGTCGATGGACGTGCAGACAGACGCGGGGGTCGATGCCGCGCTGTGGGGACTGGAGGCCGCCTTCGTGGCGCACCCGCCCCCGCGGACGCTGGCCGGCTGCCCCCACTGCCACGGGGAGATGCGGGTCGCCGACGCCGACCCGCTGACCCTCGCGCTCGCCCTCGGCAACACGCTCGGCACCCCCGAGGACCTGCGCGCGCTCACCCCGTTCCTGCTGCGCCGCGCCCTGACCGACGACCGCGTCGACCTGCGCACCGTGCTCGGGCGCATCGCCGAGAACTGGGCGGGCTGGAGCGACCTGGAGCGCGACGCCGTCCGCGACGTCGCCGACGCCGTCTGGGCGGCGCTGCTCGACCTGCACCCCGACGACCCGGCCGGCGCGACCGCCGTGGCGATGCTCGACGGGCTCGGCGCCCTCGGCGAGCGGCCGGAGCGGCTGCTGGCCATCTGGGAGTACAAGGAGCTCTCGAGCGCCGACCACCACCTGGCCGAGCTCGTCATCGACGCCTTCTACGGCGCCCGCGTCGACCCGGTGGTCCTGACCTGGGCGCACGCCGCGACCCAGCGCGAGCGACTCGTGCGGGCCCGTGACCGCGACCGCGGCGAGCGCTGGGGCGGCACGATCGCGGCGGCGTGCGATCTCGTGAGCTGATCCGGAGCCGCCGGGGTCGGGCTCGCTGCCCGCGACCGGCATGGGCGAGGCTGTCCCGGTGGCGAGCTCGCGCGGTCTGCCCGACACCCTGGTCGACCAGCTGTGGCGCCGCGCGGTCGGCGGGGTGGGCCCGTTCGTCGGGGCCGCGTCGGTCGCCACGGACGCGCTCGGGGCGACCGACGACGACGTGGACGCCGCCGTGCGCCGGGTGGTCGGCTCGCACGTCCGGCTCGCGGCGAGCTCGGGGCTGCTGACCAGCCTGGGCGGCGCGGCGACGCTCGTGGTCACCGCGCCCGCCGGGACCACCGGGCTCTACCTGCTCGGGACGCGGCTGTCCGCAGCCGTCGCCCACCTGCGCGGGCGCGACCTCGCCGACCCGGTGATCCGCACGGCCTCGCTCGTCTGCGTCCTCGGCGCGGACGGGATCGAGCTCGCCGAGCACACGGGTCTCGACCTGGTCAACGCCTCGCTGCTGCACGGCCTGCGGCGCCTGCCACCCGAGGTCCTCGCCCAGCTCGACACCCGGATCGGGTTCCGGCTGACCTCGCGGTTCACGCGCCGTGGCGCCCTCAACGTCACCAAGCTCATCCCCGTCGTGGCCGGGCCGATCGGGGCCGGCGCGGACGCGATGGCGATGCGGACGGTGGCGACGTTCGCGCAGGCACACCTGTAGATCAGAAGTCACCCGACCGGGCGGCTTTCTGCGCGTGGTGTGGCGAATGGTGCGCATGTGGGGGTCATCGTGATCGCGTCGGCGGAGATCATCCGGATCCCGCCGCGCGAGCGGAGGTGCGTGCGCGATGGCCGGGTCCGGGGGCCGCAGGGGACGTGCGGGGCGTGCCCGCGGGTCGGTGCGGGCGGGGGCGGCGCTGACGACGGCGCTCACGGCGATCGTCGCGGCCGTGCTCGCCTCGGGGCCCGCCGCGGCGGCGGAGCCGGGGGTGCCCACCGACCCCGCGACGGCGACCGCGGAGCCCGCCGTGCCCACCGACGCCGCCGCCCTGGCGCCCACGGGCGTCGCGCAGCTGGACCCGGCGCACGCCGTCATGCCGCCGGCCGGCCTGCCGCCCGCCGCGCCGGTGGCCTCGGGCATCCAGCCCGTGACCTACGCGCCCGGCGCCCGCGACGCGTCCGGCGGACGCGAGGCGCGCAGCGACACCCCGCTGCGCCTCGTCGCCGTCACCTGGAACGGGCCCGCGCCGGACGCGGTGTCCCTGCGCTCCACCGACGCCGCGGGGAACTGGGGCACCTGGAGCGACCTCGACCCTGCGGGCAGCGAGAAGGAGTCCCCCACCCCGACGGGCGCGCCGGACCACGGCGGCACCGACCCGATCTGGGTGGGCGACCGCACGGGTGTCGAGGTCCGTGCGATGCGCGCGGGGCAGCCCGTCACCGACCAGGTCCAGGTGGTGCGCATCGACCCGGGCGTGGGCAGCAACGACGAGGCGATCGGGTCGCTGGGCGCGGCGCGCGGCCCGGCGGCCCCCAAGTACGTCACCCGGGCCCAGTGGGGCGCCGACGAGTCGAAGATGACCTGGCCGCCGCAGACGACCCCGGCCGTCCGCGCGGTGACGATCCACCACACCAGCGAGTCGAACGACTACAGCCCGGCCGAGTCCGCGGCCATCGTGCGCGGCATCTACGCCTACCACGCGGAGAAGCAGGGCTGGGGCGACGTCGGCTACAACGCCCTCGTCGACAAGTACGGGACGATCTTCGAGGGTCGCGCGGGCGGACTCGACCGCAACGTCGTCGCCGCGCACGCCGGCGGGTTCAACCGCGAGACCTTCGGCATCGCGATGATGGGCAACTACACGACGGTGCAGCCGACGCCGGCCCAGATGAACTCGGTCGCCGCGCTGGCGGCCTGGAAGCTGGGCGGGCTCTACCAGGACCCGCGCCAGCAGGTCACGCTCACGTCGTCGGGCGGGGGCACCTCGCGCATCCCGAAGGGCCAGTCGACGACGGTGCCGGCACTCTTCGCGCACCGCGACGTCGGCCGCACGTCGTGCCCGGGCGACGCGGCGTACGCGATGATGGACCCGCTGCGCGTGAAGGTGCAGGAGCTGATCGCGCAGGCGGCGGGCGACGTCCGCACGGCGTGGTCCGCCGACCGGGCGCTGCTGGGCGAACCGACCCGCGTCGAGGCGCCGACCGCCGACGGTCAGGGCCGCAGCACCGACTTCGAGCGCGGCACCGTCATCTGGTCGCCGCGGACGGGCGCCTGGCCGGTGACCGGCGCGATCGCCGAGCACTGGCGGGCCGCCGGCGCCGAGCGCTCGCCGCTCGGCTACCCCACCAGCGGCGAGTACGACGTCCCGACCGGGCGCCAGCAGAACTTCGAGCACGGGGCGCTGACCTGGGCCCGGACGACCGGGACCGTCGGCGCGCCCGCCTGACCACCCGGCGGGTCGCCGCGCGGACGGGCAGGATGCCCGCGTGGACGACGACGCGGCCCGCCGCGCGGCGATCGACGACGCCGTGGAGCAGTTCCTCGCCCTCGTGGGGGCGGGCGAGCCCGACCTGCTCGAGGGCGCCCTCGTCATCGCCCGCGCCGCCGATCCGGCGGCCGACGCCGACGCCGCCCGCGCCGAGCTCGACCGGCTCGCCGCGGGCGTCGCCGACCTCGACGGCCTCGTGCACCGCCTCTACGTCGAGGAGGGCTTCCACGGCGACCGCGAGGACTACTACGACCCGCGCAACTCGTCGCTGACCGAGGTCCTGGCCCGGCGGACCGGCATCCCGATCACGCTGGCGGTCGTGTGCCTCGAGGTCGGGCGGCGGGTCGGCGTGGCGCTCGAGCCGGTCGGGATGCCGGGTCACTTCCTCGTGCACCCGGTCGGCTCACCGCTGCACCTCGACCCGTTCTCCGGCGAGCTGCTCGACCGCGACGCCTGCGTGCGGCGGTTCCGCGAGGCGACCGGGCTGGGGCGCGACGTGCCGTTCGACGACTCCCTGCTCGCCCCGATCAGCACCGAGGCGGTCCTCGTGCGCATGCTGGCCAACCTTCGCGGCATCCACCGCTCGCGCGGCGACCTCGCCGAGCTGGGCTGGGTGCTGCGCATGCGCCTCGGGCTGCCAGGCGTGACGGCGGTCGAGGTCGCGGAGCTCGCCGAGATCCGGGGCCGGCGCGCCGCCTACCGCGAGGCCGCCGACCTGCTCGAGGACTGGGCCGAGGCGCTCCCCCGCGACGCCGAACCCCTGCGCCGCCACGCCCGCCAGTGGCGCGCCCACCTCAACTGACCCCTACGTGAGCGAACTTTGGGGCTATAGGCCCAAAGTTCGCTCACGTGGGGTCGGGGAACCAGGAACCGTGGAAGCCGGTGGGGACGCCGCGGGGGAGGGTGACGGCGGCGACGGGGGCGCCGGCGACGTCGGTCGCGTCGAGCACCAGTAGCTGCGAGGCGGCGCCGTCGCGGGTGGCGGTGATCGTGACCAGCCAGCCCTCGTCCTCGGCGCGGTCGGGGGCCGCGGACGGCACGAACACCGCCTCGCCGGCCGTGACGTCCGGCCCCAGCTCGTGGGCGACCGTGCTCCCGTCGGCGTCGACCTTGACCACCGCGCCCGCCCGCTTCCCGTCGACCCCCCGGTCGGCGATCGCGTAGCACCAGCGCGCCTCGCGGCCGACCAGCGACTCGTCGATCGTCGGGAACTCCACGCCCCGGTCCTCGAGCGGCGTGCCCGTCGACGACCCGTCGCGCGGGTCGAGCGTCCAGCGGTACATCCGGGCGACGCCGGTCGCCGCCGCGCGCCCGGCGGGGTCGGAGCTGGGCGTGGGGTCCTCCCACATCGCCGCGGCGTCGGCGCCCGCGTAGCGCGCCGCGTCGAGCACCACGCACCCGCCCGCGTCGGTGTGCGCGCCGCCGACGTGGAAGACGTAGCAGGGGTCGATCTCGAACCACGTCACCGCGCACGCCGGGTCGTCCTGGCGCATCACGCCGATCCGCGCGCCGTAGCCCTCGTCCCACCCGAACGGCATGCCCGACGCCAGGCGCTCCCACTGGAACGTCATCGGCAGGTCCAGCCACAGGACGTGCTCGGCGGTGATGGCGAAGTCGTGCATCATCGTCGGCCCGGCGACCTCGACGGGCCTGCTGACGAGGTCGGTGCCGTCGGCCGAGAGCCGGTGGTAGGTCAGGAACGGCGGGATCGGGGAGTAGCCGAAGAAGTGCAGGTCGCCCGTGACCGGGTCGGTCTTCGGGTGCGCGGTCATCGCCGTCGTCAGGCGCCCGTCGAAGTCGCACGGCCCGACCGTCGCGAGGTCGCGGTCCACCTCGTACGGGAAACCGTTCTCCACCAGCGCGAACAGCCGGCCGCCGTGCTCGATGACGTGGGTGTTCGCCGGGACCGCGGTGTAGTCGATGCCCTCGTCGGTCAGGTACGGACGCCCCTCGAGCGCGCCGGTGCGCACCCAGCGGTTGCGGTACCACTCCGCGCGGCCGTCGCGCAGCCGCACGCCGTGCAGCATCCCGTGCCCGGTGAACAGGTGGCCGGGCTCCTCGCCCGGCAGCGGGTTCGGCCCGTTGCGCACGTAGCGGCCCGTCAGCTCCGGCGGCAGCGTCCCCTCGACGGGCAGGTCGACCCCGTCGATCTCGTCCGGCACCGGGGCGAACCGGCCGCCGAGGGTGGACCGGCGGCCGAGCGGGGTGGGAGTCGTGGTCGAACGAGTCATGCGAGCCCTCCTGACGACGTGCCGCCACCCTCGACCACCCCACAGGGACCTGTCAACATGGACATGTCAGAACGGACTGGTACTGTCCGGTTCATGTCGCTGCGCCACGCTCTGCTGGGGCTGCTGGCCCACGGTCCGGCCAGCGGGTACGACCTCACCCGCGCGTTCGAGGGCGGCATCGGCCAGTACGCCTGGCAGGCCGGCCACAGCCGCATCTACCCGGAGCTGGGGAAGATGGCGGAGGCGGAGCAGGTCGTCGTCGACGAGACGGGCCCGCGCGGCCGCAAGACCTACACGCTCACCGACGCGGGGCGCACCGAGCTGCGGCGCTGGATGCTGCACTGGCCCGAGCAGGCGACCGTGCGCGACGAGACGGTGCTGCGGATGTTCCTCGTCCAGTCGCTCGAGCCGGACGACGCCCGCCGCCTGCTCGAGGGCATCGCGGAGCACTGCGCCACCGAGATCGCACGCCTCCGGCCCGTCATGGAGGCCGAGGACGCCGAGCACCGCCCGGGCGACCCGCTGCCGTTCGGCCGCCTCGCCGGCGAGTACGGGCTGCGCCAGTACGAGGCCGTGCACGGCTGGGCGCTGTGGTCGCTGGAGCGGATGGCGGCCGTGGGGTGCCCTGCGGGCACGTGAGCAGTTCGGCGTGCCAGGGCACTCCGAAGTGCTCACGAGCGCGGAGCGCACCTCACGCGACCTCGGCCTGCGGCTCCTGGCGGATCACCTCGCCGTCGCGGAAGCGGACGCCGTCCGCGCAGCGCGCCTCGATCTGCCCGGCGCCGAACTGCTCGGCGTAGAGCTTCGCGTAGAGCCCGTCACGTGCCAGCAGCTCGGCGTGCGTGCCGTGCTCGACCAACCGCCCGCCGTCCAGCGCGAAGATCACGTCGGCGGCGAGCACCGTGGAGAGCCGGTGCGCGATCGCGATCGTCGTGCGCCCGGACATCACCGTCTGCAGCGCGTGCTGGACCAGCCGCTCGCTCACGGTGTCGAGCGCGGATGTCGCCTCGTCGAGGATGAGGACGCGGGGGTCGGCGAGGATCACCCGCGCGATGGCCAGGCGCTGCTTCTCGCCGCCGGAGAGCCGGTAGCCCCGTTCGCCGACCACGGTCCGGTACCCGAGGTCGAAGCTCATGATCCGGTCGTGGATGTTCGCCGCCCGGGCCGCCGCCTCGAGCTCGGCGTCCGTGGCGTCCGGCGCCGCGTAGCGCAGGTTCTCGGCGATCGTGGCGTGGAAGAGGTAGGTGTCCTGGGTGACCATGCCGATGACGTCGGCCAGGGAGGCCAGGGTCAGCTCCCGCACGTCGGTGTCGTCCAGGCACACCGCGCCCCGGTCGACGTCGTAGAGGCGGGGCACGAGGTACGACAGGCTGGTCTTCCCGGCACCGCTGGGTCCGACGACGGCGGCGAGCTGCCCGGGTTCGATGCGCAGCGACAGCTCCTGGAGCGCCCAGGTCGGCGTCGCCGGCGGCGCGTCGCCGTCCCCGTCCTCCTCCGACGGCGGGTAGCGGAACCAGACGTCGCGGAACTCCACCGAGCCCGCCGCGTGCTCCTTGTCGAGGGTCCGCGCGCCCGGCGGATCGGTGATCGCGGGGACGAGGTCGAGGTAGGCGAAGATGCGGCTGAACAGCGCCAGGGACGTCTGGACGTCGAGCGAGACGCGCAGCAGCTGGACGGCGGGGAAGAGCAGCCGGCTCTGCAGGGTCGTGAACGCGACGAGGGTGCCCGCCGACAGCAGCGCCCCGCCCGTCCCGGTCCCGACGTAGCCGGCGACGAGGTAGACCGCGGCCGGTGTGATGGCGAAGAAGGCCTGGACCACGGCGAAGAACGACTGACCGGTCATGGTCTGGCGGACCTGCAGGTCGGTCTGCCGGGCGTTCTCGGTCCGGTAGCGGTCGACCTCGTGCTCCTGTCGCCCGAACACCTTCGCCAGCAGCACCCCGGACACCGACAGCGACTCCTGCGTGATCGCCGACATGTCGGACAGGGACGCCTGGGTGCTCGCCGCGACCCGCCGTCGCACCCGCCCCACCCGGATCTGCAGCAGGATGAACACCGGCATCAGCACGAACGCCACCAGCGACAGCTGCCACGACAGCGCCAGCATGGCGATGACCGACGCCACGACCGTCACGACGTTGCCCAGGATCGAGGACGCCGTCTCGGTGACGACGGACTGGACGCCGGCGACGTCGTTGTCCAGCCGCGACTGGATCACGCCGGTCTTCGTCTGGGTGAAGAACCCCAGGTGCATCCGCTGCAGGTGCGCGAACAGCCGGTCCCGCAGGTTCTGCATGACGCGGTTGCCCACGACCGTCGTCAGGTAGGTCTGGCCGACCCCGATCAGCCCGGAGACCAGCGCGATGACGACCATCGCCGCGACGAGGGCGCCGAGCAGGCCCAGCCGCGCCCCGCCCGGCGCGAACAGCGCGTCGTCGAACACGGCCTGCGTGAGGAACGGGTTGACGATCCCGAGGCCCGCCGTCACGAGGATGGCGAGGCCGATCAGCAGCAGGCGGGCGCGGTAGGGCCGGAACAGGCCGACGACCCGCCGGCCCAGCCGCGCGTCGCCGGAGGCCGCCCCGTCCGCCTCGGATGTGCTCATCGCGTGCCCCTCCGCTCGATCCCGGCGACAGCCTCCTCCGTCGCCGGGCGCGCGGCAGGGCGTCAGGACGTGGCGGCCCGCTGCTCGTCGTCGGAGGGCAGGTGCTCGGCGGCCCAGGCGCGCGCCTTCTTGCCGGCGCGCTGGCCGTACCAGCCGTTCCAGACCGACAGGCCGACGATGACCGCGACCATCATCCCGGTGGACAGCCCGACCATGACGTCGATCGGCAGCAGGTAGATCAGCGGGATGCGGACGGTCGCCTCGAGCAGCAGCCCGACACCCCAGACGATCGCGCTGCGCCGGAACATCCGCCGGATCGGCGGCAGGGTCCGGTAGTACCCCTCCATCTCCTGTGCCTGCCGCGGCTGCCAGGTCTGGAACGCCGAGAGCGTCAGCGGCTTGCCGAAGAACAGGCTCGCGAGGAACACGATGCCGACCAGCGCGGTGCCGAACGAGTCCTTGACCAGCAGGAACCGCGGATCGCCCCCGACGAACGCCAGCGCCAGGCCGAGGCCGAACACCCCGAGCATCACCGCGGCGAACCACGTGATCTCGCGGGTGCGCACCGCGACCCACACCAGGCGCAGCCCGGCGGCGAGCGTCGCCACGAGGAGCGCGACCCAGTCCGTCGCCCCCAGGGCGTGCAGGACGTAGTAGGCGATCAGCGGCGCCCCGACGTCGTAGAGCAGCGCGGTGAGCATCTGACGCGTGGGCTTGCCGTGCCCCTGTCCGCCCGCGTCCTGGTCCTCCACGGCACTACCGGTCTCTCGCTCCACGTCGCGGCCCTCCCTCGGCGATGGGCCCACCTTGACGTGTCAGCACTGACATGTCAATTCAGACATGTCAGTCGTCGGCGTCCAGCCCGCGCTCGATGGCGTAGCGGGTGAGCTCCACCCGGTTGGTCAGCTGGAGCTTGCGCAGGGAGTTCTGCACGTGGTTCTCGACCGTCCGGTGGGAGAGGACCAGGCGCTCGGCGATCGCCCGGGCGGTGAGCCCTTTGGCGACCAGCCGCAGGACCTCGGTCTCGCGGGGTGTCAGGCGCGGCTCGTCGGGCCCCTCGGACTCCAGGCGGCGGTACTCGCCGAGCACGAGCCCGGCGAGGCCGGGGGAGAACACGGCGTGGCCCGCGGCGGTGCGCGTGACGGCCTCGACCAGCTCGTCGAGCGCGGCGGACTTGAGCAGGTAGCCCGACGCGCCCGCCCGCACGGCGCCCAGGACGTCGCCGTGCTCGGTGCTCGCCGAGAGCACGAGCACCCGGGTGTCGGGCAGCGCCTCGCGGATGCGTGCCGTCGCCTCGGCGCCCGAGAGCTCGGGGAGCTGGAGGTCCATGAGCACGACATCGGGGCGCGCGGCCGGCGCGATGCGGACGGCGGCGGCGCCGTCCGGGGCGGTGGCGACGATCTCGAGACCCCGCTCGGCGAGGTCCCGGGCGACGCCCTCGCGCCAGATCGGGTGGTCGTCGACGACCATGACGCGGACCATTCAGGCGTTCCTTCCGGTGCGGGGGACGACGATCTCCCATTCCGTGCCCTCGCCGGGCGCGGTGTGCAGCGCGATCGTGCCGCCGAGCCCCTCCACACGACCCCGCATCGATCCCGCGACGCCCAGGTGCCCCTCGGCGGCGGCCTCCTCGAGGCGCCCGGCGGGGATGCCGGCACCGTCGTCGCGCAGGCTCACGGTGACCGCGGCGCCGTCGTCCTCGACCAGCACCCACAGCCCTGCGCCCGGACCCGCGTGCGCGCGGGCGTTCGCGGCGCCCTCCCGCAGGACGGCCGCGAGCTCGTCGACCACCGCGGCGGGCAGCAGGACGGGCTCGGCCGGCACCGCGAGCGAGGCACGGGCGGGCAGCGCCGTGGCCAGGCGGGCCCCGAGGTCGACCGTGCCGTCCGGGCCGGGCACGGGCGCCGAGGTGATCAGGCGGCGCAGCGCGACCTCCTGCTCGCCGGCGAGGCGGGCGATCTCGACGGCGGGAGCGTCGGCCTCGGGGTCCCGCGCCAGCTCGTCGCCCCGGCGCCGGACGAGCGCGAGCACCTGGAGCACCCCGTCGTGGATGTCGCGCGCCAGCCGTTCCCGTTCCGCGGTGGCGGCTTCGAGCGCGGTGGCGGTGCGCAGCTGCTCGGCGGAGCGGCGCATCGTGTCGGCGGCGAGCCCGACCGCGAGGCCGGCGACGAGCAGCAGCTGGGCGTCGTAGAGCAGGTCGGTGTCCAGGGTCCGGCGCACCGCGAACAGCACGCCAACCGTGACCAGCCCGCCCGTGAGCCCGCCGCGCCACCCCAGGGCGACGGCCAGCGCCAGCACCGGGCCCGCCGACCACACCGTGGTGATCACCGGGTCGCCCGCGGCGACCTGCTCCGGACTCTCCACCAGGAGCGTCGAGAGGGTCGCGAGCGCGGTGACCACGAGGTCGACGACCGCGGTGGGCGGGTCGCCGCGGTGCAGGTAGCGCAGCGACGACAGCGCCGTCCACACCGCCATCGCGGCGACCACCAGCAGGCCGAGGACCGGGCGGGCCCACCCGTCGCCGTAGCGGACGAGGTTGACGATCGCGGCGACGAGCGCCACCACCCGGTAGACCACCAGGCCGCGCCACAGCGGCACGAGGTGCGGGTGGGCGCGGTCCCGGCGCACGACACCTCCCCGACCTGCCCCGAAACGGGTTCCGAGCCTATCCGGCACGGGCGCCACGCTGGCGCGGATCGGGCGCGGACGGATCCGGGGAACTACTCGGAACCGCACCCGCGGCGATCGTCGAACGGGCAGCATCGATCGCCGTGACCGACGGCTTCGGGGTGGACCCGGCGATGCTCGCGCGCACCGCCCAGGGCATCCGTGGGGTGGTCGACACCCTCGGCGAGGTGGGCCACGGGTACCTCGCCGAGTCCGGGCGCGGCCTCGAGTTCCTCGCGCTCGGCGGCGAGGAGGCGGGGCACCCGCTGGTCGGCGAGGCGTTCGACGGCTTCCTCGGCCGGTGGGCGTGGGGCCTCCGCGCGCTGGTCCGGGACGGGCAGGCCGTCGCGGAGGCGCTGGACGCGGCGGGGATCGACTACGACGACACGGACACCTCGGCGTCGGGCGTGCTGCGGCGGCTGGTGACGCTGGGCGTCGGCGACCCCTCCGCCGACCTCGACGCGGCCCAGGACGGCACGTGGGGCGAGGTCGGCGAGGGCCTCCTCCCCGACGTCTCCCCCGAATCGGCGCAGCAGGCGGGCGCCGCGGCCGGGGAGCAGTGGTCCGAGACCGGCCAGGACCTCGTTGACCGGTCGCTGCCCGGCCGGATCGGGCGCGCTCTTGACGGCGAGAACCCGCTCGCCGGCGACCTCGAGGACCTCCGCGGTCTCGGGGAGATCGTCGAGTGACGGCGCGCTGATGGAGGCCGCGCTCGGGCAGAGCGCCGACCCGGGCGACCTCGTCGGGGGCGATCCGGCCGCGCTCGCCGACCGGGCGGGCGCCCTGCGCCGGTTCGCCGACCACCTAGGCGCCGCGGCCGACGGTCTCGAGCGCATCGACCTGCGGCAGTGGACCGGGCAGGCCGCCGACGTCTTCCGCGAGCGCTTCGGGGAGTCCCCGCGCGGCTGGCGGGACGCGGCCACGGCGTTCGACCGCGCCGCGCGGGCGCTCGGCGACTTCGGCAGCGCCGTCGCCGCGGCCCAGGACCGGGTCCGGGAGGCGATCGACGTCCACGCCCGCGCCGTCGCCGCATCGGAGGCCGCGCGGGCCGGCTACAACCGGCGGGTCGACGCGCACAATTCGGCGCTCGCCGCCGGGCAGGCGCCGCCGGTGGTGGAGCCGTTCACCGACCCGGCGCAGGGCGATCTCGCGCGCGCCGAGGAGATCCTCGCCGACGCCCGCCGCGGTCGCGACGAGGCCGCCGCCCGGGCCGCGGGCGAGGTGCGCGGGGCGGGGGAGCTGACGGCCCCGCCGCCGTCGGTCGTCGCCCAGCTCGGCGCCGCCGCCGTCGACGCGGCGGGCGTCGTGGACACCGCGCAGGACCGCCTGGTGGCCGGTGTCGGCCGCGGGGTCGAGGGTCTCGTCCAGTTCGGGCGCACGATCAACCCGCTCGACCCCTACACCCTCACCCACCCCGCGCAGGCGATGACCAACGTCTCCTCCCTCGGCGCCGGGCTCGTCCGCGGGATCGCGCACCCCACCGAGCTGGTCAAGGGCGCGGTCGGCACCGGGTGGGGCAGCGACCCGGCCGGCGCCCTCGGCGAGCTGCTGCCGAACGCCGCCCTGACCGCCGCGACGGGCGGGGGCGGCGCCGCGGGACGGCTGGGACGCCTGGCGCGGGCCGCCGGGCGCAGCGAGAACCGGCCGCTCGAGCGGCTCGCCACCCGCGCCGACCCGGTCGACGTCGTCAGCGGCGCCCAGATCCTCCGCCACGTCGACCTGGCGATCGACGCCCCGCTGCCGCTGGTCCTCACGCGCACGCACGTCTCGAGCTGGGAGCTCGGGCGCCACTTCGGGCCGCGGTGGGCCTCGACGCTCGACCAGCGGCTGGAGTTCGTCGCCGGCGCGGTGTGGTTCGTGCGCGAGGACGCGGTGGTCGTCGTCTACCCCGCTCCCGACGCCGAGGAGACGGTGCTCCCCGCGGCGCCCGACCACGCGCCGCGCTGGCCGCTCGCCCGCGACCGCGACGGCTGGGCGCTCACCGACCCGGCCACCGGACTGCGCCGCAGCTTCGCCGCGAGCGGCGCGATCACCGGCTGGTCGGTGCCCGGCGGCGACCACATCGCCGTCGACCGCGACGACGCCGGCCGTCCCCTCGCCGTCCGGCACTCCGGCGGGCACCACGTGGAGGTCGCCACCGATCCGGCCGGCCTGATCACCGGGTTCGGCACGGTGGTGTCCTTCGGCCACGCGGACGGGCAGCTCGCCGAGGTCGTCAACTCCTCCGGGCGCCCGCTGCGCTTCACCTACGACGACGCCGGGCGCATGGCGTCGTGGACCGACCGCAACGGCGTCACCTTCCGCTCCACCTACGACACCGCGGGCCGCTGCGTGCACGGCGCCGCGGACGACGGCGTGATGGCGTGGTCGTTCCGCTACGGGCGTGGCGTCACCGAGTCCACCGACGCGCTGGGGCACACCGAACGCTTCGAGTTCGACGCCGGCGGGCGGATCGTGCGCGCTGTCGATCCCCTCGGCGCCGTGACCCGCTCGGTGTGGGGCGACGGGGACCGGCTCCTCTCCTCCGTCGACGCCGCCGGTGCGGTGACTCGCTTCGTCCATGACGACGCCGGCGACGTCGTCGGTGTCGCGCACCCCGACGGCACGTCCGAGACCGTGGAGCGGGACACGGCGGGGCGGGTGGTGGCCGCGGTAGACGCCACCGGCGCGGTGACCCGCTGGGAGCGCGACGCCGCGGGCCGGATCGTCGCCGACGTGGATCCCACCGGTGCCGTGACCCGGTGGGAGCGGGATCTGCGCGGGCACGTCATCGCCGTCGTCGACTCCCTGGGAGTGCGGACGGTGGTCGAGAACGACGCCGCCGGCCGCCCGCTGGTGATCACCGACCCGACCGGCGCGGTGACCCGCGTCGAGCGGGACGGGTTCGGGCGGGTGGTGGCGCGCACCGACCCCGTCGGGGCCCGGACGGCGTTCGCGTGGACCGTCGAGGGATTGCTCGCCGGCCGGACCGCCGCCGACGGCGCCACGTGGAGCTGGGAGTACGACGGCGAGGGCAACGAGGTCGCCGCCCGCGACCCGCTCGGTGCGGTCACGCGGCGCGAGTACGGCGCGTTCGACGTGGTCACCGCCGTCGTCGCCCCCGACGGCGCCCGCACCGAGCTCGCTCACGATCCCCTGCGCCGCGTCGTCGCCTTCCACGACGCCGGCGGCCGGACCTGGACCACGAGTTACGACCGGGCCGGGCGCGTCGTCGCCGAGACCGACTTCGACGGGCGGACCGTCGCCCTCGAACGGGACGCCCTCGGCCACGTCGTCCGGCGGGTCAACGCCTCCGGGCAGGAGGTCCGCTGGGCCTACGACGCGCTCGGGCGGGTGACGACGCGGTGGGTCGACGGGGAGCCCGAGCGGTTCACCCACGACGCCGCCGGACGGCTCCTCGCGGTGTCGTCACCGGACGGCACGCTGCGGATCGAGCGCGACGCCGCCGGACGTGTCGTCGCCGAGAGCGTCGACGGGCGCACCGTCACCACCACCCGGGACGCCGCCGGCCGCGTCGTCGGACGCGGCGTGCCCTCGGGCGTGCAGAGCCGCTGGTCGTTCGACGACGCCGGACGCGTCGCCGGCCTCGACCTCGACGACCGGACGATGACGTTCGCCGTCGACCCCGCCGGGCGCGAGATCGGCCGGTCCTGGGGCGCGGCAGCACTGACGCAGGACTGGGACGAGCACCGCCTCGTCGGGCAGCGCCTGGACCGGCCCGCCGGCCGCGTCTCGTCCCGGGCCTGGACCTACCGCGCCGACGACCTCCTCGTCGCGGCCTCTGGCCCCGACGGCACGCGGACCTACGGCCTCGACCCGAACGGCCGCGTGACCTCGGTCGGCGACGAGTCCTACCGCTACGACGCGGCGGGCACGCTGGCGGCCTCGGGCTCCGGCGAGCCGCACGTCCTCGACGGGACCCGGGTGCGCCGCGCCGGCTCCCTCGTCGTGCGCCACGACGCCGACGGCCGCATCGTCCTGCGCCAGCGTCGCCGCCTCGGTGGTCGTCCGCTGACCTGGCACTTCCGCTGGGACGCCCTCGACCGCCTCGTCGGCGTCACGACCCCCGACGGCACCCGCTGGCGCTACCGCTACGACGCGCTCGGCCGGCGCGTCGCCCGGGAGCGCCTCGACGCCGCGGGCGCCGTGGTCGAGCGGATCCTCGCGGCCTGGGACGGGACCGTGCTGGCCGAGGAGACCCGGTTCGTCGACGGCACCGAGTCCTCGACCGTCTGGGAGTGCGCGCCCGGCACTCACCGCCCCGTCGCCCAGCTCACCCGCACCCTCACCGACGAGCAGGTCGACGAGCGCTTCCGCGCGATCGTCACCGACCTCGTCGGCACCCCGACCGAGCTCGTGACGCTCGACGGCGAGATCGTCGGCGCCGCCCGTGCCTCGCTGTGGGGACGCACGGTCTGGGCGGGCGAATCCACGCCCCTGCGCTTCCCCGGCCAGCACCACGACCCCGAGACGGGGCTCGCCTACAACCTCCACCGGTACTACGACCCCGAGACCGGCCAGTACGCCTCCGTCGACCCCTTGGGCCTGGCACCGTCACCCCACCCGCGTGCGTACGTGCCCAACCCGACGGCGGAGATCGACCCGTTGGGGTTGCAGGGATGCGAGCCGGTTCGAGGGGATCCTCGACAGCGAATCGAACCGCTCGGGCCCGAGCTGTCCCATGCGCCTCTACCGCGCGTGTTCAACCTCGACGTCGACGGTCGCATGATCCACGTGCACCCGAATGTCACGAAGCACATCGAGGAGCTCGCCCGCGGGCTGGTTCGGCGGGGTCAGGCTGACGCTGTGCCGCGCGCCGTCCAGAAGCAGCTGGAGGGCCTGGACGCGGCGTTGTCCGAGGCGATCAGGACGAGGCTGCCGTTGTACGAAAGACTCGAGGTCGGTGACTGGCAGCTCGAGCTGCGCCAGGGACCGGCAGACCAGTATCCGGCGTTGATTCACGGACGGAAGTTCCGATGAGCCACTCACTGATCGTGACGGGCGGGCGGGACGTGGACAGGGTCGAGATGAACGCCGACGAGTACGTCTCTGGCGCCATCTCGATCCTGCCGACATCCGAGGAACGCCTTGTTCTCACGGTGGATGGTGACGCCGGGGGCTGGCTCGAGCTCGTGCTGAATGCGCACGACGGCGCGGTCGAGGAGATCACGATCACCTCGCCCCTTCCGCCCTACCAACCGGCTCCGCACAGTGCGTCGCTCCGGTCGGTCCCGCAGCTCCCTTGCCTCGCTGTCGGGCCGCTGATCGCCGACAGCCGGAAGGTCAACTTTGATCGGCTCGTACGGGTTCTGGCTCCGTTGGCGGAAGGACGCCGTGACGCCGACCGGTGCGTCCGAGTCCGCGAGGGAACGGCCGAGGTTCGGTACGAGAGCTACGGTCTCGCCTTCCTCGTGGGAGGGAACGGCGAGTTGCTGGAGTTCGTGATCTGCCACGACCTCGCTGAACGTGCACGCCCCTTCGCCTGACGGCTCGCCGTACTCCGCCCTGACCCCGAGCTGCGTCTGTTCCGCAGCTTGTCTGCGCACGCACCGGTCGTCACGATCAATCGGTGAACGGTCTACCGCGGTGTACGCCGTGTGGTGAAGATCCCGGGGTCGGCTAACACAGAGCGATCGTACGCCGAACAGGCTAGGAAGAAGGCGCCTGTTCGGGCTACATCAGCACCACCGAAGGGGGAGACGTGGATCGGTGGACGATGGTGCTGGAGGCGGTCGCGGGCTCGCTCGCGGCGATCAGGGTGGACGAGGACGAGTACCGGCGCGTCGATGCTGAGCTGAAGGACGGCTACGCCACGGCGCTGAGTGCCGCGCTCACCACGGTGGTGGAGACCGAGGGCAGCGACCCCGAGCACCTCGTGCTCGTCGTCCCGGGGGATCTCGAGAGCGGGCGGTTCGCCGACCTCACCGAAGCGGTCAGCCTCGCCGGCCTGCCCGACCCCTCGTGGCTCCCCGACGCCGTGGCCTGGGCGGGTCCGCAGTTGGCCGCGCGCGAGGCGGGCACCGCGGTGATCGTCCTCGACGCCCGCCGCGACCAGGTCGCGGCGTGGTCGGTCCGCACGGCCGACGACGGTGTCGAGATCGGCCGCGACGGGCCGATCGACCTGACCAGCCGTCTCGACGCGCTGCTCTCGGGGGTCGTCTACTCGAAGCTGGCGGTGGTGGCGCCGGAGATCGCCGACGCGCTCCGCGAGCGCGCCGACGCCGCCGGTCGGCGCGACGCCGCCCACCTGGCCCGCGAGCTGCGCGAGGCGCGGCACATCATGTGCACCACCGACGGCGAGGAACTGATCGTCGCCGCGGGCGAGGCGGAGGTGTACCTGACCCGCGACGAGTTCACCGGCCTCGTCGAGCACGCCCTGCGCGACACCGTGACCCTGATCCTCGGCGCCGAGGAGGCGTCGGCGGACACGATCCTCGTCGCGGGCTGCGCCACGCCGATCGTCGAGCACCTCGCTGGCGTCACCGACGCGACCGTGCTGCCCGCTCCGGTCGGGAAGAGCTCCCTCGACGGCGCCGCGGCGCTCGTCCTGCCGCGGCCGGTGCGCGGCGAGGAGCCCGTCGCCGAGGCAGCGGACGACCCGGACCCGACCGACGGTGTCCCCTTCCTCGCGACCGCGCTGCCGCAGCCGACGGGCTCCGACCTCGTCCGCGTGCCGTACCAGCCCGCGGCGCACCACGGTCCGCCGCGCTGGGCGGTGCCGGCGCTGTCGACCCTGCTCGTGCTGAGCCTCGCCGGTGCCGGGGCCGTGCTCGTCACGCAACCGTCGCCGGAGGCTACCGCCACCGACGCCGGGACCGTCTCGCCGACGGTGCCGGTCGTCCCGGTCGGCCTGGATCTCCCGGCCGACCCGGGACGGTGACCGTCAGGACGTGACGGCCTCGACGTACTTCTCGGGGTCCTTCTCCTCGAACGACAGCCCGTGACCACCCGCGTGCTCGACCTTGAACTGCTCGAACTTCGCGCCGAGCTCCTGACGGAACGCGAGCGAGGTCGCCTTCCGGAACGGAGCGAGGTCGTCGCGCTCCTCCTCGGCCATGTGGTGGTTGTTCGCCTGGTCGGTCTCGTCGATGGCGTCCCACCACTCCTGGCTACCGACCTTCGCCTTGCGCGCCTTCTCCGTGCCCTCACGGATCTCGTCGTGGTCGCCGATCGCGTCCTCGGTCGCCGAGGCGTCGTCGTCGTCGGCGCGGCGCGCCATCGACGGGTAGAAGTGCTGCTCCTCGGCCGAGGCGTGCACCTCGAGGTAGATCGCCAGCTCGTCCCAGACCTTCTCCGCCTCGTCGGTCTCCTCCCGGAGATCGGCGAGCCGCAGGAACTGGCGCCGGAACCAGTCGTGGTCGTCGAGGATCATTTCGGTGATGTCGGCGGACATGGAGACCTTCCGTTCGCGTGGTGGCCTCCGGGACCTACCCGGGCTCCGTCGACACGAACCGGTAGGCGAGCCTCACCTCGCGTGGACGGCGCCCGCCGGGTCCACGAACCACACCTCGGCCCGCGTCCCCGCCAGCGACGCCGAGCGCTGCTCGGTCAGGGCCCGGTAGCGGCGGGTGTCGGGCAGGGCGATGACGATCCGCGCCTGCGGGTGCGCCCGCCGCCGCTGGACCGCTGCCTGCTCGGCCGCGCTGAACCAGTCACCCGCGATCGTCGTCGGGTGGGTCCGCGCCCCGTCGGCCGGCCAGCCCGTCACCTCGACGTGCACGTCGTGGCCGTCCAGCGACGCCACGAGGTCCCGCGCGGGTCCGTTCCCGTCGGCGGACGCCGACCGCAGCGTCCCGCCCGAGCGCACCAGCCATCCCGCCACGAGCGCCTGGACGTTGACCACCCGCGACCACGCCTGGAGGACGTCGTACTCCGGCGGACCGAGGGTCGCGTCGATCGCGTCCGCCGCTTCGGTGCCCGGCGCCTCGGTGTCCGGCGTGCTCGCGGGAACGTCGGACGCCTTCTCGTGCCCGGGGTCGACCGGCGTCGTGGCGTTGGTGGTGACGGCGCCGTCGGTGGCCTTCTTCCGGCCGCCGCTCTTCCGGCTCCGTGACGCCGACGCCCTGCCGTTCGCGGTGGGGGAGGCCGCGGTCTCCGGTGATGCTTCGGTTTCCGAAGAGTCGGCCGTGACGTCGACGACGTCGGGTGCGGCACCGGCCGATGTCGCGGCATCGCCCGCGGGTTCCGCGGGGGTTCCCGGATCGGCTGTGCGGCGCCGCGACGTCGACCCGGCCTTGCTCTTCGCGGAGGTGCCGCTCGTCGACGACGACACCGCCGCCGGGGTCGGCTCAGGGCCGGGAGATGCTTCGATTTTCGAAGCGTTCTGGTCGGAGTCGGCCGGTGCTGCCGGCTCGGCGGGCCTCCCGCCATCCCTCACGGTCGTCGCGCGCGACGTCGCCGCGGACCGGGTGCGGCGTCCGTGGGTCGCCTTCTGCGGCGCGAGGGTTGGCTCGACGACGCTGGTCGGCTCGGGGCCGGGAGATGCTTCGGTTTTCGAAGCGTCCTGGTCGGAGTCGGCCGTCGCTGCCGGCTCGTTCGGCGCCTCCACGGCCTTCGCACGCGACATGGAGCCCCGCCGCCGCGAGGCGGACGCCGGCGCCTTCGCGTCACCCGAACGCGTCGACTTCGTCGCGGCGGCCCCGCCCGCGACCTTGCGCGAGCGGCGCTTCGGAGCGGGGAGGCGGTTGAGGATCGGGCGCGTGTCGGTGCGCTCGAGCTCGCCCTCGGCGACGAGCTTGCGGCAGAGCTGGTTGACGGTCTGCGGGCGGACGTCGTCGCCGAGCTCGCGGGCCAGGGCGGCATCGCTCAGCCCATCCGGTGACGCACTGAGCATTCGGAGCACCGCGACGCGCCGATCGGTGGGGTCAGTGCTCACCGGGAGGGCCATCCTCTTGTTCCCCTCCGTGTTCAGCCGTGGAGCTGGGGATTTCCGTGGCGTGACGGCACGCGCATCCACGTGCGTGACCATTCCGTGACCCGTATGGTAACGAGGCATGCTGGCACTGACGGAGACGGCGGCCGAGGCCATCTCGTCCATCCTCGAGTCCAACGAGATGCCCGAGGGGTCGGGTCTGCGCATCGCGGCCACCCCGAACATGGCCGAGGAGGGCCTCGAGCTCTCCGTGGCTCCGACGCCCGCCGCGGACGACACCGTGCTCGAGGGCGGCGGCGCCGTCATCTTCCTCGAGCCCCAGGCCGCGTCGGCCCTCGACGACAAGGTGCTCGACGTCGAGCGGGTGCCCGACGCCGAGCGGGGCGAGGGCGACGAGTTCCGTTTCGCGATCACCCCGCAGTCCGAGCTCCAGGACTGATCCCGCGACCCGCTCGGCGCGCGTCATCCCTGCGCCGGGTCGTGGGTCAGCGGCCGCCCCTCGCTCTCCGAGCTTGCTGAGGCCGGCCGCGGTACGTGACGTCGCCACCCCTCCAGGTGAGGGTGGGCGGGCTCCAGCTCCTCGCACTGCCGCAGCGCCAGTTCCAGCGACGACCGGTACTCCCGGGTGAGCGCCCAGGACGGCGGTTCGGCCGCCGCCGCCAGCGCCTCGGTCACCGCCGACTTCGCCCCCAGCACAGCGGGGTCGCCGTAGCGCGCGAGCACCTCCCGGGCCCGGCGATGGCGCTCGGGCCGCGGCGGGATGCGCCGGCCGTCGACGGCCCGTGTCGGGTGCGGCAGGTGGATGGTCGCGCCCGGCGCCCGACCCGGCGGGATCGGGTCGGTCGCCGCGTGCGTGCGCCCGTGGGCAAGCAGGTGCGGCAACAGGTGGGTGTGCGGCCCGTCGGGGCTGGCACCGCTCGGCGGCGGGATCGGCGTGTAGACCTCCAGCCGCGCGGCCGCCGTCCGGAACACCCGGTGTGGTCCGGCCTCGACCAGGGCCGCTGCCACGGAGCCGGCCTCCGCGAGCGGTCGTCCGGCGACGGCGCGCAACGACGCCAGCAGCGCCGGATCGCTGGTCCGGACACACGCCGCGAGGTGTGGTGCGCCGACACCCAGGTCGACGAGCACGTCCTCCCGGTCCTCGGCGCGCAGCGCGTCGACGTCGGGACCGAGCTCGGTGATCACCGAGCGACCACCCGCCCCGATCGGCACGCACAGCGCGACAGCCTGGCTCCAGGCGTCGCCGGACCGTCGTTCCCACGCCACCGGGACGACGTCCCCGTTCAGGTGGACGTCGACGGCCCCGCGGGCGGTGACCGCGGTGGCCCGCGCCGGTCCGCGGGTGACGTCGGCGGGCTCGTCGGGATCGCGCAGGAACTCCGCGAGCGCGCCGAACGTGCCGACGCTCCAGCCGGCGTCGGGGTCGTCGACCCAGGCGAGGAGGTCCTCCATGCCGACGGAGCTCAGACCGTGGGGCCGCCGACGGTGGTGACCAGCTCGCCGTCCGCGGAGACGACCAGCTCGACGTCGCGCACCCGCCCCGCGGCGCGCACGTCGCCGAGCGCCTCGCGCAGCGCCTCGAGCGCCGACGACGACGCCTGCACCGACAGGCTCTCGACCTCGGTGCGGATCGACAGCTTCTGCTCGGACTTCGCCCGGCGGATGCCGCCGATGACGTCCGAGGCCACGACGAGGACCTGCGGGTCCACCTCCGCCGACGTGGCCAGCTCGTGGATGTCCGGCCAGGCGGCCCGGTGCACCGAGCCCTCCTGCCACCACGACCAGACCTCCTCGGCGACGAACGGCAGCACCGGGGCGAACAGCCGCTGCAGCACCCGCAGCGCGGCCGCGAGCGTCGCGCGGGCCGAGTCGCGCCCGGCGTCGTCGAACTCGCCGTACGCCCGCGACTTGACCAGCTCGAGGTAGTCGTCGCAGAAGAACCAGAAGAACTGCTCGGTCAGCTCGAGCGCGACGGCGTAGTCGTAGCCCTCGAGCGCGGCCGTCGCCTTCTGCACGACCTCGGTGAGGCGGGCGAGCAGCGCGCGGTCGAGCGGCGTCGACACCGCGGACACGTCGGGCTCCCCGGCCGGGACCCCGACGCCGAGGATGAACTTCGAGGCGTTCAGCAGCTTCATCGCGAGCCGGCGGCCGACCTTCATCTGGCCGCGGTCGAAGGCCGTGTCGACGCCGGGCCGCCCGCCCGCGGCCCAGTAGCGCACCGCGTCGGAGCCGAACTCGACGAGCAGATCCATGGGCGTCACGACGTTGCCCTTGGACTTCGACATCTTCTTGCGGTCCGGGTCGAGGATCCATCCGGACAGCGCCGCGTGCGCCCAGGGCAGGCTGTCGTGGTCGAGGTGGCTGCGCAGCACCGTCGAGAACAGCCACGTGCGGATGATGTCGTGGCCCTGCGGACGCAGGTCCATCGGGAAGACGCGCGCGAACAGGTCGTCGTCGACGCTCCACAGACCCGCGATCTGGGGTGTCAGCGACGAGGTCGCCCAGGTGTCGAGGACGTCGGGGTCGCCGGTGAAGCCCCCGGGGACGTCGCGCTGCTCGGCGGTGAAGCCGGGCGGGACGTCGGTGGTGGGGTCGATCGGCAGCGCGCTGTCGTCCGGCGTCAGCGGCTTGTCGGGAACGACCTCGCCCTCGTCGTCGAGCGGGTACCAGACCGGCACCGGGACGCCGAAGAACCGCTGGCGGCTGACCAGCCAGTCGCCGTTGAGGCCGCGCACCCAGTCCTCGTAGCGGTGCCGCATGTACTCGGGGTGCCACTGCAGCTCGCGGCCGCGGGCGAGCATCTCCTCGCGGACGGTCGCCTCGCGCCCGCCGTTGCGGATGTACCACTGACGGCTGGAGACGATCTCGAGCGGCTTGTCGCCCTTCTCGTAGAACTTCACCGGGCGCGTGACGGGGCGGACGTCGCCGGAGAGCTCGCCGGTCTCCTGCAGCATCGCGACGATCCGCTCCTTGGCGGTGTGCACCGTCGCGCCGGCGACCTCCTCGTACCGCTGCCGCCCGGTCTCCGAGGTGATCCAGTCCGGGATGTCGCGCATCAGGCGACCGTCCCGGTTGATCACCGTGCGGTTGGGCAGGTCGAGCTCGCGCCACCACTGGACGTCGGTGAGGTCACCGAAGGTGCAGCACATCGCGATGCCGGCGCCGCGGTCCATCTCCGCCGCCGGGTGCGCGAGGACCGGGACCTCGACGTCGAACAGCGGCGAGCGCACCGTGGTGCCGAAGAGCGCCTGGTAGCGCTCGTCGTCGGGGTGCGCGACGAGCGCGACGCACGCGGGGATCAGCTCGGGCCGCGTCGTCTCGATGAAGATGTCGGCGTCCTGCCCAGAGGAGTCGACACCGTGGTAGGCGATCCGGTGCCAGGCGCCGGTGTGCTCGCGGTCCTCGAGCTCGGCCTGCGCGACTGCCGTGCGGAACGTGACGTCCCAGAGCGTCGGCGCCATGGAGACGTAGGCCTGGCCGCGCTCGACGTTGCGCAGGAACGCGCGCTGGCTGATCGCGCGGGCCCGGGCGTCGATGGTCTGGTAGCCGTGGGACCAGTCGACCGAGAGTCCGTTGCGGCGCCACAGCGCCTCGAACGCCTTCTCGTCGTCGGCGGTCAGCGTCTCGCAGAGCTCGACGAAGTTCTTGCGCGAGACCGGGATCTGCTGCTTGCCGGGCTTGTCCGGCGGGGTGAAGTCCGGGTCGTACGGCAGGCTCGGCTCGCAGCGCACGCCGTAGTAGTTCTGCACGCGGCGCTCGGTGGGCAGGCCGTTGTCGTCCCAGCCCATCGGGTAGAAGACCTGCTTGCCGCGCATGCGCTGGAAGCGGGCGACGATGTCGGTGTGGGTGTAGCTGAACACGTGCCCGACGTGCAGCGACCCGGACACCGTCGGCGGCGGGGTGTCGACGGAGTACACCTGCTCGCGCGTGGCAGAACGGTCGAACGCGTAGGTGCCCTCGTCCTCCCATACGCGCGCCCACCGGTCCTCGAGGCCGTCGAGGGTCGGCTTCTCGGGCACGCGGGTGCCGGGGTCGGACTGCGCCATGACGCCCAGTTTACCGAGGGGTCCCGAGCGACTTCCGGCCTGCTCGCGACGCACGCAGCGGAGCGGAGCTGGGCAGACGGGGTGTGCGTCCAGGGGTGGCGGGGGACTCGGGGCAGATGCGACGGATCACCCAGGACACCGCCGGCGGACCCGAGGTCCTGCACCTCACCGAGGCGCCGGTCCCCGAGCCGATCCCGACCGAGATCCGGGTGCGGGTGACCGCCGCCGGCGTGAACCCGGTCGACACGAAGGTGCGCGCGGGCGGGGCCGGACTCGCCTCCGCCGGCGGGGACATGTCGGCCCCGCCGTTCACCGTCGGGTGGGACGTCGCCGGGGTCGTCGACGCCGTGGGCATGGGCGTCACCCGCTTCGCGGTGGGCGACCGCGTCTTCGGGATGCCGTGGTTCCCGCGCGAGGCCGGCGGCTACGCCGAGTATGTCACCGCGCCCTCCCGGCAGTTCGCGCACATCCCCGACGACGTCGACGACGTCACCGCCGCGGCCACCCCGCTCGCGGCCCTCACCGCCTGGCAGATCCTCGTGGACACCGCCGACGTGCAGCGCGACCAGCGGGTGCTGATCCACGCCGCCGGCGGGGGCGTCGGCCACCTGGCGGTGCAGATCGCCAAGGCCCGCGGCGCGTACGTGGTCGGCACGGCGTCGGCCGCCAAGCACGCCGACCTCGTCGCCCTCGGCCTCGACGAGGCGATCGACCACCGGACCGAGGACGTCACCGAGGCCACCCGGGACATCGATGTCGCGGTCGACCTGACCGAGGTGAACGGGCCCTCCTCGCTGGCCGTGCTGCGCCCCGGTGGGCTCGTGGTGTGCGTGCCGTCCGGCGTACCCGAGGGACTCGCCGAGCAGGCGCATGCCGAGGGCAAGCGGGTCACCGACTTCCTCGTCGAGCCCGACGGTGTCGCGCTCACCGGGATCGCCCGGCTCCTGGACGAGGACGTGATGACGGTCCGGATCGCCGGCACGCTCGCGCTGGAGGACGCCGCGGCGGCCCACCGTGAGCTCGAGAAGGGATCGACGTTCGGCAAGCTCGTGCTCACGGTCTGAATTCGGAGGAACAATTCCTCGAAGGGCGTGGACACATCGTGTCCACGCCCTCTAATGTCTCCCTCGTACACGGAGAGGAGGTTCCGATGATCTACTCATTCACCGACGGCGTCCGACGCGTCGCGATCCTCGGTACCGGCCCCGTGTCCGCGGCCTGCTGAGGCTCTGCCCGCTCCGCGCCCTTCCCGGACCTCGGTCACCCGACGTCCGCGCTGCTCATCGGTCCCGCTGCCGATCAGGTCGTCCTGATCCCCGGCAGCGACGGACGCGCATTCCGCGCCATTCCCGCGGCTTTCTCTGCCGTTCTCGGTGCACTTCTCGTGTGCTGATTCTCTGCGCCCGGAAGGAGGGCGACATGAGCTGGATTTTCCGTACCGTGTCCTTCCCGCTGGCGCCCTCGTTCCGCGGGCGCGGCGAGTCCCGGCGCCGTGAGGCCGTCGAGCGCGCGTTCGAGGCCGACCTGCGGCGGGAGTTCCGGGCGGCCTGCGAGTTCGTCGGGGTCCGCACCAGGACCCACGTGCCGGCCGGCGTGACGATCACGACCCCGCGCATCGGCGAGATCCGGCAGGGCCCTCCGACAGTCTTCACGGTCGAGCTGATGGCCGGGATGGTCCCGTCGGACCTGCTGCCGCCCGCCCGCCGGGTGGCCGAGGCCCTGGGCGGCCGCGGCGTGCGGCTCGAGCCGCTGGCCGGCCGCTGGTTGCGCGTGGTGGTGCTGGACGACCCGGGCCCGCCCGCGGACCGTGACGACCCTGCTCGTCCCGGCCCGCGGCGGGTCCGGAGCCGGCCGCTGGTCGTGCCGTGCACGACGGAAGGCTCCACCCACTCGATCCGGTGAGCGGTGCTAACGGTTCGCGACCCCCGACGACATGAGCGGCAAGTCCGCCGCACGGCGGACACCACGCATCTCGTCGGGGGATCGCCACCATGACCACTGTCCAGCCGCCCCGCCACCGCGCTCCCGCCGGAGCCCAGGGCTTCGGCCACGAGCCGCACCCGTCGGGGCCGATCACGGTCGCCCCGCGTCGCTCCCGTGGCGGGGCCGAGGCCGCGGACCTCGCCACCGACGCCCCGACCGTCCCGATCTCGCGGGCCGCCCTGGACGCCGCCCGCGCCGCCGCCCCGGCGCCGATGCCGATGCCCGCACCCGGGATGCCGATGCCCGCACCCGGGATGCCGATGGCCGCTCCGATGATGCCGATGGCTCCGGCCGCCCAGGCGGCGCCGGCTCCGAAGCGCCGTCGCCGCTGGCCCTGGGTGGTCGGTGCGCTTCTCCTGCTGCTGATCATCATCGCGTCGACCTCGAACGGCACGGCCACCACCACGCCGACGGCGGCAGCTCCCGTCGCGGCGCCGGCCTCGAGCGTGGCCTCGCCGAGCGCGGCCGAGCCGGTTCCCGCGAGCTCCGGCCCGGCCACGAGCTTCGGCGACGGCACCCACGTCGTCGGCCAGGACATCGAGCCGGGCACCTACCGCACCGGCGGTCCGGCCGCAGGCGGGATGGGGATGTGCTACTGGTCGCGCCTGCGCAACACCAGCGGCGAGTTCGACGCGATCATCGCCAACGGCGTCCCGACCGGTCCCTCGACCGTGACCATCCGCTCCGGGGACGGTGCCTTCGAGACGACCGGCTGCGGGACCTGGACCAAGACGAACTGATCAGACCGCCCCGTGCTCGCGCCAGAGCGTGAGCAGCTCGCCCGCCCCGAGGACGTCGACACCGGCGTCCTCGGGGCGTTCGCGGCTCGTCAGCACGGTCAGCAGGGCGCGGGCCGGGCCCCGGACGGCGACGTCGCTCTTGCGGTGCGCGTGCTCGACGACCGGACCGTCGGCGCCGAGTGTCACGACCCACTCGCCCACGCCCTCGGGCAGCCCCTCGTCGGTCGCGTGCAGGTGCAGCGTCGCGCCGTCCGCGCGCAGGCCCGTCCGGTACTTCGCCCCCATGGCCACCATGGACAGGTGCTCGTCGACCGCGTCCGCGGCGATCACGGGGTCGACGTCGGCCAGCACGGGCCGGCGCGCGGCGAGCTCGGCGTCGGCGCGGTGCACCAGGGTCTCGTGGCACTGCCGCCGCGCCCAGAACGACACCGGCACCATCCGGCCGAACCCACCGACCTCGGTGTCCTGGCCCGCGTCGCGGATGGCCTGCACGAGCCCCACGGCGCCCTCGCGGAGCCAGAGCGAGACCTCGCCCTCGTGGTCGGGCAGCGGCGGGGAGGTGGGCCCGCGGCGCTTGAGCTTCTTGCCCGGGTTGCCGACGGTCGCCGTGCACCAGCGGTGGACCCCGCCGAGGTGGTCGGCGAGGTCGTGCACCGTCCACTCCGGGCACGACGGCACCAGGGTGTCGTGGTCGACGGCGCGCGTGGCGTCCGCGAACGCCGTGGTGTGGGCGGTGATCTCGTCGAGGAAGCGGGGCACCGTCGGCATGCACCCATCCTCGCGCCCATGGTCATGTGAGCGAAATCAGAGCAGGCGGACCACCAGTTCGCCGTCCTCCTCGGCCGCGCTGTAGGCCGCGACGTCGTCGGTCCCGGTCGCGCAGGTGCCGTCGACCAGCGAGAACTGGTGGTTGTGCAGCGGGCACATCACGACGTCGCCGTCGACGAGCCCGTCGGCGAGCGGGCCGCCGCGGTGGGGACAGATCGCCCGCAGCGCGTGCAGTCCGCCCGAGCGCGGACGGAACACCGCCACCGGCTCGTCACCGACGAGGAACGCGCGCCCCTCGCCGACCGGGATCTGGTCGACCGGTCCGAGGCGCACCTCGACGCTCGTCATCGCGCGGGCACCTGGGGCAGCGGCACGAGCGGCAGCGCGTCGTGGAACTGGCCGGGTGTCCGCTCGGTCTGGTCGGCGGCCCAGGGGTCGACGTACGCGTCGACCGCTTCCTGCATGCGGGCGTCCAGGTCGGCGGCGATCCCCTCGCTGTCGTCCACGATCACGGCCCGCAGGTACTCCAGGCCCGTGCGGGGCACGAAGTCGTAGGTGCGCTCCAGCCAGTTCGCGTTCTCGCGGTAGTACTGGAGGAACCGGCCGGTGAGCGTCATGGCCTCCTCGTGCGAGTCGACCGTCGCCAGGATGTCGCCCTTCCGGATCGTCGCGCCCGCGGCGCCGCCGACGTAGATCTGCCACCGCGTCGATCCCTCTGGCCGCCCCTCGACGGCCACCAGCCCCACGTCCTTGACCATCGACTCCGCGCAGTTCCGCGGGCAGCCGGAGACGGCGAGCTTCATCTTCGCCGGGCCCTCGATGCCCTTGTAGCGCTCCTCGATGTCGATCCCGAGCTGCGTGGAGTCGCCCAGCCCGAACCGGCAGAAGTCGGTGCCCACGCACGTCTTCACGGTGCGGAAGCTCTTGCCGTAGGCCCAGCCCGAGGGCATGTCGAGGTCGGCCCAGACCTCCTGGAGCTTCTCCTTCGGCACGCCGAGCAGGTCGATGCGCTGCCCGCCGGTCAGCTTGACCATGGGGATGTCGTGCTTCTCGGCGACGTCCGCGATGCGCCGCAGCTGGTCGGGCGAGGTCACGCCGCCCGACATGCGCGGGACCACCGAGAACGTGCCGTCGCGCTGGATGTTGGCGTGCACCCGGTCGTTGATGAACCGGCCGTCGCGCTCGTCCACGAAGTCGTCCGGCCACATCATCCGCAGCAGCGCGGTGAGGCCCATCTTGGAGCCGACGTGGTCCTTGCCGTCCGGGACGAGCGCGTCGAAGACCGCGGAGACGCTCTTCAGCTCTCGAGATCGGATCTCCCGCATCAGCGTCGGCTTGTCCAGCGGGATGCCCGGGACGTAGTACGAGTCGGCGGGGTCCTCGGCGCCCGCCCCGCCGAGCGCCGCTTCGACGACCTGGGTGACGAGCCCCTTGCAGGAGCCGCAGCCCTTGCCGGCCCGGGTGGCCGCCATGCAGGCCGACACCGTCTCGGCGCCGTCGTGCACGCAGCCCACCAGGTCGCCCTTGGACACCCCGTTGCAGTTGCAGATCTGCGTGTCGTCGGGCAGGTCCGCCGCGGACGTCGCGTCGTCGGCCGACCCGAGGTCGAACAGCAGCTTGATGCGCTCCTCGGGCAGCGCCGAGCGGCTGTCGAAGGCCTGGGTCAGCGCCGCGACCTTGCTGACGTCGCCGACCAGCGTCGCGCCGATCAGCGTCCCGTCGCGGATGACGACGGTCTGGTAGACGCCGCGTCCGGTCTCGGAGAACTGCACGAACTCGTCGGACGACCGCTCGGGGGTCTTCACGCCCATCTGCGCGACGTCGACGCCCGCGACCTTGAGCTTCGTGGCCAGCCGCGAGCCGTGGTACCGCGCGTCGGGGTTCGTCCCCGTGACCACGTCGGCGAGCACGGCGGCCTGCTCCCACAGCGGCCCGACGACCCCGTAGACCTCGCCGCGGTGCTGGGCGCACTCGCCGACCACGTAGATGTCGTCGTCGTCGACCGAGCGCATCGTGTCGTCGACGACGATCGCGCGCTGGGTCTCCAGCCCGGACACCATCGCCAGCCCGATGTTGGGCCGGATGCCGGCGGTGACGACGACCATGTCGCAGGCGAGGTCCGACCCGTCGGTGAACCGGACCCCGGAGACGCGGCCGTCCTCGACGAGGATCTCCGACGTCTTCACCCCGAGGTGCATGTGCATGCCCATGTCCTGCAGCTTCGAGCGCAGCACCTTCGACGCCTCGGCCTCGAGCTGCTGGTTCATCAGCACCTCGGTGGGGTGCACGACGTGCACCGCGACACCGTGCGCCTGCAGGCCCGCCGCCGCCTCGAGCCCGAGCAGCCCGCCCCCGATGACGACCGCCGTCCGGTGCTCGCGCACGTGCTCGAGCATCCCCGTCGCGTCGTCGAGCGAACGGAACCCGAAGACGCCCGGGGTCAGCTGCGTCGTGGAGGCCCACATGCCGTCCATCGGCGGGAAGAACGAGCGGCTGCCGGTGGCGAGCACGAGCGTGTCGTACGGCGTCACCGACCCGTCGTCGCCGTACACGACCTTGGACGGCCGGTCGATGCGCACGATCCGCACGCCGGCGTGCAGCGTGATCCCGTTCTCGGCGTACCAGTCGAGCGGGTTGAGGTAGATCTCCTCGTCGGCGTCCTCGTTGTCCACCGCCTCGCCCGCGGCGTTCGCCAGCACCTCCGAGAGCAGGATGCGGTTGTAGTTGCCGTAGGGCTCCTCGCCGAAGACGGTGATCGCGAACGTGTCGCCGCCGCCGCGCGCGAGGATCTCCTCCAACGCGCGGGCGCCGGACATGCCGTTGCCGACGACGACGAGGCGGGCGCGCGACGGCGCCTCCTGATCGGTGCCGGGCCGGGGAGCTGTCTGCGTCACCCCTAGACCTCCACCAGGCCGCAGTCGACGACGAGCGTGCCGGACGTGCCGGCGGGCGCGGTGTAGTGCACCTCGACGGTGGTGCCCGCGAGGAGGTCCTCGACGACGCGCAGCGAGACGTGCATGTCGCCCTTGGCCCCGACCGGCAGCCAGCGGGCCGGCGCGCCGTCGAACACCAGCACGACCGTCGCCAGCTCGTCGGACGAGTTGCCGGCGCGCACGTAGAGGACCTGGCCGGTGACGCCCTCCGGGACGGTGTAGGCCAGCGACGGGTGCAGGGGCGCCGGCTTGTCCAGGCCCTGCCCCTCGAACGCGAACGCGCCCTGCAGGAAGCGCGGTGTGGTCATCATGTGGAGGAGTCCTCTCCTGGGGCGAGCGGAGCGACGGGGATCGACTCAGCGGTCGGTGGTGGTGGGGACGGCCGTGAGCTCGACCGCGCAGACCTTGAACTCCGGCATCCGCGAGGCCGGGTCGAGCGCCGGGTTGGTGAGGTCGTTGATCGTCTGCTCCCCGGCCCAGTGGAAGGGGGCGAAGACGGTGTCGGGGCGGATGGTGCTGGTCAGCCGCACCCGCATCCGCGCGCTGCCCCGACGGGTGCGCAGCAGCAGGTCGCCGCCCTCGGCGACGCCGAGGCGCGCGGCGAGATCCGGGTGGACCTCGACGGCGGGCTCCGGCTCGGCGTCGAGGAGCGCCTTGGTCCGCCGGGTCTGGGTGCCGGACTGGTAGTGCGCGCGGCTGCGGCCGGTCGTCAGGCGGTACGGGTACTCGTCGTCGGGTGTCTCCGCCGCGTCGCGGTGGTGCACGACGTGGAAGCGGGCGCGCCCGTCCGGGGTCGGGAACCCGTCACGGAACAGGCGCGGGGTGCCCTCGTGGTCCTCCGTGGGGCACGGCCAGAACACCCCGCGCTCGGCCTCGATGCGCTCCCAGGTGATGCCGGCGTAGTCGGCCTTGCCACCCGCGCTGGCGCGGCGCAGCTCGTCGAAGACGGTGCGCGGGTCGTCGTCGAAGAACCGCCCGCGACCCAGACGTGCCGCGAGATCGGCGAGGACCGCGAGGTCGCTGCGCGCGCCGTCGGGGGCGTCGACGGCGCGCCGCCGGCGCAGCACACGGCCCTCGACGTTGGTCATCGTCCCGTCCTCCTCGGCCCACTGGGTGGTGGGCAGGACGACGTCGGCGAGCTCGGCGGTCTCGGACAGGAAGATGTCGGAGACCGCGAGGAAGTCCAGGGACCGGAGGCGCTCGCGGACGTGGGCGGCGCGCGGCGCGGACACGGCGACGTTGGACGCCATGACCATCAGGGCGCGGACGCCGCCGTCGGTGCCGAGGCGGTCGAGCATCTCGTACGCGGAGACCCCGGGCTGCGGAAGCTCGTCGGGATCGACGCCCCACACACCGGCGACGTGCTCGCGGGCGGCGGGGTCGGCGAGCATCCGGTAGCCGGGCAGCTGGTCGGCCTTCTGCCCGTGCTCGCGGCCGCCCTGACCGTTGCCCTGGCCGGTCATCGTCGCCCAGCCGGCGTTCGGGCGGCCCGGCAGACCCAGCGCGAGCGCGAGGTTGATCCAGGCCAGCGCGGTGTCCGAGCCCGAGGCGTGCTGCTCGGCGCCGCGGCCGGACAGGATGATCGTGGCGCGGGACGCGGCGAGCATGCGCACCGCGCGCTCCATCACGCGCACCGGGACGCCCGTGATGCGCTCGACGCGGTCGGGCCAGTACTGCCGCAGCGCCCGCTGGAGGGCGGGCCAGCCGGTGGTGCGCTCGGCGATGTAGGCGGTGTCGACCAGGCGGTGCTTCACCGCGAGGTGCAGCAGCCCGTGGGCGAGCGCCAGGTCGGTGCCCGGCACCGGCTGCAGGTGGACGTCGGACGCGGCCGCGGTGGCGGTGTAGCGGGGGTCGACGACGAGGTGCTGCGCGCCGCGCTCGCGGCCGGCGGCGAACCAGCGCATCGCCGGGGGCATGACGTCGGCGGGGTTGGAGCCGACGAGCAGGACGGTGTCCGCGCGGGCGATGTCGGAGAGCGGGAACGGCATCCCGCGGTCGACGCCGAAGGCCTTGGTCGCGGCCGCGGCGGCCGAGGACATGCAGAAGCGGCCGTTGTAGTCGATCGAGGCGCTGCGCAGGGCGACGCGGACGAACTTGCCGGCCTGGTAGGCCTTCTCGTTGGTCATGCCCCCGCCGCCGAAGAGCCCGGCGGCGTCCGGGCCGAACCGCTCCTGGGCGACGGTGAGGCCGTCGGCGATCCGCTGGAGCGCCTCGTCCCAGGTCGCCGCCCGGAACGGGTCGTTCCGCGCGTCCCGCACCAGCGGGGTCGTCAGGCGGTCGGGGTGGGTGAGCAGCTCGGCCGCGGAGAGGCCCTTCTCGCACAGCCCGCCGCGGTTGGTGGGGAACGGCGCGCCCGCCACCTCGAGCACCGGCCCCGCGCCGTGCTCGCGCGGGGTCAGCGTCATCGCACACTGCAGCGAGCAGTACGGGCAGTGGGTGCTGACGCCCTGCTCGGGCGCCGATCCGGAGATCGGCAGGTGGGGCCCGGCCATGCCCCCACGCTGCGGGCGCGCCGTTTCCGGGCTGTTACGCGGGCGCTACGTCATGTCGGGGGTGGCGGGATCGACACCGCGCAGGAGGAGCCCGTCGCCTCGGCGGTGGTGTCGTCGACGTCGGTGTGCACCGTCGCGTGGAAGCGGCTGACCAGCTGGTCCAGCCCGACGGTGAACGAGATCTCGACGATCTGCTTCGTGTCGAAGTGCGCCCGGAGGTCGGCCCACATCTCGTCGGTGATCGTCTGCATCCACGTGGACGCGCGGGCGTAGCGGATCACCGCCTCCTCGGCGGCGGAGAACATCCCCGCCGGCAGCGGGTCGTCGAGGAGACGCGACATCTCGTCGTCGGTCAGTCCGGATGCTCGACCGAGCACCACGTGCGTCGGCGTTCAATAGAAGCACCGGTTGGCGACCGCGCTGGTCAGGTACGGCAGCTCGCGCAGCCGGTCGGTCGGCAGCGAGTTCCGGAAGTACACCGTGTCGGCGAGAGCGTAGAACTGCTCCATCGCTTGCGGGTGGTTGGCCATCGCCCGCTGCACGTTGCGCAGCGCGGGCATGTCCCGGCGCTCCTTCAACGCGGCGAGCGCCTCGCGGGCCTCGGGGTCGGCGTCCGGGTCGTCGGGGTCCGGCAGCGGGATGCGGGCCATGCAGGCCGGGTGCCCCGGTGCCGGGGCGCTACACCTGGGCGAGCGACGCCGCGGCGCCCTGCGGGCTGGACAGGCCGAACTCCCGGGCGATCAGCTCGTAGGACCGGCGCCGCTCCGCGGCGTCGTGGATCGGCGTCACGATCATGATCTCGTCGGCGTCGGCATCCCGGGCCCGCCGCTCGAGGGCGTCGCGGACCTCCGCGGGCGTGCCGGCGGTCATCTTCGGGGCCATCGCCTGCTCGACCTGGCGCTCCACCGGGCTCCAGTCGTGCGCGGTGGCCTCCTCGGGGCTCGGCAGCGGCCCGGGGTTGCCGGTGCGCAGGCGCGCCATCGACAGGGCGTGGGCGCGGCCCATCGCGCGGGCGCGTTCCGGGTCCTCGTGGCACATCACGGCCGCCGCGAGGATGACGTGCGGGTCCTGGGCGCCGGCGGCGTCGCTGGGGCGGAACTGCTGGCGGTAGATGCGGGTGGCCTCGGCCGGGTCGGCGCCACCGAAGTGCCCGGCGTAGGCGAACCCGGTGCCGAACGCCGCCGCGGCCTGCCCGCCGTAGTAGCTCGAGGCGAGGATCCACACCGGCGGCAGCGGGATGTCGTCGGGGATCGCGACGATGCCGGCGAACGGGTGGTCGGCGGGCAGGCCGTCGACGTAGCCGCGGAGCTCGGCGAACTGCTCGGGGAAGTCGTCCGCGGTCAGGGCCTCGCGGCTGCGGCGCAGCGCGATCGCCGTGCGCGGATCGGTCCCGGGAGCGCGGCCGAGGCCGAGGTCGATGCGGTCCGGATAGAGGCCCGCCAGCGCCCGGAACGTCTCGGCGACCTTGAGCGGCGAGTGGTTCGGCAGCATGATCCCGCCGGAGCCGACGCGCAGCGTGCTCGTGGCGCCGGCGACCGCGCCGATGAGGATCTCGGGGCTGGAGCTCGCGACGCTCGGGATGCCGTGGTGCTCGGCGAGCCACATGCGGCGGTACCCGGCGCGCTCGACGGTCTGCCCGAGCTCCACGGTCTCGCGCAGGGCCGCCGAGGTCGGCGTACCGGAGGGCACCGGGGAGAGGTCGAGGACCGAGAGGTCGAGATCGCGCATGTCCGGAGCAACGTTCCGTCGGCCGCGCGTGATTCCGGGTGGTGTCAGCGAAGTGCCGTTACGGACACTGAGCGTCCGTGACGGCACTTCGCTGACACACCGCGCACCCGGACCTGACGCGGATCACACTCCGTCTCAGGGTGAGACAGCCCACTCCCGAGCGGACTCACCCGCCGGGACTAAGGTTCACTGCGACCGGTCAGCGGGCGAGCCCCGACCGGCGGTTCCGGCGATGGCGCCGGTCGGGAGAGGGAGCACGACGGTGCGGATCGGCGTGCCCCGGGAGTCCGGGGACCACGAGACCCGCGTGGCGGCGACGCCGGCCACGGTGGTGGGTCTGACCAACCTGGGGGCGACGGTCGTCGTTGAGCCGGGCGCGGGGGAGCGGGCGAGCTTCACCGACACCGCGTACGCGGAGGCCGGGGCCGAGATCGGCGACCCCTGGTCGGCCGACGTGGTGCTCGCGCTGCGCACGCCCGACACGGAGAATCTCGACCGGATGGCCGCGGGCACGACGCTCATCGCGATGGTCGGCCCGGCCCGGAACCCGGACCTGCTCGCGGACCTCGCGCGCCGCGGCATCACCGTCCTCGCGACGGATGCGGTCCCGCGCATCTCCCGGGCCCAGTCGCTCGACGTGCTCAGCTCGATGGCCAACATCGCCGGCTACCGCGCCGTCGTCGAGGCCGCGCACCGCTTCGGCCGCTTCTTCACCGGACAGGTCACGGCCGCGGGCAAGGTGCCGCCGGCGACGGTCCTGGTCGCCGGCGCGGGTGTCGCCGGGCTGGCCGCGGTCGGCGCCGCCTCGAGCCTGGGCGCGGTCGTGCGCGCCACCGACCCGCGGCCCGAGGTCGCCGAGCAGGTCCGCTCCCTGGGCGGCGAGTTCCTCGCCGTCGAGGTCGAGCAGGAGGCGAGCACCGACGGGTACGCGCGCGCCACCTCCGAGGCCTACGACGCCCGGGCGGCGGAGATCTACAGCGAGCAGGCCGCCGACGTCGACGTCGTCATCACCACCGCCCTGATCCCGGGCCGGCAGGCGCCGCGCCTGCTCACCGCGGCCGACGTCGCGAGCATGAAGCCGGGCAGCGTCGTCGTCGACATGGCCGCGGGCCAGGGCGGCAACGTCGAGGGCTCGGTCGCCGATGAGGTGGTCGTGACGGAGAACGGCGTGACGATCGTCGGCGACACCGACCTCGCCGCGCGCCTGCCCACGCAGGCCTCGCAGCTCTACGGCACCAACCTCGTCAACCTCCTCAAGCTGCTGGTGCCCGAGAAGGACGGCGTCCTCGCCCTCGATCTCGACGACGTCGTCATCCGCTCGGTCACGGTGACCCACCACGGCGACGTGCTCTGGCCGCCCCCGCCGATCCCGGTGTCCGCGGCTCCGGCGGCGCCGGTCGAGCCCGAGGCCGCGACGCCGGTCGCCGAGCCGAAGCGGCCCGCCTCCCCGGCCCGCCGCTACGCCGCGATCGCGGTCGCGTTCGCCGTGCTCTTCGTCGCCACGGCCTTCGCGCCGGCGGAGCTCGCGACCAACCTCACGGTGTTCGTGCTCGCCGTGGTGATCGGCTACTACGTCATCGGCAAGGTGCACCACGCTCTGCACACGCCGCTGATGTCGGTGACCAACGCGATCTCCGGCGTCGTCATCGTCGGCGCGCTGCTGCAGTTCGGGCAGCACGGCGTCGTGGTCTCGGTGCTCGCCGGGGTCGCCGTGCTGCTCGCGAGCATCAACATCGTCGGCGGGTTCGCCGTCACGCGACGGATGCTGGCCATGTTCACGAAGGGCCCCGCCCAGGAGAGGACGGCCCCGTGAGTGCCGAGGCCGCGGCGACCGCCGCCTACATCGTCGCCGCGCTGCTCACCGTGATGAGCCTCGCGGGCCTGTCGAAGCACGAGACGGCACGTTCCGGCGTCGCCTACGGCATCGCGGGGATGGCCGTCGCCCTCGTCGCGACCGTGGTGCTCGCCGCCCAGTCGCTGACCGCCGGCGCCATCGCGCTGCTCGCCGTGGCCATGGTCATCGGCGGCGGCATCGGGCTCTGGCGCGCGCGGGTCGTCGAGATGACCGGCATGCCGGAGCTCATCGCCCTGCTCCACAGCTTCGTCGGTCTGGCCGCGGTGCTGGTCGGCTGGAACGGCTACCTCGAGGTCGAGGCCGAGGGTGCGGCGCAGACGACGGTCGCGCCCGAGCTGCTCGGCATCCACTCCGTCGAGGTCGGCGTCGGCGTCTTCATCGGCGCGGTCACCTTCACCGGCTCGATCGTCGCCTACGGCAAGCTCTCCGGGCGGATGAAGTCCCGCCCGCTGACGCTGCCGGGCAAGAACGCGCTGAACCTGGGCGCGCTCGTGGCCTTCGCCGCCCTGACCGTCGGGTTCACGATCGCGCCCTCGCTCGGGCTGATGATCGCCATCACCGCGGTGGCCCTGGCGCTGGGCTGGCACCTCGTCGCCTCGATCGGCGGCGGGGACATGCCCGTCGTCGTCTCGATGCTCAACAGCTACTCCGGCTGGGCCGCCGCCGCCTCGGGCTTCCTGCTCGACAACACCCTGCTGATCGTCACCGGCGCGCTCGTCGGCTCCTCCGGTGCGTACCTCTCGTACGTCATGTGCCAGGCGATGAACCGCTCGTTCCTGTCGGTGATCGCCGGCGGCTTCGGCGTCGAGTCCGGGACGTCGGCCGCCGTCGAGGGCGAGCACCGCGAGGTGCAGGCCGACGACGTCGCCGAGATGCTCGCCGACGCCTCGTCGGTCGTCATCGTCCCCGGTTACGGGATGGCGGTGGCCCAGGCGCAGTACCCCGTCGCCGACCTCACCCGCCGGCTCACCGAGCGCGGCGTCGAGGTCCGCTTCGGCATCCACCCCGTCGCGGGACGCCTGCCCGGGCACATGAACGTGCTGCTCGCCGAGGCCAAGGTCCCCTACGACATCGTGCTCGAGATGGACGAGATCAACGACGACCTCGCCGCGACGAGCGTCGTCCTGGTCATCGGCGCCAACGACACCGTGAACCCGGCAGCGATGGAGGACCCGGCCAGCCCCATCGCCGGGATGCCGGTGCTGCGCGTGTGGGAGGCCAAGGACGTCGTCGTGTTCAAGCGCTCGATGGCCGTGGGCTACGCGGGCGTGCAGAACCCGCTGTTCTTCCGCGACAACACGTCGATGATCTTCGGCGACGCCAAGACGCGGGTCGAGGACATCCTCAAGGCGCTCTAGTCGCGCCAAGGAGATGCGCACGTCAGCGCTCCTCCGTCGCGCTGCCCTGCGACCTCCGGCGCGGCGTGCGCCTCAGGCCCCGAGGAGCGAGAGCAGATCCTGACGGCCGAACATCTGCGCGGTGTCGATCGCCGTCGGGTGACCCGCCCGCGGGTCGGCGCCGCCGGCGAGGAGAGCCCGCACGACGGCGTCCTCGCCCTTGAACACCGCCCCGGCGACCGGGGACTGCCCCCGGTCGTTGAGTCGGTTGACGTCGGCGCCCCGCGCGACGAGCGTGGCCACGGCGTCGGCGTGACCGTGGTACGCGGCGAGCATGACGAGCGTGTTGCCGCTGTCGTTCGTCAGGTTCACCGGCACCCCGGCGTCGACGTACTGCGCGAGCGACGCGGCGTCGCCCTCGCGGGCCATGTCGAACACCCGCGTCGCGAGCTCGCGGACCCCGTCCTCGGGTGGCGTCTCACTCATCGCGCCCGACCCTAGGTGCGCTTCGCGCTCGTGAGCACTTCGGAGTGCCCAGGCACTCCGAAGTGCTCACGTGCCGTGAGGCACCGGCGTGCGCGCCCGGCTCATCATCAGGACGACGGCGATGATCGTGAGGACGACGACCGCGGCGCCCGCGGCGACGAAGGGCGGCGGCACGTCGGGCTCGAAGAACGCGGGCACGGCCGTGAGCCCCGAGAGGATCCGCGCGACGGCCATGACCCGCAGGGCCGGCCGGCTGCCGGACCGCGCGACGACGATCGCGGCCACCAGCGTGATCACGCCCATCACCGCGGAGAAGACGGTGACCTCCCACGGCGGTCCCTGCCCGTCGGGCTGCTGGGGCACGAGGAGGAAGGCGACGTCGACGACGCCGAGGACGACGGCGAGCCAGTAGCCGATCTTGGCTCGGGTGGTGAGTGCGCTCATGACGACCCCCTGGGGATGCGCGGCCCTCCGCCGGGCGGCGCGACGTCACGAGCGTGCGCTCCGGGCACGCCCGGTCACAACGGCCGGTGTCCCGGCCGGGCCGGGCGTCTTCCCGGGTGAACCGGGACCGCCGGAACGGGGACACGGTGACCACGAGGTGTCACGATCGGGGCCGTGACAAGCCCGCCGATCCGCGTGGTGCTCGCCGACGACCACCCGGTGGTCCGGCGCGGGCTCGCCGCGCTGCTCGAGTCGGTCGAGGGCATCGACGTCGTCGGGCAGGCCGCCACCGGTCGAGAGGCGGTGCGCGAGGCCCAGCTGCTCGCGCCGGACGTCGTGCTCATGGACATCCAGATGCCCGACCTCGACGGGGTGGAGGCGAGCCGCCGCCTCGCCACCGCCAGCCCCGGGGTGGCGGTTCTCGTGCTCACGATGCACGACGACGACGAGACCGTGGTGGCGGCGCTGCGCGCGGGTGCCCGCGGCTACCTGCTCAAGGGCGCCGACCAGGACGAGATCCGGCGCGCGGTGCACGCGGTCGTGGCCGGGGAGATGATCGTGGCGCCCACCGCGGCCGCGCACGTCCTCGCCCGGCTGTCCGCGACGCCCCCCGAGCCCTTCACCGAGCTCACCCCCCGCGAGCGCGAGGTCCTCTCGGCCCTGGCGCGGGGACGGCGCAACGGGGCGATCGCCACGGAGCTCGGCCTCGCCGCCAAGACCGTCGGCAACCACGTGTCGGCGATCCTCGCGAAGCTGGGCGTCGAGACGCGGGCCGAGGCCGCCGCGGCCGCCCGCGCCGCCGGTCTGGGCGGCCCCGGGTGACCGGCGCCGCGGTGCTGCGTCGGTCCCTCGCTCGCCCGAGCGCCGTCGACGTGGTCGGCGTCCTCGCGGCGGTCGTGGCGACCGTGCTGGTCGTGGTGCGGCCGCCGGTGACGGTGGTCGGCGCGGCGTGGTCGGTCGGCGCGCTGGTGCTGGGCGGGGCGTGCGTGGCGGCGGCCGTGGTGGTGCGGCGCGGCGGCGGGAACCGGCGCGCCGCCGGGTGGACGGCGGCGACGGGCGTCTCGCTGCTGGCGCTCGCCCTGCTCGAGGCCTCGGCCGACCGCGACCCGGCGCTCCTGCCGCTCGAGCAACGCGGGCTGGCCGTGCTCCTGACGCTGGTGCTGCCCGGGTTCGCGCTGACGTTCCCGTCCGGGCGTCTCGAGCACCTCGTCGGCCGGGTGGCCGCCGGCGTCGTGGTGGTCGGGGGCGCCGTCCTCGTCGCCGACCCCGACGGCCCGGCCGGGCTCCCGGCGGCCATCGTGGTCCTCGTGGCGGTCACGGCCGCGGTGTGGGTGCGCAGTGACCGGGCCCGGGACGTCGACCGCGAGCGCATCCTCTGGCTCCTGCTCGGCGCGGGGGCGGCGGCCGTCGTCGGGGGCCACCTCGTCTTCGCCGCCCAGGAGGTCGTCGGCACCGTCGCGGACACGGTCCTGCTGACGCTCACGCTGCTCTGCGGGCTGGCCGTGCCCGTGACGGTGGTCGTGGCGCTCCTCGCTCCCCGCGCGGTCGACGTGCGCGCCCTGATCGCGAAGGTGGCGGCGTCGGTCGTCATGGTCGACCTCGCCCTCGGCGTCTTCGTCGGGGGCCAAGCGGTCCTCGCGCTGCTGACGGGCGCGCCGCCGTCGCGGCTCGTGACCTCCGTGCTCTGCGTCGCGGTCGCGGCCGGCTTCCACCCGGCCTGGCTCCAGGTCCGCGACACCCTGGACCAGGTGCTCTTCGGGGGACGCCCCGACCCGGTCGGTGTCGTCACGACGCTGGGCGACGAGTTCCGGCGCGGCGGCGGCCCGCAGCAGTGGCTGGACGCGCTGCGGTCCTCGGTCGACCTCCCGTCGGTCGCCCTCCAGCACGGCGGCGAGGTCGTGGCGTCGTCCGGAGCAGCGGACGGCGCCGTCACGACGATCCCGCTGCACGCCGGCGACGACCACGTCGGCGACCTCGTCGTCGGCCTCCCCGAGCACCACCGCGAGCTGCCGCGGCCCACGGACGCCGTGCTGCGGCTCGTGGCCGGGCCCCTCGCGCGCGCCCTGCAGAGCGCGCGGCTCGCCGAGGAGCTGCAGGAGTCCCGCCGGCTCGTCGTGCTCGCCGCGGAGGAGGAACGGCGGAGGCTGCGGCGCGACCTCCACGACGGGCTGGGCCCGGTGCTCGCCGGCGTCGCCTACACCGCCGACGCCGCCCGCAACGTCGTCGCGTCGCGCCCGAAGCGGTCGGCGGAGCTGCTCGCCGCGCTGCGCGAGGACGTCGCCGGCGCGATCGGGGAGGTCCGCCGCCTCGTGCACGACCTGCGGCCCCCGGTGCTCGACCAGCTCGGGCTCGTCGCCGCCGTCCGCCAGCAGGCCGAGCGGGTCACGCAGGACGCCGACGGTCCGACCGTCACCGTCCGTGCCGACGCCGTCGGCGCGCTCCCCGCCGCCGTCGAGGTCGCGGCGTACCGGGTCGTGTCGGAGGCGGTGCTGAACGTCGTGCGCCACGCCGGGGCGCGGACGGCCGCGGTGACGGTGCGCCGGGAGGGCGGGGTCCTCGACCTGCTCGTCGCCGACGACGGGCGCTCCGAGGCGCCGTGGACGCCCGGGGTCGGGCTGACCTCGATGCGGGAGCGGCTCGCCGAGCTCGGCGGCACGCCGGCCGGCGGCCGGGTCCACGCGCGGATCCCGGTGCCTGATGGCACGTGAGCACTTCGGAGTGCTCAGGCACTCCGAAGTGCTCACAAGCCGTCAGGCACCTCGGGCGAGGAGGAGGGGCACCTTCTGTTCGGCGTCGGTGAGCGATCCGTGGTGCCCGACCAGCGCGGTCTCCATCGGCTCGATCCGCGAGCGGACCAGCGTCCAGTTCCCCTGTGCCGCGGCGACGACGTCCCCGATCCGTCCGCGGGCGGCGTCGGTGACCTTCGGGCCGAACCAGCCGTCGTCGATGGCCTCGTCCCGCGTGCGGACCCACGCCGCGTCGCCGAGCTCGGCGCGCCAGGCCGCGGTCACGTCGTCGAGTGCGCCGTCGGCGACGAAGACGTGCCGGACCCGCGCCTCGCCGGCCAGGCGACGCACGCCGGCGAGCAGGGCCGGGGTGGTGTCGAGGTCGATGCGCCAGCCCGCGTCGGTGCCGACCATGCCGTGGTCGGCGACGACCGCGAGGACGGTGTCGGCGGGCAGGTCCTCGGCGATCGCCGCGACGAGCCGGTCGACCACCGCCAGCTGGAGCAGCCACGGCCGCGAGCCCGGCCCGAACGCGTGGCCGATCATGTCGAGGTCGCCGTGGTAGGCGTAGCAGAACGTCCGCTCCTCGGCGGATTCCGTGGCGAGCCCGTCCAGGACCTCCGCGCCGAGATCGCCCAGCGCCGACACCCCGTGGAACCGCCCGCCCCGCAGGGCGGCCCGCGTGAGCCCCGAGCGGCGCTGGATCTCCGGGGCGACCGTCGCGACCGCCACCCCCGCCCGGGCCGCCCGTTGCAGGACCGTCGGTGCGGCCTGCACGAGCTCCGGCGGCAGCTCCCGGCGCAGGTCGACCGGGTCGGTGGCGCCGTGGGCGCACCAGCGCAGGGTGTTGAGGACGACGTCGGCCGGAGCGGTCGGGTCGTCCAGCGGCGGCACGCCCATGCTGTAGCCGACGATGCCGTGCTCGCCCGAGGGCAGGCCGGTGCCCAGGCTCGTGACGCTGACGGCGGTCGTCGCCGGAAACCCCGCGTCGAGGACGCGCCCGCGCGCCGCGAGCTCGGCGAGCGCCGGGGCGCGCTCCGCGTGGGCGTCGAGCAGCGTCGCGCCCAGCCCGTCGACGAGCAGCAGCGCGACGCCGCGGGCCGCGCCGACGCCGAGGGTGTCGTCGAACCCCTCGACGCCGAGCGCGGCCGCCAGCGAGGGCGAGACGTCGGCGAGGGTGCCGGCGGACTCGGTCATGCGGCCGGAGTGTATGGCCTGATCTATACGCTCGAGACCGTCTCCGGCGCCGTGGACTCCGGGACGCGTGTCGCGTGGTAGTCCGACACGGCGGTGTGGTCGCGGCCCTCGGCCGTCTTCGCGGCGCGGAGCACGAGCGTGGCGACGACGGCCACGACGATGTTGAGGATCAGGGCCACGAACCCGACGTAGATCTGCACCTTCGAGCCGTCCCACGGCGCCCAGCCGAAGAACGACAGCTTGTCCAGCGCGAGCGCCGAGCCGCCGAAGTGCTGCTTGCCGTTCGACGGGTTGGGGATCTGGTAGAGCAGGTACATCCCCCACGCCATGCCGGCGACCCACCCGGCGACCAGGGCCCAGCGGTGGAACCAGCGCGTGTAGAGCGCGATCGCCACGGCCGGCAGCGTCATCAGGATGATCACGCCGCCGATCAGCTGGAGGTCGACCGAGAACTGCGGGTCGATCAGCACGATGAACAGCACCGCGCCGACCTTGACCACCAGCGACGCGAGCTTGGCCTGGCGGGCCTCCTCGCGCGGGGTGGCGTCGCGGCGGAGGAACTCCTTGTAGATGTTGCGGGTCCACAGGTTCGCCGCGGCGATCGACATGATCGCGGCGGGCACGAGTGCCCCGATGCCGATCGCGGCGAACGCGATGCCCGCGAACCACGACGGGAACTGGGAGTCGAACAGGACCGGCACGATGGTGTTCGAGTCCGCCCGCCCGGTGGAGCCGTTGACGATCGGCTTCACCCCGGCCGCGATCGCGACGTAGCCGAGCAGGGCGAGCAGGGCCAGCAGGAACGAGTACGCCGGCAGCGCGGCCATGTTGCGCCGGATCGTGCCGCGGCTCTGGCTGGAGAGCACGCCGGTCACCGAGTGCGGGTACAGGAACAGCGCCAGCGCGCTGCCGAGGGCGAGCGTCGCGTACTGGAGCTGGTTGTTCGCGGTGAGCAGGATCGAGCCGGCGGGCTGACCCGTGGCGGGCGAGGGCTGCGAGAGCTTCGCCTGGCCGGCGTCGAAGATCGTCGCCCAGCCGCCGAGCTTCAGCGGTAGGTAGATGATCGCGACGAGGATGACGATGTAGATCAGCAGGTCCTTGACCACCGCGATCAGCGCCGGCGCCCGCAGCCCGGACTGGTAGGTGTAGGCGGCGAGCACCACGAACGCGACGAACAGCGGCGCGTGGCCCCAGAACCCGCTGCCGTTGAGGCCGATGGTGCGCAGCACGGCCTCGAGCCCGGCGAGCTGCAGGGCGATGTAGGGCATCGTCGCGACGATCCCGGTGATCGCGATGAGCAGCGCCAGCAGCGGGGAGTCGTAGCGCCCGCGCACGAAGTCCGCCGGCGTCACGTAGCCGTGCACCCGCGAGACCGACCACAGCCGCAGCAGCGGCAGCATGACCAGCGGGAACGCGATGATCGTGTAGGGCACGGCGTAGAAGCCGAGCGCGCCCGACGAGAACAGCAGCGCCGGGATCGCGACGAACGTGTAGGCCGTGTAGAGGTCCCCGCCGAGCAGGAACCACGTCACCCACGAGCCGAACTTCCGTCCGCCCAGGCCCCACTCGTCGAGGTGGTTGATGTCGTCCGCCCGACGCCACCGGCTCGCCAGGAAGCCCATGGCGGCGACGGCGAGGAAGAGCAGGGTGAAGATGACCAGCTCGACGGTCTGCGTGCCGCTCACTGCTCGCCCTCCTCGTCGACGTGCCGGGTGAGGCGGTGGACCGCGACCGTGCAGAGGATGCCGATCGGGATCACGAGCAGCTGGAACCAGTAGAAGAACGGCATCCCCGCGAGCGTCGGCTCCTCGCTGTTGAACAGGAACGGCAGGATCGAGATCAGCGGGATGAGCAGCAGCAGGTTGACGGGCCGGAAGCGCACGTCGGTCCAGCCCCGTGGCGGAGACTCCTCCGCGGCGTTCGGGGACTCCCCGGGTGGTGGGGCGGACGTCGTCATCGCCGGGCCTCCTCGTCGTGGCTCCTCACGCAGAGCGCAGGGATGGTAAGCCGAATGTGACGCGAACGTGAAGCACGGATACTGCGCTGTGTGCGCAATCGTGCGCTGTTCGTTCATCCGTTCGGGTTGCGCGGCCTTGCTGCACGCCGATCGTCGGCCATGACTACGCCGAGTGCGCGCACCCCGGACGAACGAACGGCGCTCCCGCTGCTTCGGAAGCAGCGAGAGCGCCGTTCGTGTCGTTCGGGCGGGGCCCGCCGGCCTAGCCGACGCCGAGACGCTGCTTGAGCGCCGCGAACTCGTCGCGCATCGAAGTCGGCAGCGCGTCGCCGATCTTCTCGAACCACTCCTCGATGAGCGGCACCTCCTCGCGCCACTCGTCCTGGTCGAAGCGCAGGGATGCCTCGATGTCCTCCAGCGGCTCGCTGAGGCCCTCGATGTCGATCTGGTCGGCGCTCGGGATGTGCCCGATCGGGGTCTCCGTCGCGGCCGCCTTGCCCTCCAGCCGCTGGATGATCCACTTCAGGACGCGGCTGTTCTCGCCGAATCCGGGCCACAGGAAGCGGTTGTCCTCGCCGCGCCGGAACCAGTTGACGTAGAAGATCTTCGGCAGCTTGGTGGCGTCGGCGCTCTTGCCCACGTTCACCCAGTGCGCGAAGTAGTCGCCGACGTTGTAGCCGAGGAAGGGCAGCATCGCCATCGGGTCGCGGCGGACCTGGCCCTTGCCGCCCTTGGCGGCGGCCGTCATCTCGCTCGACATGGTGGCGCCCATGAAGGTGCCGTGCTGCCAGTCGAACGACTCCGTGACCAGCGGGATCGTCGTCTTGCGGCGGCCGCCGAACAGGATGGCCGAGATCGGCACGCCCTGCGGGTCGTCCCACTCGGGAGCGACGACGGGGCACTGCGAGATCGGCACGGTGTACCGCGAGTTGGGGTGGGCGGCCGGCTTGGCCGAGCCCGGCGTCCAGTCGTCCCCGGTCCACGCGGTGAGGTGCTGGGGGTCGCCCTCCAGGCCCTCCCACCAGACGTCGCCGTCGTCGGTGAGCGCGACGTTCGTGAACAGGGCGTTGCCGTGCTCGATCGTGCGCATCGCGTTCGGGTTGGTGTTCCAGTTGGTGCCGGGGGCCACCCCGAAGAACCCGTACTCCGGGTTCACGGCGTAGAGCCTGCCGTCGTCGCCGAAGCGCATCCAGGCGATGTCGTCACCGACCGTCTCGGCGCGCCACCCCGGGATGGTGGGCTGCAGCATCGCGAGGTTCGTCTTACCGCACGCCGACGGGAACGCGGCCGCGACGTAGTACGCCTTCTCCTCCGGGCTGATCAGCTTGAGGATCAGCATGTGCTCGGCGAGCCAGCCCTCGTCGCGTGCCATCGCCGAGGCGATGCGCAGCGAGTAACACTTCTTGCCCAGCAGCGCGTTGCCGCCGTACCCGGAGCCGAAGCTCCAGATCTCGCGGCTCTCAGGGAAGTGGCTGATGTACTTCGTGTCGTTGCAGGGCCACTTCACGTCCTGCTGGCCGGGCTCGAGCGGCGCGCCGATCGAGTGCAGCGCGGGGACCCATTCCGAGTCCTCCGCCTCGAGACGCTCGTTCACCGCGGGACCCATGCGGGTCATGATGTGCATCGACGTGACCACGTAGGCGCTGTCGGAGATCTCGACGCCGAGCTTCGGGTGCTCGGCGTTCACCGGGCCCATGCAGAACGGGATGACGTACATCGTCCGCCCGCGCATGCAGCCCCGGTACAGCTCGGTCATGGTGGCCTTCATCTCGGCCGGGTCCATCCAGTTGTTGGTGACCCCCGCGTCGGCCGGATCGACCGAGCAGATGAAGGTGCGCTCCTCGACCCGCGCGACGTCGTCGGGGTCGGAGGCGGCGTAGAACGAGTTCGGCTTCTTGTCCGGGTCGAGCTGCACGTACGTCCCGGCCTCGACGAGCTCGGCGGTGAGCCGGTTCCATTCCTCCTGGGACCCGTCGCACCAGACGACGCGGTCCGGCGTGGTGAGGTCCGCGACCTCGGCCACCCAGTCGAGTACCTCGCGGCGGCTGATCGGCGGGTTCTCGAGTCCTTGGATGGTCGGAACGGCAGTCATGCGTCTCCTCGGTCGGTCGTTCGCTCACTCGCCGAACACCGCGACCGCGAAGGCGGCCCCGGTCGCCTCGGGGAAAGAGGCAGCGGGGGCACGACGCCGTGCCCCTGGAGCCTCCATCGGGATGGCACGACGTTAACGAGACTTCTTCCGCAGGACACCGCCGAGGGCTGTCGGGGGACTCACTTCCACGATCAAGCTGAACGATTCAGGCGCGATCGAGCAAACCCAGCGTGTCCAACACCTCCGGCAGGACCTCGCCCAGTGCACCCGTCAGACGAACGTCGGCGACCGCGTCGGCGCGGCTGGGTCCGCTGGTCACGACCGCGACGGGCAGGTCACGGCGCGACGCGGCGTGGACGAAGCGCAGACCGGACATCACGGTGAGCGACGAGCCCAGGACCACCAGGGACCGCGCACGGCGGACCAGATCGAAGCAGTGGTCGACGCGTGGACGGGGGACCGACTCGTCGAAGAACACGACGTCGGGCTTGAGCGGGCCGTCCCCGCAGGCCGGGCAGGCGGTCATCGTGAACCGGTCGAGCTCGGCGTCGGCGAGCTCGGCGTCGCCGTCGGGGTTGATCGCGGTCGCCCGGGCGTCGAAGCCGGGGTTGAGGGCGGCCAGCCGCGCCTGGATGTCGCCGCGCGGCAGGGTCGCGGCGCAACCCAGGCACGTCACACGTCCCAGGGCGCCGTGCAGCTCGACGACGTCGCGGGCGCCGGCGGCCTGGTGTAGCCCGTCGACGTTCTGGGTGATCACGTCCGGCACGAGGCCCGCGCGCTGGAGCGCGGCGACGGCGCGGTGCCCGTCGTTCGGGCGCGCACCCGCGATCTGGGGCCAGCCGACGTGGCTGCGCGCCCAGTACCGGTGCCGTGCGACGGGGTCGCCGACGAACGCGTCGTAGGTCATCGGGGCGTGGCGCCGGGCCGCGCTCGTGGGGCCGCGGTAGTCGGGGATGCCGGAGTCGGTGGAGATGCCGGCGCCGGTGAGGACCAGCGCCCCGCCCTCGGCGATCAGCGTCGCGAGCGCGTTGACGTCGCCGCGGACCGGGACGTCGGCCTCCCACGCGTCCTGCGGCGCCGTGTACCGCATCACCGACCGGACCATCGCCCTCCAGTGTGCGCCCCTACGTGAGCGAACTTCGGGGCTATGGGCCCAAAGTTCGCTCACGTATCTCAGCGGCCCGGGGACACCGAGGTCATGTGGAAGTCGGGGATGCGCAGCGGGGGCATGGCGGCGCGGGTGAACCAGTCCTTCCACTCGCGCGGCAGCGTGCGCTCGGTGGTGCCGGCCTCGGTGACGCGGCGCAGGAGGTCGAGCGGCGACTCGTTGAAGCGGAAGTTGTTGACCTCGCCCACGATCTCGCCCCGCTCGACCAGGTAGACGCCGTCGCGGGTCAGGCCCGTGAGCAGCAGCGTCGCCGGGTTGACCTCGCGGATGTACCAGAGGCACGTCAGCAGCAGGCCACGGTCGGTCGAGGCGACCATCTCCTCGAGCGTCGCCTCCTCGCCCCCGGTGAGCACGAGGTTGTCGGTGGGCGCGGCGAACGGCGCGTCGTACTCCGCCGCCGCCGCGCGCGGGTAGGCCAGCGTCGCGACCTCGCCGTCGCGGACCCACTCCACCCGCCCGGTGGTGGCGCCGTTGTCGAACACCGACAGCTCGTCGCCGGAGTAGGTCGTCGCGAGCACCGGGGTGTAGGCGAGGTCTCCGAAGCCGGGCGCGGCCGGGTCGCCGGCCAGGGTCAGCGGGATGTTCCCGAGCTTCTCGCCGACCCGGGTGCCGCCGGCCCGGGAGAACGCCGAGCGGCCCTCCTGCGCCGGGCGCCCGCCCATCGACCACGCCAGGTAGATCATCAGGTCGGATACCGCCGACGGCGGCAGGATCGTCTCGTGGCGGCCCGCGGGCAGGTCGATCCGCCGGGCGCCCCACGGCAGCCGGTCGCGCAGCCGCCCCACGAGCGCGGCGACGTCGACGGTGCTGACGTCGGTGGCGCCCTCGCCGCCCCAGACCGAGGTGCCGGTCGCCGGGTCCTTCAGGTTGAGCTCGACGGACCCGGTCGGCTCGACCCAGCGGCGCCGCAGCCCCGTCGAGGTCCCGAGCCACGTCGTGGTGACGCGCTCCTCGCCGAACCCGAACGACGTCTCGCCGGGGCGGAAGGAGGCGCCGAGCTCCTCGGCCAGCCGGGCGAACACGGCGGGGGAGGTCTCGGCGGCGGCGTCGGCCCAGTCCCGGTCGGCGTCCCCGGTCGGCGTGGGCAGCGGCGCGGCGTCCCGCGCGGGGCCGCCGCGCCGGGCGGCCTGCACCGCACCCGACACGGCCTCGCCGATCACCGCGTCGCCCTCGGGCCCGGCGGCGAGAGCGGTGGGCGCGGGCACCGTGGCCACGCCCGCGCCGGTGCCGCCGTCCAGCGGCACGAGCAGGATCACCGACAGGCGCCGCTCGACGGTGTGGCCGTTGGTGGTCAGCGTGGAGTTCGCCCACCGGACCACGGCCTCGGAGACCTCGCGGACGAGGGCCACGGCGCCGGCCTCGGGCACCTGGCGGGCGGCGATCTGAAGGGCCCGCTCCACGAGCGTCGCGCCGGGCGCGCTCACGACCCGCTCCCGGTGTTGAGCACGGTCACACCGCGCAGCAACGCCGACGGGCAGCCGTGGCTGACCGGCGCGACCTGCCCCGGCTGCGCCTTACCGCAGTTGAACGCCCCGCCGAGCCGCCAGGTCGAGCGGCCGCCGACGGCCTCGAGCGAGCCCCAGAAGTCGGTGGTCGTGGCCTGGTAGGCGACGTCGCGGACCTGGCCGGCGAGCCTGCCGTTGCGGATCCGGTGGAAGCGCTGGCCCGTGAACTGGAAGTTGTAGCGCTGCATGTCGATCGACCAGGAGCGGTCGCCGACGATGTAGAGGCCGTCGGACACCCCGTCGATCAGCGCCGCCGTGGAGCGGTCGGTGTCCGGGTCCGGGCGCAGCGACACGTTCGCCATCCGCTGCAGGGGCACGTGCTCGGCGGAGTCGGCGTACGCGCAGCCGTTGGAGCGGTCCAGCCCCAGGCGCGGCGCGAACGACCGGTCGACCTGGTAGCCGACGAGCACGCCGTCCCGCACGAGGTCGAACTCCTGCGCCGCGACCCCGTCGTCGTCGTAGCCGACGCTGGCCAGCCCGTGCGGCACGGTGCGGTCGCCGGTGACGGTGAGGACGTCGCTGCCGTAGCGCAGCGTGCCGAGCTGGTCGGGGGTGGCGAAGCTGGTGCCGGCGTAGGCGGCCTCGTAGCCGATGGCCCGGTCGTACTCCGTCGCGTGCCCGATCGACTCGTGGATCACCAGCCACAGGTTGGTGGGGTCGATGACGAGGTCGGTCGGACCGGCGTCGACGGTGGGCGCCCGCACCTTCTCGGCGAGAAGCGTCGGCAGCTCCGCGAGCTCGGCGTCCCAGTCCCAGCCGGTGCCCGTGAGGTACTCCCACCCCCGCCCGGCCGGCGGCGCGAGCGTGCGCAGGGTCTCGAAGCCGCCGCCGGCGCGGTCGACGGTGGTGATCGTGATGTCCGGGTCGACGCGCACCCGCTGCTGCGTGGTGGTCGTGCCCGCGGTGTCGGCGTAGAACGTCTGCTCCTTGACCTGCACGCAGCTCGCGGCGACGTGGTCGACGCCGGTCGCGGCGAGCAGGCCGGTGGAGCGCTCGGTCAGCAGTGCGATCTTGTCGGCGACGTCCACGGTCCAGGGATCGACGTCGTACGGCGAGACCCACGAGACGCCGGCGTGCACGGGCTCGTCGGCGAGGGTGACCCGCTCGGTCGCGAGCGCGGCGAGGGTCCCGGCGACGTCGAGGGCCCGGCGGGCGGTGGCCGCGGCGGTCTCGGGCGTGAGGTCGACGTGCGCGGCGAACCCCCAGACGCCGTCGCGCAGCACCCGGACCGCGAGGCCGCGGGTGTCCTGGTCCGCGGCGACGACGACGCGGCCGTCGCGCAGCTCGAGGTGCTGGGTGCGCAGCCGGTGCACGCGCAGGTCGGCGTGCTGGGCACCGCCGCGGCGGGCGGCGTCGAGCGCGGCGTCCGCCAGCGCGGCGCGGGGCAGCGCGAGGAAGTCCTGGTCGACCGCGTGCCCGACCGCGTGCCCGGCGGAACCCCCCATGCCGCCGAACCTACCGGTGCCCGTCGACCGGGTTGCGGATCAACCGCCGCGGACCCAGCCGCCGGTGACCGGGTCGATCGTCGGCGCGGGTGGCGCCGGCCCCTCGTCCCAGGGCCCTCCCTCCCCGAGCGCAGGGCCCGGATCGGGCAGCTCCGCCGTGGTGGCCGAGCCGTCGCCGTGCACCTGCGTGAGGACGTCGACGTGGCCGTCGCCGTCGACGTCGGTGCCGAGGACCAGCGCGTCGGGGCCGGGCACGACGGCGGTGTCGGCCCGGCCGTCGGCGTCGCTGTCGACCGTCGGGGGACCGAGCGTGTGGGCGCCGTCGGGTGCGGTGACGAGCAGCTCGGCGGGCGCGCCCGGATCGATGTGGGTGTCGGGGTGCAGCCCGGGGTCCAGCTCGACCATGTCCCGGAGGCTAGGTCGCGGGCGCCGGGCGTGGGTGCGGTTCGGCGACATCGGTGCCGTCGACCCGGTCCCGCAGCGCGGCGAGGCGCCGCAGGAGGGTCTCGGCGCGATCGCGTCCGTCCCGTGCCTCGGCCGCGACGCGGGCGGCCGCCCGGTCGGCCTCCGCGCGGTCGGCACCGGCGCGGCGCAGCGCGCGCTCGGCGTCGGTGAGGGCGTTGTCGAGCTCGCCCGCCCGGTCGGCGAGCGCGGCGTCGAGCGCGAGGGTCACCTCCCGCTCGGTCGTGATCATGGCGTCGGTGAGCACCCGGTCGAGGTCGCCGCGCACCTCGGCGAGTGCCTCGGCCGACCACTGCCGCAGGTGCGCGCGGTCCGCCGCGAGCCGCCGCGCCCGGGCCACCCACCCGGCGGCGCCGAGCCCGAGCCCCACCGACACCGGGACGAGCGCGGCACCCAGCGCCGCCGGGGCGAGCGGCACCGCGATCAGGGGCAGCAGCGCGAGGCGGGAGAGACCGAGCCCGCCCGAGGCGCCGGCGACGACGAGCAGGCGGTCCTCGGCGGGCCGGGACCGCGGCGGGGGGACGAGGGCGGGCTCGGCGGGCTCGGTGACCCGGAGGGCCGGGAGCTCCGCGGCCGGGACGAGGTCGGCGAGCGTCGCGGCCACGAGGTCCCGCAGCCGCGCGCCGAGGGCCTCGAGCACGCCCGCCGCGAGGGCCTCGACCTCGCCGGCCAGCTCGCGCGGGAGCGCGGCGAGCCCGGTGCGGTCGGCGGTGTCGATGCGGGCGCGCACCGCGACGCCGAGCGCGCGCACCCGCCCGGCGAGGTCGTCGGCGGCGGCCACCCGCGCGGCGGCGAGGTCGGCGCGCCACCGGGTGTGGTGGTCGCGGCGCAGCGCGGCCCGCGCGGCGTGGAGCTCGTCGCGGCGGCGGGCGAGGTCGCCGTCACCCGGTGCCCGCAGGGCCGCCCGCGTCGCCGCCGCCCGTGCGGCCACGCCCTCGAGCTCCGCGGCGAGCAGCCGCAGCGCGTTGGCCTCGGCGAGCATCCGGCGGCGCCGGGCGACGAGCCGGTGCAGCTCCCGCTGCAGCGCGGCGAGCCCGGAGCGGCGGCGCAGGGCCTCGGCGGCGTCGCGCGGCACCTCCTCGGCGCGCCGCGCGAGCGCGGCGGCGACCGGGAACCAGGGCGCGTCGGCCAGCCGCGGGACGTGCTCGGCGACCAGGGCCCGGTCGGCCTCGAGCACCGTGCGCCACCCCCGGTGGGCCTCGGTGCGGGTCAGGGCGAAGACCACGGTGTCGACGCGGTCGGCGGCGCGCCGCAGGGCGTCGAGCTCCTCGGCGCCGAGCGGGGCGGCGGCGTCGGCGAGGACGAGCGCGGCGGTCGCCCCGTCGACCGGCCACGTCCCCGGGTCGGGGGCACGGGCCGGCAGCACGAGGTCCAGCTCCTCCAGCAGCGGGACCGGCGCGCGGTCGTGGGTGAGGTGCAGAGCGCCGCCCGCACCGCGCCCGGGCACGGCGTGCAGGCCCAGGAGCGCGGCGAGCAGCTCCCCGCGGCCCCGCCCCGGTGCGCCGACGAGCACGACGGTCGGGCGGGCCGGGGGCGGCGGGGCGGCGGCACGGGCGGCGGCCTCGGGGTCGAGCCGGGCGAGCAGGGTCGTCAGGTCCTCGCGGGTGCGGGCGACCTGCGCCGGGACGTCCTTCACGGGTCGAGCTCCGCTCTGGTTCGTCTCCCGCTCACGCCGCCCGCCCCGACGTCAGCTCCCGCCAGAGCCCCAGGTAGGTGCGGTGCACGACGTGGGCGAGGTCGGCGATCCGCCGGGGCGAGCCCCAGGCGCCGTAGGCCCGCCACCAGGCCGCCCGCCGCGCCGCGTGGCCGGCGAGCTCGACCGGGCCCGCTCCGGGGCGGCCCAGGCGGACGTCGGGCGGCGCGGCGGTGGCGAGACGGTCGACCTCCTCGAGCAGCTCGACGGGCAGCCCCAGCGCCCCGGCCCACAGCCGAGCGCGGGCCGCGAGCAGCGACCGCTCGGTGAACGCCTCCCGGCGAGCCAGCGCGGCCGTGGCGTCGGCGATCCGCGTGCCCTCGCCGGTGGGGGTCCCGTCACGCGCCTCGGCGCGCGCGCGGTCGTCGGCGAGCGCCGCGAGGTCGCGGACGCCGGCGGTCGCGGCGAGCAGATCGGTCCGCGCGCGGACCTCGTCCTGCAGCCGGGACACCAGCGTCGCGAGCCCGGACGCGGCGAGCAGCGCGTCGCAGAGCTCGCCGACCCCGGCGGCCGCGTCCGCGCGCAGCAGCGCGAGACCGAGTGCCAGACCCCGCAGGTCGAGGAGGTCGAGCAGCCTGCGGCGCGTGTCGACGGGCACGGGCAGGTCGGCGGTGGCGAACAGCTCGGCGTCGAGCATCGCCACCTCGAGCACCGCGGGGTCCGCCCCGGCGAGGACCCGCAGGGCCCCCACGTCCTCCGTGCGCAGCGCCCCGGTGACGGCGGTCTCGGCGAGCAGGCCGATCGCCGGGGTCACCGGACCGACGCGGTCGCCGAGCCGGCGTCCGAGCTCGACCGCCTGCTCGCGCCCGTCGTCGGGGCCCACGGTGTCGGCCCGCCCGAGCACGGCGATCACCCCGGCGGGCCCGTGCGCGGCGGGGCCGGGCAGGACGTCGAGGTCACCGGGGTGCGCCGTCGCCGGGAGCACGACGAGCGCGGCGTCCGCGTGGGCGCCGCCGGCCACGCCGTCCGGGCGGCGCGCCGACCCCGTCCCGGGTGTGTCGATCACCGTCAGGGCATCGAGCGCCGCGCTGGTGAGCGTGACGACGAGGTGGTCGACGTCGTCGGGCCGCACGCCCAGCCGGTCGCCCACCGCCGCGGGCACCCGGCCGCCGGCGGCGAGCGGCAGCGGCCGCCGGGACCCGTCGACGAGCACGACGTCGAGGCGGTCCGCGGGGCCGCGCACGTAATGGGCGGTCAGGCCGGTGCACTCGCCCGCGCCGGTCGGGGCGACACGACGTCCGACCAGCGCGTTGACCAGCGTGGACTTGCCCGACGAGACCGGGCCCGCCACGACGAGCGAGGGCGTCGCGAGCATCCGGGCGGCGACGGCCTCCACCGCGTCGGCCGTCGGCAACGACACCCGCGGGCCGAGCGCGCGGCATGTCGCCACGACGGCGCTGCGCAAGGGGCCCACAGTGGTCGCACAGTAGGCGCCCCACCCGTCACGCAGGTCCCGGTCCACACACGTCGCCGAGGGTTTCGCGTGATCGCCCGTCAGGGGAGACTGCTCACGAACCGTCACCCGGGAGGGGAAGCGCCTGTGCTCGACACCGGCACGTACATCTTCATCGTCGTGACCGGCGCGATCCTCACCATCGTCGTCGGCCAGATCCTCATGCGCTCGGGCATCGGTTTCCTGCGTGACGTCTTCGACTCCGAAGAGGTCGCGGTGTCGACCAACCGCCTCCTCGGGGTGCTGTTCCACCTGGTCGCGCTGGGCTTCCTGGCCCTCATCTCGACGTTCCGGCCGTTCGACGTCCAGGGCACCGTGCAGATCGTCGTCACGCAGCTCGGCGGCGTCATGCTGGTGCTCGGCGTCCTGCACGGGCTGACGCTGCTGCTCCTCTCCCGGGTCCGCAGCCGGCGCCGCAGCGAGACCCTCGAGTCGGAGATGAGCGCCCAGTACGAGGAGTCGCGCCGCGCCCGGCAGAGTCCGCGACAGCAGGTGATCGAGGGCGGTCCCCCGTCCGGCGGCACCGCGCACTGAGCACCCGTCACCGTGGGGGCCTTCCGGGCGGTCCGATCGCCCGACCGGGTCATCCGGGGTCGAACGGCTAACCCACGGCGAGACCGCAACGATGGACGGGTGTGACCCTCGTCCCCTTGACCCGGCGCCCGGCACGTGTCGCCGAGCCGCTGACCCTGCCGTTGCCGCGTCTGTCCGACGTCGTGCACCCGGTGACGGCCACCTTCGGCTCCGCCGGCTGGACGCTGCGCTTCGGCGCGTCCGGTCAGCAGGTCGTCGTCGATCGCCTCGCCGACGCCGCCGGGGCGGCCCGCCGGCTCGTCGCCTCGGTGCTGGGCGTCCCGGCCGGATCCGTCCGGACCCGCATCACCCCCGACCGAACCACCCTCACCTCGCTGCGACGTCACTGAGTTCGTCGCGCCGTCCCGGCACGGTCCCGACCGCGAATCCCGTGTGAAGATCGGGGGATGCCCCCCGAGCACGACACGCTGCCGACGCCCGACGGTGACGTCGTCGAGGGGACGGTCCCGCGGCGCTCGGTGGTGAGCTTCACCGACCGCGGCGGGCGGATGACCGCCGGCCAGCAACGGGCGTGGGACCGCCTCTGGCCGCGCCTCGGCGCCGCGGGCCCCGGCTTCGAGCGGGACGGCTCCGCCCCTCCGCCGCGCGACGGCGACGGCCGGCTCGACGCCCGGGCGTGGTTCGGGCGCGTGGCCCCGCTGCGTCTCGAGATCGGCTCCGGGATGGGCGAGACGACCGCGGCCCTCGCCGCGGCGGAGCCCGACACCGATCACGTCGCCGTCGAGGTCTACCCGCCCGGGCTCGCCCAGCTGCTCATGCGCGTCGAGGAGCGCGGGCTGGGCAACCTCCGGCTCCTGCGCGGCGACGCGGTGACCGTGCTCGAGGACCTCGTCGCGCCCGACTCCCTCGCCGGGCTGCGGGTGTTCTACCCCGACCCTTGGCCCAAGCGCCGCCACCACAAACGCCGCCTCGTCCAGCCCGCCACGGTCGCGCTGATGGCCTCCCGGCTGGCGCCCGGAGCGACCCTGCACCTCGCCACCGACGTCGCCGACTACGCCGACCGGATGCGCGAGGTCACCGACGCCGAACCCCTGCTGGAGAACCCGCACGGGGGGTTCGCGCCGCGCCCGCCGTGGCGTCCCCGCACCAAGTTCGAGGCCCGCGCCGAGCAGGAGGGCCGGCCCAGCCGCGACCTCCTGCTGGTGCGGCGCACTCCCGAGGGAGGCGAGTCCTGAGCACGCGTCGCGTCCGCCGCCGGGCGGTTAGAGTCGGGCCCGTGTCGCCGTCCCCCTCGCCCGCCGATCTGGCCACCCCGCCCGCTGCCCTCTCGGGCGGGATCGAGGACGCCGGCGACCTCGCCGCGACGGACGCCCCGCCGGCGCGCACCCTGCTGGTCTGGGACGCGCCCAACATCGACATGAGCCTCGGCTCGCTGCTCGGCACCCGCCCCACGTCGGCGTTCCGCCCGCGCTTCGACGCCGTCGGCCGCTGGCTTCTCGGCGAGGCCGGCCCCGAGGGCGTCGCCGAGGCCACGGTGTTCACCAACGTCGTCCCGGGCTCCACCGAGATCGTCCGGCCGTGGGTCGAGGCGCTGCGCAACGTCGGCTTCGCCGTGTTCGCCAAGCCGAAGGTCGTCGAGGACTCCGACGTCGACGAGGACATGCTCGCCCACATCGAGCTGCGGCGGACCGAGGGCGGGCTCGCGCACGTCGTCGTGGCCTCGGGGGACGGGCGCGCGTTCCGCGAGCCGCTCGAGGATCTCGTGGCGCAGGGCATCACGGTCACGGTGATCGGCTTTCGGGAGTACGCCGCGTTCGCGGTGGCCTCCGAGATCGTCGACTTCCTCGACCTCGAGGACATCGACGGCGTGTTCCGCGAGCCGCTGCCGCGCGTCAGCCTTGACACCCTGCCCGACGACGGCGCCTGGCTGCCGCCGCTGCGGTCCCTGCGCTCGCTGCTGGAGCGCTGAGTCCGCGCCGAGCACTGGGGGACGACGCCCGAGGAGCGGGCGCGGCACACCCCGGCCGACGCGCTCGTCCCCGCGCCGCGTGCCCGGTGGACGCGGGGCGTCACGTCCACGGCGCCGCCCGCGACGCTGTGGCGCTGGGTCTGCCAGCTCACCGTCGCGCCGTACAGCTACGACGTCCTCGACAACATCGCATGGTCGAGCGCCACGCCGTTCGTCTCCCGCACGTCCGCCGCAGCCCGCGGACCCTGACCCCGGGCGCCGACGAGCTCCGCGTCGGGCAGCGGCTGCTCGTCCTGTTCCTCGTCGACTCGTTCGCGCCGGGCGAGCACCTCACCCTGCGGCGGGCCCGCCCGGGACGGGGCCCGGTCGCCGAGTTCGCGATCACCTACGCGGTGACGCCGGACCCATGCGGCTCCCGTCTGGTGGCGACGGTGGTCATCGGCGGCACCCGCCGTGGCGCGCTGCTGCGTCGGCTGCTCGCCATGGGCGACCTGGTGATGATGCAACGACAGCTCCGGACGTTGGCCGCCCTCGCCTCACGATCGTGACGACCGGAAGAACGCGTTCGCCGCCGGACGGAACATGAGCACCAGCGCGACGACGACGGCGGCGAGGTGCGCGGTCCGCAGCACGACCACCGCGATCTCGGCGCCGCCCGCCCCGGCGAGGTACTCGACGGGGGAGGCGCCCGTCGAGAGCCACGTGATCGGCTCGACGACCAGTGACGCGGTCCCCACCACCCCGAGCAGCACGGCGAGCGTCCACCGCACGGCGTTGCGGCCGGTCGGCAGGGCGAGCACGAGGGCGACCACCCCGGCGTAGACCAGGGCGCGCTTGACCAGCGCGTCGGGACCGGGAGGGTCCGGCAGGGCGAGGTGGACCAGGGTCTCGGCGACCCCGGCGCCGACGGCCAGCAGCCAGACGACGACCGCGGCGCGCACGGGACGGGGGACGGGAGGTGCGGCGGTGAGGCTCGACATGCCGGCCACGCTCCGCCGCGCCCGGCGCCCCGGACAGCCGGCAGGCGCCCCGTTCGCGGTGGGGTTGTCCCTACCCTGACCCGGAGGAGCACCGGCTGGGGGCGGCCGGGCGGGGCGAGCAGGGTCCGGAGGCATGACCGAGATGACGCTCGCCGGACCGCCCGTCGAGGACGCCGCCCGCCCGCACGACGATCCCGCTCCCGGCTTCTGGCCCCGCGTCGGCTACCTGCTGGCGGGGCTGCCGCTGGGCGTCGCGGCGTTCGCGGTGGCGGTCGCGGGGTTCGTCCTGGGCGTGTCGACGCTCGTGGTGTGGCTCGGCGTCCCCGTCCTCGCCGCGACGCTCTGGGCCTGCCGGGGTCTCAGCACCGTGGAGCGCCGCAGCACCGAGCGCGTCACCGGCCGCGACCTGCCGCCCCACCACTACCGGGTCGCCGTCCCCGGTGCGGGCCGCCCGGCGGTGTCGCTCGCGATGGTCCGCGACCCGCAGGCCTGGCGCGACGTCCTGCACGCCGTCATCGCCTTCCCGGTGCGGCTCGCGGCGGCCGTGCTCGTCGTCGCGTGGGGCGTCGGCGGGCTCGGCGGGCTGTTCTTCGTCGCCTGGGAGTGGGCGCTGCCCGACGACCGCCACGGCCTGTCCTGGCTGGTCACCGGCACCACCTCGCGGCCGGCGGAGATCGTCGTCAACACGGTGCTCGGCGCGGTCGCGCTCGCCCTGCTCCCGTGGCTGGTCCGCGCGCTGGTCGCGCTCCGGGCCGGGCTCGCGCGAGGCCTGCTGACCAACCAGACGGCGGCCCTGCGCGCCCGCGCCGATGAGCTCGCGGCCGGACGCCGCGCCGCCGTGGCCGCCGAGGCGACCACGTTGCGCCGCCTCGAGCGCGACCTGCACGACGGGCCGCAGCAGCGGCTCGTGCGGATGACGATTGACCTGGAGGCCACGTCGCGCCGCCTCGACGACGACCCGGAGCGGGCCCGCCCCCTGCTCGACGAGGCGATCACCCAGAGCCGTGAGGCCCTCGCCGAGCTGCGCGCGCTGTCCCGCGGGATCGCGCCGCCCGTCCTGGCCGACCGGGGCCTCGACGCCGCGCTCGGCGCGGCCGCCGCCCGCAGCCCGCTGCCGGTGACGCTCCACGTCGCCGTCCCCGCCCGGTTGCCCGCCGCCGTCGAGACCACCGCGTACTACGTCGTCACCGAGGCGCTGACCAACGTGGCCAAGCACGCCGACGCGTCGCAGGCGACGGTGACGGCGGTCGTCGACGACGACCGGCTCGTCGTCTCGGTGGCCGACGACGGCCGCGGCGGCGCGCACTCCGGCAAGGGCCACGGCCTGGCCGGGCTCGCCGACCGCGTCGCGACCGTCGACGGGACGCTGGCGATCACCAGCCCGGCCGGCGGGCCGACGGTGCTCACCGCGAGCCTGCCGGTGCGGGAGGGCTGATGCGCGTCGTGCTCGCCGAGGACTCCGTCCTCCTGCGGGAGGGGTTGGTCCGGCTGCTCGGGGAGTACGGGGCCGAGGTCGTGGCGGCGGTCGGGGACGGCGGGGCGCTGGTCGACGCCGTCGTGGCGCACCGCCCGGACGTCGCCGTCGTCGACGTGCGGATGCCGCCGGACTTCACCGACGAGGGGCTGCGCGCGGCCCTGCGCGCCCGCCGGGAGGTGCCCGGCACGGCGGTGCTCGTCCTGTCGCAGTACGTCGAGATGTCCTACGCGGCGGATCTCCTCCGGGACGGCGGCGGCGTCGGTTACCTGCTCAAGGACCGGGTCACCCGCCTGGAGGACCTCGCCGACGCCCTGGCGCGGATCACGGCCGGCGGCAGCGTGCTCGATCCCGAGGTGGTCTCGGCGCTCTTCGCCCGGCAGGACCCCCTCGCGGCGCTCACGGCGCGGGAGCGCGAGGTGCTGGCGCTGGTGGCGGAGGGGCGTTCCAACACGGCGATCGCCCGGGGCCTGACCCTGTCGCAGGGCGCGGTCGAGAAGCACGTGTCGTCGATCTTCGACAAGCTCGGTCTCGCCCGCGACGCCGCGGACGACCACCGCCGCGTCCTGGCCGTCCTGGCGTGGTTCGGTCTGGGGCGCTGAGAGACTGGGTCCCGTGAGCCAGCGTCTCCACGCCCCCGTGGTCCTGCCCTGCGACGAGCGCATGACCGTCCTGCGCGACGCGGTGGTCGACGTCGACGACGCCGGGCGGATCGTGCACGTCGGCCCCCTCGCCGCGGCTCCGGCCACCGACGCGCCGACGACGCGGGTCAACGGCCTGCTCATGCCGGGCCTGGTCAACACCCACGCCCACACCCCGCTCGCCGTCCTGCGCGGCATGGGCGGCGACCTGCCGCTGATGCGCTGGCTCATGGAGGTCATCTGGCCGGCCGAGGCCAAGCTCGACGGCGGCGACGTGCGCGCGGGGATGCTCGCGGGCTCCGCCGAGATGCTGCGCGGCGGGGTCACGACGTCGGCCGAGATGTACTTCCAGTGCGAGCACGTCGTCGAGGCCGTGCTCGAGATCGGGTCCCGGGTGGTGCTGACGCCGGGGATCATCACCGCGCCGGGGATGGAACGCCTCGGCACCTGGCAGCAGATGCGCGACGCGATCAGCCGGTGGATCGACGCCGATGGGCTGCGCTTCGGGCCCGGCGAGCGGGTCGAGCTCGGCTACGGGCCGCACGCGGCGTACACGCTGCCCACCGAGGCGATCGTGACCACCGCGGGACTCGCGAAGGAGCGCGGCGCGCTGATGCACCTCCACGTCGCCGAGGCGCCGGGCGAGGACGACGCCGTCCGCGCCGAGTTCGGGTCGGTGCCGGCGATGCTCGAGTCGACGGGCTCGCTGGGGGGACGGGTGCTCGCCGCGCACGCCATCCAGCTCTCCGACGCCGACATCGCGATCCTCGCCCGCCACGACGTCGCCGTCGCCCACTGCCCCGGCTCCAACGCCAAGCTCGCGGCCGGCGTCGCCCGTGTCGCCGACCTGCGCGCGGCGGGCGTCCGGATGGGCCTGGGCACCGACTCGCCCGCGTCGAACGACGACCTCGACCTCTGGGAGGAGCAGCGCCTCGCCTCGCTGTTCGCCCGCCAGCGCGGCGCCGACGCCACCGCGCTGACCGCCGGGACCGCGCTGGCGCTGGCGACGCGGGAGGGTGCGAAGGCCCTGGGCCGCGACGACCTCGGGGTGCTGGAGCCGGGCGCCTGGGCCGACCTCGTGCACGTCTCGCTCGACGACGCCGCCTTCGTCGACCCGGACGACGACGAGCAGCTGATCTCCAACCTCGTCTGGGCCAGCGGCGCCCGCGGGGTGCGCGATGTGTGGGTGGCGGGCGAGCCGGTGCTCGCCGACGGCGCCCTGACGCGCGTGGCCCCCGGCGAGGTGCTCGCCGGGGCCCGCCGCGTGGCCGCCAAGGTCAAGGCCTGATGTGAGCAGTTGGCGCCCCTACCGGGGCGCCAACTGCTCACGTAGGCCGAATGCCACCACCAGGGCGGCGGCGAGGACGAGGGCACCGGCGACGAGGTAGGCGGCGCGGAAGCCCTCGGCCTGCGCCAGGAGCGGGGCGACACCCTCCGACGCCGGTGCCCGGGCGCGTCCCGACGCCACGGCCGCGAGCACCGCGATCCCGATCGCGCCGCCGACCTGCTGGCCGGTGTTGGCGAGCCCCGAGGTCAGCCCGGCGGTGTCGGCGTCCGCGTCGCTCATGACCACCGAGGTCACCGACGGCATCACGAGCCCCGCGCCGAGCCCGAGGAGCAGCAGCGCCGGCAGGAGGTCGGTGAGGTAGTCGGCGCCGGGGACGAGCACGAGCACCGCGAAGCCGGCGAGCAGGAGCCCCAGCCCCGCGAGCAGCACGCGGCGGGCGGTCCACCGTGCGATCAGGGGCCCGGCGGCCCGCAGCGCGACGACCCCGATCACGGCGGCGACCGGCACCATCGCGAGCCCGGTGGCGGCCGGCGAGTAGCCGAGCACCTGCTGCAGGAACAGCGCGGTGGCGAACTGGAAGCCCATCATCGCGGCGATCGTCAGCACCTGGGCGAGGTTGCCCAGCGACACCGACCGCGAGCGCAGCACCCGCGGCGGGACGAGCGGGGCGGCGCCGAGGGCCTGGCGGGCGCCGAAGCCCGCGAGCAGCACGAGCGCCGCCACCCCGGCGATCCACGAGACCTCCACGATCGCGAACACGAGCGCGGCCAGCCCGAGGGTCACGAGCACGGCGCCGAGCAGGTCCGGGCGGGTCCCGTCGCGGCGCGGGGGGTCCGCGGCCACGTACCGCAGCACCAGCACCGTCGCCGCCACGCCGATCGGCACGTTGATGATGAAGATCGCGCGCCACCCGACGGCCTCGGTGAGCACCCCGCCGAGCAGCAGGCCCAGCGAGGCGCCCGCGGCGCCGACGAACGCGTAGGCGCCGAGCGCCCGGGCGCGGGCGGCGTCGTCGTCGTCGAACAGCGACACCACCATCCCCAGCACCACCGACGACGCCAGCGCGGCGGCGACGCCCTGGACCGCGCGGGCCGCCACGAGCACGGCGGGGCCCGTGGCCAGCCCGCAGGCGAGCGAGGCGAGGACGAAGAGCACGAGGCCCGCCACGAGCATCCGGCGGCGACCCACCAGGTCGCCGAGACGCCCGGCGAGCAGGAGCAGCCCGCCGAGCGGGACGAGGTAGGCGTTGACGGTCCACGACAGCCCGACCTCGGTGAAGCCCAGGTCGTCGCGGAGGGCGGGCAGGGCGACGCTGACGATCGTCCCGTCCAAGATGATCATGAGCATGGACGTGCTGAGTGCCGCGAGCGCGATCCAGGGGGACGCGGTGCGGCGGTCGGCGAGCAGCATGGTCCGACCGTAGCAGAACGTCTATTTCGGAACTATCCTCAAAGGGACCTTCACGCCCGGGACGACCGGCGTGGCGGGCGGACGTCCGCGCCCCCGCGCAGCGGCCCCTCGACGAGCCGGGTCAGCCCGTCGACGACGACGTCGCGATCCGCGCCGAGCGCCCCGAGGACCTCGTCGTACAGGCCCTGGATGACGGTCGCGGCCTTCTCCACGAGCGCCTCGCCCTCGGCGGTGGTCTCGACCAGCCGGGCCCGGCGGTCGGTGGGCGAGGGCACGCGGCGGGCGAGACCGGCGCGCTCGAGGCCGTCGAGCGTGGTGACCATCGTGGTCTTGTCGAGCAGGGCCTCCTCGGCGATCTGGCCCTGGGTGCGGTCGGCCCAGGAGGCCTTGTCGAGCACGCAGTACTGCCGCGCAGTGAGCCCGAGGTCCGCGAGCGCCGTGGTCATCCGCGCGGCCAGCGACTCGCTCGTCCTGTCGAGGAGGAAGCTCAGGTCCGGGGTCACGCGCGCCATGTCGTCACATTACGGGACGATCCAGAACGGGACGATCTGCCGGCCCGTTCGGGCAGTGCGCCGGGTCCGGGGCCGTGGCTAGTGTCCGGGCCATGAGTGGCGAGTACCGGCAGGCCTACGACCGCAGCATGACCGACCCCGACGGCTTCTGGCGCGAGGCCGCCGGTCTCATCGACTGGTACCGCGAGCCCGACACGATCATGGACGCGTCGCGCCTGCCGTTCTCGAAGTGGTTCGCCGGCGGCGAGCTCAACACCTGCCACAACGCCCTCGACCGCCACGTCGACGCCGGCCGCGCCGACCAGGTCGCGCTGGTCCACGACTCGCCGGTCACCGACAGCCGCCAGCGCTACACCTACCGCGAACTGCGCGACCGTGTCGCCGCGTTCGCGGGCGTCCTGCGCTCGGTGGGCGTCGACAAGGGCGACCGCGTGATCATCTACATGCCGATGATCCCCGAGGCCGCCGTCGCGATGCTGGCCTGCGCGCGTCTCGGCGCGGTCCACTCGGTGGTCTTCGGCGGCTTCGCCGCCCGCGAGCTCGCGGTGCGCATCGACGACGCGCAGCCCTCGGCGATCGTCAGCGCATCGTGCGGCATCGAGGGCAAGCGCGTCATCGAGTACAAGCCCTTGCTGGACAAGGCCATCGAGCTGGCCTCGCACGACCCGGGCCGCTCGATCGTCTTCCAGCGCCCGCAGTACACCGCCGAGATGACCGAGCGCGATGTCGACTGGGCCGAGGCGGTCCAGGGCGCCGAGCCGGCCGAGTGCGTGCCGGTCCAGGCCACCGATCCGCTCTACGTCCTCTACACCTCCGGCACCACCGGCAAGCCCAAGGGCGTCCAGCGCGACAACGGCGGTCACGCGGTCGCGCTGGCCTGGTCGATGACCAACGTCTACGACGTGGGGCCGGGCGAGGTCATGTTCACCGCGTCCGACGTCGGCTGGGTCGTCGGGCACTCCTACATCGTCTACGCGCCGCTGCTCATCGGGGCGACCACGGTGCTCTACGAGGGCAAGCCGATCGGGACCCCCGACGCGGGCCAGTTCTGGCGCGTGGTCCAGGAGCACCGGGTGAAGGCGCTGTTCACCGCGCCGACCGCGTTCCGGGGCATCAAGAAGGAGGACCCGGACGCGGTCCTGCTGCGCGACTACGACATCTCGACGCTGGAGACGCTCTTCCTCGCCGGCGAGCGCCTCGACCCGGAGACCTGGACGTGGGCGTCGGAGAAGCTCGGCGTGCCGGTGGTCGACCACTGGTGGCAGACCGAGACGGGCTGGCCGATCGCGGCGAACCTGCGCGGCCTCGAGCCGATGGAGCTCAAGGCCGGCTCACCGTCGGTGCCCGTCCCCGGCTACCAGGTGGAGATCCTCGACGTCGACGGCACCGTGCTGCCGCACGGCGACGAGGGCGCCATCACCATCAAGCTGCCGCTGCCGCCGGGCTGCCTGCAGACGCTGTGGAACGACGACGAGCGCTTCCGCGAGTCGTACATGTCGCGCTACGAGGGCTACTACCTCACCGGCGACGGCGGCTACCTCGACGAGGACGGCTACCTCTACGTCATGGGCCGCACCGACGACGTCATCAACGTCGCCGGGCACCGCCTGTCCACCGGGTCGATGGAGGAGGTCCTCTCCGGGCACCAGGACGTCGCCGAGTGCGCCGTCATCGGGGTCTACGACTCGATGAAGGGCCAGGTCCCGCGCGGCTTCGTCGTGCTCAAGGCCGGCGTCGAGCGCGACGAGGCCGAGCTCTCCGCCGAGCTCGTCGCGATGGTCCGCGACGAGGTCGGCGCCGTCGCGTCGTTCAAGAACGTCGCGGTGGTGCCGGCCCTGCCCAAGACCCGCTCGGGCAAGGTCCTGCGCAAGACCATGCGCGGCATCGCCGACGGCAAGGACGAGGCCGTCCCGTCGACGATCGACGACGCGAGCGTGCTGGACACCCTGCGCCCGGTGCTCCAGAAGGGCCCGGGTGCCTGACGGCACGTGAGCACTTCGGAGTGCCGGAGCACTCCGAAGTGCTCACGTGCGCGGAGCGCACCTACGACGGGAAGTCGGCGCCGACGGCCGTCTCCCGCCAGGCCGCGGCCTCGTCGATGCGCTGCTGCCAGAGCTTCGGCGCCAGGTCGGCGGCCAGCGCGCCGAGCAGGAGGCGCCGGGGCGGGTCCTGTGTGGAGACGACGCGGATCATCGCCTCGCCCGCGCGGCGCGGGTCGCCGGGCTGCGTGAACGCCTGCGAGCCGTCCATCGCCGCCCGCCGCGGTCCGAGCACCTCGTCGTAGGCGTGCATCGGGGTCGCGCGGACCATGCTGCCGCCGTTCCAGTCGGTGCGGAACGGGCCCGGCTCGACGATCGTGACCTTGATGTCGAAGGGCTCGACCTCCTGGGCCAGCGACTCCGCCATGCCCTCGAGGCCCCACTTCGTGGCGTGGTACAGGCCGGTGTTGGGGAACGCGCCGACGCCGCCGATGCTCGAGATGGGCAGGATGTGGCCGCGACGCTGGGCGCGCATGGTCGGCAGCACGGCCTGCATCGACCACAGCGCGCCGAACAGGTTCACCTCGACCTGGCGCCGCGCCTCGTCCTCGCCGACCTCCTCGACACCGCCGGCCAGCCCGTAACCGGCGTTGGCGACGAGCACATCGATGCGTCCGGTCTCGGCGGCGACCTCGTCGGTCACCGCGAACACCGCGTGGCGGTCGGTGACGTCGAGGTCGCGGGCGAGCAGCCGGTCGCCGTACTTCGTGGCGAGGTCGTCGAGGGCGCCCGCGTCCCGGGCGGTCGCGACGACGCGGTCGCCGGACTCCAGCACGGTCTCGACCAGGGCACGGCCCAGACCGCGGGACGCGCCGGTCACGAGCCAGGTTCGTTCGCTCATGTCCCCGGCGTACCCCGCCGGAGCCGCCGACGCCGCTGACGGTGCCGGAGGACTCAGCCCGCGCGGCCGAGACCGTCGTCCGGCAGGGCCGAGCCGCCGTAGCCGACGTAGTTGCCCGAGGAGTTGCGCAGCCCGCCGTTGGCGAGGTCCTCGATGCTGTGGTTCGCGATCATCGTGCGGACGCCGGCGGTGATGTTCGCGACCGGGTCGAAGATGCCGCGGTCGGCGAGCGAGGGCAGCACCGCGTTGCGGAACGTCGTGTCGATGAGCTGCATCAGGCCCTTCGACGGGGTGCCCGCCGAGGCGTTCGAGTCCCAGTCGTTCACGGCGTCGGCGTTGCCGGTCGACTCCCGCATGATGATCTTCTTGACGCCGGGCGCGAGGCGCTGCGGCAGGCCCAGGAGGCCGAGGGCCTTGGCGATCTGGCCGTCGAGGGTCCGCTCGTTCCCGGCGTCGTAGGCCCGCCCGAACTCCAGCGGCCCGTTCTCCCGCTCGACGCTCATCGACTTCATCAGCGCGGAGACGTCGGTCTGGTCGCCGGCGCTGGGCTCGTCGTCCGACGACGAGGAGGACGACGACGGGGACGTCGCCGCCGACACGGGCATCGTGATCGGGCTGACGCCGGCCACGGCGCCGCCCACACCGCCGGGCGCGGCCCGGTGCTGCGAGGCGAGGGAGAGCGCGGCGGTGGTCGCGGCGGGGTCGACGGCCGCGACGTTCGTGGCCTGCGGCGCCTCGGCGTCGGCGACATGGGTGTCGAGCGTCTGCACGGCCGGGAGGACGGCACCGGCGGCGACGGCCGCGACGAGGACGGAGCCCGTGGTCGACGAGGAACGGAGGGTTGAACGGCGGCCGTTCGGGATAGCCCCGAGCGAGAAGGGAGTGGTCTCCGGCTCGTCGTCGCGCCCGCTGCGCCCATGTCGCGCCACGCGTCGTCACCTCAGCTCGTCGTCGGGAAGCGGTCCGCGGCGCGAAGAGGGGGAGCGTGCCGTCGTGACCATTCCGTGATCGGACTGGTCGGAAACATAGCGACCCGCGGGAGCGGCTCGCGACCCCTCCCCCGTCTGGGGTGGGCTCGCGACAGCCGTTTCCGCCTGGTCGGGGCGGTGAGAGGTCCGACGGGCGGCCGCGCGGGCCGGAGCCGGTCCCGTGCCCGCCCGTGGGCGGACGATCACGCACGCCGAACGGTCCTGCGCGGGACGGACGGTCGGGCCGGGCTCGACCTCACCGTGCCGGATCCGGCGGCCGACCCTTCACCGCAGCGGGCCGCCGTTCCTCGGTTCGCGCGTGTCGGGACCTCAACCACCGAGCAGCTCGGCCAGCGCGTCGAGGGCCCGGTCGCCCTCGACGCGCGCCGCCGACGAGGCCGCGGCCAGCCCGAAGTACCCGTGCACGAGCCCGTCGCCGGCGAGTCGACGCACCGGAACACCGGCGGCCTCGAGTGCCTCGGCGTAGGCGCGGCCCTCGTCGCGCAAGGGGTCGAGCTCCGCGGTCGCGACGACGGCGGGTGCGACGCCGTCGAGGCCGCCGGGCTCGTCGACGGCCCGCAGCGTGTTCAGCGAGGGGTCCGCGTGCAGCGCCGGATCGGGCGCGTAGCGCTCCCAGAACCAGGCCATGTCGGCGCGCGTGAGGAACGGGCCGGCGGCGTTCCGGTCGACCGACGCCGCGGACATCGTCGGGTCGAGGCCGGGATAGAGGAGCAGCTGGGCGTCGAGCCGCGGACCGAAGTCCCGCGCGAGCAGGGCCGTGCCCGCGGCCAGACCGGCGCCCGCGCTGTCGCCGGCCACCACCAGCCGGTCCGAGGGCCGTCGCGCCGCTGCCCACCGCAGTCCCGCGTAGGCGTCGGTGACCGGCGCCGGGTGCGGGTGCTCGGGGGCGAGGCGGTAGTCGACGGACACGACGGTCACGCCGAGGTGGGCACACACCCGCCGCGCGGCGCCGTCGCCGGTGTCCAGGTCGCCGAGCACCCACCCGCCGCCGTGCAACCACACGACCGTGACCGGCCGCCGCTCGCCCGCCGGCTCGTAGACGCGGACCGCCACGTCGGCGTCCGTCCCGGTCATCCCGATCACCACGTCGTCGTGCACCGACCCGACGGCCGCCGCGTCCCCGCGCCGGATCAGCGCCAGTTCGCGGTAGTTGCGGCGCGCCTCGGCGACGTCGTCGCGGGTCAGCGGCAGCCAGCCGTCGGCGCCGAGCCGGTCGATCGCGGTCGCGAGCTCGGGATCGAGCCGGGTGTCGGTCATGGCCGCATCCTCGCCCCCGCCCCACGGCCGCGCTCGCTAGCGTGCGACCCGATGACCTCCACGCCGGCGGGGCGCCGTGCCGCGCGCTCGCGCGACGCCCGGAACGCCGCCCTGACCGTCGCCCGCGGATTCGGCCTACCGGTCGACGACCCCGCCGAGCTGGGGGACCAGTTCTCGGTCGTGCTGCACCTGCGCCCGGCGCCGGTGGTCGTGCGGGTGCCGACCTGGACCGCCGAGGTCCGCGACCCCGGGCCCCACGTCGCGAGCGACCTCGCGGTCGGGACCTGGTTGCACGAGCAGGGGGTGCCGGTGGCGCCGCCGAGTGCCGAGGTGCCGCCCGGGCCCCACGAGCAGGACGGGCACCACCTCAGCTTCTGGGCCTGGGTCCGCCCCGATCCGGCCGCGGAGCCCGTCACGCCGACGGTCCAGGCGGGGATGCTGCGCGAGCTGCACGAGGTGTTCGCCGCGTACCCCGGCCCGCTGCCCGGGCTCGAGCCCGTCGCCACGGACATCGAGCACGGGCTCGCCGCGCTCGACCGGCATCCCGGGGTGCTGTCGGCCGACGAGGAGGCGCTCCTGCGTGATGCGGCCGCCGAGCTCCTCCCGGAGGCCCGCGTCCCGTCGGTGCCGGCGCAGCCCTTGCACGGCGACGTGCACGCGAACAACCTCGTCGTGGGCGCCCATGGTCCCGTGTGGATCGACTTCGAGGAGGCGTGCCACGGCCCGCTGGGCTGGGACCTCGGGATGTTCGGCTGGGACGCCGAGGGTCGCGCGGCGGCGGCCGCGGGCTACGGGGACGTCCCGGCGTTCCGGACGTTCTCCCGGCTGCGGGCGCTGCACCTCGCGGCGTTCCTGCTCGGCCTGCGCGACCACTTCGCCGACACCGAGGGGTGGGACCCGGCCATCCACTGGTTCCTCTCCCACCTCTGAGCTTAACTGAGGGGTTGAACAGGGTCCTGCCCCGCGCTACGGTTTGCTCAACCGCAAGGTTGAACAAGGAGTCAGCGTGGACGACCAGCTGAACCGGGTGTTCTCGGCGCTCGCCGACCCCATCCGGCGCGACATGGTGGCCCGTCTCGCCGTGGCGGACGCCGGCGTCAACGAGCTCGCGGAGCCCTACGACGTCAGCGTCCAGGCGGTCTCCAAGCACCTCAAGGTGCTCGAGGAGGCGGGACTCGTCAGTCGCTCCCGCCAGGCACAGCGCCGGCCGGTCCACCTGGAGGCGGAGGTCTTCGACCTGATGACCAAGTGGATCGAGCGCTACCGGCGCCAGGCCGAGGAGCGCTACCGCCGTCTCGACGACGTCCTCGCCGAGATGGACACCGAGAAGGACCCCCGGACCGACACCGCACGAGGAGCATCCTGATGAGCACCACAACCCGCGAGACCACGATCACCGCTGACCCGGCCGCCCCGACCGTCGTCATCACCCGCGAGTTCGACGCGCCGGTCGCGAACGTCTTCCGCGCCCACGTCGAGCCCGACCTCGTCCGGCGATGGCTCGGCCCGCGCGACCTCACGATGGAGATCGACAAGTTCGACGCCGCGACCGGCGGCTCGTACCGCTACACCCACCGCGACGACGACGGGGCGTACGTCTTCTTCGGCTCGTTCCACGAGGTCCGGCCGAACGAGCGGATCGTCCAGACCTTCACCTTCGAGGGCTTCCCTGACTCCGTGAGCCTGGAGACCATGATCTTCACCGACCTCGGTGACGGACGGAGCCGCATCGAGGGGACGTCGCTGTTCGAGTCGGTCGAGGCCCGCGACGCGATGGTCGCGAGCGGCATGGAGGTCGGCGTGCGCGAGGGCTACGAGCAGCTGGACGAGCTGCTGGCGGGCTGAGTCAGAGCTCGTCGAACGGCGCGGCGTAGCGGAACGGGCCCCGCGGGGGGTCGGCGCCCAGCACGCGGACTTGGAAGAAGCGGCCCCACGCCGCGTCCGGCGTCTCGACGCCGTGCACCGCGGCGGGCCGGAAGCCGAAGCGTCCGTAGAACGCCGGCTCGCCCAGCAGCGCGACCAGGCTCTCTTCCCGGGCCTCGGCCGCCGCGAGCACGGCGTGCATGAGCGCCGAGCCGACGCCGCGGCCCTGGTGGTCCGGCCGGACCGCAACGGGGCCGACGCCGAGGGCGGGCCGGTCGCCGACGTGGCCGCGGGTCGCGACGACGTGGCCGACGACGTCACCGCCGTCCTCGGCGACCAGCGAGAACGCGGGCAGCCACCCGTCGTCGTCGCGGAGCCGGTCGAGCAGCCCGACCTCGATCGGCTCGGCACCGTCGTCGCCGGCGAACGCGGCGGCGACCACGGCGCGCACCGCGGGGATGTCGGCGGGGCGTTCGCGGCGGACGAGCACCTCCGCATGCTCGCGGGCGGCGCAAGGGAGAACCGCCGCCGTCGACCGGCGTCACGGCTCACCCGGCGGGGGTGAGGCACCAGGTCCCCGGTCGCGGAGACTGCGGACGGGCGCGGTCCGCGGGGCGCGAGGCGGGATGACCGGCGGACGTTCGCCGCCTCTGCCCTCGCTCGTCCCGCCCGAGGCCGGGAGGACCCGCGATGCCGCCGTTGATCATCGTGATCGTGACCTGCGGGCTGGCGTTCGTCGTGTTCGCCGCGCTCGCGGCGGGACTGACGACCGAGCTCTCGTCCGTGGTCACGCCGCTGCGCGGACGAGGGCGCTCGGTCCTGGGTGTGCTCGTCGCCAACTTCGTGGTCGTCCCGGTGCTGGTCGGGCTGTCGCTCGCCGCCTTCGGGTTCGTGGCGCAGGCGACGATGGCCTTCGCGCTGCTCTCGGTGGTGGCGGGCGCGCCGTTCGTCGCCATGTTCACCGGGCTCGGGCGGGGAGACGCGGCCTACGCGACCAGCGTGTCCCTGCTCCAGGTCCTCCTGACCATCCCGTTCCTGCCGCTGGTGCTGCCGTGGATGCTCGACGTGCTGGCCGTGCCGCACGCCGGGGTCACGACGTGGCACCTGTTGAAGCCGCTGCTGTGGTTCATCCTGCTGCCGCTGGCCCTCGGCCTGGTGGTCCGGTGGCGCTATCCCGCCGTCGCCCGGGCGCTCGCCCCGCACCTCGGCCAGGTCGGCCTCGTCGCGATCGTCCTGCACATCATCCTGATGTTCGTCGCGTTCTGGGACGACGTGGTCACCGAGCTCGGCACGGGCGAGTACGTGTACTCGGTCCTGCTGCCCTTCGGGTGCCTGGCCGTCGGGTACGGGGTGTGCCTGCTGGCGGCCGGCGGCCCGGCACGGGCCCACGGCGTCCTGCTGGCGGGATCGCTCGCCACGGCACAGAAGGGCTCGCAGGCCCTCATCTGCAGCCTGATCTTCGCGATGGGCACCTACTCGGTGGCCGGCGTCGTCGCCCTCGGCTCCTCGGTGATCACGGTCGTCGTGCTCGTCGTCGTGGCGGCCGAGGTCGGGCGACACCGTGACCGGCAGGCCGCGCGGGCCGGTGCCACGGCGACGGGAGACGGCGTGAGCCCACCCGAGCGAGCCGGGGCCGCGCCGCGGGGGTGATCCGGATTCAGAGCTCTGACCTGCGATGACAGGTGTGGAGCGAGTGACGGGAATCGAACCCGCGTTCTCAGCTTGGGAAGCTGATGTTCTACCATTGAACTACACTCGCGCGATGCTCTCCGAGCCTACACGGCGCCTCCGTGGCCGGGAGGGACCCACCCGGGCCTGCCGCCCAGCGTGACTACATCGGTGTGGTTCACCGCTCGATCACGGGGACATCACGGGTTGGGCGCGATCCTTCTCCACGGTGCGTGATGGGGCGTTAGGTCGTCGGGGTAGATCCGCGAGGATGCCCTGCTGCTGGGCCCACAGTTCGTGTTGGCTGGTCAGCGACAGGGAGCTCCAGGCGCCGACGGAGGGGGGCAGCCATGACCGCGCGTGAGCAGGCCGACCGCCAGCCTGAGGTGTTCGTCATCGTCGCGTCCCGCGAGGACGCCGGGGCGCTGGCGCCGCTCGCCGAGCGCGATCCCGAGGTCGTCCCGGTGCTCGTGGCCACCGGTCCCGACCCGATGGCCGTCGACGAGGCCCTCGACGACCTCGGCGCCCTGGCCGGGCGCGTGCTGCTGGTCGAGGACACCGCGCCGGGGCCGGTCCCCGAGCTCGCCGCGCTGCTGCCGCGGCTCGACGCGCTCGTCGCCGACGACCGTCCCGCCGCCGTCCTCGTCCGCGGCGGCTCGCCCACCGCGCTCGCGGCCACCCAGGCGGCGGTGTGGCGCGGGGTGCCGGTCGTGGCAGTGCCGAACGACGACGGCGACGCCGTCGAGGTCGCCAACCAGGCGGCGATCGGGGCGCTCGTCGCGTCCCAGGAGGCGCCCGACGCCGAACCGTCCGACGTCCGCGCCGCGGCGGCCGCGCACCGCCTGTGGCGGGAGCGTCTCGCGGGCAGCGACAGCCCGCGGGTCGTACGGCTGCCGACGCACCGGACGCTGTCCGCCTGACGAACGTCACCCACAGCGATCGTGGACGACGAAAGCATCACTCAGTGATGACGGGAGCACGAAAAGTAGAGCAAGTACCCGCTCGCGGCTAACGTCATGCCCCGCAAGCCTGATGGACCTGGTGGACACAGGGCGCACCAGGGAGGCGGGGGACCGGTGAGGCGAGCACCGCGGCTGATCCATGAGGTCCAGCGATTGGGCCTCACGGTGTCGGTGGCTGCCCTCCTCATCGTCGTGCTGGTGGTGTTCCGGCTCGTCTGGTCGGTCGCCGTCAACACCCCGACCGACAACCGTCTGCAGGACGGCCTGCTCGCGATCGAGGACTCGCACCAGGCGATGCTCGACATGGATGCTTCGCTGCGCGGCTACCTCGCCACCGGCGACCAGTTCTTCGCCGACGCCGCGACGAACGCCTCGCCCGCGCTCGCGGCCGCCGACACCCAGATGGTCACCCTGCTCGAAGAGCCGCAGCTGCGACAGGACGTGCTGGCGCTGCTCCTGGCCCAGCAGCGGTGGCGCACCGAGTGGGCCGACCAGGCGCGCCGGCTGCCCCCGCCCGGCGGCGCCGAGACCTTCCTCAAGCAGGGCACGGCGCTGTTCGACGACTACCGGGCGCGCAAGGACGCGACTCGCGCGGACACGCTGACCGCGATCGAGGCGGCGGACCGCAGCGCCGTGGCCACCCAGTGGATCGTCGGCGTGTGCATCGCCGCGGTCGGCGTCGCCACGCTCGTCGTCGCCCTGCGCGGCCGGCGTCGGCTGCAGCAGCACGTCGTCACGCCTGTCGACGGGCTGCTCGCCTCTGTGCGCGGGATCGGCGAGGGCCGACTGACGCCGCCCGAGCCGGTCTCCGGATCCGCCGAGCTGGTGGCCCTGCGCGACGGGCTCGCCGACATGACGGTCGCCCTGCGCCGGCAGCGCGAGGAGGCCGCCGCGCAGGCCGAGCGGCTGCAGGCCCAGACCGATCGGCTGCGTACCATCCTGATCATGACCCGCGAGATCGCGGGCAGTCTGAACACCCGCTACGTGATCGACTCCACCGTCCAGGCCGCCGTCGCGGTCACCGACGGGCGGGTGCTGCTGTGGCTGCTCGAGGAGGACGGCAACGGCCTCGAGCTCGCCTACGACTCCGACCGCGGCGCCGTCTCGCCCATGGAGACCCACTGCCACCTCGGCGTCGGGGTCGTCGGCCGCTCGGCGCGCTACGGGCAGATCTCGCGCGGCGACCCCGACACCGGCGAGGACGCCGCCGTCGCGGTGCCGCTCGTCGTCGGTGCGCGCGTGATCGGCATCCTCGAGTGCTACGACTCGCCCGAGGGCGAGGTCGACGGCCAGCGGCTGTCCGCGGTCGAGATGCTGGCGACGCTTTCCGGGTCCGCGATCGAGGCCAGCCGCCTGCACGCGGCCACCGAGCGGCTCTCGCAGTTCGACCCGCTGACCCAGCTCGCCAACCGCCGCCGCCTCGGCGCCGACCTCGACTCCGCGGTGGCCAACGCCAAGCGGCACTCCGCGCCGATGTCGGTGATCATGCTCGACCTCGACCACTTCAAGGAGCTCAACGACCGCTACGGCCACCAGCAGGGCGACGTGGTGCTCCAGGAGGTCGCGAGCACGCTGCGCACGGCGATGCGGGACGGTGAGACCGCCTACCGCTACGGCGGCGAGGAGTTCGCCATCCTGGTCACCCGCGGCGGGCCCGACGACGCCGCGAAGCTCGCCGAGCGCCTGCGCACCCGCGTCGAGGCCGACTTCCGGCGCGGGGACAAGCAGCTGGTCACCGCGTCGTTCGGCGTCGCCGGGCTGCCCGAGCACGCCGGCGACGGCGAGGCCCTGCTCAGCGAGGCCGACCGGGCGCTGTACTCGGCGAAGAACGCCGGCCGCAACCGCGTCCACCGCGCGGGCGGGCTCGTCGACTAGGTCATCCCGGCGGCAGGCCGCGCCGGAAGTTGACGTACGAGCGCGAGGGCGTCGGCCCCCGCTGGTCCTGGTAGCGCGACCCGTAGACCGGCGAGCCGTACGGGTGCTCGGCGGGCGACGAGAGCCGGAACAGGCACAGCTGCCCGACCTTCATCCCGGGCCACAGCCGGATCGGCAGGTTCGCGACGTTCGAGAGCTCGAGCGTCACGTGGCCCGAGAAGCCGGGGTCGATGAAGCCGGCCGTAGAATGGGTCAAAAGCCCCAAACGCCCCAAACTTGACTTTCCCTCGAGGCGCCCGGCCACGTCGTCGGGCAGCGTGATGACCTCGTACGTGGAGCCGAGCACGAACTCGCCGGGGTGCAGGACGAACGCCTCGTCATCCGCGGGCTCGACCATCCGCGTCAGGTCGTCCTGCTGCAGCGACGGGTCGATGTGCGTGTAGGCGTGGTTGTTGAACGTGCGGAAGTGCCGGTCGAGGCGCAGGTCGACGCTCGAGGGCTGCAGCAGCGTGGCGTCGAACGGGTCGAGCCCGACGCGCCCGGCCGCGATCTCGGCGCGGATGTCGCCGTCGGAGAGCAGCACGCGCGGACCCTATCGGGCACCGCGAACGGGGACTTCGCGCGCATAGAAGCAGCGAGATACCCGTTCGCTGCAACAGAAGGCGAGCCCCGGAGACGCGAAGGGCGCCCTCGCTGCTCCGGGAGCAGCGAGGGCGCCCCTCGCTCAGGCGGCCCTGCCCGTCAGTTCTCCGTCGACGGGTTCTGCACGTTGGCCGAGGTCGAGGCGGTCTCGGGGTCCGAGTCGCCGGGTCCGTCGGTCTCGGCGTCCGGGGCCGGGTCGCCCGCGGCCTCGGGCGTCTCCGCCGGCTGACCGCGCTTCACGGCCGCGAGGAGCATCTGCGAGACGTCCATGACCTCGGTGCCGACGGCCTTGGACTCGCTCTGGCGCTCGGTGAGGCCGTCGGTGAGCATCACGCGGCAGAACGGGCAGCCGGTCGCGATCGTCTCGGACTCGGTGGAGATGGCCTCGTCGACGCGCTCCATGTTGATGCGCTTGCCGATGTTCTCTTCCATCCACATCCGCGCGCCGCCGGCGCCGCAGCACAGCGCGCGGTCGGCGTGGCGGGGCATCTCCTTGAGCTCGGCGCCCGCGGCCTCGACCAGCTCGCGCGGCGGGCTGTAGACCTCGTTGTGCCGGCCCAGGTAGCAGGGGTCGTGGTACGTGACGGTCTTGCGGGCCGCACCGTTCGAGCCGGCGTGCCCGTTCCCGTTCGACCCCGCGTGCCCGTTCGAGCCCGACTCCTTCTCGGCCAGCGCGACCGCGGCGGGCGCGGCCTGGTCGCCGTCGTGGCCCGGCGTGCCGTGGCCGTTGGCCGGGATGAGTCCGCGTTCGGTGCCGTCGTTGTGCGGCCCGTGGTACTGCAGGCCGGTGGCCGGGTTGATGTCGATCTTCTGCGCGCTCGGCACGGGCGAGGCCTCGGGGGCCACCGGCACCAGCTTCTTCTCGCGCACGAGCTGGTTGAGCAGCTGGGTGTGGTGGACGACCTCGTAGTGGCCGTCGAGCTGCGGGTACTCGCGCCCGAGCGTGTTCATGCAGTGCGGGCAGGTGGTGACGATCTTGCGCGTGCCCGGCTCGCGGCCCTCGAAGACGGCGTCGAGCATCTCCTTGGTCTGCGCGGCCATCATCTGGAAGAGGAACTCGTTGCCCGAGCGCCGCGCCGGGTCGCCGGTGCAGCTCTCCTCCTTGCCGAGCACGACGTAGTCCACGTCGGCGATGTGCAGCAGCTCCGCCGTCGCACGGACCGTCTTCTTCGCGTTGTCGTCGAACGCGCCGGCGCAGCCGACGAAGAACAGGTACTCGGTCTCGGGCCGCAGCTCGCCGTCGAACTCGGGCACGTCGAAGGGCAGGTCCTTCGCCCACTCCATGCGCGCCGAGTTGTTCTGGCCCCAGGGGTTGCCCTTGTTCTCCAGGTTCTTGAACAGCGTGCCGAGCTCGGTGGGGAACTCGGACTCGATCAGCACCTGGTAGCGGCGCATGTCCATGATGTGGTCGACGTGCTCGATGTCGACGGGGCACTGCTCGACGCACGCCCCGCACGAGGTGCAGGACCACAGGACCTCGGGGTCGATGACGCCGAGGTCCTCGGCGGTCCCGACCAGCGGGCGGGAGGCCTGGACGTCGTCGCTCGCGCGGTAGCGCTCGTAGCCCGACTCCGGCACGCCGTGGCCGTCGTGCACGGGCTCGCCCGGGTTGTTCGCGCCGGCCTGCGTGGCGGCGCCCTCCTCGGGCATGTCCTTGCCGCCGATCATGTACGGCGCCTTCGCGAACATGTGGTCGCGCAGGTCCATGATCAGGAGCTTCGGCGAGAGCGGCTTGCCGGTGTTCCACGCCGGGCACTGGCTCTGGCAGCGGCCGCACTCGGTGCAGGTCGCGAAGTCGAGCATGCCCTTCCAGGTGAAGTCCTCGATCTTGCCGCGGCCGAACGAGGCCTCCTCGGGCGGGTCCTCGAAGTCGATGGGCTCGCCCTCGTGCTCCAGCGGCAGCATCGGGCCCAGCGCCTTCGGGTAGCGCTTGGCCGAGACGTTGATCGGCGCGATGAAGATGTGGAGGTGCTTGGAGTAGAGCACGACCACCAGGAAGACGAGCGCGACCGCGATGTGGATCAGCAGGAAGATCGTCTCGAGCACGAACAGCGTCGTCTCCGACAGGCCGGAGAACAGGTAGCCCACGCCGATCGAGGCCCAGGCGCCCGAGTCGTAGGGCAGGTTGCCGGCCGCGGAGGACGTGCCGCGGAAGGCGAAGAGCGACCAGACGACGTTGAAGATCAGGAAGAGGATCAGCCAGGCGCCGCCGGTGTGGCTGCCGTAGAAGCGGGACGTGCGGGCGCGGCGCTCCGGCGCCTGCTGGATGCGCATGATCCCGAAGGCGATGATCGAGACCAGCACCATGATCGCGATGAAGTCCTGCAGGAAGCCCAGGACGGCCCAGTGCCCGATCAGCGGGATGTGGAAGTCCTCGACGAACAGGGCGCCGTAGGCCTCGATGTAGACCGTCAGCAGGATGATGAAGCCCCACATCGTGAAGAGGTGGGCGAGGCCGGGGATCGACCAGCGCAGCAGCTTGCGCTGCCCGAACACCTCCACGAACTGCGTGCGCACGCGGGCGCCGAGACCGTCGGCGCGCTTCGCGTCGGGCTGGCCGGAGGTGATCAGGGTGTAGAGCCACCAGGCCCGGCGCGCGGCCACGACCGCCACGACCAGGGTCAGGGCGAGCCCCAGGACCAAACGGACGACCACGACGGGACCTCCCCGTGAGCCGGGTCGTGGTGGAGACCCGGTGAGACAACTGAGACAACGAGGTGCAACGAACCGCAACGACGGTGTGGGCGGCACTGTAACGGCCGGTAGCACCGTCGGCGCTGCGAGAGGTGATTGATGCTACTCACCGGTAACCGCAGCAGGACGGTCGCCTCCGCGGGCTCGGTCGGCTCCGCTCCGTACGCGCCCGGACGCCGCGTCCGGGGTGTCCCGGCGTGTCCGCGTCCCCCATCGGGCGATGCTTTGCGATCGCGAATTCGATCGCGCCGCGCCGGAGTGTGATGACCGCCCGTGCCGTGTGGATCACGATAGGCTCATCCGGACCAGGAGAGCGGGCTGCGGCGGCCCGCCGGTCGCGGAGGGTGGACGATGCGTCGACGCCTGTGGGGGAAGGAGACCGAGAGGGGTGCCCGGACGCCGCGGCGGGCCCCCGCGCGCCGCACGCCGAGGTGGTTTGAATCCCTGCGACCGCCGTGTTTACTCGACCGGTCGAGATCGGCTCCCGGCACTTCGACCAGCACGTCCGCAGGAGGACCGCCATGACCGTCACGTTCCTCGGCGCCGAGGTGGTCGCGCAGGCTCCGGGGACCGGCGGGCTCCAGGGATGGATCCAGGACAACATCGTCCCGCTGATCCTCCTGGGCATCGCGATCATCATGCTGTGGATCGGCGGCCGCGGTGACAACGCCGGCGTGGCCCGCCGCAGCATCGGCCTGATCATCGGCCTGATCGCGCTGGGGATCGCCCTCACGCCGGGTGCCGGCGCACGCGTCGGGGCGTTCTTCGCACAGCTCATCACGGGGTGACGCGGGTGCACATCCGCACCGACGACGAGGTGTACCGCGTCGACGCCGTCTGGCTCGGCCCGCCGCGCGCGACGTTCCCGTGGCGCGCCCGGTACTCGGCCTACGGCGTGGGCCTGCTCGTCATGCTCGCCGTGATGTTCGTCCAGCGCCGCCTCGGTATCGACCTCGGCTTCTTCTCCGTGGCGTGGGCCCTGCTCATCACCGTCGGGATCACGCGCTTCGTGTCGCGGCGCATCAACGACGAGCGGCCCCTCCTCGAGTGGCTCACGCTGTTCGTGCACGAGCTGCGCGGGCCCCGGGCCAGGACCCGGGTCACCGGCGGCGCGCTCACCACCGGGCACGTCACCGTGCACCGCGACCGGCCGAAGCTCACCGGGGCGCCGACGGCCGTCGCCCTCCCGCGCGGCAGCGACCCCGCCGACGCGACCGACGGCCCGCGGGCCCGGCGGGTCGCCGCCGCGCCGGCCGAGGACGTGTGGGGACCGCCGCCTCGCGACGACGAGGTCGTGGAGACCCGCGCGTCGGCCGCGACGACGACCACGGACCCCTCGGGGGCCACGGACCCCTCGGACGGCTCGGACACCTCGGACCCCTCCGAGCCCGAGGCACCGGCTCCCGCGACCCCGGCGACGGCACCGTCGGCGACACCCGACGAGCCGACCCGCCGCGCGGGCGCCCACCTCACCCCCGGGGTCGAGGACACGCGGGCGTCCCACCGGCGCCGGGCGCGGGGCACCACGCCGGCCCACCCGTCCGGGGACGCCCCGGAGCGCCGGCGCCGCGGCACCGCGCGCACCTCCACGCGGACCTCGACCTGCAACTCGACGACGGCCGGCGACGGCTTCGGTCCGCCGTCGGCGGCCGAGGTCGGCGACCCGGTCGAGCCCACCACCGCCGCGCCCGCCGCACCGGATGGGCCCCGACCCGAGCTGCCCCCGGTGCCCGACCCGCGGTCGGCGGAGGCGGACATGGCGGCCTGGACGGGCGCCGGGGCGCACCGCGAGCCGGTCTCCGCGCGGCGGGCCCAGCGCCCCCGTGCCACCGGGTCCGCGGCCGACCCCGACCCCGACCGCACGCAGCGGCGACCGGCCCGCCCGCGGCGTCGTGCCGGCTGGCCGATGTCGAACGAGCCGGCGACCCCGGAGGCGCCGTTCGGTCCCGGCACGCGCGCGCGGAGGTACGGCCCCAGCAGCCCGCAGGGCGGGCGAGGGGGCGACGGTGCTGCGCCGGAGTAGGTCCCCCAAGGCCGTCGAGGCCGGCCCGGCCCCGGAGGCGATCGAGGCGGGCCCGAGCGGCGGCGGGCTGCGCCCGGCCCGTGCGACGTCGTCGAACGGCTCGGGGGCCCGCCGCGGTCGCGGTCTGACCGGCGAGTCGCCGGCCGCCGGCTACCGGCCCGCGATCGCGCTGCGCGCCATCGACGGCAACCTGGCGCGCACCGCGTCGAGCGTCACCGCCTGGTACCGGCTCGCCCCGCAGCCCTGGAGCTTCCGCAGCGACTCCCAGCGCGAGACGCTGATCCGCCAGATCGCGACGCAGCTCGGCGAGCTGCAGGGCCGGTGGCTGCACGTCCGCGTCACCTCGCGCCCGTACCCGGTGGCGCTGTGGGCCGAGGCGTTCGACCACAACGCGCCGGGCCGGCTCCCCGACGTCTCGGGGGCGCTGACCTGGGAGGGGTTCCTCGAGGGCGAGCAGCGCCACCTGATGGGGCTGTCGATGTCGGACAAGGAGGTCTTCCTCGGGGTCGAGGTCTCCGGCCGGTCGGTCGTCGACCGGTGGCTCGAGGGTGCCGCCCCGATCCTCGGGCGCCTCGTCCCGTCGGCGGCGACCGCCGAGCTGGCGGCGCTCGAGTCCGAGATCGCGCACGTCGAGGCCTTGGTGTCGCGCGCCGGGCTGGACGCGGTGCCGGCGACCGCCGAGGACATGGCGTGGCTGATGCACCGCTCGTGCTCGCTGGGCCTGCCGGCCCCGCGCACGGTCACCCCCGCCTCGGGCGAGCACTGGGAGTCCGAGGACCTCGCCGCGTTCACCGACGGGGTCGCCCTGCAGCAGGAGCCGTACGCCCCGACAGTCCAGGTGCTGGGGCGGTTCGGCACCCAGCCGGTGCAGCGCCACGTCGCGGTGCTCTCGGTGGGCCTCATGGACGCGCTGCGGATCCCCGAGGCCGACGACCCCTGGATGCAGCGCAGCGACCGCCTGCCGTTCCCCGTCGAGTGGTCGGCGCGGATCTACGTGCGCAAGCCGGAGGAGGTCGCCGGCGAGCTGCAGCGCCAGATGGGCAAGGTGCGCAGCCAGATCCGGCACTACACGCACGACCACGACCTCGACCCGCCGATGTCGCTCTCGCGCCAGGCCGACCGCGTGCTGCAGATCGAGGACGAGCTCTCGGGAGGCCTCACCCAGCTCAACACCCGGGTCTACGGGTGGTGGCGGGTCGCGGTGTCCGGCCGCGACGAGGGCGAGGCCCTGACACGGGCCCAGCAGGTGCTCGACCTCTACCGCCCGCGGGTCGCGATGGAGCACCCCGAGGCGCAGTACGCCTACGCCCGCGAGTTCATCCCCGGCGAGCCCCTGGCGTCCACCGCCTACCGCCGGCGCGGCTCGGTGACGTGGGTGGCCGCGGGGGTGCCGGCCGCGTCGGCGTCGGTGGGCGACCGGCGCGGGATCATGCTCGGCGAGACCTGCACGGCCACCCGCCGCCCGGTGGCGTGGGACCCGTGGATGGCGCAGGAGGTCCGGCGGGCCTCGGGCCTGACGGCCGTCGTGGGCGGCCTCGGCTCGGGGAAGTCGTTCCTCACCGGACTGCTCGTCTACAAGACGCTGCGCGCCGGGGCCCGTTGGACCGTGCTCGACCCCTCGGGCCCGCTCGCCGAGCTGACCAAGCTCCCGGAGCTCGCGCCGTTCTCGCGCCACATCCACCTGCTCGGCGCCGACCCCGGCATCCTCAACCCGTACCGGGTGGTGGCCGAGCCCCGCCGCGACCACTTCCTCGACGAGGACGACCCGGACAAGGCGTGGCGCCGCGAGCGCTCCCTGGCCGCGGCCACCCGGCGCCGTCTCGTGCTCGACGTGCTGACCGGGCTGCTGCCCTTCGACGTGGCGCGCATGCCCCACACCCGGATCGTGCTGCTGCGCGCGGTGCGCGAGGTCGGCGGCGCCCCCGACCGCGACCCCGGCCAGGTCATCGCCGTCCTGCGCCGGCACGCCCGGGAGGGCGAGGAGCACGCCGACGTCGTCGCCGACTTCCTCGAGGAGCGCCGCGAGCTGCCGCAGGCCGCGCTGCTGTTCCCCGACCGGAACGCCGACCCGCGCGACGACCCGTGGCGGGGCGAGCAGGACTACCGGCTCACCGTCCTGACCATGCAGGGCATGGCGCTGCCGCGCCCGGGCAGCCCGCGCGAGGAGTGGACCGACGGCGAGTCGCTGGCGGTCGAGCTGCTGAACCTCGCGTCCTGGCTGACCCAGCGAACGATCTACACGTCGGACCGGAACCTGCGGAAGGGCGTCGCGCTCGACGAGACCCACTTCCTGTCGCAGATCCCCACCGGCAAGGTGCTCATCGACCGGCTCGCGCGCGACTCGCGCAAGTTCAACGTGCGCGCGATGTTCGCCTCCCAGCTCGCGGGCGACCTGCTGCGGGTGCCGGGGTTCGCGTCGCTGGTCAACGCCGTGTTCGTCGGGCGCACCGACGACGAGGAGGCGCAGGCCGAGGCGCTGCGCCTGCTCCGCGTGCCCACCGACGTCGGCTACGAGGAGATGCTGGGCACGCTCTCGCCGCGGCCGCGCCACGACGACCGGCCCGACGACACCCCGCGCCAGTTCGTCTTCGCCGACGGCCACGGCGGCGTCGAGAAGATCCGCATCGACCTCGAGGGCCCGCACCTCGAGCACCTGCGCGACACCCTCGACACGAACCCTGACGTCCGCCGGGTGCGGACCCTGCCCGCCGGGGCGCCCGCCGACCGCCCTTCCGCGCCGCCCGAGACCGACGCCGAGCGCACCGGCCCGGTGCCGGTCGTGCCCACGGCCGGGCCCCCGCCGGGCGCGTCTTCGGCCCCGTCTGCCCCGTCCGCCCCGTCCGCCCCGTCCGCGCCCACGTCGGCCCGGCCGTCCGGCCCCACCGTCGGCGCGGGGCCCGCGTCACCGCCGTTCCCGCCGCGCTCGGTCCCGACCCCGCCGCCGGGCACGGCGCGCGTGTCGCCGGTGACGCCGCCGCGCGACCCGCTCGTGGAGCGCACGGTCGTCGAGGGGACGGTCCTCGACGAGCGGCACGACGACCGCGACGGCGCCGGGGTCCTGCCGCCCGGCCTCGACGACCTCACCCCGGACCTCGACGACGACCTGGACGACCTCGACCGCACCCCGGCGCCGGCGGCCACCGCGGCGGGCGACGACGAGTGGGCCGACGCCTGGGTGATGGACGAGAGCGAGGCGACGGGCGACGCGGTCGGCGAGCTCGCCGACGACGCGACGGTGACGACCCCCGCCGATCGGGCGCCGGGCTGGCGGGAGGGGCACGACGCGACCGACCCCGCCCGCCGGGTGGGCGCCGGGCGGCGAGGGCCCGGGGCACCGGGGTGATCCTCGCCGTCGCGATCCTCGTCGCCGCCCTCGTCGTCGGGTGGCGGCGGTCGCGACGCGCGCCGGAGGCCCGCGAGGGGTGCGAGGGCGTCCCTCGCTGCTCCCCACGCAGCGAAGGCGTCCCTCGCTCCGATAAGGCCCCGGTCGTCGCGGGGAGCGAGGGCGTCCCTCGCTGCTCCCCACGCAGCGAAGGCGTCCCTCGCTCCGATAAGGCCCCGGTCGTCGCGGGGAGCGAGGGCGTCCCTCGCTGCTCCCCACGCAGCCAGGGCGCCCCTCGCTCCGCACCGCGGGGGCGGCGGCGCGCCGCGGTGCTCGTCACGTCGCTGCTCACCGGGCTCGTGCTCTTCGCGCTGCCCGCGTCGGCGGCGCCGCTGGACTGCAAGGCCGCGCCCGATCCCGACCGGCCGGGCACCGGGCTCGTCGGCTCGCTCGACCCCGCGCCGCTCGGGGTGGGCGCACCCGGGAGCGTGTACGACGAGGTCGGGTACGCCGGGCAGATCTGGTGGACCTACGACCTCGGCTGCGGCCCGGGCGCCGCGCGCGACCCCGCGGCGGCGACCGACACGTGGCTGGGCAACCAGTTCTTCAACCTCGCCAAGCTCGTCGTCGGCGGCGTCAACTGGTCGCACTACCTCATCGAGCGCGGCTCGGGGCTGCTCCAGCCCCTCGACGGCGTGGTCCAGGCCGGGACGCAGGCGATGTACGGCGCGGTGTTCACGACGTGGGTCGGGCTCGCGCTCATCGTGCTCGCCGCGATCCTGCTGGTGCTGGCGATGCGCGGCGACCTCTCGCGCCAGGCCCAGCGGGCGGGCATCGCGGTGATCGCCCTCGCCGTGGCGGCGGCGGCCTACGCAGCGCCCGTGCGCTGGTCGAGCATGCTCGACGGCGTCCTGCTCGACGGCGTGACAGCGATGCAGCGCGGGTTCCTGTCGCAGGTCGGGGTGGGTGACGCGAACACCCTGCCGACGGTGCTGACCGACCAGATCGTCTACAACAACTGGCTGCGCGGCGAGTTCGGCTCCGCGGACGTGCCGCAGGCGCGCGACATGGGCCGGGAGCTGCTGCGGGCGCAGACGTTCACCAAGCAGGAGATCGCCGCCGGCCAGGACACCCAGGCCACGGCCGACGCGAAGAAGCAGCAGTACACCGCGGTCGCCGACCGCGCGGGCGACCGCTACAGCTACTTCCAGGGCCGGCAGGGCTCGCGCACGGGCGCCGGGATGCTGGCGCTGATCCAGGCCGTGTGCATCGGGCTGTTCCAGTTGATGAGCAAGCTGCTCATCCTCGTCTCGATGCTGATCATCCGATTGCTCGTGATGATCGCGCCGGCGCTCGCCGTGCTCGCCCTGCTCAAACCTGAGGTGCTGCCCGCGACCCTGCGGATCGGGGGCGCGGCGCTCGTCAACACCCTGCTCGTGGGCGCGATGGCCGGGCTGCACTCGCTGATGGTGATCGCGCTGTTCCGCCCCGGGTCCGGCGTCGACACGTGGCTGGGGCTGCTGGTCACGGGCGTCGTCACGATCGTGCTGTGGGCGCTCGCACGCCCGTTCCGGCGGCTCTCGGCGATGGTCACGCTGACCCGCGACCAGATGAGCGGCTTCCTCCCGCCCGCGGGCTCCGGAGCACTCTCGCGGTTCCTGCCGCGGTCGCCGCAGCGCCAGGACGACTGGTGGTCGGAGCGCCGGGGCGCGGCGACCGCAGGCGACGGGTGGCGCCCGGAGAGCACCGGTCCCACGCGCGCCGACCCCGCGACCGCCGACGTGGCCACCGTGGCCGGCCCGATGCGGGTCGACAGCGAACGGGTCGGCGCGGGCGGCGCCCCGGCCCACGACGCGGACCCGGCGGCCGCGCTGGCCTCGCGGAGGGCCGCCCAGCGGGCGTTGCCCGCGGGTGCCGCGACCACCGGCACGACCGCGGTCCCGGGCGGCACGCCCCGCGGGGACCGCGACCCCACCCCGGCCCGCGCCGCGGTGAGCGACGCCGATCGCAGCCTCTACCGCAGTGTCGCCGCCCGCAGCGGCGATGCCGGGGGTCCCCAGCGTCCGGTGCAGGCCGAGCTGGTCGACGGCGCGCCCGTCTACCGCATCTACCGCCCCAGCCGCCCTGTCGGCGCCGGGTCCTCGCGCCGCTCGACGCGGACGAGCGCCCCGCGGCCCGCCGAGGGAGGCCCGCGTGCCGATCCGGACTAGGCGCGGACGCGCGGCGGCCTACCGCGCGCTCTGGGAGTGGCCGCTGCACTCCCCGGCGCGCCTGATCGGCGTGCTGGTCGTGATCGTCGCCGTCGCGATCGGCATCTCCTCCCTCGCCGGGGGCTCCGACGGGGGTGCCGGGTCCGGGCGGGCCCTCGGGCCGGCGCCGGGCCCGGCACCCGCCACCGCCCCCGCCGCCCCGCAGGTCACCGAGCTCAGTCCCCGCACGCTGCCCCTCGACCAGGCGCCCCCGGTCGCGCTCGCGGTGGCGCAGCGCTGGACGCAGGCGTGGGCCACGCACCCGGCCGGGACGACCCCGGCCCAGTGGAGCGCCGGACTCGCGCCGTACACGACCGACGAGTACCTCGCGGTGCTCGCGTCGGTCGACCCGTCGAACGTCCCCGGCTCGCGGGTCACGGGGCCGCCGCAGGCGGTCGAGGTGCGGCCCGAGGCCGTGCGCGTGCAGGTGCCCACCGACGCGGTGCGCCTCGAGCTGCTCCTGGTGCAGGTCGGGCCGGGTGACTGGCGCGTCTCCGGCTACGACCGGGCGTCCTGAGGGCTCCCGTGATCACCCCGCCCCGGCTGCCGCCCGGCTTCCGGATCCTGCGCCTGCTGCTGCCGGTGGCGGCGCTCGCGGGCTTCCTGGTCGTCGTGCTGGCCGCGGGGCTGCTCGTCGTCGGCCAGTTCGTCCCCGGCGGCGGCGAGGACGCCGACGCCGGACGCTGCGAGGCGGGCACCGGGGCGCCGTCGGGGAGCGCGCCGCAGACCTCGGCCGAGCTCGACGCCGTCCAGCGCCAGACCGCGTCGACGATCATCGGGGTGGCCAAGGGCATGGCGGTGCCGCCGCGCGGCTGGGTCGTCGCGCTGGCCACGGCGATGCAGGAGTCCCAGATGGGCACGGTCGGCATGGACATCGCGGTCGACCACGACTCGCTCGGGGTGTTCCAGCAGCGCCCGAGCCAGGGCTGGGGGAGCCCCGAGCAGGTGCGTGACCCCGTCTACGCCACCCGGACCTTCCTCGAGCGCCTGCTCGCGGTGCCCGGGTGGGACACGATGCCCGTCACGCAGGCCGCCCAGATCGTGCAGCGCTCGGCGTTCCCCAACGCCTACGCCAAGTGGGAGTCGCTGGCCAACAGCCTGGTCACCGACCTCGCCGGGATCACCGGCGCCATCCAGGAGTGCGTGCCCGCGGCGGACGCGGGACCGGGCCCGGCGGCCGCGCTGCCGCCCGGCGTCGCGCGCACGGCGATCGAGTTCGCGACCGCGGAGACCGGCAAGCCCTACGTGTGGGGGGCGACGGGGCCGAGCAGCTACGACTGCTCGGGGCTGATGCTGCGGGCCTACGAGCGTGCCGGGATCGTGCTGCCCCGCGTGTCGCGTGACCAGTACCACGCCGGCGCGCACGTCCCCGTCGACCAGGCGCAGCCCGGGGATCTGTTGTTCTGGGCGTACGACAAGTCGGACCCGGACACCATCCACCACGTGGCCATGTACCTCGGGAACGGGCAGATGATGGAGGCGCAGCAGACCGGGGTGCCGCTCGCGACCCGGGCCGTGAGCTGGGACGAGGGCGAGCTGCTGCCGCTCGCGACCCGCCCCGGCACCGGTTCGGACCGGGCCTGACCAGGGCCGGACCGGCTTCTTCGGCGAAGTTGAGCCGCCCGGGAACAACCTCGTGCCATGCTCCGTTGGTCGGAATGACACACTTGAGTGCAGGTGGCTCAGGTCTGGTTTGCGGACACCGCTCCGTGGGCCAATACTTGAGCGCAGAGCACTCAACGGAACACCCGGATCCCACGGGTCTCGAGAGGAGACACGAGCATGGCGCGAGCGGTCGGCATCGACCTCGGCACGACCAACTCCGTGGTCGCCGTCCTGGAGGGCGGCGAGCCGACGGTCATCGCGAACTCCGAAGGCAGCCGCACCACCCCCTCGGTGGTCGCGTTCGCCCGGAACGGCGACGTCCTGGTCGGCCAGTCGGCCAAGAACCAGGCGGTGACCAACGTGGATCGCACGATCCGGTCGGTCAAGCGGCACATGGGCACCGACTGGTCCGTCGAGATCGACGACAAGAAGTACAGCGCGCAGGAGATCAGCGCCCGCACGCTGCAGAAGCTGAAGCGGGACGCCGAGGCGTACCTGGGCGAGGACGTCACCGACGCGGTGATCACCGTCCCGGCCTACTTCGAGGACGCCCAGCGGCAGGCCACCAAGGAGGCCGGCCAGATCGCGGGCCTCAACGTCCTCCGCATCGTGAACGAGCCCACCGCGGCCGCCCTCGCGTACGGCCTCGAGAAGGGCGAGCACGAGCAGACCATCCTGGTCTTCGACCTCGGTGGCGGCACGTTCGACGTGTCCCTGCTCGAGATCGGCGACGGCGTGGTCGAGGTCAAGGCCACCAACGGCGACAACAACCTCGGCGGCGACGACTGGGACGAGCGGATCATCAACTGGCTCGTCGAGAAGTTCAAGAGCTCGCAGGGCATCGACCTGTCCAAGGACAAGATGGCGATGCAGCGCCTGCGTGAGGCGGCCGAGAAGGCGAAGATCGAGCTCTCCAGCTCGTCCAGCGCCGGCATCAACCTGCCCTACATCACCGTCGACGCCGAGAAGAACCCGCTGTTCCTCGACGAGACGCTCTCGCGGGCCGAGTTCCAGCGGATCACCTCCGACCTGCTCGACCGCTGCCGCAAGCCCTTCAACCAGGTGATCAAGGACGCCGGCATCTCCGTCGGCCAGATCAACCACGTCGTGCTGGTCGGCGGCTCGACCCGCATGCCCGCGGTGCACGACCTGGTGAAGGAGCTCACCGGCGGCAAGGAGCCCAACAAGGGCGTCAACCCGGACGAGGTCGTGGCGGTCGGCGCCACCCTGCAGGCCGGCGTGCTGCGCGGCGACGTCAAGGACGTCCTGCTGCTCGACGTCACCCCGCTGTCCCTCGGCATCGAGACCAAGGGCGGCGTGATGACGCGGCTGATCGAGAAGAACACGACGATCCCGACCAAGAAGTCCGAGGTCTTCACGACGGCGGAGAACAACCAGCCGTCCGTGCAGATCCAGGTCTTCCAGGGCGAGCGTGAGATCGCCGCCTACAACAAGAAGCTCGGCATGTTCGAGCTCACCGACCTGCCGCCCGCCCCGCAGGGCGTGCCGCAGATCGAGGTCAGCTTCGACATCGACGCCAACGGCATCGTCAACGTCTCGGCGGTCGACAAGGGCACCGGCAAGTCCCAGCAGATGACCATCACCGGCGGCTCGGCCCTCTCGAAGGACGAGATCGACCGCATGGTCGCCGACGCCGAGGCCCACGCCGACGAGGACCGCAAGCGCCGCGAGGCGGCGGAGGTCCGCAACCAGGCCGAGACGCTGGTCTACCAGACCGAGAAGTTCATCACCGACAACGACGAGAAGCTCCCGTCGGACGTCAAGGAGAAGGTCCAGGGCTCGGTCGCCGAGCTGAAGACCGCGCTCCAGGGTGAGGACAACACCGAGGAGATCAAGGCCGCCTCGGAGAAGGTCGCCACCGAGTCCCAGGAGCTCGGTCAGGCGCTGTACGCCCAGCAGCAGTCCGAGGGCGGTGCCGGTGCGGCCGGTGCGGCCGGTGGCGCTGCCGCGGGCGGTGCGGACGACCAGGCCGACGACGTGGTCGACGCCGAGATCGTCGACGACGACAAGAAGGACTGACGCGCCTCGGGTGGGGCCGCCGGTGTCCCGGCCGGCGGCCCCTCCGCTCGCGGTTCCCCCAGACCACACCGTCCCGGCGCCAGGCGCCGGGTCCTCCCGAGGAGGTCACAGTGCAGGATCCGGTCGTCGGGCAGGACTCCCCCGACTCGAGCACCGACTCGAGCGTCGGCGGGGTGCCCACCTCCGGTCAGGACGCTCCGGCCGGCACGGCCCAGCCGGACGGCGCCACCGACGGCGGGGAGACCGCCGCGCCCGAGGGCGCCCACACCATCGCCGGCGAGGCCCGCGCGGCGGAGTTCGCCGCGGCCGCGTCGGCCGCGGGGCTGTCCGAGGGCGGCGACGCCGTCGGTGACGGTCAGGCCGCCGACCCGGAGCTCGAGCGCGTGCGCTCCGAGCTGGCCGAGCGCACCGCCGACCTGCAGCGCGTGTCGGCCGAGTTCACCAACTTCCGGCGGCGCACCGAGCGCGAGAAGGAGTCGACCGTCGCGGCGGCGAAGGCCTCGGTGGCCGGCGAGCTGCTCACGGTGCTCGACGACGTGGAGCGCGCCGCGAGCCACGGCGACCTGACCGGCCCGTTCAAGCTCGTCGCCGACCGTCTCACCGAGACGCTCCAGCGCGCGGGCCTCACGCCGTTCGGTGCCGAGGGCGACGCCTTCGACCCCTCGGTGCACGAGGCCGTGGCCCACGAGACCTCGCCCGAGGTGTCGGGCCCGACGGTCACCACCGTCATGCGCCGCGGCTACCGCTTCGGTGACCGCGTGCTGCGCGCCGCGATGGTCGGGGTCACCGACTCCGACGGCTCCGCCCCGGCGGACACCACCTCCCAGCCGGCCGACGCCGGCACCTCCTGACGAGGCGTCCTGATCACCCCACCCCCCACACCGCGGAAGGAGCAGTCCCGCCATGAGCGCCCGTGACTGGGTCGAGAAGGACTACTACCGCGAGCTGGGCGTGGCCAAGGACGCCTCCGCGGACGACATCAAGAAGGCCTACCGCAAGATCGCCCGGGAGAACCACCCCGACGCCAAGCCCGGCGACGCCAAGGCGGAGGCCCGCTTCAAGGCCGCCGGCGAAGCGTACGGCGTGCTCTCCGACGCCGAGAAGCGCCAGCAGTACGACGAGGCGCGCACGCTGTTCGCCGGCGGGCGCTTCGGCGGTTTCGGCGGCGGCCGGGGGGGCGGCGCGGGCGCCGGTGCCGGGGCCGGTGGCACCGGCTTCTCCGGCGGCTTCGACGTCGGCGACCTCTTCGGTGGTCGCGGCGGCGGCGCCCAGGGCGCGGGCGGCCTCGGCGACCTGCTCGGCGGGCTGTTCGGGGGTGGCGTCGGCGGTGCCGGCACCACGACCGGCCCGACCCCGGGCATGGGCGGCACCCGCCCGCGCGAGCAGCGCGGTGCTGACGTCGAGACCGACGTGCGGATCGACTTCGCCGAGGCGGTCGGCGGCACCACCCTGCCGCTGCGCCTCGCGTCCCCGGCGCGCTGCAACACCTGCGGCGGCAACGGCGCCAAGCCCGGCACCAGCCCCCGCACGTGTCTGACCTGCGGCGGCGCCGGCGTCGTCTCGCGCAGCCAGGGCGCCTTCGCCTTCAGCGAGCCGTGCCGCGACTGCTCGGGCACCGGCTCGATCGTCGACGACCCCTGCCCCGAGTGCGGCGGCGACGGCGTGAGCACCCGCTCGCGCACGCTCACCGTGCGCATCCCGCCGGGCGTCGACGACGGCCAGCGCATCCGCCTCGCCGGCCAGGGTCAGCCCGGCAGCCGCGGCGGGCCCGCCGGCGACCTGTTCGTCGTCGTCCACGTCAACGCCGACGACCTCTTCGGCCGCTCGGAGCGCAACGCCGACGACCTGACGCTCACCGTGCCGGTGACGTTCCCCGAGCTCGTCGACGGCACGACGATCACCGTCCCGACCATGGACGGCAAGGTCTCGCTCAAGGTCCCCGCCGGCAGCCAGAGCGGCCGCACGCTGCGGGTCCGCGGGCGCGGGGTGCACCGCAAGGACGGGCGCACCGGCGACCTGCTCGTCACCGTCGAGCTCTCCGTGCCGCAGCGGCTGAGCTCGGCCGCCCGCGAGGCACTCGACGCCTACGTCGCCGCCACCTCCGACCACGACCCGCGCGCCGACCTCACCCGGCGCGCCGAGGCCGCCGCACGGAGGGAGACGGCGTCATGAGCGGGCGCGGCGCAGGCGGCGAACGGGGGCCCTGGCCGTCCCCGCTCGGCGCCGCGTCCGCCTCCATCCCCTCGCTGCCGGCGTGGGCCGACGAGGACACCCCCGTCTTCGTGATCTCCGTGGCCGCCCAGATCGCCGGCATGCACGCGCAGACCCTGCGCAGCTACGACCGCATCGGCCTCGTCACCCCGGGCCGTGCCAGCGGCGGCGGGCGGCGCTACTCGGTGCGCGACATCGCCGTGCTCCGCGAGGTCCAGCGGCTCTCGCAGGAGGACGGCGTCAACCTCGCCGGCATCAAGCGGATCATCGAGCTCGAGCGGGAGGTCGGCGCGCTGACCGACCGGCTCCGCGAGGTCACCGAAGAGCTCGCCCGCTGGCGCGCCGCGGCCGAGCAGGCGGCCCAGAACGCGGAGAATCCCTCCCGCGGCGACCGTCTGCCGGCGCGACGCACCCAGTCGGTCGTCGTGTGGCAGCCGGGCCCGCGCCCGCGCGAGTGACGCCCCGACTATTCCGCGAAGGGGTCGTAGTGGATGCGGTCCAGCGGCACGCCGTCGACCAGCAGGGCCTGCGCCGAGGCGCGGATCATGGCCGGTGAGCCCGAGAGCAGCACGTCGTGCTGCGACCAGTCGCCGCTGCGCACCACCGCGTCCGGCAGCGTGCCGGGCAGCGTGTGCTCGTCGAGCGGATCGTCCTCGCAGACCACGGCCAGCTCGAGCCACGGGTGCCGGTCGGCCAGCGCGCGCAGGCGGTCGAGCACCGTGAGGTCCTCGGCGACCCGCCCGCCCAGGAACACCGTGCACGGGCGCGGCCGCGTCCAGCGGGCCAGGTCCTCGCACAGCGCCAGCACGGGCGTGCCGCCGGTGCCGCCGGCGACCATGAGCACCGGCGCGGTGCTGCGCGGGTCGAGTCCGAGTCGCCCGGACGCCGGCCCGAGACGCCACCGGTCGCCGGGTGACGCGTGCGCCACCATCGCCCGGCTCACCCAGCCGCCCTCGACGGCGCGGACGTGGAACTCCAGCAGACCGTCGGGACGCGGCGCGGTCGCCGGGCTCAGCGGCCGCCACATCCGGGGCCGCTGGGGGATCTCGACGGTGAGGTACTGGCCCGCGCGGTGCGGCACCGGGGTGTCCGGCGCCACGTGCAGCACGGCCAGGTCCCAGCTCAGCCGGCGGTGCGACACCACCGTGCCCTCGGCGACCGCGGGGTCGGCGGCGGCGCGGACGGCGTGCTCCATCGGGCCCGCCGCCAGCGAGAACGCGCGCACCCAGGCGTGCTCGGTGCCCTCGTCCCACGCCGGCGCGAAGCGGCGCATCGCCCCGATCATCGCGACGCCGAGCGCCTCGTACTGCTCGGCGTGCAGCCCCAGCGCGCGGTGCTCGCGCACCAGCGGCTCGAGCACCGTGCGCAGCTGGTCGGGCCGGTCGACGGTCGTCATCGGCAGCACCAGCGAGCGCAGCAGCCGCCGGGCGGGCTCGGTGATGCGCGCGGGGAACAGGCCGCGGACGTCGGGCGCCAGGCTGAACAGGAGCGCGGCGAACCACTCGGCGAGCTCGTCGACCTGCGGCTCGACGTCCGCCCAGGTCTCCCGCACCCGCCGGGCGGCCTGCGCCTCGGGGGTCTCGAACACCGACGCCGGGGCCGGGCCCGGTGCGGGCTCCGGGAGTGCGCCGGGCTCCGGGGGTGCGGCGGGCTCCGGGCGCGTGGCGGGCGTCGCCTCGGTGCTCTCGTCCGGGGGCGCCCCGTCCTCCGCGGCGGCGTGCCGGCCGGGGACGACGATGGGTGTGGTCGGCGGCGGCGGCACCGTGCGCACGGCCGCGAGGCGGCGGACGGGCCTGCCGGAGGACGGCGCGGGCGCAGGACGGTCGGGGCCCGGGTCCTCCGGGTCGCCTCCCGACAGCGGCTCCGCCGACATCCTGGTCGCTCCTCCCCGGCCCCCCGCCGCGGGAACCAGGTACCCGCGTGACCGGACCACTATGGCAGCCCGCGCGACATCGTCACGCAGGGTCCCCGAGGAGCCCGCGTCGTCCGGGCCGCCAGGTGCGCCGGACGGTGCTCGCGACCACCGTGAGCAGCGACGACGACTCGATCCGGTGCCGTTCGTCGTCGTCGCTGTGGGTGACCGGTCGGGGATTCGGTGATTCGGGAAGAAACGCCGCACAGCCAGAGTTGAGCCAAGTAGACTCAAGAACAGGGCGGCTGGTGGGCCGCCCGCCCGCGCCCCAGGAGGATCGATGGACTTCAGCCCCACCACCCGCACCCAGCAGGCGGTGTCGAACGCCGTCCGCGCGGCCACCGTCGACGGCCATCCGCAGGTCTCGCCGGCCCACCTCGCGGCCGCGCTGCTCGACCAGACCGACGGGCTGACCGAGCCGCTGCTGCGCGCGGTCGGGGTGGACCCGTCGGCCGTGCGCTCGGACGTCGGCAAGGTCCTCACGGGCCTGCCGAGCGCCAGCGGCTCCAGCGTCGCGGCGCCGCAGTTCGACCGTGAGATGGCCCGCGTCCTGCAGCACGCCCAGCAGCTCGCCGCCGACATGGGCGACGAGTACGTCTCCACCGAGCACCTGCTCGTCGGGCTGGCCGCGGCCGGCGGACGCACCGCCGAGGTGCTCACCCGCCACGGCGCGACGCCCGAGGCGCTCAAGGAGGCGTTCACCAAGGTGCGCGGCTCGGGACGCGTGACGTCCGCCGACCCGGAGGGCACCTTCCAGGCGCTGGAGAAGTACGGCCAGGACCTCACCGAGCGGGCCCGCTCCGGCGACCTCGACCCGGTGGTCGGCCGCGACGCCGAGATTCGCCGCGTCGTCCAGGTCCTGTCCCGGCGCACCAAGAACAACCCCGTGCTCATCGGCGAGCCCGGCGTCGGCAAGACCGCGATCGTCGAGGGCCTCGCCCAGCGCATCGTCGCGGGCGACGTCCCCGAGTCGCTGCGCAACAAGCGCGTCGTCTCGCTCGACCTCGGCTCGATGGTCGCGGGCGCGAAGTACCGCGGCGAGTTCGAGGAGCGGCTCAAGGCCGTCCTGCAGGAGATCACCGACTCCGCGGGGCAGGTCATCACCTTCATCGACGAGCTGCACACGATCGTCGGCGCCGGCGCGACCGGCGAGTCGGCGATGGACGCCGGCAACATGATCAAGCCGATGCTCGCCCGCGGCGAGCTGCGCATGGTCGGCGCGACGACGCTCGACGAGTACCGCCAGCACATCGAGTCCGACCCGGCGCTCGAGCGCCGGTTCCAGCAGGTGCTGGTGGGCGAGCCCACCGTCGACGACACCGTCGGCATCCTGCGCGGGCTCAAGGAGCGCTACGAGGTGCACCACGGCGTGCGCATCACCGACGCCGCCCTCGTCGCCGCCGCCACGCTGTCGGACCGCTACATCACCGCGCGCTTCCTGCCCGACAAGGCCATCGACCTCGTCGACGAGGCCAGCTCGCGGCTGCGCATGGAGATCGACTCCCGGCCCGTCGAGATCGACGAGGTCGAGCGGGGCGTGCGCCGCCTCGAGATCGAGGAGATGGCGCTGGAGAAGGAGTCCGACGCCGCCTCGGCCGAGCGCCTGCGCGCGCTGCGCGCCGAGCTCGCCGAGCGCCGCGAGGAGCTCGACGCCCTGACCGCGCGGTGGCAGGGCGAGAAGGACTCGATCGACGCCAGCCGCGGGCTCAAGGAGCAGCTCGAGACGCTGCGCGGCGAGGCCGAGCGCGCCACCCGCGACGGCGACCTCGGCCGCGCCGCGGAGCTCATCCACGGGCGCATCCCCGCGCTCGAGAAGGAGCTCGAGGCCGCCGACGCCGCGGCCGTCGTGCCCGAGATGCTCAAGGAGGAGGTCGGCCCCGACGACGTCGCGGACGTGGTCTCGGCCTGGACCGGCATCCCCGCCGGCCGCCTGCTCGAGGGCGAGACGGCGAAGCTCCTGCGCATGGAGGACGAGCTCGGCCACCGGGTCGTCGGCCAGGCCGAGGCGGTCCGCGCGGTGTCCGACGCCGTGCGGCGCGCCCGCGCCGGGATCTCCGAGGAGGACCGTCCCACCGGGTCGTTCCTGTTCCTCGGCCCCACCGGCGTCGGCAAGACCGAGCTGGCCAAGGCGCTGGCCGCGTTCCTGTTCGACGACGAGCGGGCGATGATCCGCATCGACATGAGCGAGTACGGCGAGAAGCACTCGGTGGCCCGCCTCGTCGGCGCGCCGCCCGGGTACGTCGGCTACGACCAGGGTGGCCAGCTCACCGAGGCCGTCCGGCGCCGCCCGTACTCGGTGGTGCTGCTCGACGAGGTCGAAAAAGCCCACCCGGACGTCTTCGACGTGCTGCTGCAGGTCCTCGACGACGGGCGCCTCACCGACGGCCAGGGCCGCACGGTCGACTTCCGCAACACGATCCTCGTGCTGACCTCGAACCTCGGCTCCGCCGCGCTCGTCGACACCTCGCTCGACGACGACGGGCGCCGGGAGAAGGTCATGGAGGTCGTGCGGCGCTCGTTCAAGCCGGAGTTCCTCAACCGGCTCGACGACGTCGTGGTCTTCCACGCGCTGTCGACCGAGGAGCTGACGTCGATCGTCGACATCCAGCTCGAGCGGCTCGGCGCCCGCCTGGCCGCCCGCCGCCTCACGCTCGCTGTCAGCGACGCGGCCCGCGAGTGGCTCGCGCTGCAGGGCTTCGACCCGATCTTCGGGGCGCGGCCCCTGCGCCGGCTCGTGCAGTCGGCCATCGGCGACCAGCTCGCCAAGGCCCTGCTGGCCGGCGAGGTGCGCGAGGGCGACACGGTCCAGGTCGACCTCGACGAGTCCGCCGACCACGGCACCGGCGGCCTCGTGGTCTCCCGCGCCGCCTGAGGTCCGGTCGGCTCACGGCGCTGAGCCGACTGCGCGCTCCCTCGAGGAACGAACGGCGAGCTCGCTGCATCGCAAGCAGCGAGCTCGCCGTTCGTGTCTCCACGGGAAGGGGCAGCCCGCGCCGGCAGCACTCAGCGGCGCAGGGTGCCGGCGACGAGGTGGTCGACCGGCAGGAAGATCCAGCCGGCGCGGAAGCGCTCGAGATCGACCTCGGCGAACCCGGCGCCGGCGAGCAGCTCACCGGTGTAGCGCTGCAGCTCGCAGCCCTCGAACGCCCACCGCCACCCGGTCTCCAGGGCCCGCTGGAGCCGGGCCAGTGCGCTGCCCTCCGGGGCGGCGACGTGCTCGAGGACGATCAGGCGCCCGCCCGGTCGCAGGACGCGCCGCGCCTCGGCGACCGCTGCGGCCGGGTCGGCGACGGTGCAGAGCACGAGGGTGCTCACCACCGCGTCGACGCTCGCGTCGGCCAGGCCCGTGTCCTCGGCGACGGCCGCCCGGATCTCCAGGTCCACGCCGTGGCGGGCCGCGGCCGCCCGCAGCCGGGCGTGCATCGCCGGGTTCGGCTCGATCGCGATCACCCGCGTGCCGGCGGGGTAGTGGCGCAGGTTGGCGCCGGTCCCCGCACCCAGCTCCACGACGGTGCGCGGGAGGTCGGCGAACAGGGCGGCCTTGCGCTCGCCGAGGATGCGGTGGCCGTAGCCGTCGACGAGCCGGAAGAACGCGGCGTTGAGCGGGCCGCGCACGGGGTGGGGCGTGGGGAGTGAGACATCGGTGCTGGTCATGGCATCAGCACACCGCGCGGCGGGGTGCGGGCGCTTCGCTCGTCCCGGCCATCACCGGGGATGGCCGGATCGGGCCACTACCCGAGCAGGTGGTGGCGCGCGGCGTACGCGGTGGCCGCCGCCCGGGAGGGCAGGCCCAGCTTCGTGCGGATGTTCGCGAGGTGCCGGTGCACGGTGTGCGGGCTGAGGTCCAGCCGCCGGGCGATCTCGCGGTCCGCCAGGCCCTGGGCCACCAGCCGCAGCACCTCGAGCTCGCGCGCGGACAGGACGCTCGCCGGGGTGGCGGCGGAGGCAGCGGGCGCGGGGACGGCCGCGCCGGGCAGGACGTCCGACCATGCCCGCAGCACCGCCGACGCGTCCCCGCGCCAGGGGAGGTGGTCGTTCCCCTCGAGGGCGACGAAGGTCGCGTCCGGGATCGCGGCGGCGACCTCGCGGCCGAGGTCGAAGCCGATGGCGCGGTCGTCGCGGCGGTGCACCACCAGGGTCGGCGCCGTGATCCGCCCGAGCTCGGTCCGCACGTCGAAGGCGTAGGTGGCGGCGAGCGAGGCGGCGGCGTCGCCGGCGCTCGCCGAGGTCCGCTGGTAGCGCGCGAAGTCGTCGCGCTCCTCGGCGCTCGCGCCGGGCAGGAACAGGTCGGCGAGCACCCGCGAGCCCAGCCCCCAGTGGGCGCCGACGAGGGCGACGAGCTGCTCGCGCACTGCGGGCGGCGCGACCCGGGCACCGTCGGCGTAGGTGCCGTAGAGCAGGAGGCGCTCGACGAGCTCGGGGCGCCGCGCGGCCAGCGCCGCCGCCACGGGACCGGCCGCGGACCCCCCGAGCAGCGTCACCGGCCCGGCGCCCACGGCCTCGACGACCTGGGCGAGCACCGCGACCTCGCCGTCGAGCGACCGCTCGGGAGCCCCGGGGGAGAGCCCCGTGCCCGGCCGGTCGTAGCGCACCACGGTGTGGTGCTCGGCCAGCGCCGTGACGAAGGCCCGGAAGCCCGGGTCCGCCCAGTTCAGCTCGAGGTGGCCCATCCACCACCCGCCGACCACGAGCGGCGGGCCCGTCCCGACCGCGGCCCACGCCACCGTGCGTGCCTCCGACCGCGCGAACCGGATGGTCTGCCGCGTCGGCCCGTCCGGCGAGCCCATGGAGCGAGTATGGGCCCGCGGCCACCGGCAGCGGGACGGCAGCGATCTGACAGCGCCGCGCGCCACCGTCGGCCCATGACGACGCTCGAGACCGATGTCCCCTCTGATGGCCGGACCACCGAGGCGTGTGCGGAGACCGTGTTCGCCGGCATCCTCGGGATGGAGCAGACGACCGCGCTGTACCTGGGCGACCGCCTCGGCTGGTACCGCTCGCTGGCCCAGGACGGCCCGGCGACGGCCCCGGAGCTGGCCGCCCGCACGGGCACCGCCGCCCGCTACGCCCGCGAGTGGCTGGAGTACCAGGCGGTGTGCGGTCTGCTCACCGTCGACGACCCGGCGGCCGCGCCCGACGAGCGCCGCTTCGCCATGCCCGCGGCGCACGTGCCAGTGCTCGCCGATCTCGACAGCGAGACGGTGCTGACCCCGTTCGCCCGCATCCTCGTCGCGTCCCTGCGCCGGATCGACGACCTGCTCGAGGCCTACCGCACCGGCGGCGGCGTGAGCTGGGAGACCTTCGGCGACGACGCGCGCGAGGGCCAGTCGGCCCAGAACCGCCCGCTGCTGCGCGACGCGCTGGCCCGCGACCACCTGCCCCTGCTCGGCGACGTCGACGCGGCCCTGCGTGCCGGTGGGCGGGTGGCCGACGTGGGGTGCGGCGAGGGCTGGTCGCCGATCGGGATCGCCCGGGCGTACCCGACCGCGACCGTCGACGGGTTCGACGTGGACGCCGCGTCGGTGGCGGCCGCGCGCCGGTACGCGGCGACCGAGGGCGTCGCCGACCGCGTCGCGGTGCACCACACCGGGATCGAGTCCGCCGAGGCCGGCGCGTACGACCTCGTCTGCGCCTTCGAGTGCGTCCACGACATGCCCGACCCGGTCGCCGTGCTCGCCGGGATGCGCCGGGCCGTCGCGCCGGGCGGCACCGTACTGATCATGGACGAGAAGGTCGCCGACGCCTTCGCGCCCGACGGCGACGAGGTCGAGCAGCTCTTCTACGGCTTCTCGCTGATGTGCTGCCTGCCGGACGGGCTCTCGACGCCGGGCTCGGTCGGCACCGGCACCGTCATGCGCCGCGGCACGCTCGAGGCCTACGCCCGCGCGGCCGGCTTCGCCACGGTCGAGGTGCTCGACGAGCTGGACACCGACATCTTCCGGTTCTACCGGCTGCTCGTCTGAACGGGCTCGACGCGACCGGCGGTGCCGTCGACGCGGACCTCGTCGACGCCGGTCAGGCGCGCGACGGCGTCGCGGACACCGACCACGGCGGGCAGGCCGTACTCGCGGGCCACCACGGCACCGTGGGAGTTCGACCCGCCCATCTCCATCACGAGCCCGCCCGCGGTGAGGAACAGCGGCGTCCACCCGGGATCGGTCGACGGGCACACGAGCACGTCGCCGGGGTCGAGGTGGGCGCCCTGGGGGTCGGTGATCACCCGGACCCGGCCGGTGACGACGCCCGCCGAGGCCGGGACGCCGGTGAGCGCGCCGTCCGGGGCGGCGTCCGCCGGGCCCAGCGCCTCGGGCTCCGTGCCGTCGGAGAACACGAGCCGCGGGACGTGGCGGCGGCGCAGCTCGCGGGCGTAGGTGGCCCGGCGTGCCGCGACCAGGGCCCGGCGGTCCCGGTCCTCGCGGGCCTCGGACAGGCTCAGGAAGAAGACGTCGTCGGCGTGCTCGATCCGGCCGCGGGCGGCCAGGTCGGCGCCCACGGTCCCGAGCTCGGCCCGGGCCGCCCCGAGCACCGTGACCAGCCAGTACTTCGGCAGCTCCCGCAGGCCGACGAGGTCCCGCGCGCGGTGCAGGGCGAGCGCCACGACCCGGCCGCGGACGCCGCCGGCCCGCCGGGCGAGCTCCGCGATCGTCGCCTCGGCCTCGGCGGTGCTGCGCGCGAACACCGCGTCCGGCGCCCGCTCGGTGTCGTCGAGACGGACGTAGTTGGCCAGCACGCCGAGCAGGTGGGTCGGGTCCTCGGACCACCGCGGCAGCCCGAGGTCGATCTCGGCGACGGCCCGGCGGCCGTGCACGGCGAGGAAGGCGCCGAGCCCCGAGGTGAGGGCGGCCGGCCAGGTGTCCCGTCGGGCCGCGAGCTCGGCCGGCGCGTTCCCGGTGAGCGCGGCGACGCTGGCGGGGTCGGCGCGGAGCCGGACCGCGAGGTCCCACAGGGCGAGGTCCATCTCGGTGGTCACGTTGTGCGGCAGGCCGCGCAGGACGGTGCCGAGCTCGCCGGGGCGGGCGCGGTCGCCGAGCAGCTTCGCGGCGAGGCCGAGGGCGAGGAACCCGGCGGCCGGGGCGGGCGCGATCCGCGGCGCCATCGGCGCGAACCCGTCGGCGAGCAGGCGCCGGACGTGGTCGACGCGCTGCGCCGGCGTCGCGCCCGCGGGCGCCGGCAGCGTCGCCTCGGCCTCGCGGACCAGCGCGAGTGCCCGGTCGCGGGCGCGGGCCGGCCGCAGCCACGCACCGACCACCGCCGGCGGGATGCGGTAGCGCAGGGCCACGCGCCCCACCCGGCGGATCGCGGGGAGCGGCGAGCGCCGGGTGATGCCGAGCTCGGGGCGGTCGAGCTGGGTGGCGATGACCTCCGCCGAGCGCGTCTCCATGACGCCGAGCATGCCGCGGATCCCGGCGCGGCCCACGCGGCTGCGCAGGATGTCGGTGACGTCGACGAACGCGCGTTCCCCGGCGTCGGAGAGCATCGGCGGGCCGTGCTCGGGGTCGTCGACGGGCGTCGAGAGGAGGCGGGCCACGCCGGTGGCGAGGTGCCGGGCCGCCGAGAGCCCGGACGGGGTGAACGGGCGGAACACGCCCTGGGCGACGTTGGCGGACAGGAACAGGCGCAGGCCGGGACGGCCCGGGACGAGCGGGTAGAGCGTGGTGATCGGGCGCGACTGCGTCAGCCAGGCCGTCCCCGCGCCGTCGACGGCCCACTCGATGTCCTGCGGCGCGCCGAACAGGGCCTCCACCCGGCGGCCGAGCGCGACCAGCGTGGGCACGTCGGCGTCGTCCAGCGCCGCGCCGCCGTGCTGCTCGAGGTCGGTGCCGCCGCCCGGCCGGGCGCGCACCACGGTGCCGCCGGCGCCCGCGCGGCGCTCGGCGATCGTGCCGTCGGGGTCGACGACGAGGTGCTCGGGGTCGACCGACCCGGACACCACCGACTCGCCGAGCCCCGGCGCGGCGTCGATCACGGCCTGCCCGCGCCGGCCCGTCACCGGGTTCGCGGTGAACAGCACGCCCGCCCACCGGGCGTCGACCATCTCCTGCACGACGACGGCGAGGGCGACCGCGGCGTGGTCGATGCCCTGGGCGGCGCGGTAGGCGACCGCACGGTCGGTCCACAGCGAGGCCCAGCACCGGCGGACCGCGTCGAGGACCGCGTCGACGCCGACGACGCCCAGGAACGTGTCCTGCTGGCCCGCGAAGCTCGCGTCGGGCAGGTCCTCGGCCGTCGCCGACGAGCGCACCGCGACCGGCCCCTCCGGGCACGCGGCGCGGACGGCCGCGGCGACGTCGGCCGGGACCTCGACCGCCAGCACCGCGGCGCGGGCCTTCTCGGCGAGCACGGCGGGATCGAGGCCGTCCGCGTCGGCGAGCAGGGCGTCGAGCGCCGACCCGACGGCGTGCCGGTAGGCCGCCGTCGTGACGCAGACGCCCGCGGGCACCGCCAGCCCGGCACGCACCAGCGCGGCGAGGTTGCCCGCCTTGCCGCCGACGTGACCGAGGGTCTCCGCGGCGGCGGGATCGATCGCGGCAAGGGGCAGGACGTACGTGTCGAGGGTCATCAGGGGCTCCCCTCCTGCCGGGCGGCGTCGCCGAGCAGGGCCATCGCGCGGGTCACCAGGGCCCGGTCCGCGGGGCCGAGGCGGTTCATGATCTGGAGCTGGGCGTCGGCCCGGGTGCGCTCGAGGCGGCGGAGCAGGGCCCCGCCGTCCTTGCTGATCGCCACCCGGCGGACCCGCCGGTCGCCCGGGTGCTCCTGGCGCTCGACGAGGCCGCGGCGGACCAGGCCGTCGACGAGCCGGCTCGCGGCCGACACCGAGCGCCCGACCTCGTCGGCGAGGACACCGAGGGAGACCGGCTCGCCGGCGTCGAGGACGTAGAGGGTGGCGAGCTGGGTGAGCGAGAGCTCGTCACCGCCGTCGACGGCGGCGAGCAGGTCCAGCAGGAACGCGGGGATCATCGCCCGCCGCATGTGACCGAAGCTCGCGGCCAGGTCCTCGCGCTCGTCCATCACTGATCCTTGCAGTCATGCAATGAATGCAGATATGCAAGCATCGGGGTGCCGTGGCGTCAAGGCCGTCTACGCTCCGGGCGCGGGTGGTGACCGTGATGCGGCTGCGGATGCGGGTGCTGGGTGCGATCGCGGTCGACGACGCCCCGGTCCGGTCGGCCCGCGTGCGTCGCCTCCTCGCGGTCCTGGCCCTCGACCCGGGCCGGGTGGTCGCGGCCGACCGGCTCGTCGACGACGTGTGGCCCGATCGGCCGCCTGCGCACGGCGAGGCCGCGCTGCACAGCGCCGTCGCGCGGGCCCGGCGGGTGGTCGGCGACGGGGTCCTGCTCGCCCGCCCGCCCGGCTACGTCCTCGACCTGCCGCCCGACGCCCTCGACGCCGGCGTCGCCGCGGACCTGCGCGAGCGGGCGCGGTCGGTGGACCCGGTGCGCGCCGCGGCGCTGCTCGACGAGGCGCTGGCGCTGTGGCGCGGCCCGCCGCTGGCTGAGTTCGCCGACGAGGAGCCGTTCCGCCCCGTCGCGGCCCGCCTCGCGGAGCTGCGCGCGGACACCGAGGACGCCCGGGCGCGCGCCGACCTCGACCTCGGGCGCCCCGAGGCCGCCGTCGCCCGGCTCGAGGAGATCGTCGCGGCCGCGCCGTTCCGCGAGCGGCGGCGGGAGCTGCTCGTCGAGGCGCTGCACCGGGCGGGACGCAGCGCCGACGCGCTCGCCGCGGTCGCCGCCTACCGCCGCCTCGTCGCCGACGAGCTGGGTCTCGATCCGGGCCCGGAGCTCCGGCGTCTCGAAGCCGTGGTGCTGGCGGGCGTCCCGGCGCCCTCGGGTGGTGCAGCGAACGGGCCGTTCGCTGCTTCCGGCGCAGCGAACGGCGCGTTCGCTGCGGACCCGGCGCCGATGGTGGGGCGGGACGCGGCGCTGGCGGGCGTGCTCGGGGTGCTCGGGAGCGGTCCGGTGACGCTGGTCGGGCCCGGCGGGGTCGGCAAGACGACGCTCGCCCGGCACGTCGCGGCCGCGAGCACCGCCCCGGACGGGGTCGTCGTGGCCGAGCTGGCGACGGTCTCGCGCGGGGACGAGGTGGCCGCCGCGGTCGTCGCGGCCGTCGGCGCGCCGGGGGCGTCGGCCGGGGACGCCGACCCGGCCGACCGGGTCGCGGCGGTGCTGCGCGGCCGGCGGCTGCTGCTGGTGCTCGACAACGCCGAGCACGTGGTCGACGCGGTCGCCGCGCTGGTGACGACGCTCGCCGGTGCGTGCCCGACCGTCGCGGTCCTCACCACCAGCCGGGAGCCGCTCGGCGTCCCCGGCGAGCGTGTCCGGCCCGTCCCGCCGCTCGACGAGGCCGCGGCCGTCGCCCTGTTCGCCGAGCGGGCGGGCGCGGCCGACCCGGCGTTCGCGGTGTCGGACGCCAACCGGGCCGCCGTGGCCGAGGCCTGCCGGCGGCTCGACCGCCTGCCGCTCGCGCTCGAGCTGGCCGCGGCGCGGATGCGGGTGCTCTCGCCGGCCGAGCTCGTCGCCGGCCTGCCGGCCCACCTGCGGATCCTGCGCAGCCCGCACCGCGTCGCCGACCGGCGGCACCGGACCCTGCACGCCGTGGTCGCGTGGTCCTACCGCCTGCTCGACGAGCGCGAGCGCGCCCTGCTCGACCGGCTCGGCGTCTTCGCCGGCGACTTCACGCTCGGCGCCGCGCGGGCCGTCGCGGGCGAGGACGCGGACGCCGTGCTCGCCGACCTCGTCGACAAGTCCCTCGTGACCGCGTCCGTCGACCACGCCCGCCCCGGCCCGTCGCGCTACGCGCTGCTGGAGACGGTGCGGGCCTTCGCCCGCGAGCGGCTCGCCGAGCGCGGCGAGACCGCGACGCTGCGCCGCCGGCACGCCGAGGAGGCGCTCGGCTTCCTGCGGCGCACCGGGTCGCCGGCCGGGCCCGACGCCGCCCGCCGTCTCGCCGCGGTCGAGGCCGAGTGGGACGAGCTGCGCGCCGCGGTGGCCTGGGCGTCCACCGAGGACCCGGCGCTCGCCGCCGCGCTGGTCGCCGCCCTCGTCGACGTCGGTGAGGTGCGGATGACCCCGGAGCTCTTCGCCTGGGCGGAGGCGCTCCTGGCCGGCGGTGCCGATCTCGGCGGGTCGCGGGCGATGGTGCACGCGGTCGCCGCCGAAGGGGCCCGGTTCGCCGGCGACCTCGCGCGGGCGGAGGAGCACGTCGCCGCCGGTCGGCGGGCGCTCTCCGACGGTGACAGGGCGGCATCCGTCCTGGCCTACCTGCAGTCCGAGGTGGCGGGGTTCGCCGGGCGGGGCGCGGAATCGGCGCGGGCCGCGGCGGACGCCGAGCGCCTGGCCACGGCCGTCGGGGACGAGCGTGTGCGGGTCCTCGCCGCGTGCTGTCGCGTCCTCGCGGTGGCCTACGACGGGGACCACGACGCGGCGCTCGCCGAGGCGGACGCCCTGGACGTCGCGGTCCGCGACGCCGGCGACACGCTGATGCGGCCCTGGAGCGTCTACGTCCGCGGCGAGGTGCGCGTCGAGCGCGACCCGACCACGGCGCTGGAGCTGGTGGAGGACGCGGTGCGGAGGGCGCGGGCGGTCGGCGAGCAGTACGCGCTCGGCGTCGCGCTCGTGACCGTGACGTCCCTGCGGGCGCGCCGGGGTGACGTCGCCGCCGCGGCGCGCGCGGCGGCCGAGTCGCTCGAGCACTGGCGGGGCACGGGCAACCGCACGCACCAGTGGGTCGGGCTGCGCGCGGTCGTCGAGCTGCTCGGCCAGGCCGGTCGGGACGACGCCGCCGCCGAGCTGCTCGGGGGCCTGGCGGCGCGGCGTTCGGGGGGCGCGGTGTTCGGTGCCGACGCCGCCCGCCTCGCCGACCTGGGGGTGACCCTGCGGGCGCGCCTCGGCGACGCCGCCGCCGACCGCGCGGCACGCCGCGGCGCCGCCCGCGACGACGACGGCCTCGTCGACCTGGCCCGGGGTGCGCTGGCGCGCCTGTGAGCTCGCGTCAGCGCACGAGTCCCGCGTCGACGTGCCATTGCCGGGTCGTCGCGACGCCGGCGAGCAGTCGGCGGTCGTGGGAGACGAGCAGCAGCGTGCCCTCGAACGCCGCGAGCGCCGACTCGAGCTGCTCGATCGCGGGCAGGTCGAGGTGGTTGGTGGGCTCGTCGAGCACGAGCAGGTTCACCCCGCGGGCCTGGAGCAGCGCGAGCGCCGCGCGGGTGCGCTCACCGGGCGAGAGCGTGTCGGCCCCGCGGTGCACGTGCTCGGCGCCGAGCCCGAACTTGGCCAGCAGCGTCCGGACCTCCGCGGTGGGCCACCGGTCGATCTCGGGCTCGCGCGAGAAGACGTCGAGCAGCGAGGTGCGCCCGGTCAGGAGCCCGCGGGCCTGGTCGACCTCCCCGACCACCACCCCGGAGCCGAGCGCCGCCCGGCCCTCGTCGGGGGCGAGGCGCCCGAGCAGCAGCGCGAGCAGCGTCGACTTGCCCGCGCCGTTCGCCCCGGTGATCGCGACGCGGTCGGCCCAGTCGAGCTGGAGCGTCACGGGGCCCAGGGTGAAGTCGCCCCGCCGCACGACCGCGCCGTCGAGGGTCGCCACGACCGTGCCCGACCGCGGGGCGGCCGCGATGGACAGGCGCAGCTCCCACTCCTTGCGGGGCTCCTCGACGACCTCCATGCGCTCGAGCCGCCGCTCGGTCTGCGCGATCTTCGCGGCCTGCTTCTCCGCGGTCGCCGCGTTGTGGTGCTTGATGAACTTGTCCTTGTCGGTGGCCTTCTTGCGGGCGTTGCGCACGCCCTTCTCGACCCACTGCTTCTGGGTCTGCATCCGCGCGGTCAGCTCGCCGCGCTTCTCGGCGTACTCCTCGTACGCCTCGCGGGCGTGCCGGCGGGCGGTCTCCCGCTCGGCGAGGTAGGCCTCGTAGCCGCCGCCGTACTGGGTGACCTGCTGCTGGGCGAGGTCGAGCTCGAGGACCGAGGTGACGGTGCGCGCGAGGAACTCGCGGTCGTGGCTGACGAGCACTGTGCCCGCGCGCAGCTCGCGGACCCAGCGCTCGAGGCGTTCGAGGCCGGCGAGGTCGAGGTCGTTGGTGGGCTCGTCGAGCAGGAAGACGTCGAAGCGGGCGAGCAGCAGCGAGGCGAGGTTGGCGCGCGCCGCCTGCCCACCGGACAGCGAGGTCATGGGGGCGTCGAGGAGGTGCGCGGGGAACCCGAGGTCGTCGGCGACCTCCCCGGTGCGCTCGTCGAGGTCGGCGCCGCCGAGGTCCAGCCACCGTTCGAGGGCGACGGCGTAGGCGTCCTCGGCTCCGGGCACGCCGTCGGACAGGGCCGTCGTGGCCGTCTCGAGCGTGGCGGCCGCGGTCGTGACGCCGGTGCGGCGGCCGAGGAAGGCGCGCACGGTCTCGCCCGGCACCCGGGCGGTCTCCTGGGGCAGGTGGCCGATGGTGGCGGTGGGCGGGGTGACCGCGATCGACCCCTGGTCCGGCGCGGCCAGGCCGGCGAGCAGGCGCAGCAGCGTCGACTTCCCGGCGCCGTTGACCCCGACCAGCCCGATGACGTCGCCGGGCGCGACCACGAGGTCGAGACCGGAGAACAGCACCCGGGCGCCGTGCGCGGCGGCGAGGTCCCGCGCGACCAGCGTGGCGCTCACGATCACCGAGCCTAACCACGCCCCGCGACCCGGTTGCCGCACGTACGTGAGCGAACTTCCGGGCTATGGCCCGGAAGTTCGCTCACATAGGAACGGCGCGCCGGTGACGGCCTGCACGAAGGGGGGACGCGGGCGTCGTACCCTGCAGGACGTGCCTGCCTGGGTCTGGTTCGTCATCGCGGCGCTGGCCGCGGGCGGCGGGGCGCTGCTCCTGCTCTCCGACCGCGCGCGCACCGGCGGGCACCGGCGCGACCGACGCCGGTGGGCCGAGCAGAAGAGCTGGGAGTTCGTCGACGTCGACCCCGTGCTGCCCAGCCGCTGGCGCTACGGCGCGGTGCACCAGGGCGGCCACGGGCGCGCGCTCGACCTCGCGACCGGCGCGGTCCCCGGCCCCGGCGGCCGGCGGCTCGCCCACGTCTTCGACCACGAGCAGGCCGGGCAGATCACCGGGATCGTCGCCGCCGTGCGCGGCGTGGCGACGCTGCCGGTCGCCCTCGAGCTGCGCCTGCCCTCGGCCCCGCTGCCCGACGACGCCGGGCTCGACTCGCTCGGCCAGGTCGGCGAGCGCTACGCCTTCGTCACCTCGGTCGCGCAGGCCCGCCCGCTGATCACTCCGGACGTCGCCCGCGTCGCGGACCTCGTCGGCGACGACGTGCCACTGCTCTGGGCCGAGGACACCTGGGTGCTCGCGACGATCGACGCGGGCGCCGACCCCGAGCGCGTCCAGACGCTGCTGCAGGCGCTCGTCGAGGTGTCGGTCGCGCTGGAGGACGCGGCGGTCGGCACCGACGACGAGGGCTACGAGGCGGCGGCGCCCGAGGGCCACGACGGCACCGAGGACGTGGACGACCACGACGATCCGCGGCCCACCCACCGCGACAGTCCGGCGGACATCCCCTACGACGTCGAGGACGACGAGTTCGGGCCCGGCGCCCGGAGCAGCTCCTCCTCGGGGCGGTGAGCGGCCCGACCCCGCGTCGGACCCTGGTGACGTCCGCGGACACCGATCTCGGGCGCGCCTTCGTCCGGCGCCTGCACGCCCTCGGTGACGAGCTCGTGCTGGCCGGCGGCGAGCGCGGGGCCCTCGAGGCCCTGGCCGCCGAGCTCGACGCCACGAGCGAGGACCCGCGGCCCGAGGTCCTGCCCGGCGACCTCGCCGACGTCGACGACCTCGACCTGGTCGTGCGCCGCCTGGAGACCGACGTCCGCCCGATCGACCTGCTCGTCGTCGGGCCGGCGGCCCCGAGCCCGGACGGGTTGCCCGGCGCCGACCCGGAAGAGGTGCGCGCCGCGCTCGACCGCAGCGCCGGCGCCGCGCTGGGTCTGGTGCGCGCGGCCCTGCCCGGCATGATCGCCCGCGGCCACCCGGGCCCCGGCGGAGTGATCACCGTGGCCGGCCCCGCCGCCTACCTGTCCGCGCCCGGCGCCGCCGGGATCGACGGCGCCGCGCAGGCGTACGTCGCGATGCTCACCGAGTCGCTGGCCCAGGCGCTCGCGCGCGACGGGCTCACGCTCACCACCGTCTGCCCGACCCCGCCGCAGCCCGGGACGGGGCACGGCGAGCACACGGTGCTCGACGCCGTGCCCCTGCGCGTGGCCCCGCCCGACGCCGACGCCGTGGTGGCGGCCGCGCTCGCCGACCACGCCGCGGGCCGTGCGCTCTCGGTGCCCGGCGTCGGCGCGAAGACGGTCGTGGGGGTGTCCCGCCTCGTGCCGTTCCCCGCGCTGCGGGCGGCCGCCGGGTTCCGGCGCTCCTCGCCGGTCGCCGCGTGGCGGGGGCGGCGCGGACCGCGGGGCCCGCGCGAGGGCACGGCCCTGGTGACCGGGGCGAGCTCGGGCATCGGGGCGACGTTCGCCGAGCACCTGGCCGTCGCCGGGCACGACCTCGTCCTCGTCGCCCGCGACACCCAGCGTCTCGACGCCACGGCCGAGCGGCTGCGCGAGCGGTACGGGATCGAGGTCGAGGTGCTCGTCGCCGACCTGGCCGCCGCGGCCGGGCGCCGCAAGGTCGCCGACCGGCTGGCCCTCCCCGAGCGACCGATCGGGCTGCTGGTCAACAACGCCGGCTACGCGACGGCCGGCGAGTTCCTCGACACCGACCCGGCCGTCCTGCGGGCGAACTACGAGGTCAACATGGGTGCCGTGCTGGAGCTGACCGCCGCCGCGCTGCCCGGGATGGTCGCCCGGGGCCGCGGCGACGTCGTCAACGTCTCGAGCGTGGCGGGGTTCCTGCCCGGCCGCGGCTCGGTCTACAGCGCGGGCAAGACCTACGTGACGGCGCTGTCGCGCAACGTCGCCCTGTCGGTCGACGGCACCGGGGTGCGGGTGATGGCCCTGTGCCCGGGCTTCACGCGCACCGAGTTCCACGCCCGCCTCGGCGAGGACCGCTGGGGGCCGGAGTGGCTGTGGCTCGACGCGGACCAGGTGGTCACCGAGGGCATGGCGGACCTCGAGGCGGGGAAGGCGGTGTCCGTGCCGGGAGCGGTGTACAAGGCGATCGTCGGGGTGGCGCGGGTCGTGCCGCGGGCGCTGCTGCGCGCGCTCGCCGCCAGGACGGCGACGGGGCGCGGATGATCGCCCCGATCGTCGACGCGCAGGCGCGGGCCCGCCTGGCCGCCCTGGTCACCGAGCTCGCGGTGGTGCACGGGCGCGTGACGCTGTCGTCGGGCCGCGAGGCCGACTACTACGTCGATCTGCGCCGCGCGACCCTGCACCACGAGGCGGGCCCGCTGATCGGGCGCCTCGTGCGCGAGCTGACCGCCGACTGGTCCTACGACGCGGCCGGCGGGCTCACCCTCGGCGCCGACCCGGTCGCCCTCGCCGTCATGCACGCCCCCGGGGCTCCGGTGGACGCCTGCGTGGTGCGCTCGGCCGCGAAGACCCACGGGATGCAGCGGCGGATCGAGGGTCCCGACGTCGCCGGGCGCCGGGTCCTGGCCGTCGAGGACACCTCGACCACCGGGGGCAGCGTGCTCACCGCGGTCGACGCGCTGGTCGAGGCCGGCGCGGAGGTCGTCGGCGTCGTCACGGTCGTCGACCGCGGGACCGGCGCCACCGAGGCCGTCGAGGCCCGCGGCCTGGCCTGCCGGTCGCTGCTGGGCCTGGCCGACCTGGGGCTGTGAGCTCGTCGGACGGCCACGCCCACCCGGACGACGAGCCCGGCCCCACCGAGTGGCGCACCGGGCCCGAACCGGTCGGCGTCGGTCCCTGGCCGGGCGGGGCCGCCGCGTGGCCCGACGATCCCCGGTACGACCCCGAGCTCCTCGCCGGCGGGGACCGGCGCAACGTCGTCGACCGCTACCGCTACTGGCGGCGCGAGGCGGTCGTCGCCGACCTCGACGCGCGGCGCCACCCGTTCCACGTCGCCATCGAGAACCTCCACCACGACGCGAACATCGGCACGATCGTCCGCACCGCCAACGCGTTCGCCGCGGCCGCGGTGCACATCGTGGGGCGGCGGCGCTGGAACCGGCGCGGCGCGATGGTCACCGACCGGTACCAGCACGTGCACCACCACGCCGACGTCGCCGCCCTGCTGGCGTGGGCCCGCGGCGAGGGGCTGGGCGTCGTCGCGGTCGACAACGGCCCCGGCGCCGTCCCGCTGGAGACCGCGGCCCTGCCGCGTCGCTGCGTGCTGCTGTTCGGTCAGGAGGGCGTCGGGCTGACCCCCGAGGCCGCGGCCGGGGCGGACGCCGTGCTCGCGATCGCGCAGTTCGGGTCGACGCGGTCGATCAACGCCGGCGTCGCGGCCGGGATCGCCATGCACGCGTGGATCCGCGCGCACGCGACCCCTTAGCGCTCGAGGTTGCGGGTGTCGATGACCTGCGTGGGCTCGTCGGTGGCGCCGTCGAGGACGTCCTCCGCGAGGCCCTGCGCACCGAGCTTCCTCTCCCGCCTCGCCTTGATCATCTCGATCGCGATGGGGATCAGCGAGAGCGCCACCACGAGGATCAGCATCGCCTCGATGTTGTTCTTGACGAACTCGAACTGCCCCAGCACGGCCCCCAGCAGCGTGACGCCGGCCGCCCAGGCCACGCCGCCGATGAGCGAGAACGTCAGGTAGCGGCGTGCGTCCATGCGCCCGACACCGGCCATGACCGTGATGAACGTGCGCACGATCGGCACGAAGCGCCCGAGGACGATCGCCCGGTTGCCGTACTTGTCGAAGAACTTCTGCGTGCGCTCCACGTTCTCGCGCTTGAACAGCCGCGAGTTCGGGCGGTCGAAGATGGCCGGCCCCGCCTTGAGCCCGATGAAGTAGCCCAGGGCGTTGCCGGCGAAGGCGCAGACCACCAGCAGGAGGCAGACCAGCCACAGCGGGGCCTGGATCAGCCCGGTGACCGTCGCGAGCCCGGTGATGAACAGCAACGAGTCGCCGGGGAGGAAGAACCCGACCAGCAGGCCGCACTCGGCGAAGATGATCAGGCAGACGCCGGCGAGGGCCCAGGGCCCGAGGCTCTGGATGATGTACTGCGGGTCCAGCCACTCGGGACCGAGGGCCTGGACCGTCGTCGTGGCGGCGCTGAGCGTGGGCGACACGCCTGTGAACCGTACGCGGCGCGCCTGGGCGCGGGCTCCGGGGTCACCCCGAAACGCCTGAGGGTGGGACGGTGTGAGGTCCGGGTCAGCTGGGGAGCCCGAGCGTCCCGACGGCGGCGAGCGCACCCGCGACGGCCCCGGCGAGCAGGGCCATGCCCGACCACCACGCGATCCGCGCGGGCGTCCACGGCGCGGGGGCGTCACGGTCGGTGCCGCCGGGGCGGGCTGCCGGGATCGCGCCGGTCGGCCCGGCGCCCGGGGCGGGACGGGGATGCGGGACGTTGGCGGTGCCGGGCCGGGGACCCGGCCCCACGGGCGGTCCGGGGCGCGCGGGCTGGGGCGGGCCGGTCCGGGGCCAGGGGCGCTCCCCGGTGCCCGCTGTGCCCGCTGTGCCCGCCGCCGTGCCCGCCGCCGGGCGCGGAGCCGGGCGGGCGGGCGACGGTCCGGGACGGCCCGCGGCCGGGAAGCCCGGAGCGGGGGTCGGCCCCGTCGGGCGCGGCGGTGCGGGGGGCACGACGGACGGGTCGGGACGTGCCGTGGTCTGGGTGACGTCGGACGCGGCGTCCTCCGGACCACGGCCGGCCTCGTCGGCGCCTTTCCGGTTCCGCGTGAGCGGCCGGAAGCGGTCCCGCAGGCGGGAGCCGCCGGAGTCGGCGTCGGCCTCCTCGTCGGTCTGCTCGGTGGACGGCGGGGTCGACGTGCCACCGGGCGAGGACACCCCGCCGGCGGCGTGCGCGCGCAGAGCCTCGGCGAGCAGCCGTTCGTCGTCCATCCCGGGCGATGGTAGACGCGCACCCGGAGTCACCCCAGGGCCCGTCCGGTGACGTCGGCGGGACTCGATCGGCGGTGGAGGAGTGCTCAGACGCCGCCGACGAGCTTGCCGATGGCCTCGAGGCCCCGGCTCGCCGTCGACTTGACCGTTCCCTTGCTGATGCCGGTGGCCTCGGCGATCTCGGCCTCGGACAGACCGCCGTAGTAGCGCAGGACCAGCACCTCGCGCTGCCGGCGCGGCAGCTTGCTCAGGGCGGACACCACGGCCTGGTGCTCCGCGGAGAGCATCGCGAGCGACTCGGCCGAGCGGGCGTCCGCGGTGTGCGGCGGCGTGTACTCCCGGGCCGTACGGCGGCGCCGCAGCACCGACCGGGACCCGTTGACCACCGCCGTGCGCAGGTAGCCCAGCGCCGCGTGCTCGTCACGCAGGCGGCCCCAGTGCCGGTGCAGCCCCGTGAAGGCCTCCTGGACGACGTCCTCGGCGGTCGCCGGGTCGTCGACGAGCAGCACGGCGAGGCGGACGAACCGCATCCGGTGCTCGCGGTAGAGATCCTCCAGCGTGCGCGGCGCCTCGTCGGGCCGGGTGGCCACCGGGCCGCCCGCCGGGGCCGGGCCCGGGAACCCGTCGGGTCGCGGGGGTGCCATGGGCGGCGCGGAGGGGTGCGCCACCGACGCATCGGCGGGAGCGACCGCGTCGATCGCCCGCAGGCTGCCGAGCGTGCGCTCGACGGCGCTCTCGCCGGGGTGGGCCACGTCCTCGACGATAGCCCTTCACGACCTGTGGTCCCGGTGGGGACGGGGCCCCGGTCCGGCTCGGGATCACTGTCACCCGCGTGGCCCAGCCCGCCACCCGATCCGCACCCGCACCCCTGCACGGGTCACACCCCGACGACGCAGCGGCCGGACGGGCGGCTGCGTCATACTGCGCCGCAGCCCGCCGCCCGCACCCTGCGGTGACCGGCCGTGTCGAGGAGCTCCTGGGAGGCACGACGATGCCCATCGCGACCCCCGAGGTCTACAACGAGATGCTGGACCGGGCGAAGGCGAACGCCTTCGCCTTCCCGGCGATCAACTGCACGTCCTCCGAGACGATCAACGCCGCGCTGCGCGGCTTCGCCGAGGCCGAGAGCGACGGGATCATCCAGTTCTCGACGGGCGGGGCCGAGTTCGGCTCGGGCCAGTCGGTGAAGGAGATGGTCACCGGCGCGAGCGCGCTGGCCGAGTTCGCGCACGTCGTGGCCGAGAAGTACTCGATCAACGTCGCGCTGCACACCGACCACTGCCCCAAGGACAAGCTCGACACCTACGTCCGTCCGCTGATCGCGATCAGCCAGGAGCGTGTCGACCGCGGGCAGAACCCGCTGTTCCAGTCGCACATGTGGGACGGCTCGGCGGTCGAGCTCACCGAGAACCTCGAGATCGCCCAGGAGCTGCTCGAGAAGGCCGGCAAGGCGAAGATCATCCTCGAGGTCGAGATCGGCGTCGTCGGCGGCGAGGAGGACGGCATCTCCGCCGACATCGACGAGAAGCTCTACACCGCGCCGGGCGACTACGAGCGCACCGTCAAGGCCCTCGGCGGCGGCGAGAAGGGCCGCTACCTGCTGGCCGCGACGTTCGGCAACGTGCACGGCGTCTACAAGCCGGGCAACGTCAAGCTCCGCCCTGACGTGCTGAAGAAGGGCCAGGAGGTCGCCGCGAAGGAGCTCGGGCTCCCCGACGGCTCGAAGCCGTTCGACCTCGTCTTCCACGGCGGGTCGGGCTCGCTGCTCGAGGAGATCCACGAGGCCCTCGACTACGGCGTGGTCAAGATGAACGTCGACACCGACACGCAGTACGCGTTCACCCGTCCGATCGCCGCGCACATGTTCTCGAACTACGACGGCGTGCTGAAGATCGACGGCGAGGTCGGCGACAAGAAGGCCTACGACCCGCGCAGCTACAACAAGAAGGCCGAGGTCGCCATGGCCGAGCGGGTCACGACCGCGTGCGAGAACCTGCGCTCCACCGGGCAGTCGCTGAGCCGGTGACGCCCGGGAGAATGTCGGTATGACGATCCCGATGGGACCCGGTGCCGGGCACGGGCACAACCTGCTCGGACCGCAACCGACCTACCTCCCGGAGACGCCCGAGCCGGCGCGGCGGCTGGAGGACGGCGAGGACCCCGCGACGGTCGTCGCCGACCACCCGACGTACTCGGCGGGGTGGGCGACCCTCGCCGAGCGGGCCGAGCAGGCGGGCGAGCACGTCACGGCCTACGCCTACGCCCGCACCGGCTACCACCGGGGGCTCGACCAGCTGCGCCGCAACGGCTGGAAGGGCTTCGGCCCGGTGCCGTGGGACCACGTGCCCAACCAGGGGTTCCTGCGGGCCGTGGCCGCGCTCGCCAAGGCCGCGCGGGCGATCGGCGAGACCGACGAGGTCGAACGCTGCGTCCAGTTGCTCGACGACTGCGACCCGAAGGCCGTCGAGGCGCTCGGGCTCGCCTGAGCCCCGCAGGAGCATGAACGCCGGGGAGCGGCTGCGCGGGATCGCCCGGTCCCGGGCCCGGCGCCTGCGCGACTCCGGTGTGCCGGTGCTGCAGTGCGCGCTCGCGGCCGGGCTCGCCTACCTCGTGGCGCGCGACGTCGTCGGCCACACCCAGCCGTTCTTCGCGCCGATCGCGTGCGTGCTCGTCCTCGGCGTCTCGCTGACCAACCGGCTGCGGCGCTCGGTGGAGCTCGCCGTCGGGGTGAGCGTCGGCGTCGGGGTCGGCGACCTCATCGTCGTGCTGATCGGTCCCGGCTGGTGGCAGATCAGCGTCGTCGTCGGGCTCGCGCTGCTGGCGGCGCTCCTGTTCGACGTCGGTGCCCTGCTGCTCAACCAGGCCGCGGTTTCGGCGGTGCTGGTCGCGACGCTGCAGCCGCCCGGCACGACGGCGGCGTTCTCCCGGTGGATCGACACGCTGATCGGGGCCGCGATCGGCCTGGCGATGGCCGCCACGCTGCCGTCGCACCCGCTCACCCGCGCCCGCCGCGGGCTCTCGGCGCTGCTCACCGAGCTCGAGGCCGCGCTGACGGGCACCGCCGACGCGCTCGACGCGGGCGACGTCGACGCCGCGGCGGCGGTCCTCGAGCGGGCCCGCGCCACGCAGGGACGGGTCGACGCCCTGGTCGACGCGGTCGACGCGGGCTTCGAGATCACGGCGATCGCGCCCCTGCGGCGCCGGCACCGCGGCGAGCTGGCCCGCATCCGGGCCGCGGTCCGGCCGGTGGACCTCGCGCTGCGCAACGCCCGCGTCCTGGCGCGCCGCGCGCACGCCGCCGTACGGGACGGAGAGCAGCCGGACCCGGACCTGGTCGCCGTGCTGCGGAACGTCGCGATGGGCGTCGCGGAGCTGCGGGGCGAGCTGACGCGGGGCGAGTCGACCGACGGGGCGCGCAGCGCGCTGCTCGACGCCGTCGGGCTGGTGCCGGCCCACGGTGGCGGCTACTCGGCGGACGTGGTGCTCGCCCAGGTCCGCTCGCTGCTCGTGGATCTCCTCAACGCCGCGGGGATGGACCGTGACGAGGCCGTGGCGGCGACGACCAGCACGCGGCGGGGCCGGGACGAGGGGTGACGGCCGCTCAGGACGCGCGGGGCAGCCGGAGGGTGTCGGGGTCGTCGAGCGTGGTCGCGGCGGCGGCGGGTGCGTCGGTGCCCGGCTGGTCGGTCCCGGGGACGAGGGCGAGGGCCGGGCCGGGCGTGGTGCCCGGGGCCGGGCTCGCCGGCCGGGGCGTGCGGGCGCGGACCTCGGGCCGGACGTGGGTGGCGTGTGCCTCGAACCGCTCGAGCAGACACGCAGCGATCATGAGCACGATCGGGACGAGCACCACCACCGCGAGCATGGAAGTGGCGTACCCCGGTGGCGTGGAGCCATGCGTGATCGTCGACGGAGAGGCACGGACGGTGGCTGAGTGGTCGCACTGTGCAGTCGACCGGCCGACCGTCGGGCCGGGCGCCGTCGATCGTACGGAGCCGTCCGGTCACCGCACGCGGCGCACACCGGAGATCACGGTCGAGCGAGCAGCCAGTCCTCGGTGTGCCGGTACCAGCTGCGGCGGGGCACCGGGCGGTCGCCGGGCACGCCGTCGCGCGTGATCGTCACGGGCGGCCGGCACCCCAGCTGCACCGCGCGGCCCGACCGCGTCGCGACCCGTCCCGGCCGCAGCCCCGCCAGCCGACGGGGGCCGGTGACGGCGACGGCGACCCCGCCCGCCGGGTCCGGGGCGACGACCACGCCGGCGGCGTCGCCGCGGAGCACGCGCTGCTCGTCGCAGTAGACCTCGCCGTGGAGCGCCCCGGCCTCGTGACGCCCGACGACCAGCCCGCCGTGGTCGTCGCGCACGAGCGGACCGGGACGCGCCGCGGCGTCGCGGGCGACGGCCAGCGCGGCCCCGGGCTCGGTCGGCACGCCCCACACCGCCGCCGCCGGCGAGCCGGGCGCGGGCAGCAGGGCGAGCTCGACGCCGAGACGCTCGCGGCGCAGCAGGCGCACGAGCACGGCGGCCAGCGCGGCGTCGTCGCCGGCCACGACGAGGCGGGCGCCGTCGGGGAGCCCGTCGAGCAGGGGATCGACGTCGCCGCGGGCGGGCAGCGCGGGCAGGGCCAGGGCCCCGAGATCGTCGAGACGGGACGCCCACCGCGACCGGGCGACGTCCCCGCAGGTCACCACGTGCATCGCGACCCCCGGTGACGACGAGACGGCGGACACGCGTGGACTACCCTTCCGTTGCACGGGGCGAGCCCGTCCTCCCTGTGCGCGTCTTTCGGTGTCGAGGTCAGGGAGTGTCACATGCCGGCCATCGTCCTCATCGGCGCCCAGTGGGGCGACGAGGGCAAGGGCAAGGCCACCGACATCCTCGGTGAGCAGGTCCAGTGGGTCGTGCGCTACCAGGGTGGCAACAACGCCGGGCACACCGTCGTGCTCCCCGACGGTCAGAACTTCGCGCTGCACCTCATCCCGTCCGGGATCCTGACGCCGGGCGTCACCAACGTGATCGGCAACGGCGTGGTGGTCGACCCCGGCGTGCTGCTCGAGGAGCTCGCGGGCCTGGAGGCCAAGGGCGTCGACACGGCCAAGCTGCTGATCTCCGCGGACGCGCACGTGATCATGCCGTACCACGTGGCCATCGACAAAGTCACCGAGCGCTTCCTGGGCAAGTCCCGGATCGGCACGACCGGGCGCGGCATCGGCCCCGCCTACCAGGACAAGGTGGCGCGGGTCGGCGTGCGCATGCAGGACCTGCTCGACGAGAAGCTGCTGCGCGAGAAGGTCGAGGCCGCGCTCGAGCTCAAGAACCAGGTGCTCGTCAAGATCTACAACCGGCGGGCGCTCGACGTCGACGAGGTGGCCGACACCGTGCTGGGCCACGCCGAGGGCTTCGCCCACCGCATCGCGGACACACGCCTGGCGCTGCACCACGCCCTCGAGCGCGGCGAGACCGTCCTGCTCGAGGGGTCGCAGGGCACGCTGCTCGACGTCGACCACGGCACCTACCCGTACGTGACCTCCTCGAGCCCGACGGCGGGCGGGGCGGCCGCCGGCTCCGGGATCGGCCCGACGCGCATCGGGCGGGTCATCGGCATCCTCAAGGCCTACACCACCCGCGTCGGCTCCGGCCCGTTCCCGACCGAGCTGTTCGACTCCGACGGCGAGTACCTGCGCAAGGCCGGCGGCGAGTTCGGCGTCACCACCGGGCGCAGCCGCCGCTGCGGCTGGTTCGACGCGGTGATCGCGCGCTACGCCGTGCGCGTCAACGGCCTCACCGACCTGTTCCTCACCAAGCTCGACGTGCTCTCCGGGCTCGAGAACGTGCCGCTGTGCGTCGGTTACGAGGTCGGCGGGCAGCGGGTCGACGAGATGCCGATGCGGCAGTCGGACCTCACCGAGGCCACGCCGGTGTACGAGACGATGCCCGGCTGGTTCGAGGACATCTCGGGGGCGCGCAGCTTCGCCGACCTGCCGCAGCGGGCGCGCGACTACGTCGAGCGGATCGAGGAGCTCGCGGGCGCGCCCGTCTCGGCGATCGGGGTCGGGCCGGGCCGGGACGCCACCGTCGTTCGCTGACGGGTGCCAGCGACGACCCGGAGCCCTCCTCCGTCGGGCTCCGGGCAGTCGCGGACCCTCGGACGCGGGAGGTCGGGGTGTGATCCCCCGGTAGAGTGGTGGAGGTGGGCGCCTGCGAACACCTCCTCGTCATCGGCACCGAGGGTGCCGCGACCGACCCGAAGCCCGACGCCGTCGCCCGTGACGGCGAGACCCTGATCTGCCCGGACTGCCGCGCCGAGGGCTACACGGCCTGGGCCCACCTCCGGATGTGCCTGGACTGCGGCCACGTCGCGTGCTGCGACTCGAGCCCCTACCGGCACGCGTCGAAGCACCACGAGGACACCGGCCACGCCGTGATGCGCTCGCACGAGCCGAACGAGACGTGGCGCTGGTGCTACGTCGACCGGCGGCTGGCGCCGTAGGTCAGGACGGGGGCGTCACCGCGGCGAGTGCGGTGTCGGGGTCGTCGCTGAACACCGCGTCGACGCCGAGCCCCACGTACTGCGTGTACTCGGCGAACGCGTCGCCGTAGGTGTCGGCGGGCGCTCCTGCCCCGTTCCCACCCGCCCCGCCGCGCCGCAGGCCGGCGGGCAGGAACTCGTTCTCGTTGCGGAACGTGAAGGGCATGACGCGCAGGTTCACCGCGTGCGCGTCCCGCAGCAGCGCGGTCGGCGGGCCCGCCGTGTCGTCGGGGCCGAGCGGCACGATCCACTCCTTGCTCGGGCCCAGCCAGGTCGCGTAGCCGGCGACGTCCCGCAGGCCCTCCGGGGTGAGCAGGGCGTCGGAGGTGCGCGGGTCGCCGGCCGCGACGAGGTCGGCGGGCCGGGTCCCGGCCGCGTCGACGAGCTGGAGCAGCCGGCAGCCGACCTGGGCCTTCAGGGCCCGCAGGTTGGCCGTCTCGAACGACTGGATGATCACGCCCGAGTCGACGCGGTCCCGCCCGCGGCGGCGCAGCGTCTCGACCATCGGGGGTTCGACGGGCAGCCCGAGGCTCGCGAAGTACGTCGAGTGCTTGACCTCGGGCAGCACCCCCACCGGCCGGTGCAGTTCGGCGGCGAGCCGGTCGAGGAGGTCGAGGACCTCGTCGAACGTGAGGATCCCGTACCGGCCGTCGTAGAGCGTGTTGTGCGGGCGGGTCTGCGGGATGCGCTCGACCGCGCGCAGCGTGCGCAGCTCGGCGAGCGTGAAGTCGGTGGTGAACCACCCGGTCGCCGGCGTCCCGTCGATCACCTTCGTGGTGCGCCGCGCGGCGAACTCGGGGCGACGGGCGACGTCGGTGGTGCCGCCGATCTCGGGCTCGTGGCGGGCGACGAGCGCGCCGTCGCGGGTGGGCACGAGGTCGACGTCGACGGCGTCGGCGCCCATCCGGACGGCGAGCTCGTACGACGCCGCCGTGTGCTCCGGGCGGTAGCCGGACGCGCCGCGGTGCCCGACGACCAGGATCCGCGCCGGCTCGGTCGGCGCCGTCCCGGCGGGACCCGGGGAGGGGGTCGGCCGCGGGGTACCGGGCGTCGTCGTCGGCCCCGCCGGCGCCGCCGCGGGCGGAGGTGTGTCGGCGCACCCGGCGGCGAACGCCCCGGCCGCGGCCAGACCGCCCCACAGCGCCGAGCGACGGGACAACGCGAACGGAACCGACCCCGGCATCGTCATCGGCCGCAATATCCCGGGTCCTCCTCGGCTCCGCCACCGGTGCTCCCCGACGCCGGGGTGAACGGCGGGGGTCGTTCGCCGTGGTCCGGGGTGGGCGTTGTCAGCGTGGCGTCCACGCTGACGTTCAGTGTCAGGAAAGCCACCAGCTCGGCGCGGTGGCGGGTCCCCGTAGCGTGTCGGGCGTGCGCGTCCTGGTCATCGGCTCCGGAGCCCGCGAACACGCCCTGCTGCTCGTCCTCGCGGGCGACCCGCAGGTGACCGCCCTCGCCGCGGCCCCGGGCAACGCGGGCACGGCGGCGCTGGCGGAGCACCCCGGGCTCGCCGACCCCACCTCGGGCGAGCAGGTCGTCGCCCTCGCGCGGTCCTGGCGCGCCGACCTCGTCGTCGTCGGCCCCGAGGCCCCGCTGGTCGCGGGCGTCGGCGACGCCCTGCGCGACGCCGGCATCCCCTGCTTCGGCCCGACCGCCGCCGGGGCGCGCATCGAGGGCTCCAAGGCGTTCGCGAAGGACGTCATGGCCGCGGCCGGCGTGCCGACCGCCCGCAGCGAGGCCGTCGACAACCCGGGTGACCTCGACGCCGCGCTCGCCCGCTTCGACGCGCCCTGGGTGGTCAAGGACGACGGGCTCGCGGCGGGGAAGGGCGTGCTCGTCACCTCCGACGTCGAGGCCGCCCGGCGCCACGCCGCCGCCGTGCTCGAGAACGGCCACCCGGTGCTGCTCGAGTCGTTCCTCGACGGTCCCGAGGCCTCGCTGTTCTGCGTCGTCGACGGCACCTCCGTCGTCCCCCTGCTCCCGGCGCAGGACTTCAAGCGCCTCGGCGACGAGGACGCCGGCCCCAACACCGGCGGGATGGGCGCCTACGCCCCGCTGCCCTGGGCGCCGGCGGGCCTCGTGGACGAGGTCGTCGACACGATCGTCACGCCGGTCGTCACCGAGCTCGCGGCCCGGGGCACCCCGTTCTCGGGCCTGCTCTACGCCGGGCTCGCGCTCACGTCGTCCGGGCCGCAGGTGATCGAGTTCAACTGCCGTTTCGGTGACCCCGAGACCCAGGTGGTGCTCGCCCTGCTGCGCAGCTCGCCGTCCTCGCTGTTCCTGGCCGCCGCGACCGGGCGCCTCGGCGAGGAGCCCACGCCGAGCTGGTCGGAAGGCGCCGCGGTCACCGTCGTCGTCGCCGCCGAGGGCTACCCGGGAGCCGTCCGGACCGGCGACGTGATCCAGGGCGCCGACGGGCCCGGTGTCCTGCACGCGGGCACGCGCCGGCGTGACGACGGGGCGGTGGTGTCGAGCGGCGGTCGCGTGCTGTCGGTCGTCGGCACGGGAGCGGATCTCGACGCCGCCCGCGCCGACGCCTACCAGCGCCTCGCGACGGTCCACCTCCCCGGCGGGCACCACCGCACCGACATCGCCCGCGACGCGGCGGCGGGGCTCGTCGCGATGCCCGTGCGGGCCTGAGCGCGAGTTCTCCGGAACCGCACCACCGGCGCCCCGCGCCGACCTACTCTCGCCGGCATGCCCGACCTCGTCCTCGGCGCGGCGGCCCTCGAGCAGGCGCGCACCGGTTTCGCCACCGAGGCCCGCCGTGTGCCGGCGTTGACGGACCACCTCGCCGCGCCCGCAGGCGGCCTCGGCGACCTGGACGCGGCCCGCGCGATGCTGGGGGCGCTCGACGAGGTCGTCCGGGTGCTCGGCGGGGAGCTCGGATCGGCGGGCGCCCGTCTCGAGGGTCTCGACCGCGCCCTCGACGCCGCGATCACCGCGATCCGGTCGGGCGACCGCGACGCCGCCGCCGGCCTGTCCGCGGCGTGAGTCCGTGGCCGCCTTCGACGCTGTCGGTGCCCTGGCCGCCGAGCCCGGGGGGCGGGAGCTCGGCGAGCTCCTCGCCCGCGTGCAGCGGATCGATCCCGAGGTGCTCCTCGGGACGGGGCGCGGGCTCGCGACGATGGCCGACGGGATGCAGGGGTCGCTGCGCGCGCTCGACCGCCACGGCGACGACGTGCGCGGTGCGTGGCAGGGGCGCGGCGCGGACGCGCTGACCGGTTACCTGGACGAGTTCGGGCGCGCGGGCACCCGGACCCTCGACACCACGGGACGGATCCGCGCGCGCGTCGACGGCGCCGGTCAGGAGCTCGCCGGCCTGCGCCGCGAGGTCGACGCGCAGGTCTCCCGCGCTCTCGACGCTGCCCGCAACGCCCGCGCCGAGGCCCTCGCCGACCCTGCGCGCGCCCCGATGGCCGACCAGCTCGCCGCCGCCGCGATGGCCGAGCCGACCGCGGCGGCCCGCGCGGCGCTCGCCCGCGCCGAGACCTTGCTCGGCGACGCCGCGACGGCGCTGCGCCAGTTGGCGACCGAGGCCCCCGCCTTCTCCCGTCTCGGCACGCCGGACGCGAGGCCCATCGCCCCGGCGGGTGCGGATCGCTCGGGCTGGACCCCCGTCGAGCCCGGCTCCGGTCGTGGGATCGCGACGGTCCCGGCGGCGGAGACGGGCGGCGGTCAAGGGATCGACCTCGCCGGTGGTGACGATTCCGGCGACTTCACCGACACCTCGTCGCTGGACGGTTCGTCCTCCGGCTCGGGGTCCGATTCCGGCTCGGACTCGGGCGCGTCGTCCGGGGACTGCGGCGACTCGGGAAGCGGCTCCCAGGGTGGAGATGTCTCGGATTCCGGAGCGTCGGGGTCGGGGGACGGCGGCTCGTCGGGCGGGGACTCGACAGGGGCGGACTCGACAGGGGCGGACTCGACGGGCGCGGACTCGACGGGCGCGGACTCGACGGGCGCGGACTCGACGGGCGCGGACTCGACGGGCGCGGACTCGACGGGCGCGGACTCGACGGGCGCGGACTCGACGGGCGCGGACTCGACCGGCTCCAGCGACGGAGATGCTTCGGATTCCGAAGCATCTGGCGCAGGAGCCGAGTCCACTGACTCCGGCGAGACTGCGGGTGGCTCGGCAGATTCCGGCTCTGACGACGCGGCAGGTACTGCCGATTCGGGTTCGGACGCTTCGAGCCAGGACTCCGGCCCGGATGCGGGCTCGGACTCGGACTCGGGCTCGAACGCGGACTCGGGCTCGAACGCGGACTCGGGCTCGAACGCGGACTCGGGCTCGAACGCGGATTCCGGCTCGAACGCGGATTCCGGTTCGGACGCGTCGGACGGCTCGAGCGCGTCGGACGGCTCGAACTCCGGCTCGGACTCGGACTCCGGCTCGGACTCGGACTCGGGCTCGGACTCGGGCTCGGACTCCGGCCCGCCTTCGGGCTCGGACGACTCGAACGACTCGGACGACTCGGACGGCGGCGCCGCCGATGACGGCGATGCGGGCGACTCCGACGCGGGCGCCGGCGACGCGGGCGACGGCGACTCGGATTCCGGAGACTCGAACGACGGTTCGGACGGCGGGTCCGACGAGGATTCCGGAGGCGATCGGGGCTCCGATGACCGACAGAAGGACGACGACGCCGGAGGCGCGGTGACGGGTGCATCGACCGACGGCGACGCCGGAGGATCAGCGGCCACGCCGACCGGTGGCCCGCAGGGTCAGGTCGGGGACTGGATCCGCGAGGCGCAGGCCGTCCTGCAGGCGGAGGGCGTCCCGATGGACAAGATGAACCCCGACGACATCGCGACGATCATCGATCACGAGTCCGGCGGCGACCCCGAAGCGATCAACAACACCGACTCCAACGCCGCGAAGGGCACGCCGTCCCAGGGCCTCATGCAGACGATCGGGCCGACGTTCGACTCCTACAAGCTCGACGGGCACGGCGAGATCACCGATCCGATCGACAACATCATCGCGGGGGTCCGGTACGCGATCGACCGGTACGGCTCGGTATCGGAGGTGCCGGGGGTCGAGGCGGTCGCGCGGGGCGACGCGTACGTCGGCTACTGAGCGCGTGTCAGGGTGGAGCGGTGACGACTCTGGCGCGGCTCGGGCCCGCGGCGCGGGCGATGGTTCCCCCGTTCCACGTGATGGACGTCTGGGCGGCGGCCGGGGAACGTGCCCGCACGCACGGCGACCTCGTCAACCTCTCGGCCGGCCAGCCCTCCACGCCCGCGCCCGTCGACGTCCGCCACGCCGCGGCGCGCGCCCTCGACGAACAGATCCTCGGGTACTCCGGCTCGCTCGGGACCCCGGAGCTGCGTGAGGCGATCGCCGCGCACCACCGCGCCCGATACGGCGACGAGACGGTGCGCGCGGAGGACGTCGTCGTCACCACCGGCGGGTCGGGCGGCTTCCTGCTCGCGTTCCTGGCGGCGTTCGACGCCGGCGACACCGTCGTCCTCGCCCGGCCCGGCTACCCCTGCTACCGGAACATCCTCGCCGCCCTGGGGTGCGAGGTCGTCGAGCTGCCGTGCGGGGAGGAGACGCGCTTCCAGCCGACGGTGGCGATGCTCGAGGAGCTCGACAGCGTGCCGAAGGGCGTCGTCGTCGCGAGCCCGGCGAACCCGACCGGCAGCGTCATCGAGCCCGACGAGCTGGCTCACCTCGCCCGGTGGTGCGACGAGCACGGCGTCCAGCTGATCAGCGACGAGATCTACCACGGGATCGAGTACGGGGGCGCGCCGCCGACGGCGAGCGCCTGGAGCACCTCGCACGAGGCGGTCGTCGTCACCTCGTTCTCGAAGTACTGGTCGATGACCGGCTGGCGGCTGGGCTGGCTGATCGTGCCCGAGCGGCTGCGGCGGGCCGTGGACGTGATCGCGGGGAACTTCACGGTCTGCCCACCGGTACCGGCGCAGTACGCGGCGCTCGCGGCATTCACCCCGGCCTCGATCGCCGAGGCCGACGGCCACGTCGAGCGCTACGCGCTCAACCGCCGCCTGCTGCTCGACGGGCTCCCCGACCTCGGGCTGACGCGCCTGGCGCCCGCCGACGGCGCCTTCTACGTCTACGCCGACGTCGCCCACCTCACCGACGACACCCTCGCGTTCGGGAAGCGGATCCTCGACGAGACGGGCGTGGCGGTGGCGCCGGGCATCGACTTCGACCCGATCGACGGGCACACCTGGATCCGGCTGTCGTTCGCCGGCGCGACCGAGGACCTGCGCGAGGGCCTCGACCGGCTCGGCCGCTGGATCCCGACGCTCTGAGGCACCTGGCCGCGGCGAGCACTACGTTCCGCCCATGGAACCCGAGGGCGAGGCCCGGCTGGAGGCCTGGGAGCGCCGCACCGACTACCCGCTCACCGGCCTCGCCGTGCTCTACCTCGGGGTCTATGCCGTGCAGGTGCTCGCCACCCGCCCCGGCCAGCTCGGGTGGTGGTGGCTCGACGTCGCGCTGTGGGGGCTGTGGGCGCTGTTCGTCGTCGACTACGTGGTGCGGATCGTGCTGGCCCGGCGCCGGGTCCGGTTCGTCGTGCGCCACCCGCTCGACCTGCTCGTGGCCCTCGCGCCGTTCTTCCGCTTCCTGCGCCTGCTGCGCCTCGTGGCCGCGATCTCCGTGCTCGGGAGGGTGCTGCGCGACGACTTCCGGGGGCGGGTCGGGAGCTACCTGATCGTCTCGGTGTCGCTGCTCAGCGTCGTCGCCGCGCTCGGCGTGTTCGAGGCGGAGCGGGACGCCCCCGACGCGACGATCGTGACGTTCGGGGACTCGCTCTGGTGGGTGCTGACGACGATCACGACGGTCGGCTACGGCGACCTGTCGCCGGTGACGACCGAGGGCCGCCTCGTCGCGGCCGGGCTCATGCTCGCGGGGATCGCGGTGCTCGGCACGGTGACCGCGGCGATCGCCACGTGGTTCCTCGAGCAGGTGGGCGCGCGCGACGCGTCGGAGGCGGTGGCGGGTCCTGAGGCGGACCCGGCGGGGGCTCGGCACGACGAACTCCTGGCCGAGCTGCGCCATCTGCGGGGCCGCCTCGACGCCCTCGAGGCCGAACGGCGCGCGGAGTCGTCGGGGGCGGCGCCCGGCTGAGCCCAACGCGAGCTGGTGGATTTCCTGACCTTGGACGTCAGCGTGGACGCCAGGCTGACACGACCACGCGAGCCTCGAGGACCTCAGCCGGCGGCGGCCGGGGCGGGGATCGCGGCGGCGCGGTCGAGGGCGGTCTCGATCATGGTGTCGTCGACGTCGCGGTGGGTCACGAAGCGCACGCCGGGGCCGAAGGGCACCGCGCGGACGCCGGTGTCGGCGAGGGCGGCGACGAGCGGGCCCGGAGCGGTGGTCGGCACGAGGACGATGTTCGTGTCGGGCGCGATCACCGGCCAGCCCAGCGCCTGCAGGCCCGCGGCGAGACGGGCGGCGCGGCGGTGGTCGTCGGCGAGGTCCTTGCGCTGGTCGAGCGCCACGAGCCCCGCGGCACCGAGGACGCCGCCCTGGCGGATGCCGCCGCCGAGCATCTTGCGCAGGCGCCAGGCCCCGTCCACGAAGGCCGCCGAGCCCGCCACCAGCGAGCCGACCGGCGCCCCCAGCCCCTTCGACAGGCAGACGCTGACCGTGTCCACGCCCGCGACCAGCTCCGAGGGCGCGACGTCGAGCGCGGCCGCGGCGTGCCAGAGCCGCGCCCCGTCGAGGTGCACGGCGAGCCCGGCGTCGCGGGCGGCGGCGACGAGCGCGCGGTGCTCGGCGACCGGGGTGACCGCCCCGCCGGCGCCGTTGTGGGTGTTCTCCAGGCACAGCAGCGAGGTCCGCAGCCCGAAGTAGGGCCCCGCCCCGCCAGCGGCGCGCACCACGTCAGCGGGCGTCGGACGTCCCGGCCCGGCGCTGTGCTCGAGCGGAGCGGGCAGCCCGCCGGCGAGCCAGGCGGACGTCCCGAGCTCCGCCTCCAGCACGTGCGCGCCCACCGGCGCCAGGAACCTGTCACCGCGCGTCAGGTGGTGCATGAGCGCGATGGCGTTGGCCATCGAGCCGGTCGGCGTCCACAGCGCGGCCTCGACGCCGAGGAGGTCGGCCACGTGGTCCTGCAGCGCGGCGAGGGTGGGGTCGCCGTCGAGGACGTCGTCGCCGACCTCGGCGCCCGCCATCGCCTCGCGCATCGCCGCCGACGGCCGGGTGACGGTGTCGGAGCGCAGGTCGATCGTCACTTCGGGAGCTTCACCACCGAGACGAAGAAGTCGTCGATCTGGCGGATCACCTGGATGAACCGCTCGAAGTCAACCGGCTTCGCGACGTAGGCGTTGGCGTGCAGGTTGTAGCTGCGCAAGATGTCCTCCTCGGCCTGCGACGTGGTCAGCACGACGATCGGGATGCTGCGCAGCGACTCGTCGTTCTTGACCTCCTCGAGCACCTCCCGCCCGTCCTTCCGCGGCAGGTTGAGGTCGAGCAGGATCAGGCCCGGGCGCGGGGCGTCGGCGTGCTCACCCTCGCGGCGCAGGAAGGCGAGCGCCTCGACGCCGTCGGAGACCACGTGCAGCTGATTGCGCAGCTTGTGGTGCTCGAAGGCCTCCTGGGTCATGAGGACGTCGCCGGCGTCGTCCTCGACGAGCAGGACGTCGATCTCGGTGATCGGGTCGGTGTCGGTCACGGGGACTCCTCGGCGGGGCCGGTGGACGCGGTGGTCGGGGACGGGTCGGGCATGTCGGTCAGGGCCGGGAGGGCCACGACGAACGTGGTGCCCGGTGGCGCGTGCGGCTCCAGCCACATCCCGCCGCCGTGGTGCTCGACGATCTTGCGGCACATCGCCAGCCCGATCCCGGTGCCGGGGTACGCGTTGCGGGCGTGCAGCCGCTGGAAGATGACGAAGATCCGCTCGGCGTACTCGGGGTCGATCCCGATGCCGTTGTCGGCGAACCGCAGCAGCCAGCGGTCCGGGTTCTCCGGGTCGCGCTCGGCGTCGACGCGCAGCCGGGGCGGCTCGTCGCCGCGGAACTTCAGCGAGTTGCCCAGCAGGTTCTGGAACACCGTGGTGAGCAGGGCCGGCGCGCCGAGCACCGACGGCAGCGTGCCGTGCTCGACGACGGCGCCGCTCTCCTCGAGGGCGCCCGCGACGTTCTCGGTGGCGCGGTCCACGAGACGGTCGAGGTCCACGACCTCCATCGAGTCGCCCTGGCGCCCGACGCGGGAGAACGCGAGCAGGTCGTTGATCAGCACCTGCATGCGCTTGGCGCCGTCGGAGGCGAACTCGATGTACTGGTCGGCGCGCTCGTCGAGCTGGCCCGCGTACCGGCGCTGCAGCAGCTGGCAGAAGCTCGCCACCTTGCGCAGGGGCTCCTGGAGGTCGTGCGAGGCGACGTAGGCGAACTGCTCGAGGTCGGAGTTGGAGCGGGCGAGCTCCTGGCTCCGCAGGTCCAGCTCCTGACGGGCCCGTTCGGTGTCGGCGAGCTCGCGGACGATCAGCACGCGCATCGCCTCGACGTCCTCGGCGAGCTCGGTGATCTCCTTCGGCCCGGCGGCGAGGACGTGGTGCTCGAGGTCGCCGTCGACCACCTCGCGCACCTCGCGGGCCAGCCGGTGCGTCGGGACCACCACCACGCGGCGCAGCCACAGCAGCAGGGCCGCGACGCCGAGCGCGAGGCCGATGACGGTGACGACGCCGAGGACGGTCAGCGTGGTCGCCGCGCCGCCGAGGGCGCTGCGGGCCTCGTCGCGCAGGGCGAGCAGGCGTCCCCGCTGGGCGTCGAGGGCGCCCCGGACCCGGTCGAAGGCGGCCTTGCCGACCTCCGGGGGCGGCGGTGCCGCGCCCCGCGCGAGCGCGTCGACGGTCGGGTCCGCGTAGACCGCCCGCCAGTTCGCGGTCGCCGACTCCACCGCGGCGAGGTCGGCGAGCGCCTCGGGCTGGGAGGCCTCGAGGGCCCGGACCGCCGGGATCAGGCGCGCCTCCTCGGCGCGGCCCTGCTCGTAGGGCACGAGGAAGTCCGGGGACCGCGCCAGGGCGTAGCCGCGGATGCCGGTCTCCTGGTCGACGGTGGCCGCGTCGAGCTGTTGCGCGGCGACGAGGGCGGGGCCGATCTCGTCGACCAGCGCGACGCGGCGGTCGTCGAGGACCGAGAGCCCGATCGCGCCGACGATCGCCGCGACCACGAGCAGCACCGCCAGCACGGCGCCGGTGACCGCGAGGATCCGGTCCAGGGACCAGCGCCCGAGGCCCGTCCGGACCCGGCTGCGGGGCCGCGGCCCGGGGCGGTGTGCCGGTCCGGGAGATCCGTCCCCGCCGGTGACGGCCGGGGCGGCGTCCGAGCTGGTCGTCGGCGCGCTCACCGGTCGGACACCAGCAGGACGGCGGCCACGTCATCGGTGCGCGCGGTCGACAGCGCCCGCACCTGCTCCATCACGCCGTCCAGCATCGCCCCCGGGTCCTCGCGCCAGGGCGGCGGGCCCGCGGTGGCCTCCTGGAGGAGCGTCTGCAGGCCGTCGGTCCACAGCACGTCGCCCGACGCCTGCCGTCCCTCGATCAGCCCGTCGGTGTAGAGCAGCAGCGCCCACTTCGACGGGAGCTCGACCTCCAGCGGCCGCCACCCGTGCTCGGCGCCGATCCCGATCGGCAGGCCGAGCCGCTCGGTGGACAGCATGCGGGTGTCGTGGCCCTCGCCGACCAGGACGGGCGGCGGGTGGCCGGCCAGCCGCAGGGTCAGCCGCCGGCGGGTGGGGTCGATCGTCGCGGCGGCGAGCGTGGTGAACAGCGTCGGGTGGTCGCGCTCGCTGACGAGCAGCTCGTGCATCGTCGGCAGGACCCGGTCGGGGTCGATCCCGCTGAGCACGAGCGTCCGCCAGGCGATGCGCAGGCTGACCCCGAGCGCGGCCTCGTCCGGCCCGTGCCCGCAGACGTCGCCGATCACCGCGTGCAGCGAGCCGTCGGGGCCCTCGACGACGTCGTAGAAGTCGCCGCCGAGCAGCGTCTGCTCGGTGCCCGGTTCGTAGCGGGCGAGGATCCGGATCTCCGGGTCCTCGAGCAGCGGCGAGGGCAGCAGGCCCCGCTCCAGGCGGGCGTTCTCGTCGGCGCGCAGCTGGGCGTCGCGCAGCGCCCGGCGCACCCGGTCGCTGCGGCGGCGCTCGACGGCGTAGCGCACGGCGCGGGCGAGCGCCGGGCCGTCGACGGCGTCCTTGACGAGGTAGTCCTGGGCGCCGACGGCCACGGCGCCGGCGCCGAGCTGCTCGTCGCGGCGGCCGGTGAGGACGAGGACGGCCGGGCCGTCGACGTGGAGCAGACGGCGCAGGCCGTCGAAGTCGTGGGCGTCGGGCAGGGCGAGGTCGAGCAGGACGCAGTCGGGCGCCGGGACGCCGTCGGGGTCGAGGCGCGCGCCGTCGAGCGAGATCTCGGCCTCGGCGAGGGAGTGCGCCCGGTGGAGATCGACGGCGAGGTCGGCGTCGGCGAAGTGCTCGGTGACGAGGACGGCGTCGGCGTCGTCGTCCTCGACGAGCAGCACCCGCAGGGGCGCGGACGTGTCCGGGTCGACCGGTTCCATGCGCCCCCTCCCCTGCTCCGGGCCTGCTCACGGCTCACCCGAACCGTAGTAGGGGGCCCCACCCGAGCCGGGCGGTGGCACGAGGTCGTGCGCCGATCGTGCCCGTAGGCTCGGCCAGGTGAGTGCTCCGACGGTCCCGAACGTGCTCGCGGCGCGGTACGCCTCACCCGAGCTCACCGCGCTGTGGTCGCCCGAGCGCAAGGTGTCGCTGGAGCGGGAGCTCTGGATCGCGGTCCTCACGGCGCAGCGCGAGCTCGGGGTGGACGTGCCCGACGGCGTCGTCGACGACTACCGCGCCGTCGTCGACGACGTCGACCTCGCCTCGATCGCCGCGCGGGAGCGCGTGACGCGCCACGACGTGAAGGCGCGCATCGAGGAGTTCGACGCCCTAGCCGGGCACCAGCACGCCCACAAGGGCATGACCAGCCGCGACCTCACCGAGAACGTCGAGCAGCTGCAGGTGCGCGAGTCGCTGCGCCTCGTCGCGGACAAGACCGTGGCGGTGCTGGCCCGTCTCGCCCGTCGCGCCGGCGAGTACGGCGAGCTGGTCATGGCCGGCCGCAGCCACAACGTCGCCGCCCAGGCGACGACCCTCGGCAAGCGCTTCGCCACCGCCGCCGACGAGACGCTCGTGGCGCACCGCCGGGTCACCGAGCTGATCGACCGCTACCCCTTGCGCGGGATCAAGGGCCCGGTGGGCACCGCCCAGGACATGCTGGGCCTGCTCGGCGGGGACGAGGGGCGGCTCGCCGAGCTCGAACGTCGCGTCGCCGACCACCTCGGCTTCGGCGAGGTCCTCACCAGCGTGGGGCAGGTCTACCCGCGCTCGCTCGACCACGACGTGCTCTCCGCGCTGGTCCAGCTGGCGGCGGGGCCGAGCAGCCTCGCCACCACCATCCGGCTCATGGCGGGCCAGGAGCTGGTCACCGAGGGCTTCCGTCCCGGCCAGGTCGGGTCCAGCGCGATGCCGCACAAGATGAACACCCGCTCGTGCGAGCGCGTCAACGGGCTCGCCGTGGTGCTGCGCGGCAACGCCGCGATGGTCGCCGAGCTCGCCGGCGCGCAGTGGAACGAGGGCGACGTCTCCGACTCCGTCGTGCGCCGCGTCGCCCTGCCCGACGCGTTCTTCGCGATCGACGGGCTGCTCGAGACGATCCTGACCGTCCTCGACGAGTTCGGCGCCTACCCGGCCGTCATCGCCCGTGAGCTCGACCGCTACCTGCCGTTCCTGGCGACGACGGCCGTGCTCATGGCGGCCGTGCGCGCCGGCGTCGGCCGGGAGACCGGCCACGAGATCATCTCCGAGCACGCCCGCGCCGTCGCCCTGGACATGCGCGAGAAGGGTGCCGAGGGCAACGACCTGCTCGCCCGGCTCGGCGGCGACGCCCGCCTCGGGCTCTCCGCCGCCGACCTCGACGCCGCCGTCGGCGACCCGCAGGCCTTCGTCGGCGCCGCGGGCGCGCAGATCGCCGAGGTCACCCGGCAGGTGGACGCGCTCGTCGCCGCCCGCCCCGACGCGGCGGCGTACACGCCCGCCCCGATCCTCTAGCCTGCCCGCCCGTGGTCTCGCTGAACTCGTACCGGCACCTGGCCTCCGGCAAGGTCCGGGACCTCTACGAGGTCGACGACGAGACGCTGCTGCTCGTCGCGTCCGACCGCATCTCGGCGTTCGACCACGTCCTGTCCACGCCGATCCCCGACAAGGGGCGCGTCCTCACGGCGATGAGCGTGTTCTGGTTCGAGCTGTTGGGCGGGGCCGACGTCGCCGCGCCGCCGGTCGCGAACCACCTGATCGCCGCGCGGGACGAGCGCATCCCCGCCGAGGTCCGCGGTCGCGCGCTGCTGGTGCGCCGCCTCGAGATGATCCCGGTCGAGTGCGTCGCCCGCGGCTACCTGGCGGGCTCCGGCACCGCCGACTACCGCCGCGACGGCGCGGTGTGCGGGGTGCCGCTGCCCGACGGGCTCACCGAGGCGAGCATGCTGCCCGGCCCGATCTTCACCCCGGCGACGAAGGCGGCGCTGGGCGAGCACGACGAGAACGTCAGCTTCGACACCGTCGCGGAGACCGTCGGCCGCGAGCTCGCCGGCGCGCTGCGCGACCAGACCCTGGCGATCTACGCCCGCGGCTCGGCCTACGCCGCCTCGCGCGGCCTCATCCTCGCCGACACGAAGCTCGAGTTCGGGCTCTCGCCCGAGGGGGCCCTGGTGCTCGGCGACGAGGTGCTCACCCCCGACTCGTCGCGGTTCTGGCCGGCCGAGGGCTACGCGCCGGGCAGCGTGCAGCCGAGCTTCGACAAGCAGTTCGTGCGCGAGTGGCTCACGTCGGAGGCCTCCGGCTGGGACCGTCACTCCGGCGAGGCGCCGCCACCCCTGCCCGACGACGTGATCGAGGCCACCCGGCAGCGCTACATCGAGGCCTACACGCGCCTGACCGGCCGGGAATGGCCGCCCGCGATGTGACGGCTGACCTGCGACGACGCCCGGCGTGAGCCCGTCGCCGACCCGAGCCGCGGTGTTCACCCCCCGGTCGCACGGACGGCATCTCCGGCTGGCCTCATGGGGACGTGATCGTGACGCAGCCGCACGCCGCCGGCGTGACCGCCCGCCTCCTGGTCTCCGTGTCCGGGCTCGCTCCCGGTGCTCCCCTCGACGCCGCCGTCGCGCTCGCCGACGCCCTCGACGCCCGCCGGGTCCCGGCGACCCTGCTCGTCGGACCGCGCCCGCACCCCGAGGTCGTCGCGTGGGCGACCGCCCGCCGCCACGTCGGCGACACCGTGCTCCTGCACGGCACCCGGTCCGACGCCGCCGACGCCCGACGGCCCTACCGGCGGTTGCCCGCCCACGAGGCGGGGCTGCGCCTGACGGCCGCGCTGCGCAGCCGTGACGCCCTCGGCATCGCGGTCGACGGGTTCGCGGCGCCGGGCTGGGCGGTCTCCGCCGGCACCCGCACCGCTCTCGCGGCGGCCGGCCTCGGGCTGCTCGTCGACGACGCGGGCGTCCACCGCCTCGACGCCGACGGCGCGCCGACCACCTCCTGGCGCGGCCCGGTCACCGGCCCGGGCGCGCCGCAGCGTCGCGTCACCCGCCGTCGCGGGGACTCCTCGCTCGTGCACCTCGCCCTGCGCGCCGACGTCGACCCGACGGTGGCGGGCGAGCTGGTCGACGACGTCCTCGCGGCCGGGGCGACACCGCTCGGCGCGGGCGAGCTCGTGGCGCGCCGCGGCCCGCGCCGGGCCCCGGTCAGCGGCGACCCCGAACACTGGTCGATCACGGCATAGGTGCGCTCCGCGCTCGTGAGCACTTCCGAGTGCTCCAGCACTCCGAACTGCTCACACGGCGAGAGCCACCCCGCGCGGGGCGATCCGGACCTCGGTGCCCTGGGGCTTGAGGTTCGAGAACATCCCGTAGTGCAGATCCGGGTTGGCCAGGACCGCCTCGTGGATCGGCACGGCCAGCGGCGGCGCCACGGCGCGCAGGTAGTCGACGGCCTCCGAGACCTTGAGCCAGGGCGCCGCGGTCGGCAGGAGCAGCACGTCGGGGGTCCGCTCGGGCACGGTGAACGCGTCGCCGGGATGCAGCACGGTGCCGTCGAGCAGGTAGCCGTTGTTGCGGATCACCGGGATGTCCGGGTGGATCACGGCGTGGTCGTGGCCGACGACGTCGACGGTCGCGCCGCCGACCGTGAAGGTCTCGCCGGGCTCGCGGACCGTGTGCGCGATCTCCCGCTCGCGCAGCTGCTCGGCGGTGCCGGGGTCGACGACCAGCTCCGCGTCGGGGTTCTGCTCGAGCAGGGCGGGGAGCTTGTCGAGGTCCAGGTGGTCGAAGTGCTGGTGCGTGATCAGCACCGCGTCGAGGCCCTCGAGGGTCTCGTAGCCCTGCGAGAAGGCGCCGGGGTCGAACAGGATGCGGGCCGAGCCGGTGTCGGCGACGACGCACGCGTGGCCGAGGTGCACGAGTTCCACGCCACCCGAGTTCCCCCTCGCCCGCCCGGTAACCTGGCGGGCGTGGCTCGCGTGATCGTCGACGTCCTGCCGAAGGCCGAGATCCTCGACCCGCAGGGCCAGGCCGTGGCTCGTGCGATGGGTCGGCTCGGGGTGGCCGGGGTGGCGGACGTCCGCCAGGGCAAGCACTTCGAGCTGGAGGTCGACGACACCGTCGGCGACGCCGAGCTCGAGAACATCGCGGCGACGCTGCTGGCCAACCCGGTGATCGAGGAGTGGGTCGTGCGGAGGGTGTCGTGACGGGTGCCTCGGAGACGGAGCGCAGCGGAGCTCGACCATGAGCAGAGTCGGGGTGATCACGTTCCCGGGCACGCTCGACGACGTCGACGCCGCCCGGGCCGTGCGCTACGCCGGGGGCGAGGCCGTCGCGCTGTGGCACGACGACGCCGACCTGCGCGGCGTCGACGCCGTGGTGGTGCCCGGCGGGTTCTCCTACGGCGACTACCTGCGCGCCGGCGCCATCGCCGCGCGCTCGCCGGTGATGGGCCCGGTCGTCGAGGCCGGGCGCGCCGGCATGCCGGTGCTCGGCATCTGCAACGGGTTCCAGATCCTCTGCGAGGCCGGTCTGCTGCCGGGGGCGCTGGTGCGCAACCAGGGCCTGCGGTTCGTCTGCCGCGAGGTCGGGCTGCGCGTCGAGGCCGACACCGCCTGGACCGCGGGGTTCACCGTCGGCCAGGACATCCGGGTGCCGCTGAAGTCCGGCGAGGGGCGCTACGTCGCCGACACCGCGACCCTGGACGCCCTCGAGGCCGAGGGCCGCGTGGTGTTCCGCTACACCGAGCCCGCGCCCAACGGCGCGCTGCGCGACATCGCGGGCATCAGCTCGGCCGACGGCCGCGTCGTCGGCCTCATGCCGCACCCCGAGCACGCGATCGACGCGCTCACCGGGCCGGGCACCGACGGCCTCGGCCTGTTCACCTCCGTGCTGACGCGGCTCACGGCACCTCCCCCGGCGACGGCGGCGCGGGCGTGACGGAGGAGCGACCGCGGGGCCGGTCGTTCCGGGGGTCTACGGAAGCAGCGTGACCCGCAGCTCCCACAGGTCGGCGTAGACCATCAGCATCCGCCCGCCGAGGTGCAGCACCAGCGCGCGCATCTCGTCGGGACGCTCGACGTGGGTCAGCAGGCGCGAGACGTCCTCGACGGCCTCGCCCACCACCTCGTCGAACGGCTCGTGCGCCGAGACGTCGCGACCGCCCGGCTCCGCCGGCTGCGTCGCGGGCAGCAGCGGGACCACGGTGTCGCCCCGCGCGCCGGGCGCCAGCGCCAGCACCACGACGCCGCCGGCGCCGTCGTCGATCAGGAACTCGAGCATGCCGGCGGCGGTGTCGACGTGCGGGCGGACGCTCTCGGGGACACGGCCGGCGAGCTCGAGATCGTGACGGCGGACGCCGATCAGGTCGCGGTCGAGCACGAGGTGGAGCCCGGCGAGAGCGTCGGCTGCCCCCGGCGCGGGCGGGTCCCCGGCCGTGTCACCGGAGGCCGAACCGGTCGCCGTGGAGACGGAGGCGGTGGTCATGGCTCCATGATGTATCGAGGGTCCGACACCCCCGGGTATTGCCCGACACGCCCGTGCCGTGTCGCGACGAAACGACCGTGTTGGCCCATGAGCGGCCATCCGATCGAGCGAACGGGGTAGCACGCTGGAACATGTGGCGGTGCACACGGTGGGCGTGTGGCGAACGTCGGTCGATGGAAGTGGTGAGGCGGTCGTTCGAGGGTTTGTCGACCGCACGTCGTGGGTAGCGACGCGCTCACCGTGCGCGACCGACAGGTGAGCCCCGTCCCGGGCCCCGCCGGACGGTCCACGAGAGCGCCTACCCTCGTCGTCGTGACCGTCCCCCCGGGTCCGGCCCCCGTGCACCCCGTGATCCCCGACACACCCGCGGCGCCCCCGCCCCCCGACTCCGTCGACAGTGTCGATCGGGCCGCCGCGACGCCCGACGAACCGCAGCCGCACGCCGCGCTCGGTCTGCGCGACGAGGAGTACGCGCGCATCCGCGCGATCCTCGGGCGGCGCCCGACCGAGGCCGAGCTCGCCATGTACTCGGTCATGTGGTCCGAGCACTGCTCGTACAAGTCCTCGAAGGTCCACCTGCGGCGCTTCGGCGAGACGACCACCGAGGCCATGCGGGCGCGGCTGCTCGCGGGCATCGGCGAGAACGCGGGCGTGGTGGACGTCGGCGACGGGTGGGCCGTCACGTTCAAGATCGAGTCACACAACCACCCGTCCTACGTCGAGCCGCACCAGGGCGCGGCCACCGGCGTCGGCGGGATCGTGCGCGACATCATGGCCATGGGCGCGCGGCCGGTCGCGGTGATGGACGGGCTGCGGGTCGGCCCGCTCGACGCTCCGGACACCGCGCGGGTCCTGCCCGGGGTGGTCTCCGGCGTCGGCTTCTACGGCAACTGCCTGGGGCTGCCCAACATCGGCGGCGAGGTCGTCTTCGACCCGAGCTACGCGGGCAACCCGCTGGTCAACGCCCTGTGCGTGGGCGTCCTGCGCCACGAGGACCTGCACCTCGCGTTCGCCTCGGGCGCCGGCAACAAGATCGTGCTGTTCGGGGCTCGCACGGGCCTCGACGGCATCGGCGGGGTGTCCGTGCTGGCCTCGGAGACGTTCGAGGACAACACCGGCCGCAAGAAGCTGCCGAGCGTCCAGGTCGGCGACCCCTTCGCCGAGAAGGTGCTCATCGAGTGCTGCCTCGACCTGTTCTCCGCCGGCCTCGTCGTCGGCATCCAGGACCTCGGCGGCGCGGGGCTGTCGTGCGCGACGAGCGAGCTCGCCAGCGCCGGCGACGGCGGCATGCACGTCGACCTCGACGCGGTGCCCCTGCGCGCCGAGAACATGACGGCCGCCGAGATCCTCTCCAGCGAGTCGCAGGAGCGGATGTGCGCCGTGGTCACGCCGGAGAACGTCGACGCGTTCATGGCCGTGTGCCGGCGCTGGGACGTCACCGCGACCGTGATCGGCGAGGTCACCGACGGCGAGCACCTGCAGATCACCCACCGCGGCGAGACCGTCGTCGACGTCCCGCCGCGCACCGTCGCCCACGACGGGCCGGTCTACGAGCGCCCCTACGCCCGCCCGGCCTGGCAGGACGCGCTGCAGGCCGACACCGTCGCCGGGCGACCGCGGCCCACCGCACCCGACGAGATCGCCGCGCAGATCCGCACCCTCGTGGCCTCGCCCGCCCTCGCGGCGCGGACCTGGGTCACCGAGCAGTACGACCGCTACGTCCGCGGCAACACCACCGCGGCCACGCCCGCCGACGCCGGGATCGTGCGCGTCGACGAGGACGGCGGCCGGGGCGTCGCGGTGTCGATCGACGCCAACGCCCGGTTCTGCCAGCTCGACCCGCGCGCCGGCGCCCAGCTCGCCCTCGCCGAGTCGGTGCGCAACGTGGCGTCGAGCGGCGCGGTGCCGGTGGCCGTCACCGATTGCCTGAACTTCGGCTCGCCCGAGGACCCGGCGGTGATGTGGCAGTTCGCCGAGGCCGTGGGCGGCCTGGCCGAGGCGTGCGCGGCCCTGGCCCTGCCCGTCACCGGCGGCAACGTCAGCTTCTACAACCAGACGGGCACCGCGGCGATCCTGCCGACGCCGGTGGTCGGGGTGCTCGGAATCCTCGCCGACGTCGCCCGGGCCGTCCCCCACGGCCTCGGACCCGAGGGCCACGCCGTCTGGCTGCTCGGCGAGACCCGCGACGAGCTCGACGGCTCGACCTGGGCCGGCGTGCTGCACGACCACCTCGGCGGCACCCCGCCCCGCGTGGACCTCGCCGCCGAGGCCCGGCTCGCCGCGCTCATGGCCGCCGCCGGCGCGGACGGCCTGCTCTCCGGCGCGCACGACCTCTCCGACGGTGGCCTCGCCCAGGCCCTCGTCGAGGCGGCGCTGGCGACGGGTCGCGGTGCGACGGTCACCGGTCCGCCGGCCCCCGGGCTGGACCTCGCGACCGTGCTCTTCTCCGAGACCGGCGCGCGGATGCTCGTCACGGTCGCCCCGGGCGACGAGCCGGAGCTGGCCCGCCGCTGCACCGAGGCCGGTCAGCCCGCCGCCCGGCTCGGCGAGGTCGGCGGCGACGCGCTGCGCATCGAGGGCGTCGACGCCCTCCCGCTCGCGGAGCTCCGCGCCCTCGGCGAGGCCACCCTCCCCGCCGCCCTCGACTGACCTCGGCTGTTGCAGCGAACGCGCTGCTCGCTGCTTCTATGCGCGCGAAGTCCCCGTTGATCAAGGGCGGTGGCGGCGCGCCGGAGGTGCGGGCGCCGCGAGCCGCACGCTGCGCATGATCGTCGGCACCCGACGCCTCCGGAACGTGCCGGTCGGGTCGGCCACCGGGTGGCGTCCGAGATCAAGAAGCGGGTCGGACACCGTCGGGCGCCCGCGGACGGGCACGGCGCGCCCCTGACCTCCGCGCGTTCGAGCGTGTGGCGCTACGGACACTCGGTGTCAACGGTGGCCCACCGCTGACACCTCCGGTGATCGAAGTACCGATACGGACGCTCTGAGTGTCGATGAGGGGAGCACGCCGATAGGGGCACTTCGCTGACACGTCACCCCAGCGCCGCAGCGAAGGCGGCGCCGTAGCGCCGGTAGCCCCGGCCGTTGGGGTGGGCGAAGTCGGGGCCGGAGTCGAGGACGCGGTTGATGTCGTGGGTCGCGGCTTCGAGCGCGACGGGGCGCAGACCCGGGTGGGCGGCGACGACCTCGCGGACGACCTCGGCGAGCACGATCCCGCGCTCGCGCACCACGCCGCGCTGGAGGTCGGGCACGTCGGCGACGAGCGACCCGGCGGGCAGCGCCGCGCACAGGGTCTCCAGGTCGCGGCGGAAGGCGTCGACGGGCGTGTCCTGCGCGGCGTCGTTGGTGCCGACGGCGAGCGCGATCAGCGCGGTGGGGTCGGTGAAGGCCTCCGGCGGCACGGCGGGGAGCTGGTCGGCGACGACGTCGGCGGCCGTGGCGCCGCAGACGCCGAGGTTCACCACGCGGACCCGCACGCCGTCGCGGGCCTCGATCGCGTCGGCGAGCCGGCCGGCCCAGGACCGCTCGGGGTGCACCGCGCCCAGCCCCTGCGCCAGCGAGTCGCCGAGCGCCACGAGCAGCACGTCCCCGGGGCTGCGCCGGCGGCGGCGCCAGTAGGCGGCGTGGTCGGGCTCCATCGTCGCCGCGCCCCACAGCCGCCAGGCCTGCCACGCGAACGGTGCGAGGACGCCGAGCAGGACGAGGGAGCGGATGCGCGGCACGCCCCTATCCTGGACGACCGTGCCCCGCCGAGCCCCCGACCCCGCCCAGGTGCGGGAGGACCTCCTGGCCGTGGTGCCGTGGGTCCGGGACCCGGACGCCGTGGAGCGTCCGCCGCGCCCCGTGCTCGCGGCCGCGGTGCGCTCGTCACTGCGGAGCCTGGAGCACTCCGCCCCCGGGCACTCCGTGGAGGTGCGGGTCCCGCCGTTCGGGGCCGTCCAGTGCGTGGAGGGGCCGCGGCACACGCGGGGCACCCCGCCCAACGTCGTCGAGACCGACGCGGCGACGTGGCTGGCCCTCGCGCTCGGCCTGCTGAGCTGGGAGGGCGCGACCGACCGGGTCTCGGTCTCCGGGCACCGTGCGCCCGAGATCGCCCGATGGCTCCCGGTGGTGGATGTTCATCGAACGAGTGAGAACGGCTGAGCCGTCCCGGTAGCGCCCGTACTATCGCCATGACCGGACCGTGACCGCACAGCTGGTCCAGGGGAGGGGAGGCCCGGTTGGAGCGGCCGAGCTGGGTTCCCGACGGCGTCGACGTCGACCGACCGAGCGCCGCGCGCGTGTACGACCACTACCTGGGCGGGCTGCACAACTTCGCGGCCGACCGGGCCATGGCGGCCGCCGCGGTCGCCGACTGGCCCGAGCTGCCGCGGATCATGCAGGCGAACCGCGCCTTCCTGCGCCGCGCCGTGCGCCACCTCGCCGACCAGGGCATCGACCAGTTCCTCGACATCGGTTCGGGCATCCCGACGGTCGGCAACGTCCACGAGGTCGCCCAGGCCGTGCGGCCCGATGCCCGGGTGGTCTATGTCGACATCGACCCGGTGGCCGTCGCCCACTCGCGCGCCCTGCTCGCCGACGACCCGCGGACCGGCGTCGTCCAGGCGGACCTGGTGGACGTCGACGCGGTGCTCGACGCGCCGGCGACGCGGTCGCTGCTCGACCTGTCGCGGCCGATCGGGCTCCTCGTCGTCGCCCTCCTGCACTTCGTGGGCGACGAGCGCCGGCCTGCCGAGGTCCTCGCGCGCTACCGGGAGGCGCTGGCGCCGGGCAGCCACCTGGTGATCAGCCACGCGAGCGCGGACGGCGCCCCCGACCGCGCCGGCGAGCACCAGTCGCTCTACCGCCGCACGGCCACCCCGATGACGATGCGCACGCGCGACGAGGTCGCCGGGCTGCTCGACGGCTTCACGCTCGTCGAGCCGGGCCTGGTGTTCCTGCCGCAGTGGCGCCCCGACGACCCGTCCGCGCCGCTCACGGCGCCCGAGCGCTTCACCGGCTACGCCGCCGTGGGCCGTCGTGACTGAGCGCGTGCCCGCCGCTCCCGGGACCGGCCGCCGGCCGGGAGCCGACCCCGTCGACGTCCTGGCCGCCGCGTGGGCCGACGAGGTCGAGGGCACCAGTTACGTGCCGATGGCGTCCGACGAGCTGCAGGCGCACCTGCGCGACCTCGCCGTCACGGTGGTCGACGCCGTCCTCGCCGACCCGCCGCGCCCCGAGGACGGCGCGGAGGTCGGGCGCCGCCTCGTCGCGGCCCACTTCACCGGCACGGCGACCGTCGAGCGGACGCTGGTGATGCTGGCCGAGCAGATCCCCGCGCTGTACGGGGCCGGGACGGCCCCCGCCGTCCACGCCGTCACCGCGGCGCTCGCCGCGGGGTACGCCGCGACGCTGCGCGACCGCACCCTCGACGAGCAGGAGGCCATCCGGCGGGCGGTGCTCGTCGCGCGCCACCACACCGAGCAGGCCCTGCACGCCAGCGAGGCCCGGTTCCGCGCGATGTTCCACGAGGCCGCGATCGGGATCGGGCTCGGCGACATGGAGGGCCGCATCCTCGAGGTCAACCCGTCGATGACGCGGATCTTCGGGCACACCGCCGAGGAGTTCCGCCGGCTGCGGGTCAGCGACCTCGCGCACCGGGACGACGCCGGGTCGGTCTGGGAGCTCTACGAGCGCCTGGTGCGCGGCGAGATCGACAACTTCCGGATCGAGAAGCGGTTCTACCGGCGCACCGGCGAGGAGATCGTCGGGCACCTGACGCTGTCGCTCGTGCGTGACGAGGAGGGCAGGCCCGCCTACCAGCTGGCGATGCTCGAGGACGTCACCGACCGGCACCGCCTGCAGGAGCACCTCGCCTACCAGGCCTATCACGACCCGCTCACGACGCTGGCCAACCGCGCCCGCTTCACCGAACGCCTCGAGCGGGTGTTCGCGGAGGCCGGTCCGGACTCCACGCGGCGGGTCGGCGTGTGCTTCCTCGACCTCGACGGCTTCAAGACCATCAACGACAGCCTCGGCCACGGCGTCGGCGACCTCATGCTCCAGGAGGTCGCCCGCCGTCTCGAGAACTGCGTCCGCGAGGGCGAGCTGGTCGCGCGCTCGGGCGGCGACGAGTTCGTGGTGCTCGTCGACGACTCCCACGGTGTCGACCGCCTCGTGACCCTCGCCGACCGGCTGCTGGCCGCCCTCGCGCCGCCGCTGCCACTGGCCGGGCAGGAGCTCTCGGTCGGCGCGAGCATCGGCGTCGTCGAGCAGGCCGTCCGCGAGACCAACGCCGTCGACCTCATGCGGGCCGCGGACATCACGCTCTACACGGCCAAGGCCGAGGGCCGCGGACGCTGGGCCGTGCACGACCCGGGCCGCGACGAGGCCGAGACCGCCCGGTTCACGCTCTCCGCCGCCCTGCCCTCGGCCGTGGCGCACGGCGAGTTCTTCGTGCTCTACCAGCCGCTGGTGTCGCTGGCCGACCACCGCGTCCGCGGCGTGGAGGCGCTGGTGCGCTGGCAGCACCCGCGCCTCGGCGTCCTCTCGCCGTCGCTGTTCATCGGGCCCGCGGAGGAGACCGGCGTCATCGTGGCCCTCGGGCGGGCGGTGCTGGAGATGGCGTGCCGTGACGCGCGCGACTGGTACGCCGAGTTCGGTGACGGCGCCCCGTTCGTCAGCGTCAACGTCGCGCCGCGCCAGCTCCACGAGCCCGGACTGGTGGCCGAGGTGGCCGCGCTGCTCGACCGCACCGGCCTGCCGTCGCACCGCCTGCAGGTCGAGCTGACCGAGCGCGCGCTCACCACCGACGAGGGCGCCCCGCTCAAGGCCCTCGACGGCCTGCGGGCGATGGGCGTGCGCATCGCCGTCGACGACTTCGGCACCGGCTACTCGAACCTCTCCTACCTGCGGAAACTCCCCGTCGACGTGATCAAGCTCGACGGCTCGTTCGGCGAGGGGCTGCGCGAGGAGGAGCTCTCGGACGAGGTCGACGAGCGCATCGTCGGCACCCTCGTCTCGCTCGGCCACGCCCTCGACCTGACCGTCACCGCCGAGGGCGTCGAGACCGCGGCGCAGGCGACCCGGCTGCGGGCGCTCGGGTGCGACGAGGGACAGGGCTGGCTCTTCGCGCCCGCGCTGCCCGCCGCCGACGTCGCCGACCTGGTGCGCCGGGGCGCGCCGCTGGCCGGCACGACCGGCCGCTGAGAGCCGCGTCGCGGTCCCCGGGCACGGGCGGTGCGCGTAGGCTGGGCCACGGCACGACTCGTGGCATCTCCGTCGACAAGGAGCCGTCCCGGTGGACCCAGCCGGATCCGATCCACGGCCCACGCCATCCACCACTCCGCCTCCCGGCCCGCCTCCCGAGGCCCCGTCGTTCGACGACGGCCCGAAGGAGGAGTGCGGCGTCTTCGGCGTCTGGGCGCCCGGCGAGGAGGTCGCGAAGCTCACCTACTTCGGGCTCTTCGCGCTCCAGCACCGCGGCCAGGAGGCCGCCGGGATGGCCGTCAGCGACGGCCGCCAGATCGTCGTGTTCAAGGACCTCGGGCTGGTCAGCCAGGTCTTCGACGAGCAGACGCTGTCGTCCCTGCGCGGCCACCTCGCGGTCGGCCACACGCGCTACTCCACCACGGGCTCGCCCACCTGGGAGAACGCCCAGCCGACCTTCCGCACCACCGCGGCGGGCACCGGGCTGGCGCTGGGGCACAATGGCAACCTGGTCAACACCGCCGAGCTGGTGCGTCGCCGGGACGGCGCCGCGGCCGGCAACGGGCACGCGCACCGCGCGCCCCGCGGGCGCTCGGCGCTCGACGGCGCGACCACCGACTCCGACGTCGTCACCGGGCTGCTCGCCGACTCCGCGGCCGACCTCGGGGTCGAGGAGGCGGCGCTGCGGCTGCTGCCCGACCTGCAGGGCGCGTTCAGCCTCGCCTTCTGCGACGAGACCACGCTCTACGCAGCCCGCGACCGCCACGGCGTGCGCCCGCTGGTGCTGGGCCGCCTCGACCGGGGCTGGGTCGTGGCCTCCGAGACCGCGGCGCTGGACATCGTCGGCGCCTCGTTCGTCCGCGAGGTCGAGCCCGGTGAGCTGATCGCCATCGACGCCGAGGGCCTGCGCAGCTCCCGCTTCGCCGCGCCGGAGCCCAAGGGCTGCATCTTCGAGTACGTCTACCTCGCCCGCCCCGACACCTCGATCGCCGGCCGGGGCGTGCACTCCGCGCGGGTCGAGATCGGGCGCCGGCTCGCCGGCGAGCACCCCGCCGAGGCCGACCTCGTCATCCCCGTGCCGGAGTCGGGCACGCCCGCCGCGATCGGCTACGCCGAGGGCTCGGGCATCCCCTACGGCCAGGGGCTGGTCAAGAACGCCTACGTGGGCCGCACCTTCATCCAGCCCTCGCAGACCATCCGCCAGCTGGGCATCCGGCTCAAGCTCAACCCGCTGCGCGAGATCATCCGCGGCAAGCGCCTCGTGGTCGTCGACGACTCGATCGTCCGCGGCAACACCCAGCGCTCGCTGGTCCGGATGCTGCGCGAGGCGGGCGCGGTCGAGGTGCACGTGCGCATCGCGAGCCCGCCGGTGCGCTGGCCGTGCTTCTACGGCATCGACTTCGCGTCGCGGGCCGAGCTCATCGCCAACGGTCTCGACGACGAGGGCGTGCGGCGGTCGGTCGGGGCGGACAGCCTCGGCTACATCTCCCAGGACGGTCTCGTCGCGGCGACCGACCAGCCGCGCTCGCGGCTGTGCACGGCGTGCTTCTCGGGCGAGTACCCGATCCCGCTGCCCACGGACGCGATGGTCGGCAAGCACCTGCTCGAGGACGTCACCGGCGCCAGCTGTGGCGACGGCGACTCCGGCGGGCCCGTGGTGCACGCCGGGCGGACGACCGGCGAGCTGCTCGGCAGCCCGGGATACGGTGCCGAGGACGCCCTGAGCCGTCCCTGACGCCCCTCCCACCCGCCCTGCGAGGTACCCGAACGATGACCCACGCCCCCGAGGACCCGGCGCGCGGATCCGATCCGCACGGCACCGGCGCCAGCTACGCCGCGGCCGGGGTGGACGTCGAGGCGGGGGACCGTGCGGTCGACCGGCTCAAGCCGCTGGCGGCGTCGACGTCGCGCGCGGAGGTCCTGGGCGGCATCGGGGGGTTCGCGGGGCTGTTCGCGCTGCGCACCGGGCGTTACCGGGAGCCGGTGCTGGCGGCGTCCACCGACGGCGTCGGCACCAAGCTCGCGGTCGCGCAGGCCGCCGACAAGCACGACACCGTGGGCCGTGACCTGGTGGCGATGGTGGTCGACGACCTCGTCGTCTGCGGCGCGGAACCCCTGTTCCTCCAGGACTACCTGGCCATCGGCAAGCTCGTGCCGGAGAAGGTCGAGAAGATCGTCTCCGGCATCGCCGAGGGCTGCAAGCTCGCCGGGTGCGCCCTGCTCGGCGGCGAGACGGCCGAGCACCCGGGCGTCATGGAGCCCCACCACTACGACCTGTCGGCCACGGGCGTCGGCGTCGTCGAGGCGGACGGGATGCTGGGACCGGACCGCGTCCGACCCGGCGACACCGTGGTCGCGATGGCCGCGTCGGGCCTGCACTCCAACGGCTACTCGCTGGCCCGCCAGGTGCTCCTGGAGATCGGGCGGATGTCGCTCGACGGCCACGTCGAGGAGTTCGGCCGCACGCTGGGCGAGGAGCTGCTCGAGCCCACCCGCATCTACGCCCGCGACTGCCTGGCCGTGGCCGCCGAGACCGACGTGCGCACCTTCGCCCACGTCACCGGCGGCGGCCTGTGCGCCAACCTCGCGCGGGTGCTTCCGGCCGGCGTCACCGCCGAGCTCGACCGCACCACGTGGACCCCGGCTCCGGTGTTCAAGCTCATCGCCTCCCGCGGCCGGGTGACCCGCGAGGAGATGGAGCGCACCTTCAACATGGGCGTCGGGATGGTGGTCGTGCTGCCGCCCGACGACGTCGACCGCGCCATGGCGGTGCTGACGGCCAAGCACGTGCCGTCCTGGGTGCTCGGCGAGGTCCGGGCCACCGCCGACGACGACGAGGCCGGCAAGAAGCACGGCCACGCGGTCCTGCGGGGCGACCACCCCCGCTTCTGAGCCCTAGTCGTCGGGCATGAGCTCCGAGTGGAGCTTGAGCACCCGCTGGCCGTCGGACTGCTCCAGCACGTAGGCCGGGTTGTCGTCCGAGCCGTTGCGGGTCTTCTTCTTGCCGTCGATGGTGCGCTCGACGCGATCGGTGTGGACTTCCTTCACCGTGGCCTCGGCCTGGCCGGGACCCCAGTTCCACTTCACGTCGTCGCCCTTGCTGAACGCCTTGGTCACGAGGCGCGGTTACCCGCCCGGAGGGCGGCGAAGCACGCCGCTCCCGGGAGGGATCCGTGTCAGCGAAGGAGAGCGGAGGTCACCGCTCGTCGTAGCTGTACTCACCCCAGCGCGCGTCGACCTGCTCGTCGTCGTCGGAGCGTCGCGTGAACCGGTCGTCGCCGCTGCCCAACTCCTGCTGCAGCGCGTCGAAGTCCGTGTTCGGGGAGCTGTACTTGAGCTCTCGGGCCACCTTCGTCTGCTTGGCCTTGGCTCGTCCGCGTCCCATGGCTGGACCCCCTCGCACAGGGCGGGGGCGGCCGGACTGTTCCGGCGGCCCCCTGAAATCTGAGGTAACTCTCGTGCCCACGACAATACCGTGTGTCCGATCGGGGTCGCGACGTGACATGGCACGATCGGCGCCCGTGCCCGCTCCCTTCGTCTGCTACCTGCGCGTCTACGAACCCCTCGGTGCGCTGCAGGGACCGCTGGCAGCGCGGGTACGGGCCGGTCTGAGCCGCGGTGCGGTGCCGGTGGTCGACGCCGGACGCCGCGATCGTGATGTGTGTCTCCGCGCACAGCTGGGCGCCCCGCCGCGGCTGCTCCCCGGGGAGCGCAGCGACGGCACGTCGTACGACGGCCCGGCCGACGTGCTCCTGGCCGAGGGGCCGGGCGGGACATCCGGGCAGGAGCCGGTCGGGCCGAAGACGCTCGTGTGCCCGCTGGAGACCCGCCCGCGCGCCGCGGCGGCCCTGGTCGGGTTCCTCAGCGGCGAGACGCCCGTGCTGCGCAGCGCGGCGCTGCCGGTGGAGGAGTCGGTGGTGCGGTCCCGCGCGGAGGCCGTCGTCGCCGAGCTCGGCGACTCGGCCACGCACATCGTCTCGGCGACGTGGACCGTCCCCCTGCCGTGGTTCGCCCTCGTCGACCCGGCCGAGCGCATCCTGGTGCTGCCGAGCGACGACGCGGTCACCGCGCCCGAGGCGCCGGCCCGCCGCTGCTACTGGCGCATGTCGATGGCCGACGCGCTCGCGCGCGCCGACCAGGGCGCCGACCTCCTCACCGAGACCCTCGGCGAGGACGGGCCCTCGGACGTGCTGCGCGACACGGCACGGTGGCTGCGCCACTTCGACGCCGGCGCGCTCGTCGAGCTCGACTACGGCGGTCTCGTGCAGCTGATGGACGACCAGACGCTCGCGGCCGACACCTCCGCCGAGGACGTCGCCGAGGCGCTCGAGGCCCTGCGTGCCGGCGACGCCGAGCGGGCGATGGGGAGCTACCGGCGCCTGCGCGACTTCTGGGCCGGCGTCGCGGCCCACCAGCGGGCGAACTAGGTGCCCTATCGGCGTGCTGTGCTGAATAGCGCAGGTAGGAGCACCTCGGAGTGCTCCAGCACTCCGAGGTGCTCACATGCCGTCAGGCACCCTCGCGCTCCTTGCGCAGGAGGTCGTCGACCGAGGCCGAGCCGTCGCGGTAGCGCCGGCCCATCTCGTCGTTGCAGGCGTCCATCACCTGCTGGACGCGGCCGCGGTGCTCGGAGACGGCGCCCTCCTCCTCGGCGTAGGCGGTCGCCGCGGCGGTGAGGTCGGTCTCGGAGAGGCCGGCGACGTCGGAGAGGCCGGTGTCGGCGAGGAGGGCCTCGACGTGGCGGCGGTGCGACTCGGCGCGGGAGGGCTGCACGGTGTGGTGCCGTCCGCGGCCGGCGGACGGGCCGAGGGCGTTGTCGGCGAGGATGCGCGGCAGCTCGTCGACCAGCGAGGGGGCGTCCTCGCCCCGGTCGGCGGCGACGCGGCGGCGCTGCTCGAACCGCACGATGTCCATGCGCGCGTGCAGCAGCCGGCGCAGGTAGGACAGGTCGGTCTCCTCCTGGGCCGCGTCGTCCCGCTTGGCGCGGACGTCGTCCATCGGACACGTCGTCAGGTCGGCGAGGAAGGCGGGGTCGAGCACGCGGTCGAGGCGCCGACGACCGCCCTGCCGGAACTCGATCATGCACGCCATGGTGCGTGACCAACGTGGGGGATGTCATCCCGCACCCGGGTCGACGCGTCGAGAGGTGCGTGCCGCGCGCGCGCCGGTCGCTCGACGGTGGGCGTGTCACCCGGATGTCGGCACGGGCCTCCCACCGCGTCCCAGCACCCGTGCGAGCCACGCGGGGTCGACGTTGCCGCCGCTGACCACCGCGACCGTGCGCCGCGCGCGGTCCCGCGACGGCATCGCCCGCCAGGCGGCCGTGGCCACCGCGCCGCTGGCCTCGCAGGGCACGCCGGCGCGGTGCAGGCGCCGGGTGGCCTCGGCGATCGCCTCCTCGTCGACGGTCACCACCTCGTCGACGAGGTCCCGGACGTGCGGCCAGGTGAGCTCCCCGAGCACGGTGGCGCGCAGGCCGTCCGCGGCCGTCGCCGCGACCTCCTCGCGGGGCCAGCGGACCCGCTGTCCGGCCCGCTTGCTCGCCGCCGCGTCCCCGGCCAGGGCGGGCTCGGCGCCGACGACCCGCACCGCGGAGCCGCGCAGCGCCGCCGCGATCCCGCTGATCAGCCCGCCCCCGCCGATCGGGACGACGACCTGCTCGACGTCCGGACGGTCAGCGAGGATCTCGGCGCCGACGGTGCCCTGTCCCGCGATGACGTCACGGTGGTCGTAGGGCGGGACCAAGGTCGCGCCGGTCTCGGCGACGACGGCGTCGGCCGCGGATTCCCGCCGGTCGGCGGTGACGCGCACCAGCCGGGCGCCGAGGTCGGTCATCGCGGCGACCTTGGCGGCCACGGCGTCGTCGGGGGCCACGACCGTGCACGGGACGCCGAGCCGCCGGGCGACCCACGCGAGGGCGCGCCCGTGGTTGCCCGAGGAGTGGGTGACGAGCCCGGCCGCGCGGCGGTCGGGCGTCAGGCGGCTCGCGGCGTGGAAGGCGCCGCGCAGCTTGAACGCGCCGATCGGCTGCAGGTCCTCGCGCTTGACCGCGAGACCGGCGAGGTCTCCGGGGAGGTCCTGGACGGGGGTGCGTCCGGCGACCCCGGCGAGCACCGCCGCGGCCGCGGCGACGTCGTCGGGGCTCAGCAAGGTCGACGGGTCGAGCTCGGCTCCGCTCCGTCTCCCCGGCAGGGTCACCCCTTCAGCCGCCGCATCGCCGCGCGCCCGGGCGGCTCGCCGGTGTCCGGCGGGATCGAGTCGGGGTCGACGGTGGCCGGGCCCGGCACGAAGCCCTCGCCCTCCGGCGCCACCCACAGCTCGGCGCCCTCCGCGGACGCGATCGCCAAGCGCTTGAGCAGGGCGAGCGCGACCGTCCCCAGCTCGTGGTGGCGCACCGCGCTCCCGATCCGGCCGACCGCGCGCCCGCCCTCGGCGGCGAGCACGGGCGTGCCCGGCAGCGGCAGCGGGTCGTCCCCGGACTGCAGGTGCAGCAGCACGAGCTGGCGCGGGGGGCGTCCCAGGTTGGCGACGCGCGAGACCGTCTCCTGGCCGCGGTAGCAGCCCTTCTGCAGGTGCACGGCCGCGCCGATCCAGCCCATCTCGTGCGGGATGGCGCGCTCGTCGGTGTCGAGGCCGAGACGCGGCTTCAGCGACGCGACCCGCAGGGCCTCGAACGCGTCGTGGCCGGCGGGACGCGCGCCGGCGCCGCGCAACCGCGACCACCAGGACGCGAGCCCGTCGCGCGGCACGATCAAGTCGACCGCGCCCTCCGCGTCCGGACCGGGCCAGGGCATGCGCCGCACGACTCCGCCGGAAGGCAGCGGTGCCGCCGCGTGGTCGCCGTGGGGGGCGTCGACGCCGGCGGCGGTGAGCACCTCGTCCACGGCGGGCCCGACGAGCGAGAGCAGGGCCCACTCCCCGGTGGCGTCGGCCACCTCGACCTGGGACCAGAAGCGCATCCGGTCGAGGTAGTCGGCCAGCCCGGCGGCCCGGCCGGGCTCGACGTCGAGCCACACCGTGTCGTCGACGTGGGCCAGCACGGCGTGGTGCTCGATGCGGCCCTGGGCGTCGAGGACGAGGCCCTCGGTGCCTGCGCCGTCGGGCAGGTCGGCGACCTGCTGGGACAGCAGCAGGTGCAGCCAGCTCAGCCGCTCGGGCCCGGTGACACGCACGATCCCGCGCTGGGAGCGGTCGACGACGCCGGCGCGACGGTTCAGCGCGCGCTGCTCGCCGAACGGGTCGCCGTAGTGGGCGGGGACGGCGGCGTCGAGCTCGGGCTCCGTGCCGTCGTCCGCGGGCTGGGGGGCGACGGCCCCCGGTTCGTCGAAGGAGGGGGAAGAGGTCACGGGGCGTCCTCCGCGAGCTCGGCGTCGGCGCGGTCCGCGCAGTCGCGGCAGGTGCCCGACAGCGCGACGTGCGTGGCGTCCAGGCGGAAGCCGTGCGACTCCCGCAGGGCGCCGGCCAGGTCGTCGAGAGCCGAGGCCTCGATCTCGTCGACCCGGCCGCAGTGGTGACAGACGAGGTGGACGTGCTCGTGCTCGGACGTCGCGTACGTCGGCGCGCCGTGCCCGAGGTGCGTGTGCTTGACGACCCCGAGCTGCTCGAGCAGGTCCAGCGTCCGGTAGACCGTGGTGATGTTCACCGCGGGCGCGATCTCCTGCACCCGGGTGCAGATCGTCTCCGGTGTCGCGTGACCGAGCTCCGCGACCGCGTCGAGCACCAACTGGCGCTGCGGGGTCATGCGCAGGCCGCGACGGTGCAGCGTCTGCCGCAGTTCGGTGTCCACCCCGCTCATGGTATGCCTCGTCGGCGGTCCTCCGACGGGTGCACGCGGCGCGTCCGGCCCCCGCCGCTCCGTGCACGGGGCTGCCGTGGTCCCTACGATCGGGAGGGTTCCGCGCCCACAGCAGGCGCTCCGCCGTTCCCGGCCCCAGGCAGGTGATGATGACGACCGGTGAGCAGGGACGCACACCGCCCGACGCGGAGCACTACCTGGACCTCTCGGGCATCGAGGAGGACAGCCCGGGTCCGCACTTCGACGTGGTGCTGCGGGGCTACGACCGCCGCCAGGTCGACGAGCACGTGGCCGGCCTGCGCCGGATGAACGCCCAGCTCCGCGCCCAGCTCGCCGTCCGTGAACGCCGGCGCTCCGCCTCCGGCCCGGACGCGGCCGCCCTCGAGGGGCGGCTGTCCGACACGATCCCCGAGGCGCGCCGCACGCCGCCCGCCGAGGAGGAGGAGGCCGCGGGCAACCCGGACATGGTGGGCGCCTTCAACGACCGCCTGCGCGGCATCCTGCAGGCCGCCGAGCAGGAGGCGCAGCTCGTGCGCAGCAAGGCCGCGGAGTCCCTGCTGGCCGAGCACGCCGAGTCCCGCGCGGCGCTCGCCGAGCTGCGGGCCCAGCGCGACGCCGTCGTCGACGAGCTCGTCCGTCTGCGCGGCCGTCTCGACGACATCGTCTCCGGGCCGGTGCGCCCGTCCGCGGGTCCGCCCGCACCGCCCGCACCGCCCCGGCCCGCGGCGCCGGGCGCACCGGGGCCCCAGCCCGGCCCATGGCGGGGCCCGGGACGTCCACCCGCACCGCCCGGACCCGGGCCGCGTCCGCCCTACGGCGCGGGGCGGCCCGTCCCGCCCGGGGCGCCGGCGCCCATGGCCGTACCGGCCGGCGACGGCCGCGCCCACGGGCAGGACCCGACCCTCGCGGCGCCCCGCGACCAGATCGACGCGGCGGGGGTCGAGGACACCCTGACCGTCCATGCCACCCCGGCCCCCGAGGACGCGACGGAGACCGCGGCGGGCGCCGGGACCGACGCCGGGACCGACGCCGACGCCGACACCGGGTCCGCGGACGCGGTCGAGGTCGAGGTGACCGAGGGCGCCCACCCCTCGACGGCGGCGACCCGTCCGGCCCCCTCGACGCCGGAGCGTGCGGCAGACGGGTGACCCGTCCGACGGTCAGTGACCGTTCGACCCGCCGTGACGCGCCCGGACGGCGTACCGTCTGCGGGCATGCGCGTGCTCGAGTCCCCGATCACGTGGATCGTGGTGGCTGCCGTCCTCCTGGTCATCGCCCTGGTGCTGATCATCGTGTCCGGCGTGCGCCGCCGCCGCGCCCGGCGGGCCGCGGCCGCCGCGGCCTGGCCGCCGCCGGCGCTCGAGGCGGGACGGGTCGACCCGGAGGCCGCGTGGACCGGCCCGCCGGGCGAGGCCGCGCCCCGGCACGTGACGCGCAAGCCCGTGTCCAACCTGGGTGGCACCCCGGACGAGGCGTCGCGTGCGGACTACGCCGACCCGTCGACCGATCCGCTCGACGTCGACGCCGTGCGGGCGGGACTCGCGGGGGATGACCCCGAGGCGGCGGCGACCGGCGCGTCGCCCGCCGACGGCGCCGAGGAGCCGTCGGACGGCACGGCGGTCGAGGCGGCCACGATGGTCACGGACGTCACGGCGGCCACGGCCCACGACGCCGACGAGACCGGCACCGCGGCGGCGGACGCCCCCGCGACCTCGAGCGGGATCACCCCGGCGGCCCCGAGCGAGAGCAGTCCGACGGCCGACGACGCTCCGTCCACCCCGGCCGCGGACCGCGCGGTCGCGCCGCTCTTCCGGCCGTACGCCGTGAGCCTCGCGACCGCCGCCGCCGCGCCGGACACCCCCGACCGTCGCGGCACCGACGAGGCCCCCGGCTCGGCCGCGCACCGTCCCCGCCACGCCGCGGCCGAGACGGAGATCCCCGACGGCGGGACGGACGCCGGGGCGGCGGACCGGCCGTCCCCGACCCCGCGCGCCTCCTCGCCGGCGGCTCCGGTCGGCGGTGCGACCGAGGCGGCCAAGGACCGGCTGCTCGCCGTGCTCCTGCGGGACCCGGGCGCCGCGGTCGCGGCGCTGGCGGCCGCCGAGGGCGGCGCGAACGGCTCCGGCGGCGGGCCGGGGGAGAAGGACGTCACCGCGCTGCTGCGCGCCGGGCTGAGCCCGGCCCAGGTGGCCGGTCTCGTGGGCGTCGACGAGGACCGGCTCGCGACCGTCGTCGCGCGCGGCCTCGGCCTCCTCCCCGGGGATCAGGCATCCGGCGGCGGTGCCGCCACCGGCGAGAACCGCACCGACGATCCGGGTCGCAGCTGGGCGAACACCGCCAGCTCGGCGGGGTCGACGACGCCGACGACGGGATAGCCGCCCGTCGTCGGGTGATCGGCGAGGAAGACCACGGGCTGCCCGTCGGGCGGGACCTGGACGGCACCGCCGACCAGACCTTCGCTGCGCAGCTCCACGCCGCGGCGGTCCGCCGCGCGCTCGAGCGGCGGGCCCTCGAGTCGCACGCCCACACGGTCACCGGTCGGGGCCACCGTCCAGGTCCCGGCGCGCAGGCGCGCGGCGGCCCCGTCGACCCAGTCCGTCCGCGGCCCCAGGTGCAGGCGCAGCACGGCCGCGTCCGGGGCGACCGACACACCGATCGCGCCGGTACCGACGGGCGGCACGGACGGCGGCGGGCCGAGCGGGAGCCGGGTGCCGACCTCCAGCGCCGACGGTCCGAGCCCCGAGAGCGTGTCCGCGCTGCGGCTGCCGAGCACCGGGTCGACCGTGATGCCCCCGCCGACGGCCAGGTAGCCGCGCAGCCCCGTCGGCGGCGGCGGGACCGCCACGACGTCCCCGGCGAGCAGGTGCACGGGCTGGTGGGACGCGAGCGTGCGGTCCGGGGCGCCGTCGCGTCGTCGCCGCAGACCGCCGGGCGGGCCGGTGAGCGCGACCGTGGTCGCCGCCGTCGCGCGGAGGGCGAGTCCACCGAGGAGCACCTCCAGCCCGGCGGCGTCCGGCGGGTTGCCGACGAGGCGTTGGGCCAGCGCGTGGGCGGGGTGGTCGAGCGCGCCGGCCGGGGGCACGCCGATGTGGGCCCAGCCGGGCCGTCCGCGGTCGACGACGAGGGCCTGCGGGCCGACCTCGGTGACCACGAGCTCGCGGGTCACGCGGACCCCGCGTCCCGGAACCGGACGGTCGTGCCCGGCACGAGCAGCGCCGGCGGGTCGCGGTCGGGGTCGAAGAGGACGGGCGCGTCGTCGGTGAGCCGCCCGATCAGCCGCCACCCGCCGGGCGAGGTGCGCGGGTACACGCCGCCGAACTCCCCGGCGACGCCGACGGAGCCGGCCGGGATGCGGGGCCGGGGGGTGTCGAGGCGGGGCTGCTGGAGGGGCTCGGGCAGCCCCGTGAGATAGGCGAAGCCCGGCGCGAAGCCCCCGAAGGCGACCGTCAGCGTCGCCCCGGTGTGCGCCGTGACGACCTCGGCGGCCGACCAGCCCGCGTCCCGGGCCACGAGCCCGAGGTCCTCGCCGTCGTAGACCACCGGCAGCTCGACGGTGCCCGCGTCGTCCCGGTCCGGCACGGCGGTGGTGTCGACGTCGTCGAGCAGCGTCCGGACGGCGCGCAGCGCTTCGCGGTCGCCCGGCGCGGTCACCAGCACCGTGCGGGCGGCGGGCACGACGTCGACGACCCCGGGCAGCTCGCCGCGGTCGAGGGCGTGGCGCAGCGCGGTCCCGACCGCGGCCACCTGGTCGAGCCCGTCGAGGTCGACCAGGAGGGCCTCCGGGCCGGCCGGGCGGACCTCCACGGTGGACGCGTCAGCCGACGACGCGGTGCAGGCGGGCGGAGGTGTGCGGCTGCAGCGGCTGGCCCTCCATGGCGCGCTCCTCGACGTAGGCGAGGTCGCCGTCCTCGACGATGCCGTAGAGGCGCGTCGCGCCGTTGACCTCCTTGGCCGTGGAGGTGCGGGCGATCGCGTCGGTCTGCAGCTCCCAGGACGTCTGCGTGCGGCTCGCGCCGTAGTACAGCTCGATGATCCCGGTGTGGTGGGCGAGCAGGAGCTCGATCGTGCCGTCCTCCTGCGCGCGCCACCAGCCGACCTCGCGGGCGGCGGGGCGCACGACCGCGCCCCCGGGCCCGTCGAGGATCCAGCTGCGCGCCTCCCAGGACAGGAACGGGCGACCGTCGTGGGCCACGGTGATCTGCTGACCGAAGTGGAACGGGCCGTCGATCGTCGGGTAGACGACCTCGCCCTCGCCGCGCCACACCCCGACCAGCGGCAGCAGGCCGAGCAGCGCGTCGTTCAGCTCGGGGCCGAGGCGCAGGTTGGCGGTGTCGTTCTCGATCGGGAGATCGGGCCAGGCCGGGAGGTTCGCGTCGCGCGTGTGCTCGGCGCGCTCCGCCGCGGCCCGGATCGCCTCGTTGCCGCTGCTGCCCTCGGGCAGGTCGGCGTCGTCGGGGGTCGGGGGCGTGCTCATCGCTCCTCCTCGCCGGTGAGGGCCTCGTCGCGGAAGAGTCGCCGCGTCAGCGCGACGCCGACGGTCAGGATCCCGGCGCTGCACGCGGCGAGCAGGACGGTGTAGAACCACGCCACCGGCCCACCCTAACGAAACGACACCGCCCGCCCGCCGCGCCCGGTGCGGGCGTGGCGAGCGGGCGGCTCGGTGATCGAAGTACCGATACGGACGCTGAGTGTCTGCGACGGCACTTCGCTGACACGACGTCAGGCGACGGCGACCTCGGTGGTGAAGAGGCCCGGGCCGCCGACGGCGACCTCGGACTGGCCGTTGCCCGAGCGCGAGAGCGCGCGGACGGTCCAGGTCCCGGGGGCCGCGAAGAACCGGTAGTCGCCGGAGGCGGACGAGACGACCTCGGCGGTGAACTCGCCGGTGCCGTCGAGGAGGCGGACGTAGGCGCCGCTGACGGGCGAGCCGCCGGAGGTCACCTTGCCGACGACGACCGACTCCTTGCTCAGGTCGGTGCCGGCGGGCAGGTCGGCGTTCTGGTCAGGTGCGCTGCACATCAGGACTTACCGTCCCCCGTCTCGACCGGCACACCGACGAGCGAGCCGTACTCGGTCCAGCTGCCGTCGTAGTTCTTCACGTCGGTCTCGCCGAGCAGCTCGTGCAGGGCGAACCAGGTGTGCGAGCTGCGCTCGCCGATGCGGCAGTAGGCGATGGTCGGGCGCGAGGAGTCCAGGCCCTGCTCCTCGTAGAGCTTCCGGAGCTCGTCGTCCGACTTGAAGGTGCCGTCCTCGTTGGCGGCCTTCGACCACGGCACGTTCAGCGCCGAGGGGATGTGGCCGCCGCGCTGCGCCTGCTCCTGCGGGAGGTGCGCCGGGGCGAGGAGCTTGCCGGAGAACTCGTCGGGCGAGCGGACGTCGACGAGGTTCTTGGTGCCGATGGCGTTGACGACCTCGTCGCGGAACGCGCGGATGGAGCTGTCCTGCTCCTGCGCGGTGAACTGCGTCGCCGGGCGCTGCGGGACCTCGGTGTCGAGCTTGCGCCCGTCGAGCTCCCACTTCTTGCGGCCGCCGTCGAGGAGCTTCACGGCCTGGTGGCCGTAGAGCTTGAAGTACCAGTACGCGTAGGCCGCGAACCAGTTGTTGTTCCCGCCGTAGAGCACGACGGTGTCGTCGTTCGCGATGCCCTTCGAGGAGAGCAGCTTCTCGAAGCCGGCCTTGTCGACGAAGTCGCGGCGCACCGGGTCCTGCAGCTCGGTCTTCCAGTCGAGCTTCACCGCGCCGGGGATGTGCCCCCCGTCGTACGCGGTGGTGTCCTCGTCGACCTCGACGAAGACGGTGTTCGGGGCGTCGAGGTTCTGCTCGGCCCAGTCGGCACTGACCAGGGCGTCCTGGCGGCTCATGTGTGTCCTGCTCCTCGGGATTGCTCGGGTGTTTCGGACGGTGCGGACGGGCGACGCACACGGCCGGGACCAGCGGACACACTGCGATGACTCAGGTGAACGGTCTCCGGGCGGACGTCGTCCGGGGAGGGGTCAGCGACAGAGGCTGGAGTCGACGCGGCACAGATCGACCGCGCGGCGCTGGGTGAGCCCTCCGTTCACGGCCGCCACGCTACCGAAGATTCGGCCCTCGACCGAGGGTGATCTCACTCGTCCGTCGTCGGTGTCTCAGCCCGTGCGCCGCAGCGGGGCGAGCGTGGTCAGCAGATCGGCCCGCCGCGGCACCCCGACGGTGCGGGCGAGCTCGACGCCGCGGGGATCGACGACCAGCGTCGTCGGGGTGCGATCGATGCGCAGGAGCCGCACCAGCTCGGGCCGCATCGCCACGTCCACCTCGCGGACGGTCACCCCGGGGTGCTCCGAGGCGACGTCGGTGAGCACGGCACGCGAGGCGCGGCAGTCGGCGCTGAACTGCGAGGACAGCTGCAGCAGCGCGAGGCCCCAGGGGGGTGCGGCGAGGTCGTGGGGCAGGACGCCGCGGACCGGGACGCCGGGGTGCGGCGAGACTGCACGCAGGTCGCGGCGGGTGCCCTCCGGTCCGGGGTCGTCGACCGGGGCGGGCGGCGGCAGCGGGCGCGCGGCCCGGCGACGTCGGAGCCGCAGCAGCGCGAGGACGAGGCCGGCGACGAGCACGACCACCAGCGCGACGACGGCCACCACGAGCACCCAGCCCGGCACCGCACCCCTCCCCCCGTCGCCGTGACGACGCCCCGCGAGCACCCGTCGAGGTGACGCCCCGGGCGTTGCTCACCCACCGTAGCCCGCTCACGGTCCTGCCCGGTCGACGGCCCGCGGGCCGCTCGGGCCCGCCCGGGACCGGGCGACGTGACATGGAACGCGCGGGCGGGTGACAGCGCGGTGAACTGGTCTATCGTTCGACGCACGATCGCGGAGGGAGACAAGCGTGGAGCTCCTACTGCTCACCGCCGACCCCGAGCCGACGTCAGTGTTGCCGTCGCTGGCCCTGCTACCCCATGGACTCCGGACCGCGGCCCCCGAGGTCGCGGCCCTGCTCGACGCAGGCCCGCACGACGCCGTGCTGGTCGACGCCCGCCACGACCTCGCCGCCGCCCGCAGCCTGTGCCGCCTGCTCGGCTCCACCGGCCTGGACGTGCCCGTCATCGCCATCCTCACCGAGGGCGGCCTCGTCGCCGTGTCCCTCGAGTGGGGCGTCGACGAGGTGCTGCTGCCCGGCGCCGGGCCCGCCGAGATCGACGCCCGCCTGCGCCTGCTGCGGGCCCGGCGCGCCTCCGACGGTGCCGGGGCCGACGGCGCCCTGGTCCTCGGTGAGCTGGTCATCGACGAGGCCACCTACACCGCGCGGCTGCGCGGGCGCCCGCTCGACCTCACCTACAAGGAGTTCGAGCTCCTCAAGTACCTCGCCCAGCACGCCGGTCGGGTCTTCACCCGCGCCCAGCTGCTGCAGGAGGTCTGGGGCTACGACTTCTTCGGCGGCACGCGCACCGTCGACGTCCACGTGCGGCGCCTGCGCGCCAAGCTCGGCCCCGAGCACGAGCAGCTCATCGGCACCGTGCGCAACGTCGGCTACAAGTTCGTGCGCCCGATGCGCGGGGTGCTGGGCACGAGCCGGTCGGAGACCGCCGACGAGACCGCCGAGCACGCCGAGGTCGACGACAAGGACGCCCCCGGGCCTGCCGGGCCGTCCGGACCATCAGGACGAGGCCTGCCCGCGACGCCGATGCCGCGATCCTCGGTGCCCACCGGATCGTGGGACGACGCCCGGGTGGTCCGGCCCGCCGCGTGGGCCCGGGGCGTGTGACGCGACGTCGGTGACGCACGTCGGCCGGTCGTCCCCGCTACGGTCCGGCCCGTGCTCATGACGCGGTGGGTGTCGACGGCCACCCCGCAGGACGGATCGCCGGACGGGGACGACGTGCGGGCGCTCGCTGCCGCCGTCGCGGCCGCGGACGCCGTCGACGCCTACGCCGAGCCGGCCCGGCGCGACATCGCGGCCCTCGGCATCGGGACGGGCCACGCGCGTCCCACGTCCCGGCACCTGTTGGTGCACGAGGGAGACGAGCTCGTGGGCCACGCCCTGCTCGACGAGGAGAACCCCGACGACCCGGTGGCCGAGCTCGCGGTCCTGCCCGCCCGGCGACGGCACCGCGTCGGCGCGACCCTCGTCGACGCGGTCGTCGAGGCCGCGCCCGCGGTCCGCTTCTGGGCCCACGGCGACCACCCCGGTGCCGCGCGCCTGGCCGAGCGCGCGGGACGCAGGCGGGCCCGCGAGCTGTGGCGCATGCGCCGTCCCGCGCCCGGGCACGAGGCGCCGCCGCTGCCGGAGCTCGTGGTCCCCGACGGCGTCGCGATCCGTCCGCTGCGGGTCGGCCGGGACGAGGACGCCGTCGTCGCCGTGAACAACCGCGCGTTCTCGTGGCACCCCGAGCAGAGCGGCTGGACCCGCGCCGACGTCGCCGAGATCGAGGCCGAGCCCTGGTTCGACGCCGACGGCGTGCTGCTCGCGTGGGACACCGCGACCGGGCAGCTGCTCGGCTTCCACTTCACCAAGGTCCACGACGTCCTCCCGGAACGGCTCGGCGAGGTCTACGTCGTCGGCGTCGACCCGGGCGCCCAGGGCCGCGGTCTGGGCCGCGCCCTGACCCTCGCGGGGCTCCACCACCTGGCCGGTCGCGGCCTGCGCACGACCATCCTCTACGTGGAGGGCGACAACGCCGCGGCGATCGCCACCTACCGTCGGCTCGGCTTCGAGCGGGACGCGGTGGACGTCTCCTACCAGCGCTGATCGCTGGCTGTGATTGGTGCCGCACCTGATCACTCTTCCGGGTGGCGTCCGGTGTGCCCGTTCATCTCCCGTTCACTCCGCTAGCTCCATGCGTCCACCCGGCCTCCCTAACCTCCGGGTCGTGGCGCGATCTCGCGCCGCGCCACGCCCACGTGGAGGTGGGCACGACGGACACGGAGGACGTTCTGTGAGGTATCAGCGGCGCGCGGCGGCGGTCGGCCTGATCGCTGCCACGGCGCTCCTGCTCGCCGCCTGCGGCAGCGACGACAACGCAGCCGGCGGGGGAGTCTCCGCCGCGCCGGGCGTGACGTGCGGCGGCAAGCCCGACCTGCGGGCCAGTGGTTCGTCGGCCCAGAACAACGCGATGACGCGCTTCGTCTCGACCTACCAGCAGACCTGCCAGGGCCAGACGCTGAACTACACCCCGAGTGGTTCCGGCGCCGGCCGCAACGAGTTCCTCGGCGGCCAGACCGACTTCGCCGGCTCGGACTCCGCGCTCAAGACGGGCGACGAGACCAACCGCGCCCAGCAGCGCTGCGCCTCGCCGGCGTGGAACCTGCCGCTGGTGTTCGGCCCGGTCGCGATCGCCTACAACCTCCCCGGCGTGACCGACCTCGTGCTCGACGGCACGACGGCTGCGAAGATCTTCAACGGCCAGATCACGACGTGGAACGACCCGGCGATCGCCGCCCTCAACCAAGGCAAGGCGCTGCCGGCCGCGCCGATCGTCGTGAACTTCCGCTCCGACGAGTCGGGCACCACCGAGAACTTCCAGAAGTACCTGGTCACGGCCTCGAACAACGCCTACGGCAAGCCGGCCGCGCAGACCTTCAACGGCGGCGTGGGCGCCGGTGCCCGCGGCAGCCAGGGCGTCGCCGACGCCACCAAGAACACCCCGAACTCGATCAGCTACGTGGAGGCGTCGTTCGCCCAGCGTGGAGGCCTGGGTATCGCCCAGGTCATCAACGCCGGCGGCGGCCAGCCCGTGCCGCTCACCACCGAGTCGGTCGCGACGGCCGTGAACAACGTCCAGATCACGGGCCAGGGTAACGACCTGACCCTCGACCTGAACAGCCTCTACGGCACCCGGGCCCCGGGCGCGTACCCGATCGCGCTCGCGACCTACGAGATCGTCTGCTCGAACTACCAGGACGACCAGACCGCCGCGGCGGTCCGGGCCTTCCTGCAGACGGCGCTGTCGCCGAACGCGCAGCAGGCGCTGCCGGACGCGGGCTACGTCCCGCTGCCCGACCAGTTCAAGCAGCGTGTGACGACCGCGGTCAACGCGATCCAGTAGGGACCGGCCACACCGATTGACCAGCGACGACGAGGCGGACGGAAACCGGGCTGTGACCGAACGCACCACGGCGCAGGCCCCGTCGCCGGGTCCTCAGGACGAGGACCCGGCGGCCGGGTCGGCCACTCTTGACACCGTGACCGACTCCGACCCTGCTCCCGACGGGAGGTCCCAGGGGTCCTCGCCCCGGGGACGCGGTGAACGCGTCTTCCGGGGGCTGACCTCCGGGTCCGGCCTCCTCGTCGTCGTGGCCGTCGCCGCGATCGGCCTCTTCCTGCTCGTGCAGGCGGTGCCGTCGCTGATGGCCAACAACGCGAACTTCTTCACGTCGCCGGAGTTCAACACCCGCGACGCCGCGAACCTCAGCTTCGGCATCCGCGACCTGCTCGCGGTCACCCTGCTGTCCTCGCTGTTCGCCCTCGCCATCGCGATGCCCGTCTCGCTGGGCATCGCCCTGTTCCTGACCCAGTACGCGCCCAAGCGGGTCGCCCGGCCCTTCGCCTACGTGATCGACCTCCTGGCCGCCGTGCCGTCGATCATCTACGGCCTCTGGGGCATCGCGGTGCTCGCGCCGGCCCTGCTGCCGATCGCGACGTGGCTGCAGGGCAACCTGGGCTGGTTGTTCCTCTTCGCGCCGGGCAACCTGCCGGTGCTCACCGGGACGATCTTCACCGGCGGCGTCGTGCTCGCGGTGATGATCCTGCCGATCACCACCGCGGTCACCCGCGAGGTGTTCTCCCAGACCCCGCGCTTCCAGATGGAGGCCGCCCAGGCGCTGGGGGCCACCCGCTGGGAGGTCATCCGCATGGCCGTCCTGCCCTACGGGCGCAGCGGCTACATCGCGGGGTCCATGCTCGGCCTCGGGCGCGCGCTCGGCGAGACGATCGCGGTCCTCATCGTCATCCGTGCGGCCACCTCCCCGTCGCACCTCAGCCTCTTCGACGGCGGCTACACGTTCGCGTCGCTCATCGCGTCGGCGGCCTCGGAGTTCAGCCAGCCGCTGCCGACCGGCGCGTACATCGCCGCCGGTCTGGTCCTGTTCGTCCTGACGTTCGTGGTCAACGCGATCGCGCGCGTCGTCGCCGGCGGGAAGGTGAACGGCTGATGGCCACCGACACGGGCCTCGAGCGCCCCGACCGCCCCGCCACCGCTCCGGCGTTCCAGCCGCTGAGCACCGGGCGGAAGATCAAGGACAAGCTCGCGACGGTGCTGGTGAGCCTCGCGTTCCTCATCGCCGTCGTGCCCCTGGTGTGGGTGATCGTCACCGTCGTCGGTCGCGGCATCGGCGCGATCGTGTCGGCCGACTGGTGGGGCAAGTCGCTGTCCGGCGTGCTGCCCGAGTCGTTCGCCGGCGGCGTCTACCACGCCATCTACGGCACGCTGATCCAGGCGCTGATCGCCGGCGTCATCGCGGTGCCGATCGGCATCCTCGCCGCGGTCTACCTCGTCGAGTACGGCCGCGGCCGGCTCGCGAGGACCACCAGCTTCATGGTCGACATCCTCGCGGGCGTGCCCTCGATCGTCGCCGCGCTGTTCATCTTCGCGGCCTTCATCTCGATCCTGGGCGCACAGCAGAGCGCCTTCATGGTGTCGCTGGCCCTGGTGCTGCTCATGCTCCCGGTGGTCATCCGCAACACCGAGGAGATGCTGCGCCTGGTGCCCGACGAGCTCCGCGAGGCGTCCTACGCCCTGGGCATCCCGAAGTGGAAGACGATCCTGCGGATCGTGCTGCCCACGGCCCTGTCGGGCACCGTCACCGGGATCATGCTGGCGCTCGCCCGCGTCATGGGCGAGACCGCCCCGGTGCTCGTGCTGGTCGGCTACTCGCAGTCGATCAACTTCGACCCGTTCTCCGGGAACATGGCCTCGCTGCCGCTGCTGATGTTCTCGGAGCTGTCGAACCCGGAGCCGGCCGGTCAGTTCCGCATCTGGGGCGCGGCGCTGACGCTGATCCTGATCATCATGATCCTGCAGCTCGGGGCGAGCGTCGTGTCCCGCTTCTCCGCCATCTCGAAGTAGAGGAATCCCGTGGCCAAGCGTCTCGACCTCAAGGCCGTCGACATCTACTACGGCGACTTCCACGCCGTCCAGGACGTCAACCTGTCGGTGGCGCCGCGCAGCGTCACCTCGTTCATCGGGCCCTCGGGCTGCGGCAAGTCGACGGTGCTGCGCACGCTCAACCGCATGCACGAGGAGATCCCCGGTGCCCGCGTCGACGGGGAGGTGCTCCTCGACGGGGAGGACATCTACCAACGCGGCTCCGACGCCGTCGCCGTCCGCCGCACCATCGGCATGGTCTTCCAGCGCCCGAACCCGTTCCCCACGATGTCCATCCGCGACAACGTCGTGGCCGGGCTCAAGCTCCAGGGCGTCCGCGACAAGAAGAAGCTCGACGAGGTCTGCGAGGCCTCGCTGCGCGGCGCCAACCTGTGGAAGGAGGTCTCCGGCCGGCTCGACAAGCCGGGCGGCGGCCTCTCCGGCGGTCAGCAGCAGCGCCTGTGCATCGCCCGCGCGATCGCGGTGGCACCGGACGTGCTGCTCATGGACGAGCCGTGCTCGGCGCTCGACCCGATCTCGACGCTGGCGATCGAGGACCTGATCGCCGACCTCAAGAAGGACTACACGATCGTCATCGTCACCCACAACATGCAGCAGGCGGCGCGGGTGAGCGACCAGACGGCGTTCTTCAACCTCGAGGCGACCGGCAAGCCCGGCAAGCTCGTCGAGATCGACGACACTGCGACGATCTTCTCGAACCCCACCGAGCAGGCCACCGAGGACTACATCTCCGGCCGCTTCGGCTGAGCTCGCCCGGTGTCGCAGCGAACGGGTATC